>CAMTVS010000039.1:0-33389 GCA_947085235.1 uncultured Aquabacterium sp. | reverse complement strand
TGATGGACAGACCCGTCATGCCGATGAGCAACACGGGACGACGACCGTAACGATCCGAGAGCGCCCCCAGGATGGGTGAGCACAGGAAGTTGGCCACGCCAAAGGCCAGCATGACCAGTCGGTAGGCCTCGGCCTGTTCGGTTTGCGACTGGGTGAAGGTGCCCACCAGCGCCGGCAGCACCGGGATGATCAGGCCGATGGCGATCATGTCCAGCACCACGGTGATCATGATGAAACGCATGGCCGCCACCCGGCCGCCAGTGGCGGCAGCGGGTTGGGCGGTGGCGGTGTCTGCTTTCATCGGACGGTGGGCTGAAGAGCAAAGTTTGGTGACACGGAGCAAGGCCTAAAAAACCAACGCCCGGCCAGGAGCCGGTCGCAGGTGATGACCGACAGACCCGGTCACTCCATGCGGTAGTTCGGGGCTTCCTTGGTGATCTGCACGTCGTGCACGTGGCTTTCGCGGATACCCGCAGCCGTGATCTCGACGAACTCGGCCTTGTTGTGCATGTCTTCGACGGTGGCACAACCGCAGTACCCCATCGACGCCCGCAAGCCGCCCGCCATCTGGTAAATGATGGTCAGCACCGAGCCCTTGTAAGGCACACGACCTTCGATCCCCTCGGGCACCAGCTTGTCGGCGTTCGGGTTGGTGGTCTCGTCGTTTTCCTGGAAGTAGCGGTCGGCCGAGCCGGCCTTCATGGCGCCAATCGAGCCCATGCCGCGGTAGCTCTTGTAGCTGCGGCCTTGGTACAGGATGACCTCGCCGGGGGCTTCTTCGGTGCCAGCAAACATGCCGCCCATCATGACGCTGCCGGCGCCTGCAGCGATGGCCTTGGAGATGTCGCCCGAGTAGCGGATACCGCCGTCAGCGATCAGGGGCACGCCGGTGCCGCGCAGCGCGGTGGCCACGTTGTCGATGGCGGTGATCTGGGGCACGCCGACGCCCGCGATGATGCGGGTGGTGCAAATGGAGCCCGGACCAATACCGACCTTGACGCCATCAGCGCCCGCTTCCACCAGCGCCAGTGCAGCCGCACCGGTGGCGATGTTGCCGCCGATCACGTCCACATGGGGGTAGTGCTTCTTGACCCAGCGCACACGCTCGATCACGCCTTGACTGTGACCGTGTGCCGTGTCCACCACGATGGCATCGACACCGGCCTTGACCAGCAGTTCGACGCGTTCTTCGGTGCCCTCGCCCACGCCCACAGCCGCACCCACGCGCAGCTTGCCGTGCGGGTCACGCGCGGCGTTGGGGAAGTTGGTCTGCTTGTTGATGTCCTTGACGGTGACGAGGCCACAGAGTTCGTTGGCATCGTTGACCACCACCACGCGCTCCAGCTTGTGCTGGTGCATCAGGGCCTTTGCCTCGGCCGGCGAAGCGCTCTCGTGGACCACGATCAGGCGCTCACGCGGGGTCATGATCTCGCGAACGGGGGCATCCAGGCGGGTCTCGAACCGCAGATCGCGGCCGGTGACGATGCCCACGACCTTGCCCTCATCCACCACCGGGAAGCCCGAGATGCCGTGTTGTTTGGACAGCTCGATCACGTCGCGCACTTTCACGCCAGACGAGATCGTGATGGGGTCGCGCAGCACGCCGGATTCGTAACGCTTGACGCGCGCTACTTCAGCCGCCTGTTGCTTGGGCGTGAGGTTCTTGTGGATGATGCCGATGCCGCCTTCTTGGGCAATGGCAATGGCCAGACGCGACTCGGTCACCGTGTCCATGGCGGCAGACACCAGGGGCAGGTTGAGGCGGATGTTGCGGGTAAATTGGGTGGCCAGGGATGTGTCGCGAGGCAACACTTCAGAGTAAGCTGGCACCAGCAGCACGTCGTCAAACGTGAGGGCTTTTCCAAGCAGGCGCATGAACGGGCTCCAGACGCAAAAGCGGATTATACGCGGAGTGCCATGACAGCTCTTGGCGTCGTATGTCGTTCGATAGGCGAGCATCCTGGGCAATACCGCACACCCAAGCCTGCGGGCCTTCGCTACACTGCACTTCATGAAATCTGCGCACCTCCGTGGGCTGTCTGCAGCCGCCCTGTCTTTGGCCACGATGCTGGCCGGTCTGACCCCGCTTGATGCATCGGCCCAATGGAAGTGGCGCGATGCCAACGGCGTCGTTCAGTACAGCGATCGCCCCCCGCCCAACGGCACCCCCGAGCAATCCATCTTGAGCCGGCCCAGCGGCATGCGTCGGGCAGCGCCACCGCCTGAAGCCGCCTCAGCCCCTGCCGCTGCCAACCCGGAACTGAAGCAGGCGGCCGACCTGGAAGCCCGCAAGCGCAAGGTCGAGCAGGAAGAGAAAGCCAAGGCTGACGCCCAGAAAAAAGCCGAAGAGGAGCGTGTTGCCAAGACCAAGGCCGAGAACTGCGAACGGGCACGCTCATACATGCGGTCGCTGAACGACGGCATGCGAATTGCCCGCGTCAATGCACAGGGCGAGCGCGAAATTCTGGATGACGGCGGGCGTGCCGCTGAGCAGCGGCGCACCCAGGAGCTGATCAACAGCAACTGCCGCTGAACATATCCGCGTATCCGCGCGTACCCAGGCTCTGCCCGGACCTGAATCTCAGGCCTCTGGTGCAGAGCCTGATTTTTTCGGGCTGCGGTGGATGCCTTTGGGCAGCTTCTCGCCCTGGGCTCGGTAGCGCTGCCGGCGCGCCTCTTTAGGATCCACCTTGAGGCCGCGTAGCAACTCCAGCCGGTCGCCTTCACGCAGCGGATGGCTCCACGCCACCTTGCGCCCCCAGATGGCCAACACCCAGCGACCATCCTTGAGGCCATCGTGCACGCCCGTGGCGTCCAGCCCCTCGAGTTGCCCGATCCAGCCTGTGGCTTCGAGGGCCTGGCCCGCTGGGGTGCCCAGGGGAACCTGCACCGTGGCCGTTTTCACTGATCGGGGCGCCAGAGACACCCACACCTCGATGTCCACGTGGCGGCCGGCGGCTGCCGACGAAGCCGTCATGTCAGCGAGGCCCATGAACCTGCTCGGCCCGTTTCACGAAGGCCTCGACAAAGGTGTTGGCGATGCGGTCAAACACCGGGCTGACCACCATCGACAGGGTGCGGCTGGCAAATGCGTACTGCAGCGAAAACTCGACCTTGCAGGCCGGGGCATCCAGCGGATCGGCGCTGGGTTCGACCCCCGGCTTTTGCAGCGGCAGAAATCGCCAGGTGCCTTCCAGCTGCGAAAACGGTCCGTCCACCAAGGCCATGTGCAGGCTGCGGCCTTCATCGTGCGTGTTACGGGTGGTGAAGGCCTGATGCACGCCGGCAAATGCGATGTGCAGTCGGGCGGTCACGCCGTCGGGATGCTGTTGCAAGACCTCGGCGCGCTCGCACCAGGGCAAAAATTGAGGGTAGTCTTGCACCCCGGTCACCAGCCCATACATTTCACGGGGCGAGTACCAGAGCAAGACAGACTTTTGAACGTGCTTCATAGAATGTCGTTATTTTAAGGAAGCCCCGGCCTCTCATGAGCATTGCAGAAAATCGAAAAGCCCATTTCAACTACCACCTCGAGGAACGCTACGAGGCGGGGGTGGTGCTGGAGGGCTGGGAGGTGAAGGCCATTCGCGAGGGCCAGGTGCAGATGACCGATGGCTATGTGGTCATCAAGGACGGCGAGCTGTACCTGATCGGGCTGCGCATCAATGCCCTGCGCTCGGCGTCCACCCACATCAAGCCCGAGGCTGATCGCACCAAGAAGCTCCTGATGCACAGGGCCGAGATCCGCCGCCTGATCGGCAAGATCGAGCAAAAGGGCTACACCCTCGTGCCTTTGAACCTGCACTGGAAAGGCGGCCGTGTGAAGGCCGAGATCGCCCTGGCCAAGGGCAAGGCCGAGCATGACAAGCGCAACACCGTGAAAGACCGCGAGTGGGAGCGTGAAAAGGGCCGCTTGATGAGACACAAAGTCTCATCCAGTGGCAAGGACTGAGTCGCCCTGTCGCCCCGCATCCCCTAACTGGCATCAAGGTCTGTAGACATCCTGATACAAAAGTCTATAGTGCAGGTACGTTCACGTACCGGAGGTCTCATGACTGCTGCCCACGCTTCACGCCACGATCAACACGTGCCCATCGTGCCCCGCGAAAAGCTGGACTTTGGGCTGGACGACGCGGACATTCCCCGTTACTGGATGGACAACGATCCGTTCAAAACCCGCTTTTTTGACGCGATGTCGACGCTGTTTCCTCAAGGGGAAAAGTTCTTCATCACCAGCGTGCGGGAATTCAAGGACGACATCACCGACCCGCAGCTGCAGCAAGAGGTGCGCGACTTCACGCGCCAGGAAGCGCAGCACAGCATGATCCACCGCCAGTTCAATGACCGACTGGCCGCCCAGGGCGTGGACATCGACTACATCAACCGCGAGTTGGAAAAACACTTCTTCGAGCGCATGCCGCGCTTCACCAGCCGGTATCAGCGCTTGTCGGCCACGGCCGCGCTGGAGCACCTGACGGCCATGATGTGCACCTGCTTTTTCGAGCGCAAAGAACTGCTGGACACCAGCGACCCGCGCGTGCGCGCCATGTACGCCTGGCACGCCATTGAAGAGGTCGAGCACAAGGCCGTGGCCTATGACGTGCTGACCAAGGTGGCCAAGGTGGCCTACCCTCGCCGCGTGCTGTCCATGATGATCGTGACGTTTGGCTTCCCGATCACGGTGGCCACCATCATGAACCACATGTTCAAGGTGGATGGCTTCAGCTTCGTGGAGCGCGTGAAGCTGTGGGCCAAGGGCCTGTGGTGGTTTTACAAGCCGGGCGGCCTGTTCCCGCCCACGCTGGGTTACTACTTTGCATATTACAAGCCCGGCTTTCATCCCTGGAAGGTGAAAGAGATGCCCAGCTACGGCACCTGGCTGGAAACCTACCAAGCCACAGGCAACGCGATTGCGGCGGGCAACGCCCTGCACGCCGCTGGACGCTGAGCCCGAGTCGGGCTGGCCCCTGGCCAGCCGACGCTCAAAGCTGCTTGAAGGCCTGGGCCAGATCAGCGATCAGGTCGTCGGGCGATTCCAGCCCGATGGCCAGGCGCACCACGGTGCCTTCACGGCCCGCCAGGGCCCCGAACTGCCGCATGCCTTTGAGCGCATACGGCATCACCAGACTCATGGGCCCACCCCATGAGTAGCCGATCTTGAACAGCGTGAGCGCATCGATCATGGCATGGACGCGGTCGGCGGGGTAGCGACTGGCATCGAAGACCATCGACACCAGCCCACCAGCGGCCGTGCAGTGTTCAGCCCAGTGCGCATGCCCTGGTGAGCCTGGCATGGCCGGGTGCAGCACCTGGGCCGGTTCAGGGCGTTGTGCCAACCACTGCGCCACCTGGCGGGTGGCGGCATCGTGGGCGTGGTAGCGCAAGGCCATGCTGGGCAGGCCGCGCAAGATGGCCTCGGCATCGTTGGCCCCCACGCCCAGTCCAAGGCGCATGTGGGTCAGCTTCAAACGCTGATGCAGCGCCTCGTCGCGCGTCACCACCGAGCCCATGAGCACATCGCCACCGCCGGACGGGTACTTGGTCAGGGCATGCACGGACACATGCACTCCCAGCTTGAACACATCGAAGGCCAGACCGGCGCCCCAGGTGTTGTCCATGGCCACCACCAGCCCCGGCTGCTGGCGTGCCACCTGCATCAGGCCACTCAGGTCAGGAAACTCCAGCGTGACCGAGCCTGCGGCCTCCAGCCACAACAGGCGAGACCGTTCGCTCAACACCGGCTGCAGCGAAGCGGCATCCAGCGGGTCGTAAAACCGGTGGGTGATACCCCAATGCACCAGCTCTCCACGCGCCAGGTCTTTGCCTGGGCCGTAGGCGTTGTCGGGTAGCAGCACCTCATCACCGGCGCGCAGCAGGCCCATGTTCACCAGCGCGAGGGCTGACAGGCCTGAGGGGGCCAACAGCGTCTGCAGCCCACCCTCCAGCGTGGCCAGGCGTTCTTCCAGCGTGAAGGTGGTGGGGGTGCCGTGCAGGCCGTAGGTGTAGCCGCTCTTGTCCTTCCACTGCCGGGTGGCCAGGGCCGCCGTGTTCTCGAAGATCACGGTCGAGGCCTTGTGCACCCCCGGCACCACCGAGTCGAACCCGCCCGGGGCCCGGTATGGGTGATGAATGAGCTGGGTGGCCTTGTCAGCAGACATCAGATCGGCAGGCCCACCAGGTCGTGACCCTCGACGGCGACGATGCGGGCGCGCGTGAATTCGCCCACTTTCAGCGTCTTGCTGGCCTTCTCGGGCGGCAGCAGGCGCACGGTGCCGTCGATCTCGGGGGCGTCGGCATAAGTGCGCCCCACCCCACCCTTGCGACCCAGGGCCGGCGCGCTGTCGACCAGCACCTGCATGGTGGCGCCCAGGCGGCGCTGCAGTTTGGCGATGGACACGGCCTCGGTCACTTGCATGAACCGGGCACGGCGCTCTTCGCGCACCTCATTGGGCAAAGCGCCTTCCAGCAGGTTGGCCGGCGCGCCTTCGATCGGCGAATAGGCGAAGCAGCCAGCGCGGTCGATCTCGGCCTCTTTCATGAAGTCCAGCAAATACTGGAACTCGGCTTCCGTCTCACCCGGAAAGCCAGCGATGAAGGTCGAGCGCACCACGATCTCAGGGCACAGCTCGCGCCAGCGACGCAGGCGGTCGAGGTTTTTCTCGCCGTTGGCCGGGCGCTTCATGCGCTTGAGCACATCCGGGTGGGCGTGCTGGAAAGGCACGTCCAGGTAAGGCAGCACCAGGCCTTCAGCCATCAGCGGGATGACCTCGTCCACATGCGGATAGGGGTAGACATAGTGCAGGCGCACCCAGGCGCCATGGGCCTGTGCCATCTCGCCAATCTTGGCCACCAGGTCCAGCATGCGGGTCTTGACGGGCTTGCCATCCCAGAAGCCGGTGCGGTACTTCACATCCACGCCATAGGCGCTGGTGTCCTGGCTGATGATCAGCAGCTCTTTGACGCCTGATTCAAACAGGGCCTTGGCCTCGCTCAACACATCGCCAATAGGGCGCGAGACCAGATCGCCGCGCATGCTGGGGATGATGCAGAAGCTGCAGCGGTGGTTGCAGCCTTCAGAGATCTTCAGGTAGGCGTAGTGCTTGGGCGTGAGCTTGATGCCGGCCACGCCGCGCGCCTCGGGCACGAGGTCGATGAAGGGGTCGTGCGGCTTGGGCACGTGCAGGTGCACGGCGTCCATCACCTCTTGCGTGGCATGGGGGCCGGTGACGGCCAGCACGCTGGGGTGCACGTCCTTGACCAGATTGCTGCCCTCACCCGCCCCAGCCTTGGCGCCCAGGCACCCAGTGACGATGACCTTGCCATTCTCGGCCAGGGCCTCGCCGATGGTGTCCAGGCTCTCCTTGACCGCGTCGTCGATGAAGCCGCAGGTGTTGACGATGACCAGGTCGGCGCCGGCGAAGGTCTTGCTGGTTTCATAGCCTTCGGCGCGCAATTGCGTGAGGATCAGTTCGCTGTCAGTCAGGGCCTTGGGGCAGCCCAGGCTGACAAATCCGATCTTGGGGGCGTGGGCTGCTGCGCCGGCAGGGACCACGGTGGGGGCGTGTTCAGAACTCATGGGGCAGGATTGTCCGGCAAAACAGGAGGTGGCGCGAGCCACCGCCCCAATCATCCCGGGCTCAGGCGGGTATGCTGCACGACCATGAAGAGAATCTCTGGGATTTTGCTGGTGTTTGTCTTGGGCCTCATCGCCGGAGGCATCTTGTTCTCCCGAACAGTTCCCAGGTCAGTGCTGGATCCATCTTCCTGCACGTCCAATTGCCTGAAGCCCGCAGACGTGACCGCGTTGCTCTTATCAGCCGGTATCCGACTGGCACCAGGCTGGATACCCCGTACCGTGGCCGAATCTGACCAATGCATTGGCATTCAGCACTGGCGCCCTGAGGGGCGGTACCACGTGGCATTTTTCCCCAAGCGAGACGTGCGCAACGTCATGGAGCTTCAGGCCGAGGACATGCCTTACCTGCTCGACTGCCTGGCATTGGCACGGCACGATGTTGAAAGCGCTGGGTTTGGCAACTACCGCTTCGTGAGCAATGGCCCTGCTCTGCAGCATGTGAGCTACTTTCACTTTCACATCATTGCCAAATGAGGTGGCCTTGCCTCCATCGATGGCACTCATCAGCGGATTGCTCCCAAGCGCCGTGAGCAAAGGCAAGACCCTCTGCGAGACATCATGAAGTTTGAAAGATTCCACAAAGTCTCATCGGTTCTGTTTTGGATTGCGGTTGCCTTATCTGCAGCATGGTGGGCCAGTCGATCATTCCTGTCTTCGCTGGACCACACGCTACTGTCACAACAAACCTCACCCAACGGTCAATTCACGATCCATGAGTTCATGTCTCTCAGCGACGCTTTCGGCCATGCCCCGTATGGGCTGATACTGGTCTTGTCGCCGAGCAGAACGGTTCGAGAACCAATGGAGGGACATGTGTTTTTGGCCGGTTATTGCTCCAAACTGGTTTATCGATGGACGAGTGATCAACAGATCTCCGTACGCTGTGTGACCAAAGCGCCGGTCAATCCTCAGTTGGTGCGTACGTTGAGCACGCGCGTACATGGCATCGCCGTGCAATTTGCTTTCTCTGAGCACCCCTAGCCATGCACGACACTTTGTTGACTTGCTGAATATCTCAAGGATTGCCCCCATGGCCGGCCCCACCCCCCAATTCTGGCAAGAACGCTTCGACACCCAGCAAACCGGCTGGGACCGAGGCGCCCCGAGCCCTCAGTTGATGCAGTGGCTGGAGTCCGGCGATTTGCAGCCCTGCCGCATCGCGGTGCCCGGTTGCGGTCGCGGCTGGGAGGTGGTCGAGTTGGCGCGACGGGGCTTTGAGGTGACCGCCCTGGATTACACCAGCGCCGCCGTGGAGCAGACTCGCGCCAGACTGGCCCTGCAAGGACTCAAGGCCCTGGTGCTGCAAGCCGATGTGCTGCAGCACGAGGCCGAGGGCGTTTACGACGCGGTGTATGAGCAAACCTGTTTATGCGCCATTCACCCCGAACATTGGGCGGACTATGCAGCGCAACTCAGGCGCTGGCTGCGACCGCAGGGCCAGCTGTGGGCATTGTTCATGCAGCGCCCCAGGCCTGAGGCTGTGACCGAAGGGCGCATCGAGGGCCCACCCTACCACTGCGACATCAACGGCATGCGCGCCCTCTTCCCCGAGAAATCCTGGGTGTGGCCCAAACCGCCCTACCCCCAGGTGCCGCACCCGAGCCTGTCGCATGAACTGGCGGTGGTGCTGACCCGGCGCTGATGCCGCTCATGAGCCATCCACTCTGAACATCCTGCCGCGCACAGATTGAGAGTTGCAATATCGGCCAAAGGCGTTCCATATTGGACCGTGCTGACTCAAACCGATACATTGAAGGCATTCAAGTCTGGCCGCCCTGGCGTCGATAACGACGAATGAGCAGGGATCATCACCCCGCCAGTCCAAGATCGGAGCAGCCCATGGCATCGGCCTTCATGCACTCACAGCCCAGTCGCTCGCGGCGGCCCCATGGCATCAAGCCGGCCCAGGCACCCGCTGCCTACAGCCAGGGGCAGGACTGGGGTGAGCGAGCACTGCAACGCACCTGGCGCAGTGTGGGGGCGCTCTTCTTTGGCATTGGCCTGGTGAATGCCTTCTTGCCGGTCATGCCTACCACGGTGTTCTTGCTGATCGGCCTGTGGGCCTACGGCAAGGGTGATCCGCGCATGCGTGAGCGCCTGCTGGCACATCCGAAGTTTGGCCCCAGCCTGCGCCTGTGGGTGGAGAAAAAGCAAATCTCTCGCAAGGGCAAGGTCGCGGCCATCACCGGCATCGCCGCCAGTGCCAGCCTCACGGCCTATGCGCTTGGGCCGCGCCCGCTGATGTGGGCCATCGTGGGTGGCCTGGGGGTGCTGTGTGCCTACCTGGCGAGCCGATCCGAACCCGCTACCCCCGCAGCCTGATGCGCTGATCCGACCGCCGTGTCGATGTCGCTCGGGACGAGCGGCCTCACCGGCGCTCGGCTGCCGCTGTGGTTCTGATCACTGCGCCGGCACGTCCAGCGGCACGTCGTCCGACTCAACGGCCGGTCCATCGACAGGCATGTCGGCCCCCATGTCTTCGATCTGCACGTCGATCGTGACCTCTTCCAGGTTGACCTGAGGCTCTTTTTCCAGCCAGTAGGTCACGGACTCGGGCCAGAAAATCAGCACGGCCACCAGCAGCAGCTGCAGGCACAACCAGGGAATGGCCCCCAGGTAGATATCTTTCGTGGACACAGGCCGCGGAATAGCCTTGTTGTTGTGCACCTGATCAGCCACGCCGCGCAGGTAGAAGAGCGCAAAACCGAACGGCGGGTGCATGAAACTGGTCTGCATGTTGACGCAGAGCAGCACGCCAAACCACACGAGGTCGATACCCAGCGCAGCAGCCACGGGGGCTAGCAAGGGCACCAAGATGAACGCGATTTCGAAGAAATCCAGGAAGAACGCCAGGAAGAACACGAAGATGTTCACGGCGATCAAAAAGCCAATCGGGCCGCCCGGCAGATCGCCCAGCATCTCTTCGATCCACACATGGCCATCCACGCCCTGGAAGACCAGAGAGAACACGCTGGCGCCCAGCAGGATGAAAATCACCATGACCGTGACGCGCATGGTGGACTGCATGGCCTGCCAGATCAGGGTGGTGTTCAAGCGCTTGTGCAGGGCCGCCAAGCCCATGGCCCCCATGGCCCCCATGGCGCCCGCCTCGGTGGGGGTGGCCAAACCCATGAACAAGGTGCCCAGCACCAGAAAGATCAGGGCCATCGACGGCACCATGCCGCGCAACACCCGCTTCACCAGTGGCCAACCGCGCTCGGTGCGCGCCTCTTCGGGCAGCGGTGGCACCCACTGCGGCCGCATCAGGGCCACAGCCAAGGTGAACAGCATGAAGATGGCGATCTGCAGCAGCGACGGCCCGATGGCGCCCAGGTACATGTCGCCGACAGACTGCCCCAGCTGATCAGCCAGGATGATCAGCACCAGGGACGGTGGAATGACCTGGGTGATGGTGCCCGAGGCCGCAATCACGCCGGTAGAAAAACGCATGTTGTAGCCCGCGCGCATCATGATCGGCAAGGCGATGACGCCCATGGCAATCACGCTGGCGGCCACGGTCCCGGTGATGGCCCCCAACACCGCGCCCACCACGATGACGGCAAAGGCAATACCCCCCGGGAAGCGTCCAAACAGCTGCGCCGTGCCCTCCAGCAGGTCTTCAGCCAGACCGCATCGCTCCAGGATGGCCCCCATGAAGGTGAAGAAGGGAATGGACAGCAACAACTCGTTGGAGACGATGCCAAACAGCCTCAGTGGCAGGTTAGCCATGAAGGCCTCAGGAAAGTAGCCCTGACCCACGGCGTAATAGCCAAAGGCCATGCCCAAACCACCCAGGGTGAAGGCCACCGGGAAGCCGATCACCATGGCCAGCACCAGGCAGCCAAACATGACCGGGGCGAGCATTTCCATGCCGTTCATGGGACGGACCTCGTGAACATCACTGCTGGGGTCTTTCGTAGTGCAGGTCGAGGTCGGCCTGACCGCGCAGGTAATGAATGCGGCGAATCAGCTCGGCCAGCCCCTGCAGGGCCAGCATGAAGAAACCCGCCGGGATCGCCAGCTTGATGGGCCAGCGGATCAAGCCGCCTGCACTGGGTGACATCTCGTGCTGCACATAGGCATCCCAGGCATACGGCCACGCCAACCAGGCCATGATCAGGCACAAGGGAATCAGCACCAACGCCAACCCCAACGTGTCGATCCAGGCCTTGGTGCGGGGCTGCCGGCTGCCGTAGAGGACATCCACCCGCACATGCTCGTTCAGGCGCAGCAACAGCGGGGCCCCCAGGAACACGGCCATGCCGAACAGGTACCACTGCACCTCCAGCCAGGCGTTCGAGCCCATGCTGAAGGCATAGCGTGCCGTGGCGGCGCCCGCACTGATCAGGCAGGCCGCAAACAGCGCCCAGGCCGCACCCAGCCCCATCCAGCGGGACAGGGTGTCCATCAGGCGCACAAACCACTGCATGCTGCGGCGCTCTCTTGGGCTCAGTCGTCCAGGGCGACCGCCTGCATGTACAGCTTGGTGGAGCGTGCACCGCTGCGGCAGAACATCAATAACGGCCGCGGCAGGGTTTTCAGCAACTCGGCACAGCGCGCGATCTCTTCAGGCGACTGATAACCGCCCTGCACTGGCAGATAGGCATAGGCCAAGCCGGCCGCCTGTGCAGCGGCTTCGATCTCGGCGCTGCTGGGCTGATCCGGACCACCTTCCATGTCGGGGCGGTTGTTCATCACCGACTTGAAGCCGGCCTCAGCGGCCGCAGCCATGGCTTCGGCCGTGAGCTGGGGGGCGGCATACACGTCTTCGGCGATGGGCTGGAGGGTGACTTGGTTGCTCATGGCGCGGTCCTCAAGGTGTGAAATCGTCAGGAGCGACAGCGTAGCGCAGATCAGGGCGCCTTAGCCCGCCAGCGCGGCCTTGACGGCAGCCGACACTTGGGCCATTTCAGCCTGACCACCCAGGCGTTGCTTGGCCACGCCCATGACCTTGCCCATGTCACCAGGGCCCGAGGCGCCCAGCTCGGCCACGATGGCCTTGACCTGAGCCAGGATCTCGTCAGCACCCAGGCGCGCGGGCAGGTAGGCCTCCAGCACGGCGATCTCGGCCTTTTCCTTGTCGGCCAGGTCGGCGCGGGCGGCATCTTCGTACTGCTGGGCCGCGTCCTTGCGTTGCTTGATGAGCTTGTCCACGATGGCGACGATCAGGGTGTCGTCCAGCTCGACGCGCTCGTCCACTTCCTTTTGCTTCATGGCGGCCATCAGCATGCGGATGGTGCCCAGGCGCTCAGCTTCCTTGGCGCGCATGGCGGCCTTCATGTCGTCGTTGATGCGTTGTTTGAGGCTCATGGTGTTTGCAAGCAAAAAGCAGGGTCTGAAAAATCAGGGGGCTGAAAACGGCAAAGCCCGCATGGGCGTCCCCGCGCGGGCTTCGGTGTTGTGCGGCCGGAAGGCCTCAACAGCCTGACGGCCAGAAACTGATCAGTACAGCTTCTTGGGCAGCTGCATGCTGCGCACGCGCTTGTAGTGACGCTTGACGGCGGCGGCCTTCTTGCGCTTGCGCTCAGAAGTGGGCTTTTCGTAGAACTCGCGGGCGCGCAGCTCGGTCAGCAGGCCCAGCTTTTCAATGGTGCGCTTGAAGCGGCGCAGGGCCACGTCAAACGGCTCGTTTTCCTTGACACGGATGGTCGTCATTCGGATTCGCTTTCAGTTTGAATGCATTCAACAGGCTTGAGCAAGGCCCATCAGCCCGCTGAAAAACTCTGACATGGAGGCCGAGAAAAACCGAAGCTCGCTCAGCGCCGACAGGGGCTTTCAGTGTGCTGATGTAGGCGGTGCATGCGATCATGCCCAAGCCCAACCAACAAAGCCAAAGATTATACCCAGATATTCTCAAACTGGCCAGAGGCCTTGATTTTTTACCAATTCGGCCACCGCCTTCGCGTCCGGCCAAGCCACATCGGGGCAAGCTTGAGATAACTGCCGACCGCTTTGTGCCAGTAAGGCCATCCAGGGCGCCAGCACAAAGGCGCGACCCAGCATCCGCGGGTGAGGCAGCGTCAACCGATCATCGTGGCAGACATGCCCGCCCAACCACAGCAAATCCAGATCCAGCGTGCGAGGCGCATTCCGGTAAGGACGTTGCCGGTCGCCTTCTCGCTCCAGCCGCATCAAACAGGCCAGCAACTCGTGCGGGCCCAGGCAAGTGCGCAATTCGGCCACGGCGTTGATGTAATCAGGGCCTTGGGCATCCACGGGGGTGCTGCGGTACAGCGGCGACATGCCCACCACCTGCACGCCGGGCTGTGCGGTCAGGCCATCGAGGGCACGGCGCAGGGCCGCCGGCACATCGCCCAGGTTGCCGCCCATGCCCATGTAGGCCGTCCAGGCCGGTTGGCCCTCCGGCAGACCCTGCCAAGCGGGCTGGCCATCGTGGCTCACGTCCACGGGTTCAGCCCTCGCCTCCCGGCGCACCGCCGCCACCCGCCGAGGTGGCGCCCGCCGGCTTGCGACGACGGCGACGGCGTTTGCGAGCCGGCACTGTGCCCTCGCCGCCTTCACCAACATCGCTGTCGTGGGTCGACAAATCGGCATCCACGTCGTCATCGGCATCGCTTGCGCTCGCGTCCGCATGGTCGCCGGTATCACGGACGCTGGACGCCGCCGAGCGACGCGCCTTGGTTTTACGGGCCGGAGCAGCACTGGCACGACGGGCGGCTTCTTCATCACGGGCCTGCTCGATCAGGCGACGCTGCTCAGACGGATCGGCCAGAGAGAAGTCTTCCCACCAGGTGGCCAAGGCCATGTCCACCTCGCCCACCTGGGCGCGCAGGCGCAAAAAGTCAAAACCAGCCCGGAAGCGCGGTTGCTGTACCAACGTGAAGGGGCCGTTGCCCACGCGGCGGTCAAAGCGCGGCTGCATCGACCAGATCTCGCGCATGTCGGCACCCAGCTTGCCACGGCCAGAGATGTCGCCCACGCGCGCGTTGAACACCTCGTCAATGGCCTGTTGCAAGGCCGGGAAGGCAGGCTCACCCCGCTGCTGGTGACGCTGCCAATGGGCAAGCACGTCGTGCCACAGCAGGCAGGCCAGCAGGAAGCTGGGCGCCACGGGCTTGTCTTCGCCCACCCGACGGTCGGTATCGGCCAGGGCCAGTTGCACAAACTGCTCGCGGCCCGGGTGGCGGCGAGCTTCGTCAAACACCGCATCCAGGATCGGAAACACACCGTGCTCCAGACCTTGCTTGCGCAACTCGGCCAACGAGGCTTCGGCGTGCCCGGTCTGCAGCAGCTTGATCATTTCATCAAACAGGCGCGACTGCGGCACATTGCTCAACAGCTCGGCCATCTCGCGCAGCGGCTCGCGGGTGTGGGGCTCGATGTCAAAGCCCAGCTTGGCGGCAAAGCGCACCACCCGGATGATGCGTACCGGGTCTTCGCGGTAGCGGGCAACCGGATCGCCAATCATGCGCAGGACGCGCTTCTTGGCATCTTTGATGCCCCCGTGGTAATCAACCACGATGCCCGTGTTGGGGTCGTAGTACAGGGCGTTGACTGTGAAGTCGCGGCGGGCGGCGTCCTGGTCTTGCGGGCCCCAGACGTTGTCACGCAGCACGCGGCCACTGGCATCCACCACGTGGGTCTTGTCGGCCAGTTCCTTCTTCGAGGTTTTCTCGTTGCCGACCACCTGCTCAGCCGCGCTGGCATCCAGGTAGGCGCGGAAGGTGGACACCTCGATCACTTCATGTTCGCGCCCCCGGCCGTACACCACGTGCACGATGCGGAAGCGTCGGCCGATGATGAAGGCGCGGCGGAACAAGGCCTTGACCTGCTCCGGCGTGGCATTGGTGGCCACGTCGAAATCCTTGGGCCGGTGCCCCAGGATGAGGTCACGCACCGCACCGCCCACGATGTACGCCTCGTAGCCGGCATCTTGCAGGGTGTCGACCACTTTGCGGGCACGGTCATCCACCCAGGTGGGGTCGATACCGTGTTCGCTGGCAGGCACGTCCACGCGCTTACCGGTGGGAATGCGCGGGGCTTTGGCGCCTCGGGCCGAGCCTGCAGCAGCACGCTTGGCGGCGGGCTGCTTGCCCAGGATCTTGTTGATGAGGGTCTTGATCATGCAAACAAACGTAGGATGGGCCAGCCGCGCTCTAGGGCCACGGCCTCCAGCGAGGGGCTGGGGTTGGTGGCCACGGGATGCGTGGCACGCTCCAGCAAAGGCAGGTCGTTGGGGGAGTCGCTGTAGAAGCTGATGCGCCCGAAATCGGACCACTGCCGGCCCAGACTGGTGAGCCATTGTTCCACACGCGTGATTTTGCCTTCACGGAAGGACGGCACGCCATCAATCTGACCCGTGACGCGCCCCTGGCTGTCGCGTCTGAGACGCACCGCCAGCAGGTGCTCCACATCGAACGCGTCAGCGATGGGCTGGGTGACGAACTCGTTGGTGGCCGTGACAATGGCCAGCAGATCGCCCTGCGCTCGGTGGCGCTCGACCAGTTCACGCGCCTGGGGCTGAACCGCTGGCAGGATCACATGCTCCATGAAGGCCTGTTGCAGAGCCTGCTGGGCGGCATCGTCCATTTGGCGCCAGATGCTGGTGGTGAAGTTGATGTAATCGTCCAGCACCAGGGTGCCGTCACAGTACTGCTGGTAGAACTCGTTGTTGCGACGGCGGTAGTCATCGCCATCGGCCAGGCCCTGGCGGATGAGGAACTCGCCAAACTCGTGGTCCGAGTCCAGCGGCAAGAGGGTGTGGTCCAGGTCAAACAAGCACAGGTTCATGAGGTCTCCAGGGTCATCACCTGCCGCACCAGGGGCACGGTGATCTGGCGGTGGTGTTCCAGCGCCACGTGGTCGAGTTGATCCAGCAGGCGCATGAGTGAGCCCAGATCGCGGCTCACGCGGGCCAACAGATAGGTGAGTACTTCATCGGGCAGGTTCATGCCGCGACGGCGGGCCTCGTGCTGCAGCACCAACTGCAGGCCGGTGTCATCCAGAGCCTGCAGCTGAAACACCAGGCCCCAGCCCAGGCGTGTGCGCAAATCATCGCGCACCGGCAAGTCCACAGGCGGGGCCTTGCCCGCCGCCAGGATGCGCAAAGGCCCGCTGTCCAGGTCGTCACCATCGGTGCGCGTGGCCTGAACCGATTCAATGAAGAGGTTGAAGGCCAGATGCTGTTCATCAGCATGCAGATCCTGCGCATCGTCCATGAGCGCCAAAGTGGGCGCAGACGCCACCTGAGGCGCCCACATCTGGCAACTGCCCGGTGCCAGCCAGATGCCGCCCCACCCCCATTGCAGCGCCCGCATCAGCATGGCGCGCAGCAGATGGGTTTTGCCACAGCCGGAGGGGCCCCACAGGTACACCGGCGACTGTGGCACGGCCTGAGCGTGCCAGGCCGACAGGTGCGACAGGACTGCGCTGTTGGCCCCAGGCAGGAAATCTTCCAGCGCGGGCTGGTGCTCGAAGCCCAGATCCAGCAGCATTTGGCGTGGGCTGCCTCCGATGGGCAGCGCGGCACGGGGCCGTTCAGCGCTCACAGTCGGTCCTCAGGTACCCAGGTAGGTGCGGCTGCCACGCCACACCTGCAGGCCGCGCCGGGCCAGGATGGTGATCAAGGCCGTACACGGCAAGGCAATCAGCAAGCCCCAGAAGCCCAGCCACTGGCCAAACACCATCAGCGCCAGGATGACCCCCAAGGGGTGCAGGCCAATACGCTCGCCCACGAGTCGGGGCGTCAGGAAGAAGCTTTCAACAAACTGCCCCACGCCGTACACCACACCGACGGCGGCCAGGGGGTACCACCAACTGGTGTCAGTGCCGGCAAACTGCAGCACGCCGGCCAGCAACGCCAGCACCAAGCCCAACCCGAAACCGATGTATGGGATGCACACGGCCAAGCCAGTGAAGACGCCGATGGGTAGCGCCAGGGAAAAGCCTGCCAGCGCCAGACCAACGCTGTAGTACGCAGCCAGAATCAACATGACCATCACCTGACCGCGCAGGTACTGACCCATGATGTCGTCGATCTCCTGGACCAGCTCATCGGACTTGCCCCTCCACGACATCGGCAAGAGGTTGCGCGCCTGCGACGTGAACCATGCCCAGTCGGCCATGAAGTAGAACGCCAGCATGGGCACCAGCACCGCCAGCCCCACCATGCCCAACACACTGCTGCCCCCCGCCACGACCGAATCCCAGACGGCGCCACTCCATTGCGGCACGTGCTCTTGCAAGACGCGGGTGAGTTGAAGGCGCCAGTCATCAGCACTGACCGGCACCTCTAGCCCCAGCTCGATCAGCCGTGGGGCCACGGCGGCCCAACTTTTGACGAGAAGGTCGGGCAGTTGCGTGCGCAACATGGGCACCAGCTCTGACACGATGGGCACCAGCAGCACCAGCAGGGTGGCTGCCAGCAAGCCCACCATGAGCAAGCACAGCGCGATGGCCACGCCCTGCGGCACACGCCAGCGCTGGAGGCGATCCACCAACGGCATGAGCACATAAGCCAGCACCGTTGCCAACACGAAAGGCGCAAGCACAGCCGCATGCACCCAGATGGCGAACAAAGCCAGGGCCAGAAAGAGCCAGGCCTGCCAGCTCAAGGAACGGAATGCGTCAGAACTTGTCATGTGGGGCGAATTCTATCGGCCCCGACCACCCCACCGGGCCTCGCCCTGCGCTCACTGGGCGCTGTACACCGCTCGACGGGCAGATTCCAGTGCCTCTTCCAGCTGACTCTGATTGCGCTGGGACTCTGGACGGGCCTGGTAGTCGGCCACGATGGCGGCCTCGCGCCGCTTGTACTCGGCCAACAGGGCCGCCTCACGGGCCTGTTCACTTTCGTCGGGGCGGGGAGCGGCCTCAGCCAGAACCTTCTGCGCCTCTTTCAGACGCTGCTGGCGGGCTGCATCGTCCGACTCCAGGTCATTGATCAGGGCCGACTGAATCAACACGGCCTCGCCCATGCTCAGCTCGCCATTCTTGAGCCGCGCAGGCACACGATCAAACAATTGCTGCGCCAGTTGGCGGCGCGTGGCGGCATCGGGGCTGTCTTGCAGCGCCTGCCATTGCTCGAAGCTGCGCTGGAAGCGCAGGTAGTCCACCACGCGCACCAGCTCTTGCTCGGGGTTGTCGGTGCGGGCCATGGCGTCTTTCAAGGCCGACCACTCTTCGTCGGTGAAGTCAGCGGGCTTGCCGCCCGACAACGACGCTGGCGGCAAACTGTCCAGCGCTGTGGTGGCCGGCAAGTAGCGGATGATGCCCTGGGCCGCCGGCTGGGCAGAACCCGCCTCAGGGCCCTGCGCGCTGCGCCCCTGCCACCACCATACGGCCCCGCCGATGGCCACGCCCACCACGGCCACCCACAACCAGCCGCGTTTCAAGGGGGAAGGGGTTTGATAGGTGATCATGTTGAGGTGTCCGTCGAGGCAGAGTCTGGGCAGATGATGCGCGGCATTGTGGCGGATGCAGGCGCCCGGGCTCAGATGGGACAAACCCCCGCTGACCTGGTCCACGCCCCCCATGAACACCCGCCAGCCTCGTGGGAGGGGCTGCCAGGCACTACACTGCCGGGTTTGCGAAGTCACTGAGCCGCCCCGGATGAACCCGAACGACCTGCCCCTGCCCGCATTTTTGGCCATTGGCGCCGTGCTGGCCTACCTGATCGGATCCCTGTCCTTTGCCGTGATCGTCAGCCGCATCTTTGGCCTGGACGACCCCCGCACCTATGGCTCGGGCAACCCCGGCGCCACCAACGTGCTGCGCTCCGGGCACAAAGGCGCTGCGGTGCTGACCCTGGTGTTTGATGCATTGAAGGGCTATGTGCCTGTGGCATTGGCCGTCATGGCCGGCTTCCCCGCCGAGGTGGTGGCCGCCATTGGCCTGGGCGCCTTCATCGGCCACCTGTGGCCCGTGTTCTTCAAGTTCGAAGGCGGCAAAGGCGTGGCCACCGCCGCCGGCGTGCTGCTGGGGATCGATCCAGCCCTGGGCGGGCTGGTCTTGCTGCTGTGGCTGGGCATGGCCGTGGTATTCCGCTACTCGTCGCTGGCGGCGCTGACCGCCTCGATCGCCGCGCCCCTGCTGCAGGTGTGGCTGCAGGGCCCCAGCACCATGTCGCTGGCCGTGGCCGTGATGAGCGTGCTCTTGATCTGGCGCCATGCCCCCAACATCCGCAAGCTGATGGCGGGCCAGGAAAGCAAGATCGGCCAGAAGGCGTGAGATGAGCACGCCACCCGCCGCCACCACCCCCAGCAAGCACTCGTGGCTGGCCCTGGTGGTGATTCTGGCGACCGTGGTGGGTGGCAGCGAAGCCTGGTCGTGGTGGCGCGATCACCGCGCCGCCGAGATGGTGCGCGTGCACAGCCAGATCGGCGCGGTGGTGATGTTCACCACCGACACGTGCCCCTTTTGCGACAAGGCACGTCGCTGGCTGAACAGCCAGGGCGCCCGATGGCAAGAGTGCAACATCGATCAGAGCGCACACTGCGCCCAGGTCTTCCAGGCGCGTGGTGCGCCCGGCGTGCCGCTGATGAATGTCAACGGCCAATGGCGACTGGGGTTTGACCCCGTGTGGGTGGGCGAGGCGCTTCAGTCCAGCCCCAAGGCCGACAAATCGCCACGCCCCTGACGAACCACCACGGCCTCACCCTGGCTCAGATCCACCACCGTCGTGGGCTCCATGGGACATGACCCCGCATCGACCACGGCCTGGATTTGTTTCTCCAGGCGATCGCGGATGTCATGGGCGTCATTGAGCGGCTCAGTCTCGCCCGGCATGATCAAGGTGGTGGCCAACAAGGGCTGCGGGTGCTCGGTCAGCAAGGCCTGCAGCACCCTGTGGTCGGGCACGCGCAAGCCGATGGTGCGCCGCGACGGATGCGACAGACGCCTGGGCACCTCTTTCGTGGCCTGCAGAATGAAGGTGTAAGGCCCGGGCGTGCCCAGCTTGAGCAGGCGGTACTGCTGGTTGTCCACCCGGGCGTACGTGGCCAACTCAGACAGATCCCGACACAGCAGGGTCAGGTGGTGGCGCTCGTCCACCCCGCGGATGCGACGCAGGCGGTCAACGGCCGCCTTGTCGTCTAGGTGGCAAACCAGGGCGTAACTGGAGTCGGTGGGGACCGCCAAAATGCCGCCGGTGCGAAGAAGATCGGCCGCCTGCTTCAGCAGACGAGCCTGGGGGTGGTCGGGGTGGACCTCGAAATACTGAGCCATCCCGACAGGTTACCGCAGGCTCAGGCGCGCACGATGCGATGGCTCAAGGCTTCCCAGATGGGTGTGACGGCGCCAGGCAGGTCCGGAAGCGAGCCCAGATCGGTGTGGCTCTCGGCGGGATCGTGAAAATCAGAGCCCCGAGAGGCCAGCAGGTCGAACTCGCGCGCCACATCGGCATAGCGTTGGTACTCGGCCACGGTATGGCTGCCAGTGACCACCTCGACACCCACACCGCCCAAGGCTTTGAAATCCGTGAACAGGGCGTACTCTTCGTTGGGGCTGAAGTGGTATCGAGCCGGGTGGGCGATCACGGCCACCCCGCCCGCCTGATGGATCCAGTCCAGGGCGTCTGACAGCCGGGCCCAGCGGTGCTCGACATAACCGGGCTTGCCTTCGGTCAGGTAGCGCCGAAACACCTCGTGGGTTTCCTGGCAAATGCCCTGCTCGACCAGAAAACGCGCAAAGTGGGTGCGAGAGATCAAGTCAGGATTGCCCACGTACTTCAGGGCACCCTCGTAGGCCCCATGGATGCCCACGCGGGCGAGGCCCTCGGCCATTTCACGGGCGCGGCGTTCGCGGCCACCGCGTGTGTCGGCCAGCCCCTGCATGATGGCGGGATGCTCGGCGTCAAAGCCCAGACCCACGATGTGCACGGTTTCACCGGCAAAGGTGACGGAGATTTCAACCCCTGTGAGGTAGTCCATGCCCAAGGCCAGAGCGGCGTCGCGCGCACGCGCCTGCCCACCCACCTCGTCATGGTCAGTCAGTGACCACAGGGCCACCCCATTGGCATGGGCGCGCGCTGCTACGGCCTCGGGGCTCAAGGTGCCATCCGAGACCGTCGAATGCGAGTGAAGATCGGCGTTCAACAGGTGCATGAGCTCATCCTATCGCGGGCACCACACCTTGTCACAGCAGGGTCATCCGCCCCAACGGGGGGCATGCTGCCGCCGCATCTGTGTCTGGGCCCAGGCTTGAACGCTGGCCAGGGCCAATTCGCGCACCAGTTGTTCGTCCACCGGCCGGCGATAACGCATCTTGATGTGCCGCATGCCCTTGCCGGCGCCCTCCAGCTCAGGAAACTCGGCCACCAGCATGACGCCGTTGAACACCTGGACGTGGGCATTGACCTTGTGAAGCACCAGTGACAACAGGTTGTCGTTGTCGTTCAGGTAGCAAAGATTGCCCCACTTGACCTCGGCACGGAGCTGCGGGGCCGCTGCCAAAATGGCGCGATGGATGATTTGAGCGGTCTCCGCCTGGTCGGGCCGAAGACTGTCGAAGAAAGCGTTGATCAGTGCGGGTGATTGAAGGGGGCGACGCATAAGGGGGGGAACCCACGGAATTTGGTACTACAAGGTTGACGCCCATGCGCCCCATCCCCTCCCTGTTCTCAGCGATGAGAACTCTGTGGGTGCGCACAAGCCTCGTGACCACCTGATTCTTCTGTGATCTGACGTCAACGCGCTGGTTCCGTGTCCACCGTCAACTTCCAGGTGGCCAGGCTGAGGGCATGCCCGGCGTCAATCCCCCATTGTAACGGGTGAAGACGCGCACAGTGCCCAGCGCGAAGATCTCCCCTGTGTTATCGGCCGCCCTGACTCAGGTTTTAGGCAGGGTCACCCCACGCTGGCCCTGGTATTTGCCACCTCGGTCACGGTAACTGACCTCGCACACCTCATCGCTCTCGAAGAACAGCACCTGGGCGCAACCTTCACCGGCGTAAATCTTGGCAGGTAGCGGCGTCGTGTTGCTGAACTCCAGGGTCACGTAGCCTTCCCATTCGGGCTCGAAGGGGGTGACGTTGACGATGATGCCGCAGCGGGCGTAGGTGCTCTTGCCCAGGCAGATCGTCAGCACATTACGCGGAATGCGGAAGTACTCGACCGTGCGGGCCAGCGCGAAGCTGTTGGGCGGGATGATGCAGACATCGCTGTTGATGTCCACAAAGCTCTTCTCGTCGAAGTTTTTAGGGTCCACCACCGTGGAGTGGATGTTGGTGAACACCTTGAACTCGGGGGCGCAGCGGATGTCATAGCCATAGCTGCTGGTGCCATAGCTGACGATGCGCGTGCCGTCGGCGGCGGCGCGAACCTGCCCCGGTTCGAAGGGTTCGATCATGCCGTGCTCTTCGGCCATGCGGCGGATCCAGCGATCGGACTTGATGCTCATGCGTGCTCCTGTGTGACAGGCGTGATTGTGCTTGATTGTGGGTGGGCTCACGGATAATGAACCCATGAGCATTGCCACCTACATCAAGGAAATTGGCCGGGGCAAAGACGGCGCCCGCCCGCTGAGCACCGAGCAGGCCCTGGACTTGATGAGCCAGGTGCTGGACGGCGCCGTCACCGATCTGGAGGTGGGAGCGTTTTGCCTGGCCATGCGGATCAAGGGTGAGACCGTGGCTGAACTGGACGGCTTTGTGCAGGCCACGCTGGCCCGCTGCCTGCCGCTGACGGCCGCCACGGATGCGGCCCGCACCCTGGGCCTGCGTGGCCTGGTGGTGCTGCCCTCGTACAACGGGGCGCGGCGCCTGCCCAACCTGACGCCCTTGCTGGCCGCTTTGCTGGCCCGGGAGGGCCTGGGCGTGCTGGTGCACGGCCCTCGGCGCGATCCCACCCGCGTCACCACGGCCCAGGTGTTCGAGGCCCTGGGTTGGGGTTTGTGTGAATCAGCCGAGGCCGTGGCGACCGCCTGGCAAGCCGGGCGCGCGGCCATGATGCCGGTGGATGTGCTGTGTCCGGGCCTGGCCCGGCTGCTGGACGTGCGCTGGACGGTGGGCCTGCGCAATCCCGGCCACACGGTCGCGAAGCTACTGGACCCGTTCGCCCAGCATCCCGCCGACATGACATCCGTGCGCGTGGTGAACCACACCCACCCGGAGTACGCCACCTCGCTCAGCGCCTATCTGGCCCACACGGGTGCCCATGCCCTGCTGATGCGAGGCACCGAAGGCGAACCCGTGGCCGACCCACGCCGGCAACCCCGCTTCGAGGCGTTAGCTGAAGGCGTGCGACAGGATGACCTGAGCCTGGCGCCGACCGAGGGCGTGCTCATGCAACTGCCTGCGTTACCGGCATCCATGGAGGCTGACGTGACGGCCGCGTGGATTCATGAGGCCCTGGCGGGGCACGCGTTGGTGCCCGAGCCAATCAAGACCCAGGTCGTTTGCTTGCAGGCACTGGTGGCGCGCTGAGCCCCTTGGCTTGGGGAGGCCTAGCACTAACCCCGAGGCCAATCACGGCACTTTCTGCCGCACACTCGGTCCAAGATCTGGTTCAACGACTCGGCCGTTTCATGCATTTGACCACCCGCCCCCTCGCATTCTTCACCCGCCGCACCGCCACGGCCTTGCTGGGCCTGAGCCTGGTAGCCGCCTCATCGGGCTTGCACGCCCAGGGCGCAGCCGCCAAGCCCGCGGCCCCGAAAGAGGACACCAAAGCCGAGGTGGTGGAGTTCAACCCCCAAGACCCCACCATGCAGCGCGCCTTCAAGGAGGCCCAGCGGACCTTGGGTCAGTTCCTGATGGCCACCTCGGGCGACAACCCGAACCTGGACAATGTGGGCGTCCGCGCCCGCATCACGGTGGGCCCCCACACGGAATACCTGTGGGTGATGCCCGTGGGCACGGCCGATGGCCAGAAGTTTCAAGGGCAGCTCAATGATGTGCCCCAGCGCATCCAGACGCTGACGCTGGCCCAGGAGGTGACGTTCAAGCGTGCCGACATCGTGGACTGGATGTACCAGGACACCAAGACCAAGATCATGCACGGGCACTACACCACCTGCGCCCTGATGAAGAAGGCGCCCGCCAAAGAGCTCAGCGAGATGAAATCCCGCTACGGCCTGGACTGCGCTGCGCGCCTGAAGCGCCTGCGCTGAGACAAGGTTGAGGCAAGGCTGAGGGAGGCTGTGCCGCTCCCCATCGGCAGGCTGCCTCAATCACCCTCGACCGAGGCACCCAGGCTGCCGCCAAAACACTTCTGCCACAGCTGCTGCCAGCGCTGGCGCGCCTGCTGAATGGCTGCCAGGCGCACAGGGCCATAGCCACGGATGTTCTCGGGCACGCGGGCCATGTCGCAAATCTGCGCCAGGTTGCCGGGCCGCAGGTGCGGCAGGCATCGGTTCAAAAGGGCCTCGTACTCGACCAGCACGGCGCGGTCCTCGCGTCGGTCCACCGACCACTTGAACGGGTCCAACCAAGTGCCCCGCAGGCCCTTGGCGCGCGCCAGCAGCCCCAATACCGGGCCCATCCAGGCACCATGTCGCTGCTTGGCGGGACGGGCTGCGCCCTCTGCGGATGCCCCCTGTCCCCAAGGCCACCACCGTGGTGGAGCCAGGTGGTAGGCCATGCGCCAATGACCCTCGAACTGCTGGGCCAGTTGCGCCTTGAACTCAGGCGCTGTGAGCAAGCGGGCCACTTCGTACTCGTCCTTGATGGCCATCAGCCTGAACAACTGCGTGGCCACCTCGCGGCTCAAGCGCTCGCTGCCCAGGGGCTGCTCGGCGTGCTGTACGCGCTGCACCCACTGACGGTAGTGCTCGGCATAGGCTTCGTCCTGATACTGACGCAGGTAGTCGGCGCGACGTGCCACCAACTCGGCCAAGGGCTCTTGGGTGGCCTTGGGCGCCCTGCCCGCCCACTGCACTGCCTGCGTGGGCACGCTGAGCCGGGCCACGCGCACGGGATCGTGTGCAGCCCAGCGCCCCCAGGTGAAGGCCTCCAGATTGCGCGCCACCTGTACCCCATTGAGCTCCATGGCCTGGTGCATGGCCTGCAGGCTCAGGGGCACCCAGCCCATCTGCCAGGCAAAGCCCAGCATCAGCGGGTTGGCGTAGAGGGCGTCGCCCAGCATCTGCTCGGCCAGGCGCACGGCATCCAGCCGCCGGATGCGGCCGGTGCCCACCTGTTCGGCCAGCACCTGATCACACTGCGCACTCGGGAACTGCCAATCGCGGTCTTTGACCAGCGCGGCGGTGGGCGTTTGGTGGGTGTTCAGCGCCACATGGGTGCGCGAAGCATGCATCACCGCCAGGGTGTTGCTGTGGGCCGCCACAATGGGATCGCAGGCCAGCACCAGGTGGGCCTCGGCCACGCCCACCTTGGTGGTGCGGATGGCCTCGGCCTGCTCGGCGATCTGAATGTGGCTCCAGGTGGCTCCGCCCTTCTGGGCCAGGCCAGCCGCCTCTTGCGTGATCACCCCCTTGCCCTCGATGTGGGCGGCCATGCCCAGCAGCTGCCCGATGGTGATGACCCCCGTGCCCCCAATGACGGCCACGACGATGCCGTAGGCCTGGTCGCAGGCGGGCAAAGCGGGGTGAGGCAGCTCGCCCATGGAGTCCAATGAGGGCGTGCTGGACTGCGCGGTACCGGCGGTGGGCGCCTTCAAGCTCCCGCCCTCGATCGTCACCAGCGACGGACAGAAGCCCTTCACGCACGACAGATCCTGGTTGCAACTGCTCTGGTTGATGCGGCGCTTGCGGCCCAGATCGGTCTCCACCGTCTCCACGCTCAGGCAGTTGGACTGCACCGAGCAATCGCCACAGCCTTCGCACACCAGCTCGTTGATCACCACGCGGGTGGTGGCTTGGGGCAGCTTGCCGCGCTTGCGGCGACGGCGCTTTTCTGTGGCGCAGGTTTGCTCATAGATCAGTACCGTGCAGCCGGTAATGGCTTTCAACTGCAGCTGCACCTCTTCCAGCCGGTCGCGGTGAAACACCTCCACCCCCAGGGCCAGATCGTCCATGGCTGCGTACTTGTCGGGCGCATCACTCACCACCACGATGCGTCGCGCACCTTCGGCGTGCAGCTCGCGCGTCATGGCTGCCACCGACAGGTTGCCGTCCAGCGGCTGCCCCCCCGTCATGGCCACGGCATCGTTGTAGAGGATCTTGTAGGTGATGTTCACCCCCGCCGCTATCGCCTGGCGGATGGCCAACAGGCCCGAGTGGAAGTAGGTGCCGTCGCCCAGGTTGACGAACACATGGGGCTCGTCGGTGAACGGCGCCTGGCCCACCCAGGTCACGCCCTCGCCGCCCATCTGGCAGACCATGCCCGTGTTGCGGTCCATCCACTGCGCCATGTAGTGGCATCCGATGCCGGCCAGGGCCCGCGAACCCTCGGGCACCTTGGTGGAGGTGTTGTGCGGGCAGCCGCTGCAGAACCAGGGCGCGCGCTCGGCGTCAGCACCGCTGCGGGCCAGGGCATGCTCTTTGGCCTCGATGATGCGCAGGCGTTCGGCCACGTGGGCACGCAGGTCAGCGTCCAGTCGGGCCAACAGCCCCAGACGCTCCAGCCGTTGAGCCACGGCCTGGGCGATCAAGGCGGGCGTCAGGTCGGCCTTGGCGCGCAGCAAGGTGTGGCGCGCCGGGTTGGGCATCGACCACTCCCCACCCGTGAAGTCACCATCGGGTTCGCTGAACTTGCCCAGCACATTGGGCCG
This sequence comes from uncultured Aquabacterium sp., assembly GCA_947085235.1. Classification (GTDB taxonomy): domain Bacteria; phylum Pseudomonadota; class Gammaproteobacteria; order Burkholderiales; family Burkholderiaceae_C; genus Aquabacterium. Next base: position 6,125 of record CAMTVS010000039.1, on the reverse strand, counting down.
CACGTCTTCGCGCCAGTTGTACAGCTCTTCCTTGAGTTGGTACTCGATCATCTGGCGCTTTTCTTCCACCACCAGGATCTCTTGCAGCCCGGTGGCAAATTCGCGCGTGATGCTGGCCTCCAGCGGCCAAACCACCGCCACCTTGTGGATGCGCAGGCCCAGGGCGCGGCAGGCGTCGTCGTCCAGCCCCAGGTCGTGCAGGGCCTGTCGCAGGTCGTTGTAAGCCTTGCCACTGGCCATGAGGCCCAAGCGGGCATCCGGCGCGTCCAGCACCGTCTGGTTGAGGCGGTTGGCCCGGATGTAGGCCAGCGCGGCGTAGCACTTGTGCTCCAGCAGCCGGGCCTCCTGGGCCAGCGGGGTATCCGGCCAGCGGATGTTGAGCCCGCCCTCTGGCATCAATACGTCATCGGGCAGCAGGATGCGCACGCGGTCGGGGTCCACACACACCGTGCTGGACGACTCCACCACCTCCTGGATGGTTTTCATGCCCGCCCACACGCCCGCAAAACGGCTCAGCTCATACGCGTGCAAGCCCAGGTCCAAGATCTCTTGCACCGACGACGGAAAGAACACCGGGATGCCGCAGGCCTTGAAGATGTGATCGCTCTGGTGTGCCAGCGACGAGCTCTTGGCGGCGTGGTCGTCGCCCGCCACGGCAATCACCCCACCTCGGGCGGCCGTGCCGGCCATGTTGGCGTGCTTGAGCGCATCGGCGCTGCGGTCTACCCCGGGGCCTTTCGCGTACCAGAGACCAAACACACCGTCATAGCGGTGCGGACCAGGTGTCAGGTGCAATTGCTGACTGCCCCACACCGCAGTGGCGCCCAACTCTTCATTCACACCGGGCTGGAACTTGATGTGGTGGGCCGCCAGGTGCTTTTGAGCCTGCCACAAGGCATGGTCGTACGCCCCCAGTGGCGAGCCCCGGTACCCGCTGATGAAGCCAGCCGTGTTCAGCCCCGCACGAACATCGCGAACCCGCTGAAGCATGGGCAAGCGCACCAGGGCCTGGATGCCACTCATGAAGGCCTGTCCGGCCTCCAGGGTGTACTTGTCGTCCAGCGTCACGCTGGACAGCGCTTTGAGCACATCGGCAGGCAGAGGCGCATTCATACCAAGCTCCCGAGGGTTGGCCGTGCGCGCATCACGCCGTCTTGTGAACGAGTTCGCCGCACAGCAGGAACCGACAACGCCCTCAATCTACGACAAAGCGAACCGGCTTGTCTGCAGGGTTGGGGCTGGTTTGCTACCCAAAATCGCGCCAAAAGGCAGCTATAACCTTTGCTGTCACGCACAACCGTGAATTAGTGGCGCCACCTAGACCAACTGCTGAGGACACCATGAGCCAAAACAACTGGAAATTCGACACCCTGGCCGTGCACGCCGGATACTCGCCCGACCCCACCACCAAAGCGGTGGCCGTGCCCATTTACCAGACGGTGGCCTACTCGTTCGACAGCGCACAGCATGGCGCTGACCTGTTCGATCTGAAGGTGGCGGGCAACATCTACACCCGCATCATGAACCCCACCCAGGCCGTGCTGGAAGCCCGTGTGGCTGCGCTGGAAGGCGGCATCGGCGCCCTGGCCCTGGCCTCCGGACAAGCCGCCATCACCTATGCCATCCAGACCATTGCCGAGGCGGGCGACAACATCGTGTCGGCCACGGCCCTCTATGGCGGCACCTTCAACCTGTTTGCCCACACCCTGCCCCAGTACGGCATCGAGACTCGCTTTGCCGACCACCGCGATCCAGCCAGCTTCGAACCCCTGATCGACGAGCGCACCAAGGCCATCTACGTGGAATCGCTGGGCAACCCGGCGGGCAACATCACCGACATCACCCGGATTGCCGACATCGCCCACCGCCACGGCGTACCGCTGATCGTGGACAACACCGTGCCCAGCCCCTACCTGTGCCGGCCGTTTGAGCACGGGGCCGACATCGTCGTGCATTCGCTGACCAAGTACATGGGCGGCCATGGCACCAGCCTCGGCGGCGCCATCGTGGATTCGGGTAAGTTTCCGTGGGCGAAACACAAGGCGCGCTTCAAGCGCCTGAACGAGCCGGATGTGAGTTACCACGGCGTGGTCTACACCGAGGCCCTGGGCGAGGCCGCCTACATCGGGCGCGCACGCGTGGTGCCCCTGCGCAACATGGGCGCAGCCATCTCGCCCTTCAACGCCTTCCAGATCATCCAGGGCGTCGAAACCCTGGGCCTCCGCATGGACCGCATTTGCGACAACACCCAGAAGGTGGCCGAACACCTGAAGGCGCATCCACGCGTGTCGTGGGTGAACTATGCCGGCCTGCCTGACCACGCCGACCACGCCTTGGCGCGGAAGTACATGGGCGGCCGGGCCTCAGGCCTGCTGACCTTCGGGGTGCCGGGCGGTCGCGAAGGCGGCGCCCGCTTCCTGGATGCGCTGCAGTTGTTCACCCGTCTGGTGAACATTGGCGATGTGCGCTCGCTGGCCACCCACCCGGCCTCGACCACCCACCGTCAGCTGTCGGCCGAAGAACTGGCCAAGGCCGGCGTGACCGAAGACACGGTGCGCCTGTGCGTGGGCATCGAGCACATCGACGACATCCTGGCTGATCTGGAGCAGGCCCTGGCCCAGGTGTGACGCCCAGGCCGAAGCGTGGCGGCAGGTCAGGCGTCAAGCCGAGCGCTGGGCCTGCCAGCGTTGCAACCAGCCCCCGGCCAGCATGGCCGGGACGAACCACCACACCTCGGTGTTGCCCAAGGCCACCGTGGCCAGGGCAGGCCCTGGGCAATACCCGGCCAAGCCCCAGCCCACCCCAAACATGGCCGCACCCACCACCAGCTTGCGGTCGATGGCGGTGGCCGTGGGCAGGTGAAAGCCCTGGTCAAACCAGGGCTGACCACGCTTCCAGGCCAGCCGGTACCCGATGAAGGTCACCACCACGGCGCCGCCCATGACAAACGCCAGGCTTGGGTCCCAGGTGCCGGTCACATCCAAAAAGTTCTGAACCTTCAGCGGATCGGTCATGCCCGAGACCGCCAGGCCCAGGCCGAACAACAGGCCCACGATCAATCCCATCAATGCCGTCATGTGATCTCCTTGATTGCGTTGAACCGGGTTCAGGCCAGCACGTGGCGCACGACGAAGACCGTCAGCCCAGCCGTGCCCATGAACACGCACACAGCCACCAGCGACCGCACCGACAGACGGCTCAAACCGCACACCCCGTGGCCGCTGGTACACCCGCTGCCCAGCGAGGTGCCATAGCCCACCAGCAAGCCGGCCACCACCAGCACAGCCGGGTGAACCGTACGCGCCGGAGCCACCTCTGAACCCGTGGCCAGGTACCAGGCGGTGGCCCCCACCACCATGCCCACCACGAACATCAGGCGCCAGCCAGTCACGCTGAGGTTGCGCAACTCATCCAGCAGGGTGTAGGTGATGTTGCTGATGCCGGCGATGCGGCCCAGCGCCGCCATCAAGACGACCGCAGCCAAGCCAATCAAGGCCCCGCCTGCGGCGGCGGTGAGGGGCGTGAAGTTGATGATGTCCATGCGTGCTCCTTTTGCTCTCCCATTTGAGGGCATGAGTCATATATACCCCATAGGGTATCACAAAAGGAACGCGAGTGCACCAGATCTGGCCTGGATCACCCCAGCACATCAGCCCGCTGACGGGCCACCACCACCACCTCGATGCGCCAACGTGGGTCAGCCAGTCGGGCTTGAACGGTGGCGCGCGGTGGTGTCTGCCCTGGAACCACCCAGGCATCCCACACGGCATTCATGGCACCGATGTCGCCGATGTCCGCCAAAAAAATCTGCACGCTCAACAGGTGGGCCTTGTCAGAACCACACTCCGCCAGCAGGCGGTCGATGTGGCCCAACACTTCTTGAGTCTGTGCCGTGATGTCGCCCTCGGGGTTCAACTCGGGCACCTGCCCCGCCAGGTAGACGGTGTTGCCGGCGATGGCCGCTTCACTGAGCCGAGGGCCCACATGCAATCGATGAATCATGAATTTGTGCCTCATTCACCCGGGCCGCCCCGAGCAGCTTTGGCGCTGCAGTGTAGCCAACACCCCGGTGAAACCCTGATGAACTATAAAAAAACCATCGCCACCATGAAGAACGTCAATTTCCACCATCCGCGATGCGTGCCTACACTGACATGGTCTTGAACGCGATGCCGCACCACAAGTGTGGCGATCACCACCCTGCCAACGACCCCGCTGTCGAACCGACAACAAGGAGCTGAACATGACGCAGAACACCACCCCTTCCGGCCAATGCCCCGTGATGCATGGCGGCATGACCACCGCCAGCAAGGGCAAGACCGATTGGTGGCCCAAAACGCTGAACCTGGACATCCTGCACCAGCACGACACCAAGACCAACCCGCTGGGCGCCAGCTTCAATTACCGCGAAGAACTCAAGAAGCTGGACGTGGACGCCTTGAAGAAGGACCTCAAGGCCCTGCTGACCGACAGCCAACCCTGGTGGCCGGCTGACTGGGGCCACTATGGCGGCCTGATGATCCGCATGGCCTGGCACTCGGCCGGCACGTACCGCATTGCCGATGGTCGCGGAGGTGGTGGCTCGGGCAGCCAGCGCTTTGCGCCCCTCAACTCGTGGCCAGACAACGCCAACCTGGACAAGGCGCGCCGCCTGCTGTGGCCGATCAAGAAGAAGTACGGCAACAAGATCAGCTGGGCCGACCTGATGATCCTGGCCGGCAACATGGCCTATGAATCCATGGGCCTGAAGACCTTCGGCTTCGCCTTTGGCCGCGAAGACATCTGGCACCCCGAGAAGGACATCTACTGGGGCTCCGAGAAGGAATGGCTGGCCCCCACCGGCAGTGAAGGCAGCCGTTACTCCGGTCAGCGTGACCTGGAGAACCCCCTGGCCGCCGTGATGATGGGGCTGATCTACGTGAACCCCGAAGGCGTGGATGGCAAATCCGACCCGCTCAAGACGGCCCACGACATGCGCGTGACCTTCGCCCGCATGGCCATGAATGACGAGGAAACCGTGGCCCTGACCGCGGGCGGCCACACCGTGGGCAAGGCGCACGGCAATGGCAGCGCCGCCAACCTCGGCCCCGCACCTGAAGGTGCCGAGATCGAAGAACAGGGCATGGGCTGGAACAACCACCAAACCCGTGGCATCGGCCGTGACACGGTCACCAGCGGCATCGAAGGCGCCTGGACCACCCACCCCACGAAGTGGGACAACGGCTACTTCCACCTGCTGTTCAAGTACGACTGGGAGCTCAAGAAGAGCCCGGCCGGCGCCACCCAGTGGGAGCCCATCAACATTGAGGAAGCAGACAAGCCGGTGGACGTGGAAGACCCCTCCATCCGCCACAACCCCATCATGACGGACGCCGACATGGCCCTGAAGATGGACCCGGCGTACCGCAAGATCTCCGAGCGCTTCCACCAGGATCCGGCTTACTTCTCGGAGGTGTTTGCCCGCGCCTGGTTCAAGCTGACCCACCGCGACATGGGCCCCAAGAGCCGCTATGTGGGCCCGGACGTGCCGCAAGAAGACCTGATCTGGCAAGACCCGATCCCGGCTGGCAAGACGGGCTACGACGTGGCGGCGGTCAAGGCCAAGATCGCCGCGGCGGGCTTGAGCATCAGCGAGCTGGTGACCACCGCCTGGGACAGCGCCCGCACCTTCCGGGGCTCGGACAAGCGTGGCGGTGCCAATGGCGCCCGCATCCGCCTGGCACCGCAGAAGGACTGGGAAGGCAATGAGCCCGCCCGCCTGGCCAAGGTGCTGGCGGTGTACGAAAAGATCGCTGCCGACACCGGTGTGAGTGTGGCCGACGTGATCGTGCTCGGCGGCAACCTGGGCGTCGAGCAGGCTGCGAAGGCCGCGGGTGTGGACGTGAGCGTACCCTTCGCGCCCGGCCGCGGTGACGCCACCCAGGCGCAGACGGATGCCGAGTCGTTCGAGGTGCTGGAACCCCTGGCCGATGGCTTCCGCAACTGGCAGAAGAAGCACTACGTGGTCACGCCTGAAGAGATGTTGCTGGACCGCGCCCAGCTCATGGGCCTCACGGCCCACGAGATGACCGTGCTGGTGGGTGGTTTGCGCGTGATCGGCACCAACCACGGCGGCAGCGCGCATG
>CAMTVS010000038.1:0-19509 GCA_947085235.1 uncultured Aquabacterium sp. | reverse complement strand
CTCGTGGCTTCCGAACGGCACACAACTTCATCGCCATCGCCTACCTGCGCATGTCCAAGTTGGCGCATCTGCCGAATCACCCGTTCATCCCAGCTTCACAGCAATGACGCCGGGCGTTTCCACACAAAACGGCATAGAGCCAAAAACCGGCGCTGCACTGGATACAACGCGGCAATCTGAAGTGGCTTGCCGAATTTCTGATGCTTCGCGTATTCGCAGTCACAATTTAGAAACAGATAATTGCAATGCGACGGCAAAATCAAATCATGCTAGCAAGCGCTTTGCATTTCGCAAGATTCTTGAAAAGACTTGCTGGATATGCGTCCGCGAAGTCTGCTTTCACCAATTCGATAACTTTCGCGACCGTCGCCTCAACAGCTGCCAACACCTCAACCTCGCCCTTGGAGAGGGGGTGCGCGACGGCGTACCCGAGTCTTCTAAGGGCAGCCCATTGAATGAACCGATTGCCGTGTACGCAGATCAAGTTCTCGCGGCCTGAGTATTTCTTCGTGGTGGTGGCTAGCGCCTGATCAACGATTCGCATTGCCTGAACCGCCTGCCATACAGCCGGCCCCGTGACGCCAGAGTTAAAGAGTTGCTTGTAAGGAGCTTTGGAGATATCTTCCCAAAGTTTGCCGATCTCGCGCTTTGCTTGGACCGCAAGAGTCACGTCCATGCTTGAACAAGCCAACGCCACAGTTGCCTCTGCCAGATCAAAGCGTTTAGTTGCGGTACCCGTGATTGCCCCTGATTTGTAGACGTATTCGACACCTTCAATATGCAACTCTTGGCGGATTCGTTCTTGCTGCGGATCCAAGGCAACAAAGTCGCGCTTCTCGATGGCATTTTGCGTGTTCGTGAATCGAGTAACTTCGGAAGCGAACGGGGCTTCGCTTTTCGCGCTTGAGATGATTCTGACTGGCACCATCGCTTTCGATACTGCTTCAGCGTTTTGCGTTGCAGCCGCGAAGATTGAACCCACGGTCTGTGCGCCGTTGACAACGCAAAACCCTGTGCACTCAAAAATCGCAGACTCTGAGGAGTTTCCTCCAATGGGCTTTTTGGCCACATCGGACGCGACCGCAGTGATCCCGTTATTGAAATACCAAAAGTCTTCAGGCCTCTGGACTAATGTGTCAACAATATCTTGATTGACGGCGCTGGCCCCAAGAAACTGCCTCAAATTCTTCTCGAAAAGGCGCGGGCCGTTGGCTCTCATCCAGCCGGCGACGTCTGCAGCACATACCTGGCCATAGACAGCGAAGTGAGGCTCCCTGACTTGGCCCCAACCATACAGTTGCACTTCAGCAGATACGGGTGCGCCAGCCAGACCCGCCGCAACCGCCTTGTGAAGTTCGCTCTGCTTCAAGACACGGAGGAACATCAGTTCAGATGTGTCGTTTTGGGTTTCCACGTACGAGTTCAACGCCGCCCCTACCTCTTCACTGAGATCCTCCTGTCCTGTATGGGCAAGCACCAGCATGAACTTGGCGTTCGCGTCAAACAAAGCTCGTTCGATGTCTGCCTTCTTGCCCTGAACCCGGTCGTTGAGGCCATCCAAATTGTTGTCGAGCACCTTCTTGACGCCCTCAATGAATTTCAGCACTTCGCCAAGTTCCATCGAGCCATGGCCGTCCTCATGCCATTTCGTCTGAACGAGATACAGCGTCAATTCGGCGGCATTAAAGTAGACGAGGTCAATGCCTCCATCCTTCGAGCCATCGGTTATCGCAGATCCCAGTTCAGCGATTGGTGTCTCGGTCATATGAGAAGCAGCCAGCGCTGCCAAACCGCGGGTCAGAAATGCCTTCTTGACCTGGCTCGGATCCGAGTGGTGCTCGTAGTCACTCATGTCGATGCGCCCCTTCATGGTCGTCGACAGGTACCCCTCGATTTGGGTGACGTGCAGCTTTGACATGGTGCCCTTTCTACTTCAACGCATCAGTATTGCAGATCCCGAAAGCAGTCAAATGCCAGCGTCCCCTTGCCGGATGCGGTCGCTCGACGTGAACGGTTTGACTGGCAGCTCCCGCTGCAAAGTAGCCCCTCAACCTCGCCACCACTCCTGCCCCCCGGGCCCACCCCCCGGCCCGCCCGGCGCCTTCGATGGCGCCGAGAAGCGCAGCAGGTCGGTGGGCGCGCGCAGCGCGCTTTGTTAATCAAGCTTGCCGAGGATGTTTGAGCGCAGCGGCTGGAGGCCGCGTAGCGAGTTCCTCGGCACCACCGGCCTGAGAGCATCGCAGGGCAGTCCCGCTCGTTGAGCGGGACCGTCATCGTCAAGCCGGGCGGGCCGGGGGGTGGGCCTGGGCGCGTGGCACCAACAAACAGAGAATCAGAAGAACGCCTGAATCCCCGTCTGCGCCCGCCCCAAGATCAGCGCATGCACATCGTGCGTGCCCTCGTAGGTGTTCACCACCTCCAGGTTCACCAGGTGGCGCGCCACACCAAACTCGTCGCTGATGCCGTTGCCGCCCATCATGTCGCGGGCCAGGCGGGCGATGTCCAGCGCCTTGCCGCAGTTGTTGCGCTTCATGATCGACGTGATCTCCACCGCCGCCTTGCCCTCGTCCTTCAATCGACCCAGGCGCAGGCTGCCCTGCAGGCCCAGCGCGATCTCGGTCTGCATGTCGGCCAGCTTCTTCTGCACCAGCTGATTGGCCGCCAGCGGCCGTCCAAACTGATGCCGGTCCAGCACATACTGCCGCGCACGAAACCAGCAATCCTCGGCCGCGCCCATCGCGCCCCACGAGATGCCATAGCGTGCGCTGTTCAGGCACGTGAACGGGCCCTTCAGCCCGCGCACTGTCGGAAACGCGTTCTCTTCCGGCACGAACACATCGTCCATCACGATCTCGCCCGTGATGCTGGCGCGCAGCCCCACCTTGCCGTGGATGGTCGGGGCGCTCAGCCCCTGCCAGCCCTTCTCCAGCACGAAGCCCCGAATCTGGTCCTTGCCGTTTTCTTCACACTGCGCCCACACCACGAACACATCGGCAATCGGCGAGTTGCTGATCCACATCTTGCTGCCGCGCAGCGTGTAGCCGCCGTCCACCTTGGTGGCGCGCGTCAGCATGCTGGCCGGGTCAGAGCCGTGGTTGGGTTCGGTCAGCCCAAAGCAGCCGATGAACTCGCCCGTGGCCAGCTTGGGCAGGTACTTTTGCCGCGTGGCCTCGTTGCCAAACTCGAAGATGGGCAGCATCACCAGCGACGACTGCACGCTCATCATCGAGCGGTAGCCGCTGTCCACGCGCTCCACCTCGCGGGCGATCAGCCCGTAGCTCACGTAGTTCAGCCCCGCGCCGCCGTACTCGGCCGGGATGGTGGCTCCCAGCAGGCCCAGCGCACCCATCTCCGTGAAGATGGCCGGGTCGGTGTGCTCATGCCTGAAGGCCTGCGTCACGCGGGGTAAGAGTTTGTCTTGCGCATAGGCCCGGGCGGCGTCGCGCACCTGGCGTTCGTCGGTCGTCAGCTGGTCATCCAGCAGCAGGGGGTCGGCCCAGTTGAACGAGGTTGATGCGGTTGGTGTGGTGCTCATGGGGCGATGGTATCGCCTGTGCCTTGGGGCAAGAGCCTCGTCATGGGGTGGTCGCCGTGCCCCAGTTGGCGCTGAATCACGATCAGGCGGTGCACGTGGTGAGCCAGGGGCAGTTGGGCCACCCGGTTCGGGCCGCCATGCAGCTCGACACTGTCTTGCACCACCTGGGCGGCCACGCGGCCCACGGTGCGTTGGGCGTGGGCCAGCGCCCATTCGCGGGCGGTGGGGTCATCGTCGTCGTCCAGCGTGGTGGTGGCCTGCTCCAGGGCCGAGCGCGCCTGGGCCAGGGCGTGCTGCATCGCGGCGCTGGGCACCGACGCCAGCCAGGCCCAAGTGGGATCCGAGTGACGGCTGGCGCCGAATTGCTGCCGCGTTTGCAGGTGCGCTGCCGTTTGCGCTTGCAGCACTTCCATCACGCCCAGCGCCTCGGCGCACCGGGCCAGTATGCCCCGGTTCAAGGCGTGCATCAGGGCGGGAGCACCCTGGTGCAGCGGGCCCAGCAGGGCGTGTTCAGGCAGCACCGCGCCCTGCAGCGTCACATCGGCCACGCGGCTGCCGTCGGGCAGGGCATGGGGGCGCACACGCACCCCGGGGGTGTCCAGCGGCAGCACGAACAGCGACACCCCGTGGGGGTCGTCAGGCTCGCCGGCCGTGCGGGCCGACACCACCAGCAACTCAGATTGATGGCCCAGCGGCACCAACACCTTGTGCCCTTGCAGCACCCAGTGGGCTCCTTCGCGCACTGCCTCGGTGTGCACGGGCCCGGGCCGGGGTGTGGGCGCTTGCGCACCAGCGTCTTCCTGGTGGGCCAGGCTCATGATCAGGGCGCCGTCCAGCACATCGGCCAACAGCGACTGTTGATCAGCGGTGCCCGCCTGTGCCAGCGCACTGGCCGCCAGCACGGCGGTAGGCAAGAAGGGCTCGAGCACCAGGGCGCGCCCCAGCGCTTCAAACACCTGGATGATGTCGTGGGCCGAGCCGCCGGTACCGCCGTGCGCTGGGGGCAGCAGGGCGGCGATGGCGCCCAGATCGGCGAAGGATTGCCAGCGGTTGAGGCTGTAGCCCTGGGGATTGCGGGCGATTTTCTGCCGCGTGTCGATGTCGTAGCGGTGGGCCAGGAATCGGCCCAAGGTGTCGTTGAGCGACAGGCGTTCGTCGAGGTGGCTGAGGCTCATGTCACGACCCCCGTGGTGCGCTTGGCGATGATGTTGTGGACCATGTTGGAGCCCGAAACACTGACGAATTGCGGTGGTTGAACTGCTGAGAGGCCGCAAAGGCCGCTTCGGGCTGGCCGCGCCAGCGTCCGCACGCCGCCCCAGAGGGCGTGGTGTGAGGCGATTCTGGGCCGGTGTCGGGATCTTGACAATTCGGGATGACGTTGAAAGACTGTCAATTCAAAATTGACATACTGGCAAGCGTGAGTTTGCATATCCTCGGTGTGATGCCTCCATGACCACCCTTGATCCTGTCGCCCTGAGCCTGCTGGTGGACATCCTGGATGCCGGCAACCTGAGCGAAGCCGCCCGCCGCTTGAACATGAGCCGGGCCAACGTCAGCTACCGCCTCAAGCAGTTCGAACAGCAACTGGGGGCGCAATTGCTGCGTCGCACCACGCGCCAGCTTCAACCCACGGACGTGGGCTTGCAGTTGTATGAGCACGGTCGGCGCATTCGGCAAGAACTGGCCGCTGCCAACGATGCCGTCCATCTGCTGGGCCAAAGTCTGCAGGGGCGGCTTCGCCTGAGCCTGCCCAGCGGATACGGGCAGATGGTGATGGCCCCCTGGTTGCTCAACTTCAAGCGCGACCACCCCGGCATCGTGCTGGATGTGGCCTTCGAAAACCGCGTGACTGACCTGCTGCGTGATGAGGTGGACATCGCGGTGCGGGTGATGAGCAACCCGCCCGACAACCTGGTGGCGCGCGACATGGGCCCGGTGCGCTACGTGGCCTGTGCCCACCGCAGCCATGTGCAGGCACACGGACTGCCGCGCACGCTGGAGGAACTGGGGCGCGCGCCCATCATCACCTCGGGCGTGGTGGGGCGACAGTTGCGCCTGGCCGCCTACCTGGAGGGAGAGCGCCACGAGGTGCCCCTGCAGCCCACGCTCACCTCGGAGAACTTTCTGTTCCTGCGCGAGGCCATCGTGGCCGGCCTGGGCGTGGGCCTGGTGCCGCATTACGTGGTGTCTGATTTGGTGGCGCAGGGCGAGGTGCTGACCACGCTGGACGAATGGACGCTCAGCATCTTCGGCACGCGCATGATGATGCTGTACATGCCCAACCGCCACCACACGCGGGCGGCGTCCACCTTCATCGATTACGTGCTGGACCAAACCCGGCGCAGCCAGGCGGCGATGTCGTCGATCTCGTCGTCGCACACGCTGTGATCGATGGGGTAGTCATGCCATTCCACCGGCTGGCTCAGGCGGCTCAGCACCGCGTACGCCTGTTGACCGCGCGGCATGGGCACCACGCCATCCGCATCCCCATGCCCGATGAACACTGGCGTGGCGGCATTGGCAGGGTGACGCTCGGCAGCGGTGGCATCGGGCAGCGGCAGATAGCCTGACAGGCCCACCAGCCCGGCCAGGCGCTGGGGGTAACGCAAGCCCGCCATCAGCGTCATGGCGCACCCCTGCGAGAAGCCCATCAGCACGATGCCCTCGGCCGGCACGCCCCGCGCCACCTCGGCATCGATCAGCGTGTGGATGGCCTGCAGCGAGGCGCGCATCGACACCTCGTCTTCGCGCTCAGGGCCGCTGACGGGGCGGATGTCGTACCAGGCCCGCATGCGGTAGCCGCCATTGATGCTGACGGGCATCACCGGGGCGCTGGGCAGCACGAAGCGCAAGGGCCCCAGATCGGCCAGGTCACGCGCCAGCATCTGGCACACGGGTTCGAAATCACTGCCGTCGGCGCCCAGGCCGTGCAGGATGATCAGGCAGCGCAGGGGCTGCGGGCCGGTCTCGGTTTCAAGGGCGTCAAGCATCATGGCGGCATCATGCCAGCCATTCGATGCCGGGCAACTGCGCGCACTGCTGGCGGATGATCTGCGCCATGTCCTGCATGTAAGGCCGTGAGGCCAGGGCCTTGGGGCAGATGGCGTGCAGCTCGCTCCACAGGCCCTTGGGGCCGATGCGTACTGCCTGCACGTAGTCGTGCTCCAGGTAGCTCTGCAGGCCCCAGCTGGGCAGGGCCGCCACACCACGCCGGCTGGCCACCAGCTGCACGATGGCCACCGTGAGTTCAGCCGTGCGGCGCGCCGGGTTGATCTTGGCGGGCGCCAACACCTCGCGCACGAGATCGATGCGGGTATCGGGCACGGGGTAGGTGATCAGGGTTTCGTCGGCCAGATCGCGCGCGGTGATGAAGCGCTTGTGACGCAAGGGGTGGTCGTTGGCCACCACGGCCATCATCTCGAAACGAAACAGGGGCGACACCTGCCAGGCGCGTGCCGACTTGGGCGCCGAGCCGATGACCAGATCCGCGCGGCCTTCTTTGAGCAAAGCCAGGGGCTCGGCATGGAAGCCCGCCACCAGATCGACCTCGACCTCGGGCCAGCGCTGCCGAAAGGCGTGCATCACCGGCATCAGCCAATCGAAGCAGGTGTGGCATTCCAGCGCGATGCGCAGCTCGCCGGTGGTCTCGCCCTTCATGCGCTGCAGGTCGCGCTCGGCCGCGCTGACCTCGGCCAGCACACTGCGCGCCAGGGTCAGCAGGCGCTCGCCAGCGGGGGTGAATTGCAAGCCTTGGCGCGTGCGCTCGAACAGCGCCAGGCCGTGGTGGTCTTCCAAAGCGCGGATCTGGTGCGACAGCGCCGATTGGCTCAGGTGCACCCGCTCAGCGGCCGTGGCCAGTTTGCCGGAGTCGGCGATGGCGACCAAGGAGCGAAGGTGGCGGATTTCCAGCATGAGTTGCTTACAATTTTTCCTGTAGTGCTTGCATTTTATTCATGCGGGCGGTGGAGCGCACATGCCCACCCTGCGCCCCACGCCGCTCATGTCCCCCGGGCCTTGCAGGCCCTCCTCCTTGACTTCGCTGTGTGGGGCGCAGGGCGGGCCTGTTGGGGACGGTGGCGGTGTGCGGAGGAGGCTCGGAGTCAGCGTGCAGCGTGGCGTTCGTCGCGAATCCACGGATCATCGGGGTCGATGCGGCATTCGTCCTCGACCCACTGTGGCCATTGGGGAATCTTGCTGGTGCGCATGACGATCCAGCGGAAGAGGCTCATGGGGAGGATGAACACTTGAAATAGCAACTGCACCAAGGGCCAGCCGTTCATGTTCAGCGTGAGGCGCTCCCAGCCGAAGCGCCAGCTTTCACGCTGCTTGTAGATAGCAGGGAGCATGATCAGAGGGACCGGCTTGATGGCCTCCAACACAGGACCAGGGCCTTCTTCCATGTAGCGGCGGAAAAACTCGAAGTGGTCTTTCAGGTCTTGCTCGCCGACAGGGCTGATGACCTCTACGAGGCTGAGCGCGATGGTGGCTTTGACCGTCTTCATGTCTTCTGCCAGCACATGCCCGACGACAAATCCGTCTTTGGTGGTGACGTCATGGCCGTAGATCGTCCAGTAGATGTCATCCCATCCAGCCTTGAGCACCGTTCCATCTCGCTGGAATGAATACACCTGCCGGTTTTTGCGGTTGAAGCGGATGGGGTAATGGGTGTAGGTGAATGCGTCGCGGGTGAAGAGATAGACCGTTAAAGCGAACAGCCCGCTCGCAAGCAGCAGGGGAATGAATGCTGGCCAAAAGTGTTCTGTGATCAGCACGAAAAGTGACATGGTGGCGCCGATCAAGAACAAGACGGAAAAGAGTCCGCCCCCCATCGCCAGGAATCCTCGCATCGAGAACCACTTGTCTACGCACTCAACATACGTGCTGTTGAGCCTGATCAGCGACAGTTCATAGTGTGGCTTGGTGCTGCAGGGCTTGCCAACTCGGAGTCGGTGCTCCTGTTCCTTCGTGCCGAGTGCTCGGTTGACCTTGAGCGCGGTCACCATGCCTTGGGTGTCTAGTGTTCCCATCGTTGCTAGTTAGGCAAAGGCCTTCTGGAGTTCGCTTGCTTCTTCAGCTTCGGTTTTGTATTTGTCAGAATGGGTGCCAAAGTGGCAACGCATCAGCCATTCTTGTAATTTGTTGTCTTTGTTTTTCTCAATCCATGCCGTTAGAGCAGATAAGGCGATCACGGCCAGCCCGACGAAGATCCAGCCAATAAAGGGGACGGAACTAGAGATAAAAAAGGCGATGGCGAGACCCGCGCCCAGTAATCCCACGGTGGTGTACCCAACGAAGAGTCAAGGCTGTACGCCACCCAATGGATGTGGATGTACAACCATGAACGCCCAAACATGGCCTTGGGCGGCATCACCCCCAAGCAGCGGTTGGCCATGGCCGCATAGCTCTACTTCTCAGAGCGGTGGTTTATGGGGGGATTACCATATGGCGCCGCGTAAAATAGTCAAGAGAAACCAAATACAGGAACATCATGTTTTTCTGTCATGCGAAGCGTCCGTGCTCGCTCGTATTCAGTGCTTGCTTTTTCCTTTCTGGGTGCGACTGGTTGGCTCATCAAGAAGCCAAGCGCCTCGCCAATGCTCCCGAAACGAAAGCCAAAGTTGAGGCACTCAAGGTCAAGACCTTGGGGCAGCTCAGTCATGTGCCCGGAGGCTCTTTCTGGTTGGGAGACTTCGGTGTATTGATGGATCAACAGGCCAAGGACACCGATGCGAGACCAGGGTCAGATGCACAGCCTGGACAGGGGCTGCAGTTCACAGTCGATACAGATAACAAGCCGCCGAAGTGGGTTGAGCTGGATGGCTTTTCCATCCAGCAATACAAGGTGACGTATGGTGACTTTGATGTGTACGTACAGGCCAACGGGCTGCCGGCGCATCCACCCAAGGGCGATGATGACTTCCATGCCATTTGGCAAGACGCTCGCACTGGAGACGACGTGCCCGCGGGGGTGGCCTGGCAGCAAGCCAAAGACTATTGTTTGTGGCTGGGAAAGCTGACAGGCTTGCCGTTTGACCTGCCGACCGAGGCGCAGTGGGAGTTCTCGGCCAGCAACCGCATCAACAGCTATCGGCAGCCTTTTCCGACGAAGTCGGGGCTGAGGACAGAAGGCAAGACACATCCGACCTTCAAAGAAGAGCAGCAACTGCTGGGCCGCAGAGGGGCCCTGTACCCGGTGGGACGATATGAGCCGTCTCCTCTGGGCCTGTACGACCTGGTGGGTAACGGGTTCGAGTGGACGAACGACTGGTATGCCCCTGATGCGTACCAACACGGCCCTGGCAAGAATCCGACAGGCCCATCGAAGGGCACAGAGAAGGTACTCAGGGGCAAGGCTGTTGGTGAGGATTTCTCGCCTTTCCCGCACCTGATGCGTTACCACAAGAACCCAACTGTTTATCTATCTCGTGTCGATAATCAACCGTTCCCTTTCGCGCGGGAAAGTTTTCGGTGTGTGGTGAATCGTCCGGAGAAAATTCGACAGACGTCAAGCCAATGAAGCGGTGTCCAGTGGCGAGGCCTTACCGTTCAGCAGCGCAAGGTAAGGCAGCGAATCCCCCATGCGTGCATACAGCTTGAATGCGGCGGAATCATTCAGGGCCAACGGATGGCCTCGCGGCGGCTCGTAGGGCAAGTTCAAGTACAGCGCCTGCAGCTCGTCATCGAACCGGCTGTCAAACGGGCCTATCTCCATGAAGCGAAGAAGCCCCTTGAAGTTACCTTTGAAGCCTCCCTTCTCGCCATTGGGGCCCATGTGCTGAACCATGTTTTCGAACTGCCGTTTGCTTTGGGCCCACTTGCAAATCTGCATAACTGCCTTTTTCCGCTCGGCCATGGTCTCGAAGTTGAAGCCGGTGTTTTGGGGTAGCAGCTTAGTCACACGGCCGTGTCGAGTGAGTTGATACAGCATGATGCCGTGGGCTTCAGGAACACAGATGCGCAACTCGCGTGGGTTGCGAAGTACCCGTGTCATCAAGGTAATACGCTGGTCTTCAAGCTCCAGTTTCCTACCAAACTTATCCCAAGCCTCTGTAATGTCTTCGTAGGCTCCCGTTACTCCATTCAGCATCATGGTTTGAAGCTGCATGGCACGTGTGTACCCTCGGTCAGCAACGATTTCGAGCATCTCGAAGTTGGCATTGAGCAGGGCACGGAACAGCCATTCCATGAAGGTGTACACGCGCTTGGCATCGACTTCCAGACCTATCTCTCCCTTGGCTCCAGGCCCCAGGCATACGCCTGCCTTGGCGCGAATTCTGAACTTGCCCTTGTCGTAGTCCACCATCAAAGCGGCGGCTGCTCCTGCTCCGAACTGGACTTCGACCTTGGGACCCACTTGTGCCATGGCAGCGAATTCGTCAGCCTTGCCATTTGTCACATCCGGGCTCTTGTACTGCAGCGCCCCTGTGAACTCGCCGCTCAACTTTGCACCTGCAAACAGATCGCCACCTACGCCAGCTTCTGCGCCAAGTTGATCTAGTCGTCCCACTTTGGCTTCTTCACCAGTGTCCGGCTTGCGTTTGGCGCCTTTCAGCCCTGATCTCCCTGTCAACTGGCTGTAATCGATTTCCAGACCCAGCTCGGCCGCTGCGCTGGCACCGCAGGCACCTTCAACCTTGGCCTCACCGAAGAATCGAACCGCACCAATGTGAAACACCTTGCCTGACTTGGGCCCAGTCAGGGTCCAGACCCATCCATCGCTCTCAGGTAGGTAGCCTTCGGTTTTGGCTTTACCGCTGGCGATGTTGAGTTCAGCCTTCCCGTTGAACTTGGCGGCAATCTTGCCGCCTCGAGGATTCCATTCGGTGCTGGCGGCGCAGCCCGCAAAGTAGCGGAACAACTGGACGCCGTATTCAAAACTGATGTGCTGACCTTCGGCCTTCTGGTTGATTTGCTCTGCCCAAGCTTGCAATTCTGGAAACCAGAACCCAGCATCGTGGGCAAGTGTCCATTCGGACTTGACCTTGGGCTCCAGTTTGCCCAACTGCTCCCTCAGGGCTTTGGTGTCAATCTTGCCGCCTTTCACAAAGCTCGCAGGTTGCCCCTTCTCTTGCTTGTTGAATGTGTAGCTGCGCCAGTGGTTCTTGATCTTGTCCGATCGAACGTACGTCCACTTACGAGCCCATGGTTGAGGCTTGCCGCCTTGCTTTTTCTGGGCCAGGGGTAGGAGTTCCAGCAACTCCTTGCCGGTTCCGGATGTGGCCAGGTAGCCCTTATCACCCAACTCGGTTTTGACGCTGGCATAGGCCGCGTCGTACTCCTTGGTTGCTTGCTTGAGTTGATGTTGCAGCGTGGATATGTCTGCGAGTGAGGGGAATCTTGCCGTTCGAGCCTGATTCAGCTTTGCCTCCAGGTCAAGTACTCGTTGACGTGCCCTTTGTAAGGAATCGCACATCGCTGCCATCTGATTGGCCTCTTGCACAAAGGCCTTGGCGTGTTCCTTGGGGATGACGATCACCGCCCCATTTTTGGGGTCGAGCAACAGCAAGTCCGCATCAAAGGTGGCTTTCGCAGGCGCCACACTGCCTTGTTTTGTGTTGGTCGTGCCGCTGCCCAGCACAACAGTCTCGGTGCTCATATTGCCTCTGCCTCGTTGCGAAGTTAGTTGTTTTCGGCAATCACACGAAGCGTTTGGCCTTTGCCGCTGTGTACGCGGGTTGTGTAGCCATCGGCATCGGTGAAGCCGATGGCCAGCACCTCGCCTGCATCGGTTTCAATGCGATAACGATAGAAGGCCAAAGGCTGACCTGATTGCGAGTCAGTCACTTGGAAACGCTCATCAAACAGCGACTTGGCATCGCGCATCTGAGGTGCTTGGCCTGAGGCACTCCCACCCCCCGTCAATACCTTCTGCCCACCCTTGAAGCTGGCCGGGCCGCTGGTGCCCAGTTCGATGTTGCCGCCTTCGATCTTGATGTAGCCACCACCGCCGTTGAGCACGATGCGCTTGGGCGCGCTGACAACGATGTCGGCGGCGGTGCTTTGCAGGTCGATGGCCTGTTGGGCGGTCAGGGTGAAGGGGCCGCTTTGGGCTTCGGTGCGCACATTGCCGCTGGCGGCGTGCAGCTTCAGGCCGGTGTCTTGCACGGCGCGTTGCTTGTCTTTGGCCTCGCCCCGGGTGAAGAGGCTGATGCCGTTCTTCACGGCCCAGGCCTGGTGGCGCTGGGCCAGCAGGTTCAGGTCAGCGGCGGTGGTGAGGGTGGCGTGGCGGCCGGCGCTCAGCACCGTGTGGGCGGGGGTGAGGGTGGTGATGGCGGCGGCGCCGCTGAGCAGCAGGTCGGGGCGCTCGGTGGTGGGGATGCGGCCGTGCTCGGAGGCCTGGATGCCCTGGAGGCTTTGCGGCGTGGCTTGCAGGCCAAGGTGTGCGGGCAGTTGGGCGGGCAGCTGGGCAGCCTCGGGCTCCTGGGGCAGATCTGCGCGGTGGGTTTTGGCGTTGGCGGCCAAGGCGGTGAGCAGCTGGGCGTGGGCGCTCAGTTGTTGCTGGGCCTCGCGGCTGTTCATCGGCTGGCCCTGGGCGCTGGTGGTGCCTGCGGGGCGGGCGTGGCTGCTGATGTGCTGGCTGGCTTCCAGGCTTTGGCTCTTGAAGCCGCTCAGGCACGCGGTGTGGGCGTGGCCTTCCAGCTCGCCACGGGTGTCGCTGCCCAGGAGCCAGGCTGGGGCGTTGCCCGCGAGGTGTTGAGGCGGTGGCTGGCCTGTGCGCCGCGACGATGTGATGCCCTGCGCTCAGGCCGATGGTGGCGCTGAGGCATTGGTGGGGGCCGATGCGGATGACTGGAGTGCGGCTTCTGCCTCGGCTTCAGCCTTGATCTGTTCGCGAGCCTGCGACAGGGCCGACGCCACCAGGCCCACGGGCACCGCGATGAGCCCCAGGCCGATGACGAGGATGAAGAAGGTGAAGAGCTTGCCGCCCGCTGTGACGGGGTACACGTCGCCATAGCCGACTGTGGTCAAGGTGCACAGCGCCCACCACAGACCGTCAAAAACAGAGGCGAAGGCCTCGGGCTGGGCCTCGTGTTCAAACTGGTACATGCCCACACCGGCCAGGTACAACAGCATGAGGGCCATGGCGCCAAAGAGCGTCAACTCTTCGCGCGCGAGGATCAGCGCGCGGTAAAAGCGCAGGGTGGCGGCGTTGTAGCGCCCCAGCTTGAGCAGGCGGAACAAGCGCATGAGGCGCAACGCACGCAAGGACTCAGAGCCCGAGCCCAGCGCCAGCAGGGCTGGCAGGGTGCTCAGCAGGTCGATGATGCCGAAGAAGCTGAACGCGTAGCGATGCCAGGGCCGGGTGAGCCACAGGCGCACCAGGTATTCAACAGAAAACACCGCCAGGGCAAACCACTCGAACACTTCCAGGGCCCGCACCTGCCAGGGCAACAGGCCGGGCAGGGTCTCCAGCGCCAGGGCCACCAGGGTGGCCACGATGAGCACCTGCAAGGGCAGCTCGGCCCAACCCAGGCTCACGGCGTCGGGGCGGTGTGTGGTGGGGCGCATGGCGAGGCTGTCTGGTGGCGGCTACCAGCCCTGCCCCTTGCGCAGTGCTGGCCCGATGGCCTCATGCACGGCGCGAGGCCATTCCAGGCGGTAAGAGGTGTGGGCCATCAGCCAGATACCGGTGCCTTGACCCCAGACCATGGACAGGGAGATCCAGAAGAAGCCGAAGTAGAGTGCCACAACGCCCCAATCGAAGCTGTCTTTGACCCAGAAGACTGCGTAAAGGGCTAGGGTTGCACCCAACAACACATGATGCAGCCCCGACATGAACTTGTCGTTCTTCCACCACCACAGATAGCGGTTGCCCCAGGGGCCCGCACGGCCGCAGGCTTGCCACCAGGTGGGCAGGTCGTCTGGGCGTTCATCCAGCGGCTCGTCGGGGTGGGGCAGATGGGGGCCCTGCTCTTGCATGAAACGGCGGATGTGCTCGTACATCGGGGCCACCATCTCTTCGGTTTGTGCCAGGCCGTTGCCGATTTCGAAGGTGTCGATGATGGTGGGGTCGTCGGCGCTATGTCGCACCACGAACACCAGGCGGTGCAGGCGCCGCGCCAGGTTGGTGGAGCCCACCAGTTCGCTGTGGTGTTCGGCATCGACCAAGTCCCAGTCGTAGGCCAAGGCCTTGACAGGCCAGGGCTGGATCAGGCCGCGCAAACCCGGCACGCGCTGCTGCGCCATGCGGTAGACCTTGCGGTGAGCCCGGTCAAAGATGATGGGCAGGTCGCGCGGCGTGCGCCAGACGTGGCGCAGGGGGAAGAGGAGTGACCAGTAGCCGAAGGCGAACATGGCGGCGCATCCAACCAACATGCCGACAGAAAGCACCCATGTTTTGCTGACCAAGAATGTTACAAACATCATGCCGAAAGCCGCTATCGCAAACGGCACTCCGAAGAACGCCCCCACCATGATTCCGCCTTCCAGCACCTGCTTCTGCCCGGCGTACTCGATGGCGTTGGGGTAAGTGGCTTTGATCCACCCAAAGGCCTGGGCCATGCCGCTGGCGCTTTGTGTTTTGTCAAAGCGCTTGAGCATGCCGTGCACAGCGGCCTCGGGCCGGTCTTGGGCAGTGCTGTCACCAGCCGCGCCGCCTTCGTAGTGGGGGTTGACGTGCTGACCGTGCGGGATCAGGTCAGGAAGGGTGTGTGCTTGGCTCACGGCGCAATCATCATCGGGTCGGTCTGCATGTTGCCCGCCACGTCGTCGCTGTCCAGTGAGGGTTGGTTCAGCGGATCAGACATGCGGCGCAGCGCTTGTTCCTCTTGGGCCAGGGTGTCGTATTTGTCTTTGGGCTTGCCGCCTTTGCCGAAGTAACTATTTTGCACATGCTTTTGCAGGGCATCGGGGGTGGTCAGCACCACGCCGACCTCTAAGATCAGCCCCCCGGCCAAGAAGATCAGGCCCCAGCCCGTCAGGCCGATGCCAGTCAAAGCGACCAAGCCGCGGCCAGCGCCTGCGGCCATGCGTGCGCCCGTGAGCCAGATGGTGCGTTGGGAGCCTCGGGCAATCATGAACTCGGAGAAGGTGCCTGCAAACTGGATGAGGTTGGTGGTGCCTTGGGCTGCAAAAAAACCACCAGAGAAACCGTAGAGGGTTTGGGTAGTAGGATCATCTGTTCGCCAAGCCTTCACAAACTGCCCCGCCGCCGTGGCGATGCCCCCAAAGGCCCCCGCACCAGAAACGGCTGCTTGTGTGCCCAGCACCCACAGAGATTTCTTCGCGGCTTCTGCGCCCACCCGGGCGGCCACCGAGGCGCCGATGGCGCTGTGGGTGACTTGGGCCAGGCCGCCGATGGCGCCGGCGGCGGAATCTGCCAAGGCAAATCGAGTGGACCAATCATTCAAATCGGTTCGGCTGTCGCTCAAAGTCCCATACACCGCCAACCCATTGAGCAGCAGCGCCACCAGGCCGATGTGGCCGTCCAGGCTCAGGCCGCCGCCTTTGGCGCCTTGGGCGATGTCGCGCATCGCTGCGGCCGCCTTTTCTGCCAAGGTGGTTTGGTAGGTGGTCAACTGGGCCACTTGTTTGCGGCTCAGGTTGACCACCGGCACGCCCGCGGCTGCGCTGCCCACGGCGGCGCCCAGGGCGATGTCGGCATGGCCCGTGCGCAAGGCCGCCAGCACGTCGCCGCCCATTTCTCGCAGCTTGAGGTTGGTGCTGACCACATCGACCAGCACGGTGCCGTTTTTGTGCGCGGCTTGGCGTAGTTGCTGTTCGCTGGTGTTCAGCGTGTGGCCAGCCTGGGTGAGTTTTTGGTGGGCAGCCTCTGCGTCGGCCAGCGGCACCCGTGCTTTGAAGCGCACAGGCACCTCCAGCCGCTGACCCTTGGCCGCACTTTCGGCAGCCAGCATCATGGCTTGGTGGGCCATGAGTGTGCGCTCCAGCTTGCCCACCAGCGCGTCGCCCTTGGGGCCCTTGCCGCCTACCGCTGCCACGCCAGCAGCGGCCACCTTGGCGGCCCACCCCGCCGCCAGGGACTGCACGATCACCAAGGTGTGGGCTCCGTAGGCCGCGTGCAGCAGCCAGCCGTATTTGATGTGATGCCGACCTAAGACGGTGTTGGCATCCGCTCGCTGCAGCAGGCCGCTGGCCAGGTCGTGCAGCTTGTCGGTGCGGGTGCTTTCTTCCTGGTTGGCGCTGTAGGTGCTTTGCCCTGAAGAACTGGTGCCTTGGGGGCCCAGGATGTATTCGTGCAGCGCCTTGAGCACCGTGCCTTGGTTGCCCGCCAGGGCCCGCAACATCACGGCCTTCTGATCGGTCGGCTTGGCGCTCAGCTCGGCCATGTAGCGGTCCAGCACGGGGCCCTTGAGCAAAGGCTGGGGCGTGGTGCTGATGGCCACTTCTTGCGTGTAGCTGGCTCCGGCGCTGTGGGCTTGCGCTGTGCCGGGGCGGTTGGCCTCGGTGTCGTCAAAGTGCAGCGCAAAGTACTGGTTGTAGGCGGCAAATTCTCTGGCGGCCCACCAGTCGGCATCGGCTTGGCGCAGCGGCGCTTCGTGGTGCGCCTTGAAGTGCTCGTCGATGCGGTTTTTTTCTGCGCGGATGAGGTCTTCGTTGATGTACTTGCGGTAGCGTTCCCAGTTGCGCTTGGTGGCCTCCATGGCCCAGCGCTGCGCACGCTCGGCGTGGTCCGGGAAGATCACGCGGCCCATGTGGGTGCCCATGGCCATGGTTTGCCCACGGTGGCGCGTCAGCAGGGGCTCCCAGCGGGTGCCTTCGGGCCAGCCTTTGGGGTTGGGTTGGGTGCGCATGATGAGCTTGAACTGCCCTTCGCTCATCACGGGGCTGACGGCCGTGAAGCTGCGGGCTTCTTTGGAGTCGAGCACCACTTGGCGAAGTCCGTCGAGCATTTGCAGGCTGCCCATGGGGTGAGCGAACTCGGAACGTGCCATGGCCTGCTTGACCAGCTCGAAGCGCTGCAGCCGCAAGGCATTGAGCTCGGCCGCATAGCCCACTGGATCGGGCAACACCACTGCCAGCTCATGGCCTGCCGTGAGCTTGTGCTTTGCGGCAGCTTGCTGAAGCGTTGCGACCATGTGCTGGGTGCCGTTCTCCCACACCAGGCTGTTGAAGGGGAAGGCTGGTGCCGGGTTGGGAGGCTCGTGGCCATCGCGATTGGGCGCAGCGCACATGGGCACAGGATAGTTGCCTGCATTGCACTCCAGCACCTGGCGGCGCAGGCTGGTTTCGTCGGGCTTGAACGCCGGGGCCTTGGCTTCGCCCAGCTTGATCTCGACCATGGCCTGCGGGTTGGCCTTGTTCTGCTTTTTGAGCTTGGTGCTCCAGAGGTTGGCGCTGAAGGCCAGCCAGATGGACTGGCCCATGAGCTCGTGGGCGTCTGGGATCTGGATGAGCTTGAAACCAGAGACGTTGTGACCGATTCGGCTGCATACCGCGCTGACGCCCGGATTGGCGAACATGGAATGCTCTTCAGACAGCAGATCAGCTTGCTCTGTAACCCGCCAAGTGTGCCAAGCCTTGCCCGCGTTCTTGCCCTGCTTCGCGCTGCCACTCTTGTCTTTGCCCTTGTTCTTGTCCGTTTGGTTGTTTGCGCCTTTGTCGTTTTTCTTGTTAGCTTCCTCGGACTGATCGCGTGCAGGGATGTACAGATGCACATAGCCCGCGCGCAGCAGGCGCAGCACAGGTTTGCTTTGTGTGAGGCCCGGGGGTACGAAGGGGTTGACCAGCGCCGCATCAGCGGTCACCTTGTCGGCCCCGGCGGGCCGCAGCTTGGCATCGTTGGCCAGGGGGCTGGGGCGCAACAACAACAGCGACAGGCTGCTTTTCTGGCAGTGCTTGCAGTCTTGGGCGGTGGTGGTCATGCAGACGGTCTTCCTGAACTTTTATGGTTGCGGCCGGCGATCCGGTGTCATGGCCTGGCTGGCCAGCACAGCTGCCTGCCACTGGGCTGCATCGACGGGGGGCCAGCTCGATGGAGCCGGGCAGTCGCTGCGGGTCAGCCGTTGTGCGATGCGCCGAGCCATTTGGTGGTGCACGTTGGGGCCATGGGCCATGAGCGCCCACTGCTGGGCATCGAACACCGGGAACTGCGACGCGGGTTGTGGGCGCAGGTGCGCGCTCATCGTCGTCCATGCGCCGTGGGCGTCCAGCCAGTGCCAGTGCTGGATGGGCGCCAGGCTGGCAGCCAGCGTGCCTTCGCCCAGTACGTGTCTGGCCAGACCCAACACCCTGCGGTCGGCCAAGCGAAGGTAGCGGGCTGTGGTGGGCTGGTGGGTGCGCAGGCGCAGCCACTGTGACAGGTGGGCTGCCACTGCGGGCGCCTGCGCGGCACTCTGCAGCCAGCCGCCCACGCGGTGGGCGACAGGAGACGGCAGGTCGTCGTGCCAGGTTTGAACCGTTTCCTGGATGGCCCACTGCACGCTGCTGTCCATCCATGGATCGTCGACGCCGGTCAGCGCCACCAGATAAGGCGCCAGCGATTTGTCCATGGACAGGCCCTCGGGCAAGCTCAGGGCCAAGGTCGGGCGCTGCCAGACTTTGCTTCTTTCTGCATCAAGTGCGTCAGCCGATAGGCCCTCTTGCAGGGCTTCGGGCAAGACCGGATCGCCCAGGAATGGGTCGATGAGCAGGTACAGCCCAGCGCCGGGTTGCCGCACGGCCGCAGGCGGGTCTGTCAGCCGGGCGGTGATCAGGTCATCGATGCAGGCATCCGCATCCCACACGGTGGCGTACTCCATCACAAGGCGCTGGCGCCTTGGCCTGCGGCATCGCCCGCCGCGCTGGGGCAGCCGGGGATGGTTGCGGCTGTCTTCAACGCCACGCTGTCCGACGCACTCCCACCCCCCGTCAACACCTTCTGCCCACCCTTGAAGCTGGCCGGCCCGCTGGTGCCCAGTTCGATGTTGCCGCCTTCGATCTTGATGTAGCCACCACCGCCGTTGAGCACGATGCGCTTGGGCGCGCTGACAACGATGTCGGCGGCGGTGCTTTGCAGGTCGATGGCCTGTTGG
>CAMTVS010000037.1:0-43171 GCA_947085235.1 uncultured Aquabacterium sp. | reverse complement strand
GTTGCCGTGGCCGCTACCCAAGGCAGCCATGCCCCAGGTCAAAGCACGCTGGACGACACCCTGGCCCCGGCTGCGGCGCTCACCAAGAGCCTCAGCGGCATGGTCAGCACCACCAGCCTGCCCAACGCCCAGGCCGACGCGGCCGACAAGAACACGGCCACCGGCCAAGACAAGGTGCCCCACACCGCCGCCCCCGACATCGCCATCGTGGGCAAGGCAGGCATCGGCCT
Source organism: uncultured Aquabacterium sp. (assembly GCA_947085235.1). Taxonomy (GTDB): domain Bacteria; phylum Pseudomonadota; class Gammaproteobacteria; order Burkholderiales; family Burkholderiaceae_C; genus Aquabacterium. Next base: position 42,941 of record CAMTVS010000037.1, on the reverse strand, counting down.
GACCGCCGGGCAAGACATCCACCTCAGCAGCGGCGACACCACCACCGTGGCCACGGGTGAAGACACCCACTGGGCCATCGGCGGGCAGGCACGCATCCACACCGGCCAGGCCATTGGCGTGCTGGCGGGGGCGATTCAGCCGGGCAATGCCCCAGATGGCCAAGCTGCGGGCAAGGGCCTGACCATGATCGCCGCCAGCGGCCCGGTGGACTTGCAGGCCCAGGCCGGGCCGGCGCAGATCGCGGCCAAGCAGAGGTTGGAGTTGAAGACGGCCAGCGGCGTGGTCAACCTCGCAGCGGCCAAGAAGGTGGTGCTGGCCGTCAGCGGTGGCGCCAGCATCGTCATCGAAGGCGGTCAGCTGACCGTGCATTGCCCGGGTACGCTGACCATCAAGGCGGGGAAGAAGTCGATGGTGGGGCCAGGTACGCTGTCTTGGTCCATGCCGCAGATGCCTCAAACCGTGTGCGTAGATTGCTTGCTGAACGCCATGCAGTCCGGTAGCCCTTTTGCGCCTATCCGTTAAGCGACATGGCAGGACACAGACACTACGCTCTCGGCCCCCATGCGGATGACATGGCCCAGCAACTGCTCAGCCACGTGCAGGCGGACGGCCTTGGCCAACGCACTTATCTTCTGGTGGATCAGGCACAAGCTTGGCCTACCCCAACCTTGAGCCCCGTATCCTCTGCGTGGCGCAAGAGGCTAGAGGCCTTCCCTCACAAATGGCTTTTTGAAGGGACATTCGCGCATGCCGCGCTGCACCTATCTCCTGTTCTGATTGACCTGAGCTCTTGCATGGAGCACACAGGACGCAACATACAGACCATAGAGCGCCCCATGCAGCATCTGCCTGCTTCAAGTGTCCTGATTACAGAAGCACCTCTCCTCGATATCGCGCAGCACATCCAAACGCTCTTCAAGCTCGAGGTTGACAGCGAACCGATGATCTGGCGCTTGGCGGATACCCACATGCTCATGGCCGTTCTGTCAGTGATGACGGCATCCCAACGTGGCCAGATACTAGGACCCATCCGACATTGGTGGCTGGTCAATCACCATCAGGAATTGATCGATCTGACCCGAGCTCTGGCCCATGAGCGCTCACCTTTGTTCGAAAAAATCTCCTTGAGCCAAGAGCAAACGCAGGCCCTGCTGGACTACATCAGGCCTTTAACCCTGGCTGCTCAACTTCGACAACTTGAGCCCAGTTTTGCCAACGCGCTCGCGCATGCTGATCAAATCAAGTTCGCGGAGACTGCCCTCCGATTGGCTGAGGCAGAGGGCGTTGACTTGGACGAAGACATGGTGCCCTGGGCACTGCAGTACTGGGCCGATGTAAGCACCGTTTCATCGACGAAGAGGCTCACCCATGAGCGACTCGCAAATTGAATGTTGGGATCACCCGGCCATGCGTCACAAAACCAGACTCCACACCCATGCGATTCGCCAAAGCCGCGTCGCACGGTGGCGCCAAGCCACAGCCTGCATGCTGGGTTTGGCCCTGGCTGCCTGCAGTCCAGCCAGCGACACCTCAGCCGATAGTTTGGCCGCTCAACCAGCAAAGGCTGACACGGTATCGGTGATGGTGGATTCGGTCAACTATCGGCATGACCGAGAGATTAAGTACGAGTTGTATGACCTTTCACATACCGGCTCTCGTCCTGTGGGAGGAAGCATCGTCAGCCCCTTGACGAGTGGCGGCAACAAGGGCTGTTGTTTAAACCTGCCAAGCCAATGGCGCCCTGGGCTGAAGTTGCGTGTGACTTGGGGGGAAGCCACTAAGGAAATACTGCGCGACAGATTTGAGCGGACCCTCGACATACCCCGCTATGAACAGCCCTCAGACCTGTACGTGGTCTTCTACCCGTCGCATGAGGTGGAGGTGGTGGTATCTGTGGGCGAGCCGGGCCACCCTACCTGGGCGGGGCGCATCAAACAGACACCTTGGCAGTTCTGTGTGGCGCAGCATGGACGGAAAGAATGCTCTGCAGCGAATCCAGACCCAATACTTCAGAGCTTGAAGGAATCATGTCCGCATGTTCCAGAAGAGCCAGCATGCAAAAGTTACCTAGATTACTGCAAGAGTAATCCAGACGAGGGAGGTTGCCCATGAATGTGAGGTTTGCTGAACCTTGCCGTGTCAATGCGCTGGCCTTTGAGGGCTTTGAGCACAACGTACATGTCCGTGCAATGGAGAAGGTCGATTGCCTTCAGTGCTCACAAGACATCTTCATCGGCGTATTTTTCGACGGCACGAACAACAACAAGTTCAGAGACACGCCAGGGCACAGTCACAGTAACGTGGCGCGCTTGTACGAGGCTTTCCCGGGGGCGGCTGCAGAACAAACTGCGCCCAGTCTGAAGCGCAAAGTGCTTCCTGACGGAAGCACTGAACCACGACCCATCTTTAAAGGTGAGATTCTCAAAGATCCAACCATTCCGGCCAATCTGCTGCAGTACTACCGTAAGATTTACGTCCCGGGGGTGGGTACGCCATGCCCCGACCTAGGGGACAGCGGAGAAGGCTTTGTCGACAAGACCCTAGGCTTGAGCATGGCGCGCCATGGTCAAGCCCGCTTGGCTTGGGCCTTGCTGCAACTGTGCAATCAAGTGCACGCAGCAGTGTTTCAGACGCCCATTGAGCCTGTGGTCAACCTGTCACGCATGGTTCGCCCCATCTCACAGGGCAGCGCGCAGCAGTGGTTGCAATCTTTGCCTGATGCCATACGCGAGGAAGCCCGATCGACTGTCAATGCGGTCGAGCAATTCGATCTCCTTGCTTTTGAGCAGAAACTGAAGACTTATGAACAGGTGCTGAAACAAGCACTGACCTCACGTCAGCAGCAGCCGGTTCTGCGCAAGATTCGCCTATCGGTCTTTGGTTTCTCTCGGGGGGCCGCCAAGGCACGCGCCTGGGCCAACATGGTTGAGCGACGCTGGGCAGCAGCAGGCTTGGCCGGGCTGACAATTCAGATTGACTTCCTGGGTGTTTTCGATACCGTAGCCTCTGTGGGCTTGGCCCAGTCCGCACCCGGTGCCACTGGTCATTCAGCCTGGGCCGACGACGGAAATCTGATCGTTCCTTCGTCCGTCAAGCGTTGCGTACATTTGGTGTCGGCGCATGAAGTGCGGGGGTCCTTTCCCTTGGACTCTGTCTGCCAAGGACAGAACCTGCCCGCCAACTGCAAAGAGGTGGTGTATCCGGGAGTGCACTCTGATGTTGGCGGGGGCTATCCTCCCGGCGATCAAGGGCGTTCACTGCCCGGAGGTGCGTCAGGAGACGCACACAAGCTGTCACAGATTCCGCTTGCGCAGATGTACCGCGAAGCCCGCATGGGTGGCGTACCACTGGCTTCGCCTAGCTCGATGAGTGGATATCGCGCTGCAAACTTCGAGATCAGCCATGAACTACGGACCGCCTTCAACGCCTACGTGGATGCCACGCGCATCGGTTACGTGGCCCCCACCCAAGGGCGTGGGGATCCGCAGTTCGCCAGAATGTTTCCAACCGAGACACAGCCACGCGAAGTTTTGCAACACATCATCGGGCGTCATGCTGGACACCTGATGCGCTGGCGCCGTCATCTCCTCAGTCTGCCGGGTGGAGCAGCGGGGCTGGCAGGGCTGGCCGCCTCCACATCAGATGCTCGACACCAAGACGTGACCGACATTCGTGGAGCAGAAGGCGAGCTACGTAAAGAGCTGACATTCCTGCAAAGCACCGACCCCAAGAAGTTCGACGACTTCGATGACAAGGGGATTCAGTTGATGCTGACTGGTGTCCAGCTCTCGGGGCTGCTTCCGTGGACCCGGCTTGCGGCCATACCAGGCAGTCTCTGGTTGCGGGACAGGATCAGATCCGCGATGCGTGAGAAGCAACGGCAGTGGGACAGTTGGATCAAGGCAGAGTGGTACCACACTGATAGGCGTTCACCAGCGCAACGTGAGGCCATCCATCATCTCTATGAGCAGTACGTTCATGATTCGCGCGCCTGGTTCAAGCCCTTGATGCGCAGCGACGTGAATAAGCTGGCGCCTGATGACGAAAACTGGTTTGTGTACGGTGAGCGTCAACGTGAGAAGCGGGAGCGTCTGGAGGCAGTGAAGGCCGAATTGGCGAGATCCACTTCACCCCAACGCAGAGAGGCCTTGATGCAGGAGCAAGAAGCTCTCAATGGACCTGGCGCCCCCCTCATCCATGGAGGCCGGGAGCCCTATCGCATGTGGGGCTACCTGCGAGCCAGAGGCATTTACCAGACAGGTCAACTGACCGATGCCAACTTTGAAAAGAGACAGCAAACCATTGAGCAGGAGGAGGATGCACGTAACGCTGCCGCCCGACGTGAGCGCATGATCAAAGCAGAGCAAGATCATTACGACACCCAGATGGCAAAGCTGCGTGAAGATAATCTGCGCGTTGAGAACAATCCGCAAATGACGGTTCAACAGAAAGCGGCGTATCGGGAGGCTGCCCAAGCCAAAGCTGCTCGACTACGTCGGGAGCTTGAGCAAAACATTACGGAGATTTCCAGGTGAAGCTCTGCCGATCCCAAACACGAGGACACCAGCTCATCAACACGACGAGCTAGTCGAATAGGGCTGGTTTGGCTCTACGGCCAAACTACGCCCAAGATGACTGAGTGCTCACAGTCGCAGCAGTTGACGTGGCTGCACCTCAGCTGACCGACCACGCTTGTGCGACTGGATACTCTCAGGTGATAGGGTCCAGGCCCGTCCTCAGTTCTTCCCTGCCGTCATCAAGTTCTTCTTGAAAAACGCCGTCTGCCGCGCCACCACCTGCTCAAACAAAGGGCCGGTGTAGGGCGAGAAGTGGTCAGCGCCCTTCAGTTCGACATACTCGCCCTTTTGCAGGCTCTGGGCCACGTCGCGCACCTTGCCCACAGGGATGAGGCCATCGTTCTCGGCGGCCACGATCAGCGTGGGGGCGGTGATGTCTTTGGCGCGGTTGCCCGGGAACCAGAAGGGCAGGCTCATGAAGACCCGTGCGGCCACGCGATTGGTGGCTGGATCTTGCTGCTCGGCCAAGGGCACCATCTTTCGGTAGCCCTCATGGCATTCGTCGCAAATCAGAGCGGCAAACTCGCCGTCTTTGGCAATCACGGGCACGTACACAGGTTCCTGGTCATCGCTGCGCAGCAGATCGCGCAGCGCGTACCAGCTGGCCATGGGCTGGAACTTGATCGGGTACTTCAAGCCGCTGGACAGGCCGCTGACAAACGGCACCTGCGAGCTCACCGCCTTGACCACCTGCGGGCGCTCGGCCCCGGCCACCAGCACCTGCCCACCACTGTACGAGGTGCCCCAGATGCCCAGGCGCTGCCCATCCACTTCAGGACGCTGGCTGATGGCGTCGATGGCCGACAGCCAGTCTTTCACATGCTCTTTGCCATCCACCACACGACGGGGCTGACCACCACTCTGGCCAAAACCACGGTAGTCAAAGCGCACCACGGCAAAGCCGGCCTTCACGAAGCGTTCAGCAAACGCGGGCAGGCCCCAGTGCTTCAGCCCCCCAAAGCCATGCGCCATGACGATGACGGGCGGCTTCTGGCCGGCCGGCGTCTGGCTGGGGAGCCACATCTCGGCGCTGCAGGTGGTTTGCTGGCAGGCAAAGCTGGCATCCACCACTTTGTAGGCAGGGGCTGGCGTTGCGGCGGGGGCCTGGGCCCAGGCGCTGGCGGCCATCCACAGGGTGGCGGCGGTGACGGTGCGTTGAAAACGGCGGATGTTGTTCATGTGAAAGTCTCCTCGGAATACGAGCCACACGCGCAGGCGTGACCTGGGCGTGGCGATGGAAATTGGGTACCATCGCGTACCAAGCTGCGCACCATAAAACCCTGGAATGGTACTGTCAAGTACCAGCCACACAAGCAAGGGATGAAGCCCTGCCTGACGCGGCCGCCTGATCTGTACCGCACCCACGATGTCTGACACTGCAACCCCTGCCACCAACGCCGACCACCGCAGCCGGCTGCTGGACGCACTCACCCTGGCACTGACCGACCAGGCGTATGCCGACGTCACCATCGCCGACATCGTGGCTCGCGCACGCGTCTCACGACGCACCTTCTACGAGCAGTTCGACAACAAGGACGCCTGCCTGCTGGCCCTGTGCGAACGCTTGAGCGAGCAGATCCTGGGCCTGATCGCAGCCGGTTACGACCCCACGGCCGATTGGGTGGAGCAGCTCAACCGCGTCACCGACACCTACCTGCAGGCCCTGCAGATGCAGCCCGCCTTGGTGCGTACGCTGTACATCGAGCTGATGCAGTTGGGTGACGTGGGCCTGGCCGTGCGTCGGCGCATCAGCCAGCGCTTCGCCATGTTCCTGATCATGCAGGTGGAGTTGGCACGGGTGCGCGAGCCGGGCAAGTGCTCATTGAGCCCAGCCCTGGCCACGGCCATCGTGGGTGGCGCCAACGAACTGATCCTGCAGGCCATTGAAGAAGGTCGCGCCGATCGGCTGAGTGATCTGGCTCCCACCGTCAGCGAGTTCATGCAGGCGGTGTTGAAGTCACTCGAACCCGCCACTGCCTGATCCTGAGCGCCAGCAAGTTCGCCGCGCTGGCCGCTCAGGCCTCGTCCACACACCGGGCCTCGATGGCGCCCAGCGTCTCGATCTCGATGCGCACGGTGTCACCCGCGCGCAAATATTTGGGCGGATCAAACGCCGCCCCCACGCCGCTGCAGGTGCCCGTGAAGATCAAGTCGCCCGGCTCCAGCGTCATCACCTGCGTCAGCTGTGCGATCTGGGCCCACACCTTGTGCATCATCAACCGCGTGTTGCTGTGCTGGCGCAGCTCACCGTTCACCCAGGCGCGCATCTCAAGTGCGTGCGGGTCGCCCACCTGATCGGCCGTGGTGATCCACGGTCCCAACGGTGCGTGCGTGTCAAAGCTCTTGCCCAGCGTCCTCTGCGAGGTGCGCTTCTGGATGTCGCGCACCGACACATCGTTGCCCACCGCATAGCCAACCACCACCTCGTGCGCGCGCTCGGCCGGCACATGGCGGCACCGCTGGCCGATCACCGCCACCATCTCGGCCTCGTAATCGCTCATCTGCGAGATGCGGGGCAGCACGATGGGCGCAAAGGGCGCATGGATGGCGTTGGCCAGCTTCGGAAACCAGATCTGATGCTCGGGCACGCTGCGGCTTTCGCCCACGATGCGCTCTTGCACATGCTCCAGGTAGTTCAGGCCAATGGCCAGGGTCTTGCCTGGCCGGGGAATGGGCGCCAGCAGCTCCACCGCCGCCAGCGGCAGGGTGGCGGGGGCATCGACCGAACCGACCGATGCGGCCATGGCCGCGACACGGGGCTTCAACACGGCCCATTGCGCGATCAGGTCGATCATGGGCTGGTGGAACGACAGTACGGGCCCCAAGGCCGCACTGAGGTCCATCACATAGCCATCAGGAAGCCCGCCCAGAACCAGGCCCACCGCGATGCGGTCTTGATGACGAAAGGTGCACAGTTGCATGAGGGTGTCTTTCTGAACCGCAAGCCGAAAGGGCTAGGCTTCGCGCAGGCAATCGACGATCTTGAGGCGCGCTGCGCGCCACGCGGGAATGAAGCCCCCCAGCACGCCCATGATCAGGGCAAACAGCAGCGACTGCAGGGCGATGGTGGGCGTGAGCTGGAACCGAAACGCCAGCTCTGAAAACGTCTGGAAGTTGACGGTGGAGATGTTGACCGTCTGCATCAAGGCCGCGCCGCCCAGGCCCACCACGCCGCCCACCAGCGACAGCAGCAAGGATTCACCCAGGAAGGCTGACAGCACGGCCGAACGCCTGAACCCCAAGGCACGCAAGGTGCCGATCTCGCCGATGCGCGAGGCCACCGCCGCGAACATCGTGATCATGGCGCCCACCACGGCTCCGATGGAGAAGATGATCGACAAGGCGAGCCCGAGGATGCGGATGAAGGTGGCCAAAGCCTCCGACTGTTCGGCATAGAACTGCACTTCAGGCTTGGCCTCGAGCGTCAGGCGCGGATCGCCTTCCAGACGCGCCTTCACCTCCTCGTAGCGCGCGGGATCAGTCAGCTTGAACACCACGCTGGAATAGGCCTGTCGCCGGAAGGCCTGCATCATCTGCTCGCTGTCGCCCCAAATCTCGGAATCAAAACCGCTGCGGCCTGCGTCGAACACGCCCACCACCGTCCAGTCGCGTCCGGCAAAGCGCAAGGTCTCGCCAAGGCCTGCGCCTGCAAAGCCCCGGGCCACCGCCCGGCCGGTGACGATCTCGCTGGTGCCCGGGCGGAACATGCGGCCCTCCACCAGTTGCACCTGTGGTCGCATGGCCAGGCCCAGCTCTGAGGTGCCTCGCACCGTGACATTGCTGGGCTGCCCGCTGTCGCGCTTGGGCAGGGTGTTGAGCACCACGGGTTCGCGGCTGATGAGCGCCCGGCCCTGTCCATCGGTGGCGATCTGCGGCAAGCTGGCGATCACGGCGGCCTGGTCACGCGCAATGCCCGAATTGATCTCGGCGCCCGCGCCCTTGCGCAGCACGATCACGTTGTCGGGCTGCCCCGTGGCCACCAGCGTGGCGCGGATGCCCTCGCTCATCATCAGCACCGTGGCAAACACATACACCACCAGCGCCATGCCAGCGGCGGTGAGGGCCGTGGTCACGCGCCGCACCCAGAGGTTGCGGGCGATGTAGCTGAGGGAGACGGTGCGCAGGCTCATCTTGGGCTCACCAGTGTGCACTCACGCCACATGCCGCAAGCCCTGCACGATGTCGATGCGCGACATCTTCCAGGCCGGCCAGGCGGCCGCCACCACGCCCACGATCACGCAGGCCAGCATCTGCAGCGCCACGGTCAGCGTGGAGACCTTGAAGATGGGAAACAGCGTGCCCACGGCCGACACGAAGGCCTGGGCCAGCGGGAAGGTGATGGCGATGCCGATGGCCCCGCCGAGCAGCGCGATCATCAGGCTTTCGCCAAACAGCAGCTGCACCACAAAGCGCGGCGGAAAGCCCAGGGCCTTGAGCGTGGCATATTCAGCCAGACGCTCGCGGGCGGTCATCGTCATGGTGTTGGCCATCACGGCCATGATGATGAGGATGATGATCAGGCTGACAGCCTGCACCGCAATGAGGATGGCCTCGCTCATGGCCACAAAGCCCAGCTGAAAGGCCTTCTCGGTTTCGGTGCGGGTTTCGGCCAGCGAGTTGGCAAACAACCGGTCGATGGCCTGCGACACCTGGGGCGCCTCGTCGGGGTTGCGGATGCCCACCACGAACACCCCTACGTAGTCAGCCTGGGCGCCTGCATTGCGCGCACGGATGCTTTCGGCCAGGCGCTTCCAGTGGATGAACATCTGCTGCTCGTCGGTGCGGGCATCTTTGCCTTCGTAGATGCCGCGGATGGTGAAACTCCAGGTGCCCGGGTAAATGGTGCCGCGCAGGGCCACCGTGTCGCCCACCTTCCAGCCGAACTGGCGCGCCAGCTTGCGCCCCACCACGGCGCCTTGCAGATCCCGGAAGAAGGCCTGCTTCTCGTCGTCGTCCAGCACGAACTCCGGGTACAGCGCCAAGTAGCTGGGCGGATCGACCGCGAACTGCGCAAAGAAGTTGCGCTCGGTGATGTAGATGCCGCCAAACCAGTTGGCCCACGAGATGCCGCTGACCCCGTCCACTCCTTTGACGCGCTCAGCGTAGTGCAACGGCAGCGGGAAGGTCAGCGAGATGGCATTGCGCGTGATCAGCCGCGTGCTGGAGGTGGCATCCACCCCCGCGTACCAGGCATCCACGATGGTGCGCAACAGCCCGAACGCCGAAATGGCCACCACCAAGCCCACCATGGTCAACAGGGTGCGCAGGCGGTGACGAAAGGCGTTTTTGAGCAGCAGACGCAGGGTGAACATGTCGTCCCTTCAGCGGTGCTCATCCGAGGCATGTTCTGGCACCAACACGCCCTTCTCCAGGTGCACCAGCCGCCCGGCCCGGGCAGCAGCCTTGGGGTCGTGGGTCACCATCACGATGGTCTTGCCCAGGTCGCGCTGCAGGGTCTGCATCAGGTTGAGCACCTCTTCGCCGGTGGCGCGGTCCAGGTCGCCCGTGGGCTCGTCGGCCACGATCAACTGCGGGTCGGTCACCAGGGCACGGGCAATGGCCACGCGCTGCTGCTGTCCGCCTGAGAGCTCGTTGGGGTGGTGATCAGCCCGGTCACTCAGTTGCACCATGGCCAGGGCCGCGTTCACGTGTTCATGGCGCTGGCGGCGGCTCAAGCCGGTCAGCAGCAGGGGCAGCTCGACGTTCTCAAATGCCGTCAGAACAGGCATCAGGTTGTAGAACTGAAAGATGAAGCCCACGTGGGCGGCCCGCCAGTCGGCGAGCTGGGTCTCGCTGAGGGTGGCGATGTCCACGCCACCAATCTCGATGCGGCCGGTGGTGGGCTGGTCAATGCCCGCAATCAGGTTGAGCAGCGTGCTCTTGCCCGAGCCACTGGGGCCCATCAGCGCAATGAACTCGCCGGGCTGCACATCCAGGTCGATGTTGACCAGCACGGGCAAGGTCTGGCCGCCGCGCTGGTAGGCCTTGCTCAGGCCACGGATGCGGATCAGGGGCTCGGTGTTGTCTGCCATGGTGGTGGGCCTGCGATCACATCAAGGCTGCGCCGGCCGCACGCGCGCACCCGGCTTCAGGCGTGCGTCCGGCTGTGCCACCAGCTTGTCACCGGCCTTCAGGGCGCCGGCCTTCACCGGCGTGATCTCGCGCACCTCACCCAGGGTGCGGCCGGCCTTCACCGGCACGGGCTGCACCGTCTGCAAGGTGGCATCAGAGGCATCCGTCACCACCTGCCACACCACGGCCTGGCCCTCGTGCTGCGCCAAGGCGCCGGGGGGCACGGCCAGCAGCGGCTGCAGATCGGCCTGGGTGATGGGTTGCGACAAGAAGGCCACCTTGGCACTCATCTCGGGCAACACGCGTGGGTCGAGCTGCTTGAAGCGCACCTTGGTGGTGACCGTGGCCTTGGCGCGGTCCACGGTGGGCACGATGCTACCCACCTCGCCAATGAAGCGAACGCCGGGCAAAGCGTCCAGCGCGATCTCGACCGGCTGGCCGATCTGGGCCTTCGACAGGCTGCCTTCGGACACATCGGCCTCGACCTCCAGCGTCGTCATGTCGGCCATGGTGACCACGGCACCCTGCGTGCCTGCCGCGCTGGACAGCGGCGTGATGATGTCGCCGACGTTGGCGTTCTTGACCAGCACCACGCCATCAAACGGCGCGCGGATGTCGGTGAAGCTGCGCGCCACCTGCTGCACCTTGACCTGGGCTTGCGCGGCGGCCAATGAGGCACGCGCCGCCGCCACGGCGGCCTGGGCGCCCTGAGCCCGGGTCTGCACCACGTCCACGGCCTGGGGCGAGATGAAACCCTGGGCCTGCAGGCCCTGGCTGCGGCCCAGCTCGGCACGGGCATTGGCCAGCTCGACCTCGGCCTGGCGCACGCCGGCTTCGGCCTGGCGCACGGTGGCCTCGGCCGCCACGATGGCGGCCTGCACGTCGCTGTCGTCGATGCGGGCGATCAGCTCGCCCTCACGCACCACCGAGCCCTCGCGCACGTTCAGCGCCACCAGGCGCCCGGTGGCCTTGGACGCCACCGCCGCACGGCGCTGCGCCACCACATAGCCTGAGGCCGTCAGCAGCACGTGCTGCTGCGATGCCGTGGCCGTGACCACCGCCGTGGTCTGCACCGCCACGGGCTTGGGCGCCAACCACCAGGCCACCCCACCGGCCAGCAGCACCCCACCAGCCACGATCCAGCCCCAAGGGCGACGCGCACGCGCGGCGGGGGCCGAGCGGTCAATGCGCAGGGCGTTCAAAGACGAGGGGCTGGGGGAATCGGTCATGGCTCACCAGGCGAAGCATCGGCCTGGTGATTGTGGGCCATGTTGGCGCCAGCGGCGCGGTGACTCAGCGTGCGGCGTTGAGGGCGTCGCGGGTCTGCATCGCCACACGGCGCGCAGCGCTGGCAAAGTCCTCACCGCTGCTGGCGTACAGCACCGCCCGCGAGCTGTTGACGATGATGGTGCCGGTGATGGCGCCCTGGGCATCGGTTCTCAGCCCGGCCTTGACCGTGGCCACCGCGTCGCCGCCTTGAGCCCCCACGCCGGGGATCAGCAAGGGCAAGGTGGGCGCCAGTTCGCGCACGCGAGCGATCTCTTCAGGGAAGGTGGCCCCCACCACCAGGCCCATCTGGCCGTTGGTGTTCCACGGGCCCTGGGCCTGCTGGGCGATGTGCTCGTACACACGAGGCTGGCCGTCCACATCGGCCAGGCGCAGATTCTGCAGGTCAGAGCCACCGGGGTTGGACGTGCGGCACAACAGGATCACGCCCTTGCCCGGGTACTTCAGGAAGGGCTCCATGGTGTCAAAGCCCATGAAGGGCGAGAGCGTGACCGCATCAGCCTGGTAGCGCGTGAAGGCCTCGTGCGCATACTGCTCGGCGGTTGAGCCGATGTCACCCCGCTTGGCATCGAGGATGACCGGCACGCTGGGCGCCACGCGCCGCATGTGCGCCATCAGGCGCTCGAGCTGGTCTTCAGCGCGGTGGGCCGCGAAGTAGGCGATCTGCGGCTTGAAGGCACACACCAAGTCTTTGGTGGCGTCGACGATGGCGGCACAGAAGTCGTAGATGCGATCAGGCTGGCCCTTCCAGGCCCCCGGGAACTTCGAGGGCTCGGGGTCCAGGCCCACGCACAGCAGCGAGTGGTGCTGGTGCTGCGCACGCAGCAGCTGTTCGGTGAAGATCATCTCGGCGCCTTCCGGGTTCACTGGCCGATGCGCTGGGCCAGCTCCACCGCCTTGCCGATGTAGTTGCCCGGGGTCATGGCGCGCAGGCGGGCCTTGTCCTCCTCAGGCAGCTCCAGCGTTTCAATGAAGGCCTGAATGGACTCTTTGGTGATGGCCTTGCCGCGCGTCAGCTCTTTCAGACGCTCATAGGGGTTGGGCAGGGCGTGGCGACGCATCACGGTCTGGATGGGCTCGGCCAGCACTTCCCACGAACTGTCCAGATCGGCCGCCAGGGCTTCGGGGTTGACCTCCAGCTTGCCCAGGCCACGCGCCAGGCTGTCGTAAGCCAGCAGGGCATAGCCCAGGGCCACGCCCATGTTGCGCAGCACGGTGCTGTCGGTCAGATCACGCTGCCAGCGGCTGATGGGCAGCTTCTGGCTCAAGTGGGTCAGCACGGCGTTGGCCAGGCCCAGGTTGCCTTCGGCATTCTCGAAGTCGATGGGGTTGACCTTGTGCGGCATCGTGGACGAGCCAATCTCACCCGCCTTGGTCTTCTGCTTGAAGTAACCCAGGCTGATGTAGCCCCACACATCGCGCGACCAGTCGATCAAGATGGTGTTGGTGCGGGTGACGGCATCGAACAGCTCGGCCATGTAGTCATGCGGCTCGATCTGGATGGTGTAGGGGTTGAAGCTCAGGCCCAGCTGGTTTTCGATGACGCTGCGGCTGAAAGATTCCCAGTCGGTGTCGGGGTAGGCCGACAGGTGGGCGTTGTAGTTGCCCACGGCGCCGTTCATCTTGGCCAGCAGCTTGACCTCGGCGATGCGATCGCGGGCCGTGGCCAGGCGAGCCACCACGTTGGCGATCTCCTTACCCACCGTGGTAGGCGAGGCCGTCTGGCCGTGCGTGCGGCTCAGCATCGGGATCTCGGCCATGGCGTGCGCCATGCCACTCAGGGTGCCGATCAGACCATCAATGGCCGGCACGATGACGCCATCGCGCGCGGCCTTGAGCATCAGGCCGTGGCTGGTGTTGTTGATGTCTTCGGACGTGCAGGCGAAGTGCACGAACTCGCCGGCCTTCTCCAGTTCGGGGTGACCTTTGAAGCGCTGCTTGATCCAGTACTCGACCGCCTTCACATCGTGGTTGGTGGTTTTTTCGATGTCCTTGATGGCCTGGGCATCCACTTCCGAGAAGCGCGACACGAGACCACGCAGGTAGCTGCGAGCGGCCTCGGACAAGGGGGGAAGCTCAGGCAGGCCAGCATCCGACAGGGCAATGAACCACTCGATCTCGACCTGCACGCGGCGGTGCATCAGACCAAACTCGGACAGCAGCGGACGCAAGGCAGCGACCTTGCCGGCATAGCGGCCATCCAGAGGCGACAGGGCGGTGAGGGTGGACAGGTTCATGGCGGGAGCTCTCAGGGTAATCCGCCATTTTACCGGGCCTGGGCGCCCCTGGGGCGCTCAATCGCCCCGGCGGGGCAACACGGGCTCTCGCCAGGCGGCACGCAAATCGGCCGGGTCCACCCTCGACACCACCGTCACGGCCTCCAGGCGCATGCGGCGCGCCTGCACCGCCACCCAGGGCCAGGCCAGGCCCAGGGTGCCCACCAGCCACAACAGATGCCGTGCCCGCAAGCGCACATAGGCCATCACCGACAGGCGGCTGCGAAACCGCAGGTAACGGCAACCGGTGTCCTGCCAGACCAGGTTCTGCGCGTGGGCCTGGGCGTAGGGCCACACCAGGGCAGCCCAGATCAGGACGGCCGCCGCCAGCAAGCCCACATGAGCGGGCGGCCACACGCGCCCGGCCACCGCCAGCCAGAGCCCCAGCACGGCGCCATACACCGCGGCCACCACCACCCCCATCACCAGCCCCCACAGGGCCACCCGGGCGGCCAGGCCATACACACCCTTCCAGGTGCCACGCCAACTCAAGGCCAAGGGGCCAATGCCCAGGTGCCATTGGCGGCAGGTCCACCAGGCCCACAAGGCACCTGGGGCCATGAGCAGCACCCCGGCCACGGCCGCACCCAACACCAGGTGCGACACCAGCGTCTCGGTGGGGCGCGACAGGGCCCACCAGGCCAGCCAGTTGCACACCAGGCCCGCCGCCACCCAGGGCAGCATCCGCCGGTACACCCGCCACCACGGCGCTCGGAAACTCAAGGGGCGACGCCCCCAGCGCAAGGCCCCCACGGTTTGGGCATAGCCCACCCCCAGCCACAGGGGCCACACCAGCAGCACCAATGACACCGCCACCGCGCCGGCCAGCGCGGCGCCTTGGGCAGCGGCTGTCAGGCTCAAGGCCAGCGAGGCCACCAGACCGTGCCACACCACTTCGGTGATCAGCGGCTGCTCATGATCGAATCGGCGACCCGCCACAAAGGTGTGCTGCAAGAAGAAATGGCGCCACTGCCGACGCGCCCAGGGCAGGTACAGCCCCAAGGTGAGCAGGCACCACACCGCCTGCTGGCGCCACAAACGGGCGTAGTCGGCCGGATCAGCTCGGCAGGTCACGGGCCACTCGGTCACCTCCGCGCGGCGCAAGGCTGCGGTGGGGGGGCGCGGCCACTCGGGCGCGCAGGGCTGGGTGTCCAGATCGCCGGCCGCCGAGTCGGTCAATGATCCCACGGGCTCGGGCCAGGGTGTCAGCGAGCCTGTGGTGCTGCCGGCGTCGTCCATGGACGATACCGCGCTGTCGGTGAGTGCATCTGCCGGCAGTCGCCCCCCCGCACGCCCGGCCCCATCGGGCTCGAGCAGTCGGATCACCCTTACAGCAGGACGGCCACCAGTCTTGTTCATGTCGGTTTCGACTGTAACCTGCGCACAGGCGGATCGACCACCTCGCATCCCCCAAAGGTGGGGCCCCTGCACCGGCGCCCCCCAGGAACGGACGATGGTCATGAGGCCTCGCTAGAATCCACGCATTCACACATCACGACACAGAATGAAACTGATCGGATCCCTGACCAGCCCCTTCGTGCGCAAGGTGCGCATCGTGCTGGCCGAGAAAAAGCTCGACTACAAATTCGAGGTCGAAGACGTGTGGGCGACTGATTCCCGCATCGCGCAATCCAACCCCTTGGGCAAGGTGCCGTGCCTGGTGATGGAAGCGGGCGAGGCCATCTTTGATTCGCGGGTGATCGTCGAGTACGTGGACACCCTCTCGCCGGTGGGCAAGCTCATCCCCCTGAGCGGCCGCGAGCGCGTGGAAGTGCGCACCTGGGAAGCCCTGGCCGATGGCCTGCTGGACGCTGCCGTGCTGGCCCGCATGGAAGCCACCTGGACGGGGCGCACCGAAGCGCAGCGATCGCAGGCCTGGATCGACCGGCAGATCGACAAGGTGCACCAGAGCCTCAAGGCGATGAGCCAGGGGCTGGGGGATCGCCCCTGGTGCGCCGGCAACCACTACAGCCTGGCCGACATTGCCGTGGGCTGCGCCCTGGGTTACCTGGACTTCCGCTTCGCGCACATCGACTGGCGCGACACCTACCCCAACCTGGCCAAGCTCTCTGAGAAGCTGGCGCAGCGGCCCAGCTTTGCCGACACGCTGCCGCCCGCGGCCTGACACCAGTCTCGCTGGTCAGTCTTTGAGGGCGAACGAATCAGCCCGGGCGCGGCTCCAGTACTGCTCGAAGCCCGGCTGACGCCAGGGAGTCTCGCCTCGCTCGGCCGCCAGCAACTCGCCAGGCTGCAGGTAGGTCAACAGATTGGACAGCCGCCGCACCTCGAAGTCAGACACCCGACGCAGGATGTGATCGGCCGTGATCTGGTTGGGGTGGCTCAGGCCCGCCGCCTGCACCAACTCCTGCAAGGCATGCAGCGTGTTGCGGTGAAAACGGTACACCCGCTCGGCCTTGTCCGGCACCACCAGGGCTCGCTGGCGCATCGGGTCTTGCGTGGTGACCCCGGTGGGGCAGTGCCCCGTGTGGCAAGCCTGGGCCTGGATGCAGCCCAGCGCGAACATGAAGCCGCGCGCCGCGTTGCACCAGTCGGCGCCCAAGGCCATCATGCGCGCAATGTCAAACGCGCTGACCACCTTGCCCGCACAACCAATCTTCACGCGATGGCGCTCGCCCAGGCCCACCAGGGTGTTGTGCACCAGCAAGAGCCCCTCTTGCAGAGGCGCCCCCACGTGGTCGGCAAACTCCATGGGCGCGGCCCCCGTGCCCCCCTCGGTGCCATCCACCACGATGAAATCGGGCCAGATGCCCGTTTCACGCATCGCTTTGGCCATGGCGAACCACTCCCAGGCGTGGCCAATGCACAGCTTGAAGCCGACAGGCTTGCCGCCCGACAACTGGCGCAACTGTTCGATGAAGGCCATCATCTCCAGCGGCGTCTCAAAGGCACTGTGCCGGGCCGGGGACACGCAATCCTGCCCCACGGGCACCTCTCGGGCCTCGGCGATCTCGGGCGTCACTTTGGGGCCCGGCAGCACGCCACCGTGGCCCGGCTTGGCCCCCTGGCTGAGCTTCAGCTCGATCATCTTCACCTGCGGCAGGCTGGCATTGGCCTTGAAGCGCTCCGGGTCGAAACGCCCGTCGGCCGTGCGACAACCGAAGTAGCCCGATCCAATTTCCCAGATCAGATCGCCACCCGGCTCATGGTGATAACGACTGATCGAGCCCTCACCGGTGTCATGCGCAAAGTTGCCTTTCTTGGCGCCTCGGTTCAGGGCCAGCACGGCATTGGCGCTCAGCGCTCCAAAGCTCATGGCCGAGATGTTGAAGATGCTGGCCTGGTAGGGCTGCGTGTAGGAACTGCCGCCCGCCCCAATGGTGATGCGGAAGTCGTGCGTGGGCAGTTCGGTGGGCGCCACCGAGTGGCTGATCCACTCATAACCAGCCGCCAGCACCTCTTTGTGCGTGCCGAACGCGCGCTTGTCGGATTCGCCCTTGGCCCGCTGGTACACTAGCGAACGCTGCTGCCTCGAAAACGGGGCGGCCTCGGCATCGCTTTCGATGAAGTACTGGCGGATCTCGGGGCGGATGAACTCCAGCAGGTAGCGCAGGTGCCCGATCACGGGGTAGTTGCGCAACACCGCGCGGGAGGTCTGGCGCAAATCATTCCAACCCAGCAGCACCAAGGCACCGCTGATCACCACCAGCGCCCCAGCGCCCCAGCGCCCACCACCCACCATCCAGCCCAGCCCGATCGCCAGGCACGCCCAGGCAAGCGTCCATACGCCGTAGCGGATGGGCACATGTTCGTTGAGTCGGATCAACCAGCGTGGCATGGCCAACTCCTATTTGAAGGCCCGTGTGAGCAATGTCGTCGCACCCATGCTAAACCCGGCGCTCAGCCCCTGGTCAAGACAGCAGCCCGGGAAAGAACCGCTACATCGTGACATCTGATACGGGTGCGCAGCACCGCGGTTTGGCGGTACACTTCGGCCAAAGCGCCGATTTGTCCGGCTTGCGGGCGCTCAAGAAATGCTGCTAAAAGGGCGCTGCACGCCGGCCCCTGTCACAGTGGCCGGTGTTTTTGTTTTCGGGTCTGTAGCGACATGTCATCCCTCGGGGTCATCACCCCCGCCTCCATGCACTTCGGCACCCCGCTGGCCTTGCAAAGCGGGGCGGTGTTGCGCGACTACACCTTGATGTACGAGACCTACGGCCGGCTCAACACCGACCGCAGCAACGCCGTGCTGGTGTGCCACGCCCTGAATGCTTCGCACCACGCGGCGGGCCTGCACGCGGGCGATGACGGCCAGCCCCTGCCCCGCAGCCAAGGCTGGTGGGACAACATGATTGGCCCCGGCAAGCCGCTGGACACCAACCGCTTCTTCGTCATCTGCATCAACAACCCCGGCTCGTGCTTTGGCTCGACCGGGCCCATGCACACCAACCCCGACACCGGCCGCATCTATGGCGCTGACTTCCCCGTGGTGACGGTGGAAGACTGGGTGCACGCCCAGGCCCGCGTGCTGGATCGCCTGGGCATCGACAAGCTGGCGGCGGTGATGGGCGGCAGCCTGGGAGGCATGCAGGCCCAGGCCTGGGCCCTGCTGTATCCGGAGCGCGTGCGCCACTGCCTGGTGATCGCCTCGGCCCCCAACCTGTCGGCCCAGAACATCGCCTTCAACGAGGTGGCGCGCCGCGCCATCGTCACCGACCCCGACTTCCACCACGGTCACTTCTACGAGCACGGCGTGGTGCCCCGGCGCGGCCTGCGCGTGGCACGCATGATCGGTCACATCACCTACCTGTCGGACGATGTGATGGAAGAGAAGTTCGGCCGCAAACGCGTGGGCGGCGAACACGGCCAGGGGCTGCGCTACAGCACGCAGGACATCGAGTTCCAGGTGGAAAGCTACCTGCGCTACCAGGGCGACAAGTTCAGCGACTACTTCGACGCCAACACCTACTTGTTGATCACGCGGGCACTGGATTATTTCGACCCGGCCCGCGAACACGGTGGCAGCCTGGCCGCCGCCATGGCGCACACCCAGGCCCGCTACCTGGTCATCAGCTTCACCACCGACTGGCGCTTCTCGCCAGCGCGCTCACGCGAGATCGTGCAGGCCCTGCTCGACAACCAGCGCGACGTCAGCTACGCCGAGATCGACGCCCCACATGGCCACGATGCCTTCCTGCTGGAAGACCCCCGCTACATGGCCGTGGTGCGCGCGTACTACCACCGCATTGCCCGTGAGGTGAACGCATGACCGAGCGCAGCGTGCATCAAGTGATTGCCGAGCTGGTGCCGCCCGGCTCACGCGTACTCGACCTGGGCTGCGGCGACGGCCAACTGCTGGCCTACCTGCGCGACCACCGCCAGTGCACCGGCTACGGCATCGAAATCGATGACGGCAAGGTGCTGGCCTGTGTTGAGCGCGGCGTCAACGTCATCCAGCGCAACCTCGAAGAAGGCCTGAGCCTGTTCGACGATCACAGCTTTGATGTGGTGCTGCAACTCGACACCCTGCAGCACCTGCGCAACACCGAAGCCATGCTGCGCGAAACCGCGCGCGTCGGGCGCATGGGCATCGTGAGCTTTCCCAACTTTGCCCACTGGCCGCACCGGCTGAGCGTGCTGCAGGGCCGCATGCCCGTGAGCAAGGCCCTGCCCTACCAGTGGTTTGACACGCCCAACATCCGCGTGGCCACCTTTGCCGACTTTGAAGTACTGGCCCGCCGCAACGGCCTGCACATCCGGCAGTCGTTTGGCATGGACCAGGGGCAGGTGGTGCAGCGCTGGCCCAACCTGCTGGCCAGCACCGCGGTGTTTCAGTTCGAGCGCCGCTAAGACCGCGCAGAAAAAAGGCGCACCCGAAGGTGCGCCAAAGCTCTGGTTTGCGAAGAAAGAACGTCGATCAGAAGGCGTGACGCACACCGACCAGGTAGGTGTGACCGGTCTTGAACTTGGGACCGGTGTCACGGTCTTCCTTGTCCATCATGTAGGCCGCATAGGCCGTGGTGCGCTTGGACAGGCTGTGGGTGTAAGCCAGGGTGAACACCGTGTGGTCGGTGTCTGGCGTGGTGCCCGTGCCATTGGCTTCTTCGCTGCTCATGCCATAAGCCGCGATCACGGTACCCGTCTTGGTGACTGGCACTGAGGCCCCCAGGGTGAACAACTTGGTGTCGATCTGGTCGGCATCTACGGTGAAGCCGTAGTTGCGGAACTCACCGTACTGCCCAAAGAAGCGAGCAAACCCGGCGTCGTAGCTCACACCCAACATGCCGAAGTTTTGCTTCTGCCCGGCCAGAAAGTCCGGCTTGGGCGCCTCAGCCGACTCCACCGACTGCCATGCGCCGCCGATCGAGAACGGCCCTGACCTGTATTGGGCACTCAGCGCATAGGTAGTGTCTTCAGCGGCACTTTCCCCAAACTGAACTTGCACCGCCCCGGTGAAGCCCGACAGGTTGGGCGTGAAGTACGAAATGGCGTTGCTGAAGCCCGAGTCGCTCTTGTCGTTGCCAGCAAGCCGAGCGGCGGTGGGATTAGGGGCACCAAGGAACGTCAAACGAATGGTGGGCGACAAGCCAAAAGCACTTCCAAGCGGGTTGTATGTCAACGCGTTGGTGAATAGCAGCGTGCCTTGACGGCCCACCACCAGCTTGCCGAGGCTGTTTTCCAGCCAGACGTTGGCAGCGCGGGCCCAAAACACATCAGAACCTGTGCGACCCGAGCCGCCGACGTCTGGGCGCAGGAAGGACTCCAGCATGAAGCCCGCCTTCAGGCCGCCCCCCAGGTCTTCAGTGCCGCGCAGGCCGAAAAAGCTGGTGATCATCTGGTTGCCATCGACCTTGGTGGCGCGGGGATTCGCCGTCCCGTCTTGGTAACTGGCCTGGAATGAACCGGCGGTGATGTCGATCACGCCATACATGTTAAGCGACTGGGCTTGAACACCCGAGGCCAGACCCATGAGGGCCGTGAGCGCAGCGGGGGCGAAAAGTTTTTGGGGGGACATGAGGACTCCTGGAAGGCGGTTGGTCATTCCCAATGCGGGAACGGTATACAAAAATGCAGAAACCGTGCCGCCCTAGAACGGGGCTTGACGCCGCTTTTCGGCGCATGAACGCCCAGGAATTCATCGTTCTGTCACCCAGTCGTCGTGTCAGTGTGACCCTGCCATCCAACCGGTGCACCATCTTGTATCCCAGATGCACAAGACGCTCGAATCTTGGGAAGCCAACAAAAAAGCGCCCCGAAGGGCGCTTGTGTTGATCAGTGGTTGCGGGTCATGCCCGCAGGTGATCAGAAGTTGTGGCGGAGGCCGACGGCGAAGGTTTGACCAGACTCCAAGTCGGTGGCCGTGTTGTTGGTGAACACACCATAGACGTCAGTACGCTTACTCAGAGTGTAGCTGTAACCGAGCGAGAACACCTTGTCCTTGCCACTGCCACCGGCATCGAGGTCGCGCTTGAGTTGGCCATAGGAAGCCATCACGCTTGCCTTGTCAGAGAGAGGAACCGACACGCCAATTTGGTAGATCTTGTCTTCCAAACTGTTCGTCTTGCTGTCGGAAGCCGTATATTGACCGAAGGCCTTGGCCACACCGAAGTCATAGCTAGCGCCCAGCGACCACACCTTTTGGTCGTCATCATAAGCACTGACGGAAGAAGAATCCAAGCCACCCTTCACATAGGTCAACTGTGCACTCAGCGGACCAGCGGTGTAGTTGACTGCGGCAGCGTAGCTGTTCTTGGTGCCAGCAGTTGCAGATTCCTTGGGCGAGAACTGCAGAGTTGCCATGAAGCCGCCCATGTTGGGGGTTTCATAAGTCACAGAGTTAACGAACCCCGTATCAAAACCCAGCGCGAACGCCACATCGCCACCACCGCCTTGGAGACCGTAGTAGTGACGCATCGTGGGCGAGAACTGCATCGAGCTGCCGAAGGGGTTATACAGGTAACCAGAGGCGAACAGCGGATTGTCGTACTGACCAACAGCCACCTTACCAAAGCCACCGCTCAACGCAACAAACGAACCGCGACTCCAGAAGCCACCTGCTTTGTTGTACACGGCAGAGGAGCTACCAGTGTCAGCGGCGATGAAGGACTCGAGGACAAATTCAGCCTTCAAGCCACCGCCCAGATCTTCCGAACCCGACAGGCCGAAGTAGCTGGTCATCATCTTGCCGCTAGCAACCTCAGTGGTCCGGACGCTGGTGCCCTTTTCGTGAGCATTCTCAAACGAGCCGACCGACATGTCGAGCATGCCGTACAGCTTCACTTGGGCCTGGGCAGCACCGGCCAGAGCCAACAGGGCGGCGGCAGCCACCAGGTTCTTCTTTGCAAACATTGAGTTCTCTCCTAGCAAACGGTTGAACAAACTCGGCGGATCTGACACCCGGGATGGGCATCAACCTCGGGTTTGATTGTGGGACGGTTCGTCCTCGGGGTGTCAAATAAGCAAGAAGCAGGCCCGAAAAATGTCACCAAGGCACCCTTTTCCGTCACAAAGATGCAACAAATAGCCACCTGAGGCTAGGTTATTCGGCCACGCACGATCGCAGTGAATCCATGCGCCCACAAAAAAGCGCCCCGAGGGGCGCTTAGATGATCTTGGTCGGCGAGCGCCGAGTGATCAGAAGGCGTGCTTCACACCCAAAGCCAGAGTGTTGAAAGTTTCCTTGTCGCCAGCCTGGGCACGCGTGGCTTTGAAGCCCACGTAGGCGTTGGTACGCTTGCTCAGAGCGTGGTCATACACCAGCGACAGATCACGGAACTTGACGTCAGTGTCGTCGATCTTGTGGTTTGCAAACGAAGCCATCACGGTGCCTTGGGCCGTCACAGGCACCGACACGCCCAATTGGTAGAACTTGGCCTTCAAGTCATCGCCTGCGCCAAAATCAAACTTGTTCTGGCCATATTGGGCAAACAACTTGGCAGCGCCGAGATCGTAGCTTGCGCCCAACTGCCAGCGGTCCAAGTCAGCATCAAGAGCCGCATCGGGGCCCAGGATCAGGCCGCCCAGTTCGCTGGGCAATGCACCCAGGAAACCACCCAGACCTTCACCCAGCGTGGTTTCTTCGGTCGAGTAGTTGAAGCCTACGGCCAGAGGGCCAGCGGCGTAGTTCAGAGCGATACCCTTGGCGCTGCTGACACCCTTCTTTTCAGAGGCGCCGTACTGGGCAGCCACGGTGAAACCCGACAGGTCAGGCGACATGTAGGTGACCGAGTTGCGCAGGTTGCCGTAACCGTTCACACCTTGCGAGGTGTTCAGCAGGCCGGTCACAGGGAAGGGGTTGTAGGCGGCATTGGCCAGGAAGCCCAGCGAGCGCGAGTTACCCAGCTTGACGGTGCCGAAGCCACCCGACAGACCCAGTTCAGACGTGCGGGTGAACAGTCCATCTTCGTCAGTTTCACCAACGTCAGCGCCGATATCGCTTTCCAGCACGAAGAAAGCCTTCAGGCCGCCGCCCAGGTCTTCTTGACCCTTCAAGCCGAAGAAGCTGCCGGTATGAATGCCGGACTCAACAGCGGTCACAGCATCAGCGTCGACGTTCTTAGCCTCAGTGCGGGCCAGCGACAGGTCCACGTTACCGTACAGGGTCACTTGGGCTTGAGCAGCCGAAGCCAGCACAGCCAGACCAGCCACAGCGATCAGATTCTTCTTGAACATGAAATCTCCTTGTTGGGGGATGTTCGGCCGCGGTGACGCGGCCAGCGCGGGCCACCGATGGGTGACCCTGACAGATTGATTGTGCTCAGCTTTGCAGGGCTTGGCGCAGAAACCACACCAACAGAAGGCGTCATACCCACTCCAGAGGGTGTTTTTGCACCACAAGTGTGTGTATCAGGCCACAGTTTCAGTGGCTACGCACCGATTTGGTTAGTCTTTCCGGACGCTGTCACAAAACCGACATGCGTGCGAGGATGGCCTCTCCATAGGCCTGGAGCTTCTTGGCGCCCACCCCGCTGATGTGCGCCAGGTCGTCCAGGCTGCGGGGTGCCACACGGGCCATGTCGGCCAGGGTGGCATCGTGGAAGACGACGTAGGCCGGCAGGTTGTGCTCTTTGGCCACCTCGGCCCGCCACTGTTTGAGGGCCTGAAAGCGCGCCAAGCTGGCGTGGTCCATGTCGGCCTCGTGGGCACCCGGGCGCGCAGCGGCGCGGGTCTGGCGGCCGGCCCGCCCCTTGGTCGACGCCTCGGTGGGCTCTTTGAGCACGATGGCCACCTCGCCGCGCAACACCGCGCGGGCCGATTCGGTCAGCCCCAGGGTGCTGTATTCGCCTTCAGCCACCACGTGCCCCAGGGCAATGAGCTGGCGCAACACGGCGCGCCACTGGGTTTCGCTCAGATCGGCACCGATACCAAAGGTGCTCAAGGCCTGGTGCCCGTACTGCGCCACCTTGTCGGTCTGGCGGCCGCGCAGCACGTCGATCAGGTGCCCGGCCCCAAACCGTTGTTGCCCGTGCTGCCAGAAGCGGTAAATGCCACTAAGCAGCTTGCGCGCCGCCTCGGTGCCATCCCAGGTGGTGGGGGGGTGGAGGCAGTTGTCGCAGTTGCCGCAGGGCTCACTGGTCTCGCCAAAGTAGGCCAGCAGACGCACGCGACGGCAATCATGGGCCTCGGCCAGGGCCAGCAGGGCATCCAGCTTGCCGCGCTGCACACGCTTGAACTCATCGGTGGCTGGGCTTTCGTCGATCATGCGCCGCTGGTTGACCACATCGGCCAGGCCGTAGGTCAGCCACGCGTCGGCCGGCTCGCCATCGCGACCGGCGCGGCCGGTCTCCTGGTAGTAGCTCTCGATGTTCTTGGGCAGGTCGAGGTGAGCCACGAAGCGCACATCGGGCTTGTCGATGCCCATGCCGAAGGCGATGGTGGCCACCATGACCAGACCGTCTTCACGCAGGAAACGATCCTGGTGACGCTGGCGCATGCCGGCATCGAGCCCCGCGTGGTACGGCAGCGCAGGAATGCCCTGCCCCGAGAGCCACTCGGCGGTTTCTTCCACCTTGCGGCGGCTTTGGCAGTACACCACGCCAGCCTCACCCGCATGCTCGTCGCGGATGAAGCGCAGCAACTGCTGGCGGGGGTTGTCTTTCTCCACCAGGGTGTAGCGGATGTTGGGGCGGTCGAAGCTGCTGATGAACACCCGGGCGTCGTGCAGACTGAGTCGCTCGATCATGTCAGCCCGGGTGTGGTCGTCGGCCGTGGCAGTCAGCGCGATGCGGGGCACATCGGGGAAGCGCTCATGCAGCAGGCTGAGCTGCAGGTACTCTTCGCGGAAGTCGTGTCCCCACTGGCTGACGCAGTGCGCTTCGTCGATGGCAAACAGGCTGAGCAGGCCGCGCTCATGCAGGCTGGCCAGTTGAGCCTGGAAGCGCAGGGTCGTGACGCGCTCTGGCGCGGCGTAGAGCAGCACCAGTCGGCCCGACATCATCTCGCGCTCAACCTGCTGCGCCTCCTCACTGGAGAGGCTGCTGTTCAGGAACGCGGCGTGCACACCCGCCTCTTCCAGCGCCCCCACCTGGTCATGCATCAAAGCAATCAGAGGCGACACCACGATGGTGACGCCTTTGCCTTGCCGATGACGGGCAATCGCCGGGATCTGGTAGCACAAGCTCTTGCCGCCCCCGGTGGGCATGAGCACCAAGGCATCGCCGTTGCCAGTCACCTGCTCGACAATGGCCTGCTGCTGCCCACGGAAAGCCGGGTAACCGAAGACCTCCTGCAAGATGGCAAGCGGTGAGTCGGTGGAGGGGATGTCAGAGGCGAGCTCGCGAGCGGGCAGCACGGGTCAGAGGGGATCAGCGGGGATCAGGCGTGGGCGAAGCCCTCATTGTCGCCCGAGTCAGCCCCAGGACCCGCAGTGATGGACGGATCGTGGTGAGGGTCGCTGCTCAGTGAGCATGCAAACGCGCGTGCAGTCGCCCCATGGCGTCGTTGATGGACCCAGAACCCTGCGCCACCTGCTGTATGCCCTCTTCGATGCGTCCGGCCACGTGTTGCAGCGACCGGTTCTGTTCAGCCTGCTGGGCGCTGACCTCCTGCAAATGCGCCATGGCGGCATGCACCGAGCACACGGAGGCGTGGATTGCCTGCAGCGCATCGCGGGCCATGGCGGCACTGCCTCGCCCTTCGTCAGCGAGTGCCTGGCTGCTGTCGAGCAACTGCGCCGTTTGCTGGACATGCTCCAGGATGAAACCAATCTCACGGCCGATGTCACTGGCCGCATCGCCAGCCTCGCCTGCCAGCCGACGAACGTTATCAGCCACCACAGCAAATCCCTTGCCCTGGGCGCCCGCATGCGCCGCCTCGATGGTGGCATTGAGCGCCAGGATGTTGGTCTGGAAGGCCAGGCCCTTGATCTTGTCCACGATGGCCGAAATGGACTGCGAACGGGATTGCAAGGCGCGAACCAGCTCATCCGCCTGGCTGATGGACGCAGCCAGCGCCTCGGTGTTGGCGATGGCGGTTCCCACCACCGTACCACCATCATCCGCGTTGCGACGGGCTTGGTCCGCGTCCGTGACCAAAGTTGCTGCCGTGTCCTGCAAGCGGTCTGCCAGTTGAAGGTTGGCCTCTGATGCGGATCGTAGGGACTGAGCCTCCCGGCTTTGCTCATCGAGTGACGACACCATTCGCGACACCTGCGATTGCACCTGGGAGCTCAGCTTGGCGACCTCGTCCATCAGCTCCTGGATGGTCTGCACCTGACGACGGCGAACATCATCGCTTTGATCCTTGGTCAGCTGGAAGAACAAGGCCAGCCCTGCCACGAACGGCACCATGCCCAGGTTGCTGATGATGTCCAACAAGCGCGGATCGCTGACAGGATTCACAGGGAACGCCACCGAGCCAGTGGCATCGGCCCACCAAAAACCAAGCATGGCCAGCAAAGTCAGGCTCAGCCACCACAAGCCATGGCGCACACCCATCATGAAGGTGGCCACCAGTGGGACGGCTGCAAACCAGCCGTTGACGGCCGTGGCCGGGTTCCCTCCCATGCTCCAGATCAGGTAACAAAAGAGACTGAACAGGGTGAGCATCGAACCATGTTGCGCCACGGCCAAGTTGCCCAGCAACCTCATGGTGCCCAGAAACAGCACCAGCGCAGGTAAGGTCAAGCCAATGGCAATGGCCCCCCCGGTGTTGCCCAGCCAGGCATACAAACCGGCAAAGGGTGGTGCTGCCAGGACCGCCGCCCCCGCCAGTCCCAAAAGGTTCTTGGCCTTGGTGTAGGTGGCCTCATCCGACCGCAAATGCGATGGGATGAATGCGTCGGACAACAGGGTGATCAGGCTCAAGGTCACCTCCGTGAAGGGTGGACTGAACGTCAGGCGATGGAAAAGAACGCGACCGACGACCGCAAGGTGTCGGATTGCTGGCGCAGCGAGGTGGCGGCTGCAGCGGCCTCCTCGACCAGTGCTGCGTTTTGCTGCATGGTGTTGTCGATGCCGCTGACTGCTTCGCTGATCTGACCAATGCCTTGCGCTTGCTCTTGTGCGGCGGCTGCGATCTCGTCGACCATGGTCTGCACGCGCCGCACGGCATCCATGGTGGCCTGGATGGTGTCGCCAGCCTCGCTGACCAGGCCGTTGCCCTTTTCTACGCAGTCCACACTGGCCTGGATCAGGCTCTTGATCTCGCGGGCGGCGTTGGCACTGCGCTGCGCCAGAGCCCGAACTTCAGACGCCACCACCGCAAAGCCTCGCCCTTGCTCGCCCGCACGGGCCGCTTCCACCGCCGCATTCAAGGCCAGGATGTTGGTCTGGAATGCGATGCCGTCAATGACAGAGATGATCTCGGCGATCTTGCGCGAACTGGCGTGGATCTCACCCATGGTGTTGACCACCTGCCCCACGACTTCGCCACCGCGCTCAGCGACACCGCTGGCTTCGTTGGCCAGACTGCGGGCCTGACGTGCATGATCGGCCGACTGCTGAACGCCCTCATTGAGTTGCTGGATGGTGGCTGCCGTCTCTTGCAAGGTGGCCGCCTGGCTTTCCGTGCGGGTGGACAAGTCCATGTTGCCCGAGGCAATTTCGCCGGAGGCATGGGCCACCTCTTCGGCGGCCTGTCGAACTTGCCCCACCACACCGCGCAAGCTGTCACTCATGTGGTTGACGGCCAGCACCAACTGCGCAATCTCATCCTGCCCACGAACCTTCATGTCGCAGGACAGTTGCCCTTCGGAAACGGCTTGAGCGGCCTTCACCACCGTGTTCAATGGGCGGGTGATGCTGCGCACGATCAAGGCACTGGCCACCGCCCCCAACACCAAGGCCAGCACCACCAGTGCCCCCATCAGCAGCAGCAGGCGTTGCGCCGAGGCTTGGGCCTCGGCCTGGATGGCCGCTTGCCTCTCCGAGCTGAACTTCACCACGGCCTCCACCAGGGTGTCGAGACGCTTGGTGGGCTCACGGTCTTTGCCACGAACGGCGGCATCCACCTGCTTGTAGGACTCGTCAGGTGCGTCCAGGTTGAACTGAGACAGCGCTTGCAGGTACTCGGCCTGCAAGGCCGCCAAGGCCTGGCGGCTGGCCACCACCTCCTGGGTGGGCAGGCCCATCTGAACGTAGAGTTGCTCCAGCTCCCCCATGAGGCGCTGGGTCGTCTCGCCTTCCTTGATGAAGGCCTGTTTGAACTTATCGAAGCCACCCGGCTGGTGACTGCGCAGCAGCAGGTTCTTCCACTCCTGGATCTGGATCTTGAAGCTCACCTGGGCGCTTCGCGCCACATCAATCGCGCGCTCATGTTCGTGAGCCATCTGATGGGCTTGATCCAGATCGGTCGAACCGGACCGGATACCCGCCCACCCCAATGCCCCCACCAGCAAGGTTGCCAACAACAGCACTCCGGAAAGGGCTGCCAGTCGAGCAGCGATGGACACATGGTTGAGTGACATGGAGAACTCCAGATTCCGAATGACCGACACACAAAGGCGCCGGCCCCCGGTCAACGATCGCTGTTCAACAAGACACAGCTCGCCCACCACCTCCGGCTGCAAGGGATGTTCGGTTATCGGAACCCGTGGCGGGTTCTTGAGTCAGTCTCCAGCAGGCGCCACGATGGCGCTGCCATACCCGCGCTGAAAAGCCTCGGGCATGCGGCGCACACGGCCGTGTTCAATATCGACGCACACAAAATGCGTGCGGCCCCGGAACACCGTTTGGCCATCGGAGGCCCGAACAAACTGGTACTGACGATGCAGGTTCAGCCGATCGATGGCAGTCAGCCAGGTGCCCAGCCACAGCGCCTCACCCAGACGGGTGGCCTGGATGTAGGTGAGCTCATGCTGACGCACCACCATCCCGTGCCCCAAGGCTTCGTACTCGGCGGGCCCCAACCCCAGTGCGGTGGAGTGGGCCCAGGCCACCTCTTCCAGCCACTGCAGGTAGACCACGTTGTTGGTGTGGCGCATCAGGTCGATGTGCTGAGGCTGCACGCTGACGTGCAGGATGTGGGGCCGGGGCAGATCCCAGGCGACGGCATCGTGGTCTGTTGGCATGATGGGTTGATGATGCCATGGCCCATCGGGGCCCTTTTGAACCGAACGAACAAGGAGACATCCATGCAATGGCAAGACACCGTGATCTTGGTGACAGGCGGCAGCTCAGGACTGGGCGCCGCCGCCGCGCTCGCCGCCTGGGAGGCCGGCGCCCGCGTGGTGCTGGCTGATCGCCAGCCACCGGGCGACACCCATGCCTTGAACCAGCGCGACCCGGAACAGACCCGCTGGTGCTGGGTCGCCACCGACGTGAGTGACGAGGCTCAGGGGCAATCGGCGGTGCAGACCACCATGACCCGCTTCGGCCGCCTGGACGCGCTGGTGAACGCCGCCGGCATCGGCGCCGGCGAAAAACTGCATGGCAAGAATGGCCCCCATGCACTGGCCAGCTTCCAAAAGGTCATCCAGGTCAACCTGGTGGGCAGTTTCAACATGATGCGGCTGGCGGTGGCGGCCATGCTCGCATCGCCCCCGCGCATCACGGACGACGCCCACGCCTCACGCGGGGTGATCATCAACACGGCCTCGGTGGCCGCGTTTGATGGCCAGATCGGACAGGTGGCCTACTCGGCGTCCAAGGGTGGGGTGGTGGCCATGACGCTGCCCGCCGCGCGCGATCTGGCCCGAGACCGCATCCGGGTGGTGACCATCGCCCCGGGCATCTTCGCCACCCCGATGATGGCCAGCCTGCCTCAAGAGGTGCAAGACGCCCTGGGGGCCAGCGTGCCCCACCCGGCTCGCCTGGGTCAGCCCGCCGAGTACGCCGCCCTGGTCCAACACATCGTCGAGAACGATTACCTCAATGGCGAGGTGATCAGGCTGGACGGCGCCCTGCGCATGGCACCGCGCTGACCGCACCTGATTCAAAGTGGATGCATCGTTTTTTGAGTGCCACTCATTCACGAGTAACAAGTATCAATCCTCCTCATCCTAGGGACTTCCCTCAGACCCTCAACTGGCTGAAGTGAGTCAAGGGTGGCATGATGAGCTCACTTTCTGAGTGAGACTCAAATTGTCATCTGTCCTCACCCGCACCACGCCACGCCGCACCAAGTCCCAGCTGCGTCTTCAGGACCTGCTGGGTGCGGCGCGTCGGGTGTTTTCTGCCCACGGCTACCAGCGGGCCACCATGGCCATGATCGCGCAGGAGGCGGGGGTGTCCGAAGCCACCGTCTTCACCTACTTCCCGGGCAAGCGCGAGCTCTGCATGCAGGTGGTGAAGGATTGGTACGACGAGATCACCCGCGAGGTGGAAGACGCCGTGCCCCACCTGCAGGGCACCCACGCGCGGCTGGCCCACGTGATCCGCGCCCACCTGGTCACCCTGTTGGCCGATGGCTCGGGCATGTGCGCCCTGGTGCTGAGCGAAGGACGTGCGGCAGCACCTGCCGAGCCGGAGTTGGCCCGGGTGCTGACCGACTGCAAACGCCGCTACACCGCCCCGCTGATGCGCTGCCTGGCCGAGGCCCAAGCCGCCGGCGAGATCCGGCAGGACATGCCGCTGGGCCTGTTGCGTGACCTGATCTATGGCGCCATGGAACATGTGCTGTGGGATGCCATCACCAAGGCACGCCGTCCGGCCATCGACACCACGGCCGAGCAGCTGACCACGCTGATCTGGAGCGCCTTGATGCCGCCGGATGCCGACAAGGTGCAACTGCAGCGCTTTCGTGACGAGGTAGCGGCTGCGCTGCGGCGTGCCCATACCTCGTGCTGATCCCTTGCTGATTCTGGAGATGACCCCATGCCCGTGCTGAGCACCCAGTTGAACCCGCGCAGCGAGGCGTTCCAGGCCAGTGCCGCTGCCATGCAGGCCCTGGTGGCTGATCTGGACGACAAACTGGCCACCGTGGCCCTGGGTGGCGGCGAGGCCGCCCGCGCCAAGCACCTGGCTCGCGGCAAGCTGCTGCCGCGCGACCGCATCGCGCAATTGCTGGATGCCGGTTCGCCCTTCCTGGAAATCGCCCCCCTGGCCGCCCTGAATGTGTATGACAACGCCGCACCGTGTGCCGGTGCCATCGCCGGCATCGGCCGGGTGGCTGGCGTGGAATGCATGGTGGTGTGCAACGACGCCACCGTCAAAGGGGGCACCTACTACCCCCTGACCGTCAAGAAGCACCTGCGCGCGCAAGAGATCGCCCAGCAGAACCGCCTGCCCTGCATCTACCTGGTCGACTCCGGCGGTGCCAACCTGCCCAACCAGGACGAGGTCTTCCCCGACCGGGATCATTTCGGCCGCATCTTCTACAACCAGGCCAACATGAGCGCCGCCGGTATCCCGCAGATTGCCGTGGTGATGGGCTCGTGCACGGCCGGCGGCGCCTATGTGCCGGCCATGAGCGACGAAACGATCATCGTGGCCAACCAGGCCACCATCTTCCTCGGCGGCCCGCCCTTGGTCAAAGCCGCCACGGGTGAAGAAGTGAACGCCGAAGACCTGGGGGGCGGTGACGTGCACACGCGCCTGTCGGGCGTGGCCGACCACCTGGCGCGCAACGATGAGCATGCGCTGGCCATCGCCAGGCAGTGCGTGGCGCGGCTGAACTGGCGCAAGGTGCCCGAACTGGCCCTGCTGGCGCCCCGCCCGCCCTTGCTCGACCCCGCCGAGTTGATGGGCGTGATCCCCACCGACACGCGCAAACCTTTCGATGTGCGCGAGGTGATCGGGCGCCTGGTGGATGGCTCCGAGTTCGACGAGTTCAAGGCCCGTTATGGCTCGACCTTGGTCTGCGGCTTTGCGCACATCGAGGGCATGCCTGTGGGCATCGTGGCCAACAACGGCATCCTGTTTTCAGAGTCGGCCAACAAGGGCGCGCACTTCATTGAGCTGTGCTGTCAGCGCAAGGTGCCGCTCGTCTTCCTGCAGAACATCACCGGCTTCATGGTGGGGCGCAAGGTCGAGAACGAAGGCATCGC
The DNA here is from genome assembly GCA_947085235.1 of uncultured Aquabacterium sp. Lineage (GTDB taxonomy): Bacteria > Pseudomonadota > Gammaproteobacteria > Burkholderiales > Burkholderiaceae_C > Aquabacterium. The sequence continues at coordinate 10,346 of CAMTVS010000037.1, read as the reverse complement.
GCGGGCGGGTGCCAAGATGGTGACGGCCGTGTCGTGCGCACAGGTGCCGAAGTTCACCGTCGTCATTGGCGGCAGCTTTGGCGCGGGCAACTACGGCATGTGCGGCCGCGCCTTCAACCCGCGCTTCATGTGGATGTGGCCCAACGCGCGCATCAGCGTGATGGGCGGCGAGCAGGCCGCCAGCGTGCTCGCCACCGTCAAGCGTGACGGCATAGAGTCCAAGGGCGGGCAATGGAGCGCCGATGATGAAGCGGCCTTCAAGGCACCCATCCGCGAGCAATACGAGGCGCAAGGCCACCCCTATTACGCCACCGCCCGCCTCTGGGACGATGGCCTGATTCGCCCCACCGACACCCGCCGCGTGCTGGCCCTGGCCTTGAGCGCCAGCCTGAACGCCCCCATCCCCGAGACGCGTTTCGGGGTCTTCCGTATGTGAGGAGATGCGCATGACCACCCCACTTCAACACCTGGATGTTCAACGGCACGGGGCCGTCGCCACCGTGCGACTGAACCGCCCCGATGTGCGCAACGCCTTTCATGCCGACACGGTGGCCGAACTGACGCAGGTGTTTGCCTCGTTCCAGGACGATGCCGAGCTGCGCGCCGTGGTGCTGGGTTCCACGGGCACCGCGTTCTGCTCGGGCGCGGATCTGAACTGGATGCGCCAGACGGCCGACTACACCTGGGTGGACAACCACCGCGATGCCGCCCGGCTGGCCAACATGCCGTGGACGCTCACCCGGTGCCCCGTGCCCGTGATCGCCGAGGTGCAGGGTGACTGCTATGGCGGCGGCGTGGGCTTGGTCTCGTGCTGCGATGTGGTGGTGGCGGCCGAGCCCGCGCTGTTCTGCCTGTCGGAGGCCCGTCTGGGTCTGATCCCGGCCACCATCAGCCCCTACGTGATCCATGCGATTGGCGAGCGTGCCGCACGGCGCTACTTCGTGACGGCAGAGCGCTTCTCGGCCGAGCGCGCCCAGGTGATGGGGCTGGTGCACGAGGTGGTCGCGCTGGACGCCCTGGGCACAACCACGCAAGGCATCGTCGATTCGATCTTGCGCAACGGCCCGAACGCCGTGCGCGCATGCAAGACCCTGGTGCGCGAGATCGGCGGCCGCCCGATCACGCACGAGCTGCGCGACGTGACCGCGCGGCGCATCGCCGACGTGCGTGCCAGCGATGAGGGCAAGGCGGGCCTGAACGCCTTCCTGACGCGCAGCACACCGCCCTGGGTGATCGCACCCGAGTCGAAATGAGCGACGCCATATTCAACAAAATCCTGATCGCCAACCGAGGCGACAAGGCTTGCTCCGCAAGCCTTGCGGCGAAGCCAAATTGCATGACGAGCGCAGCGAGGGGCGATTGAGCCGAGACACCATGTTTGCAAAAATTCTCATCGCCAACCGAGGCGAAATCGCCTGCCGCGTCGCGGCCACGGCCAAGCGCCTTGGCATCCGCACCGTGGCGGTCCACTCTGAAGCCGACGCCCACGCGCGCCACGTGCAGGCCTGCGACGAAGCCGTCTGCATCGGCCCGGCCAGCCCGCGCGAGAGCTACCTGCGCGCCGATCGCATCCTCGAGGTCGCGAAGGCCACGGGGGCGCAGGCCGTGCACCCCGGCTACGGCTTCCTCTCAGAGAACGAAGGCTTCGCGCAAGCCTGCGTCGATGCCGGCATCGCCTTCATCGGCCCACCGCCGTCGGCCATCGCGGCCATGGGCAGCAAGTCGGCCGCCAAGGCCCTGATGGCGCAGGCTGGCGTGCCCCTGGTGCCCGGCTACCACGGAGATCGGCAAGAGCCCGACTTCTTGCTGGCGCAGGCCGAGGCCATCGGCTTCCCGGTGCTGATCAAGGCCAGCGCAGGCGGCGGTGGCAAGGGCATGCGCATCGTGCGGCAGGCCGACGAATTCACCGCCGCGCTCGCTTCGTGCCAGCGCGAGGCACAAGCCAGCTTCGGCGACCAGCACGTCTTGGTCGAGCGCTACGTCACCCAGCCCCGGCACGTCGAGATCCAGGTGTTCGCCGACGCCCACGGCAACGTGGTGCACCTGGGCGAGCGCGACTGCTCGGTGCAGCGCCGCCACCAGAAGGTGCTGGAAGAGGCCCCGGCCCCCGGCATGACGCCCGAACTGCGCGCGCAGATGGGCGCCGCCGCGGTGGCCGCGGCCCGCAGCGTGGGCTATGTGGGCGCAGGCACGGTGGAGTTCATCTGCGAACAGGCCGGCGGCGCCGGCGCTGACGGCGCGGGCATCTCGGCCTTCTACTTCATGGAGATGAACACCCGCCTGCAGGTGGAGCACCCGGTGACCGAAGCCATCACCGGCCTGGACCTCGTCGAGTGGCAGCTGCGCGTGGCGGCGGGCGAGCCACTGCCTCTCACGCAAGACCAGGTGCGCTTCAACGGCCACGCCATCGAGGCCCGCATCTGCGCCGAGCAGCCCGAAGCCGGCTTCCTGCCCGCCATCGGCACCCTGCGCACGCTGCGCACGCCCGAGGCCAGCGCCTTCCGCGTCGCCCCGGTGCGCATCGACAGTGGCGTGGCCGCGGGCGATGCCATCTCGCCGCATTACGACTCGATGATCGCCAAGCTCATCGTGCATGGCGCCAACCGGGCTCAGGCCCTGGCCCGCATGGACGCGGCCCTGGCGAAACTGCAGGTCACCGGCCTGCATCACAACGTGGCCTTCCTGCGCAAGCTGGTGCGCACCGATTCGTTCGCGCAGGCCCGGCTCGACACCGCCCTGATCGAACGCGAGCAGGCCGCCTTGTTCCCGCCCACCGACGACCCCGCCTTGTGGCAAGCCGCACTGAGCGCCGCCAGCCTGCGCTGGTGGCAGGACCAGGCGGGTGGCGGCAACGCCCCTGACCCGTGGTCACGCCGCGATGGCTGGGCCCTGCACGGCACGCAACGCCACGTGCTGCGTTGGCAGCGGGCCCACGCCCCGACGGGCACGACACCCGAGGTGCACACCGTCACGCTGGCCCAGGCCCGCGACGGCCAGCTCACGCTGCAAGGCCACTTCGGCCAGTTAGAGCTCGGGCGACTTCAACCCGACGCAGCAAACCCCCAACGGGTGCGTACCGACGCGGGCTTCCACGCCAGCGTCGACCGCCACACCGACAGCACCGACACCTTCGACGCCTTCACCCCAGCAGGCCACCTGGCCTTGCGCTGGCTCAACCCCTTGCAGCAGGCCGATGACGGCCCCACGCACGGCGGCCAGGTCAGCGCGCCCATGCCGGGCAAGGTGGTGGCCCTGCTGGTCAACGCGGGCGACGCCGTCAAAGCGGGCCAGCCCGTGGTCGTGACCGAGGCCATGAAGATGGAACACACCCTGACCGCCCCGCGCGACGGCCGCGTGGCCGAGTTGCTGTGCCGCGTTGGCGACCAGGTGCCCGAAGGCGCCGAGCTGCTGCGCCTCGAATCGGAGTGAAGACGCGATCATGAACACCCTGCCCACCCACGTCACCCTCGTCGATGTCGGCCCCCGCGACGGCCTGCAGAACGAGACCCAGCCCGTGCCCGCAGCCACCAAGATCGAGCTGGTGCACCGCCTGCAAGCAGCCGGCCTGCGCGAGATCGAGGTCACCAGCTTCGTCAGCCCCAAGTGGGTGCCGCAAATGGCCGACAACGCCGAGGTCATGGCGGGCCTCACGCGTCAGGGCGGCGTTCGTTACAGCGTGCTCACGCCCAACATGAAGGGCTTCGAGGGCGCGCTGGCCGCCAAGGCCGATGAAGTCGTCATCTTCGCGGCCGCCAGCGAGGCCTTCAGCCAGCGCAACATCAACTGCACGATTGCCGAATCCATCGAGCGCTTTCGCCCTGTGGCCGAGGCCGCGCGCGCCCACGGCATGAAGGTGCGCGCGGCCGTGTCGTGCGCGCTGGGCTGCCCTTACCAGGGTGAGGTGAGCATCGGGGCCGTCGACGAGGTGGTGCAGCGCCTGCTCGACATCGGCAGCCACCACATCGGCATCGCCGACACCATCGGCGTGGGCACGGCCGGCCAGGTGCAGCGCGTGATGGAAGCCGCCATGAAACGCGTGCCCCTGGCCGAGCTCAGCGGCCACTTCCACGACACCTACGGCCAGGCGCTGGCCAACATCCTGGCTTGCCTGCAGCTGGGCGTGCACACGTTTGACGCAAGCGTGGCCGGCCTGGGCGGCTGCCCTTACGCCAAGGGCGCCACCGGCAACGTGGCCACCGAAGACGTGGTTTACCTGCTGCACGGGCTGGGCATCCACACCGGCATCGACCTGGACGCGCTGGTCGACGCGGGCGCCTTCATCTCGCAAGCGCTGGGCCGGCCCACGGCCTCGCGCGTGGCCCGCGCCACCCTGGCCAAGCGTGCGCGCGCGGCCTGACCCCACCCACCGCTGACCGATCACCGTTCCCAGAAACCGAGGAGACCCACCATGACCCTGCCCGGCCTGAACCACCAGCTCGGCGACGACATCGAAGCCCTTCGCGACGCCGTGCGCGCCTTCGTCGACAAGGAACTCGCGCCCCGCGCCGCTGACATCGACCGCGACAACCTCTTCCCCGCTGACATGTGGAAGAAGCTGGGCGACCTGGGTCTGCATGGCCTGACGGTGTCGGAGGAGTACGGCGGCACCAACCTCGGCTACCTGGCCCACATGGTGGCGATGGAAGAAGTCAGCCGTGGCAGCGCTTCGGTGGGCCTGAGCTACGGCGCGCACTCCAACCTGTGCGTCAACCAGATCCACCGCAACGGCACCGAAGCGCAAAAGCGCCAATACCTGCCCAAGCTCATCAGCGGCGACTTCGTCGGGGCGCTGGCCATGAGCGAGCCCAACGCCGGCTCCGACGTGGTCAGCATGAAGCTGCGCGCCGACAAGAAGGGTGACCGCTACGTGCTCAACGGCAGCAAGATGTGGATCACCAACGGCGGCGACGCCGACGTGCTCGTCGTCTACGCCAAGACCGAGCCCGACGCTGGCGCCAAAGGCATGACCGCCTTCCTCATCGAGAAGGGCATGAAGGGCTTCAGCAAGGGCCAGCACCTCGACAAGCTGGGCATGCGCGGCTCCAACACCTTCCCCCTGTTCTTCGAGGACTGCGAGGTGCCGGCCGAGAACGTGCTGGGCGGCGAGGGCAACGGCGCCAAGGTGCTCATGAGTGGGCTGGACTACGAGCGCGCCGTGCTCTCGGGCGGCCCGCTGGGCATCATGCAATCCGTGATGGACCACGTGATCCCCTACATCCACGAGCGCAAGCAGTTCGGCCAGGCCATCGGCGAGTTCCAGCTGCTGCAAGGCAAGATCGCCGACATGTACACGGTGCAGCAGGCGGCGCGCTCCTTCGCCTACACCGTGGCCAAGAACCTCGACGCCCTGGGCAGCCAGCACGCCCGCCACGTGCGCAAGGACTGCGCCGCCCTCATCCTCTGGACGGCCGAGAAGGCCACCTGGATGGCCGGCGAAGGCATCCAGATCTTCGGGGGCAACGGCTACATCAACGAGTACCCCCTGGGCCGCCTCTGGCGTGACGCCAAACTGTATGAGATTGGCGCCGGCACCAGCGAAATCCGACGCATGCTGATCGGCCGAGAGCTGTTCAATGAGACGTCATGACGCACGGCCTGCCCTCTTGTCGCGTTGGCGGCCCTGAGGGGGCGACCATTCGCCCTAGTATGCGACCCAGATCAAGAACGGTTGCATTCGGCACCTGCCGACACGGAGACACGACATGAGCCAACAAGCCCTGCACAACGCCAAAGAGATGGTGGCCCGCGAGAAGCTGGAGTTCGGCATTGACGACTCGGCCCCCCGCTGGTGGTATGAGAACAACCCCTACAAGTCGCGCTTGATCGACGCGATCCAGGCCGCCTTCCCGGATGGCGAGCGCTACTTCATCTCCAGCGTGCGCCCCTTCCGCGACCAGATCACCGACCCCGAGCTGAAGGAAGAAGTGAAGACCTTCATCCGTCAGGAGGGACAACATGGCATCGTGCACTCGCGCTACAACCAATTGCTGCGTGACCGGGGCCTGGACGTGGACGCGATCACCAGCTTCATCAAGTGGATCGACACCTTCCACACGAAGCACTTCTCGAAGGAATACAACCTGGCCCTGACCTGTGCGTTCGAGCACTTCACGGCCATGCTGGCGGAGACCTTCTTCGAGAAGAAGGAAACCATGGCTGGCGCCGATCCGAAGTTCCGCGCCATGATGGCGTGGCACGCGGTGGAAGAGATGGAACACAAGGCCGTGGCCTTCGACGTGATGCAGAAGGTCGCCAAGGTGGGTTACGTCAAGCGCAATGTGGCCATGGTGCACGTGATCCTGTTCTTGACCTACCTGAGCCTGCGCTTCACCAACACCCTGCTCAAGGGTGATGGCTTCTCTTGGGGTCAACGCCTGTGGATGACGGCCAAGTGCCAGTGGTGGCTGTATGGCCCCAAGGGCATTGTGTCCAGCCGCTTTGGCACCTTGTTCTCGTACTTCAAGCCTGGTTTCCATCCCTGGCAGCAAGCGGCCATCCACAACTACGATGCCTGGCTGCAAACCTACGAACGCACGGGTGATCCGATTGAAGCGGGTGACGCGCTGTTCCGCGCCGCTCACTGAGCTGGATCGACCGCACCGCAAAAGCGCCCCTCGGGGCGCTTTTTTCATGCGTGCAAATCGGCATCTGCGATCCAGTTGCCGTGAAAGCCCGCCGGGATGCGCGCTGGGATGTGCACCACCGCCTGCGGTGGTCCGGTGAAGTCATCGGCATGGATGACATGGAATTCCGCCAGACCGGTCTGTCGGTTGTGCACAAAGCCGATCAACCAGCCCTCGTCTTCGAGCGCCTGTTCGTGACGTGGCACGAACACGAACTCGCCGGGCACCCGCCCCGGTCCAAAGTCATGCACCTGCGTTCTGCGGGTGTGCATGTCGTGCCGATACAGGGGGTTGACTGGCAGATGAGGGCGGGTGGAGACGGCATACACCCAGCGGTGCGGCTCGCCCGTCAGCCGCTCGTCCACGCGCGGAAACTCCTGCAAGGCATCGTGCACCACGTCGCGCACCACCCGGCCACCGCTGGCGGGCAGGGTCCAACGCTCAAAGCGTGCCCCGGAGTCGAACTCGGGCCCTGAGCGTGACCGATCGAACATGCGCCGGTGGGCCACCACATCCATGACCACACTGCCATCCGGCAGCTCGTATGCATTGGCGGGGTGGAAAACAAAGCACGGATCGACGTCGTACCAGCGGATGTCACTCGCCTCGCCGTCCTTGGGCAGCAAGCCCACCCGCGCACGGTGGCGGTCGTTCCAGGCGTAAGGAAATGAGGACATCGTGAGCAGCCGCGTGAACGAGAACGTGACGGGCAGATCCAGCACAACGACAAAGCGACGGGTGATGGCACAGTCATGGATCATCGGCCCGTGCTTGACCGGGATGTTCAACACCCGCGTGACCTCGCCCTCAGGCGACACGCGCACGTACTGCACCTTGTGAGGCACCAGGGCGTCGTAGCAGATGGCATGCAACTCGTCAGTATGCGGACAGCGGTGGGGGTGTGCCGTGAAGCCCTGTTTGCGCGGGCTGTCAAAGGTGCCATGCCGCAGGCTGTCCAGCCGCGCGTCGAGTTGCACCGGCAGCGCGCCAGCCTCGACCGAGGCCCACACCCGCCCGGCGTGGGCGTAGACATTGGTGTTGACGACATCACTCACGATGCTGTTGCATCGGGGCCCGGGCAGCAGTGGCCGGCCCAACACCTTGTGCGCCGAGTTGCTGCCCACGTGGCGGCTGCGGTACCAGGCGGCCTGCCCACCGTCGAGCCTCAAGCCGTGCACCATGCCATCGCCAATGAACCAGTGATAACGGCTGGACTTGGGGGGCTTGATCGGGTTGGGGCCGATCCGGGCATACAGGCCTTTCAGCCCCTCCGGCAAGCGGCCCTCCACACGCAAGGCGGTGGCCTCGGTTTCGCCAGACACCGGCGCAAACACATCGCCCAGAAAGTCCGGTTGCGCAGCGTCCTGCACGCGAGGGGTCATCCAGGGCAAGGTGAGGGACATGGTGGGTTCTCCGGCCAACAACGATCAACACGGCACGCATATGTTCACACCGTCAACATGCGCATGAAATCATGGAATGTGGACAATGTCAACATCATGTCATCCCTGCCCCCAGCCGCCTCCAAGCCCGCGCGCACCTACCACCATGGTGACCTGCGCAACGCGCTCATCGATGCCGGCCTGGCCGCCCTGGAGGTGCACGATGCGTCAGAGCTGAGCCTGCGGGCACTGGCCCGCGATCTGGGGGTGTCGGCCAACGCGGTCTATCGGCATTTCGCCGACAAGAACGCGCTGCTGGCGGCACTGGCCGCCGAAGGCTTTCGCCGCTTCGCGCAAGCACAGCATCTGGCCCACCAGGCGGGCCAGGGCGACGCCGCCGTCACCGGGCTGGCCTACGTGCAGTTTGCACAACGCCACCCGGCCTTGTTTCGGCTGATGTTCGGACGCTTCACACGCACCTGTGTCGAACCCACGCTGCAAGAATCGGCCATGGCCGCCTTTGAGCAGTTGCTGACGCATTCCAGATCCCCGACGGCGCCAGGGGGCCGCGATGCGCTCGTGGATGAGGCGACGCTGATGCGGGCGCTGGCCCGCTGGAGCCTGGTGCACGGCTTGAGCCACCTGCTGCTGGAGGGGCAGCTCAGCCTGTTTGGTCCGCCCAGCCCATCGAGCGCCACCACGGTGGATGCCTCGGCGTTGATCCAGGCTGTGCTTCAGGCCTCGGGGCTGGCCGACACCCCATCAGCTCAAACCCCATCGATCACCTCAGACCCAGCCCGCCGCTGATGAACTGACGCAACCAGCGCAGGGCAGGCGCGGCGTCTTGCTGGCGATGCCAGATCATGCTGACGGGAATGGGCGGCAGCGCAACAGGCAAGGGTGCGATGTCGATCTGGTGCACGGCCTGCGCCTGCTCGGCCAGACGGCGAGGCACCGTGCCCAGCAGGTCCGAGCTGGCCACCAGGGCCGGAATGGCCAGGTAATGCGGCACCTGCAGTTGCACCTGACGCCGCACCTTGGCCGCCCCCAGCACGATCTCCAGCGGCGCCCCTCGGCCGCCCCGGGGCAGCACCGTCACATGCCGGCTGCTCTGATATCCCTGAACGTCCAGGCCGCCAGCGAAAGCCGGATGCCCCTGGCGGGCGATGACCACCAGCGTCTCGTCCAGCAAGGGGGCGTAGCTCAGCTGCGGATCGTCGTAGTGCAGGTAATCCAGCGCCAGATCCAACTCGCCGGAACGCAATCGGGCTGGGATGGTGTCGGCGTCATCGGGCTGCACCGACAGCACCACCCCGGGCGCATGGATACGCAATTGCGTCAGCAAGGTGGGTAGCCAGCAAGCCTGGGCGTAGTCGTTCATGCTGAGCCGGAAGGTGTGGGTTTGGTGCCCGTCAAATGCCGGCTGTGGGGCCAAGCCCTGGCTCAAGAGCTGCAAGGCTTCGCGCACGGTGGGATAGAGCTGCTGGGCGCGGGGGGTGGGGCGCATGCCTCGGGCGGTGCGCTGAAACAGGGGCTCATCCCACTGCACGCGCAGGCGGGCCAGGGCATTGCTGACCGCCGGCTGGCTCATGTGCAGACGCTGCGCCGCGCGTGACAGGTTCTGCTCCTGCATCAGGGCCTCAAACACCAACAACAGGTTCAGGTCGAATCGCCGCAAATTCTGGTTCATGAATGAACAACATTCTCAAAATCCATTTCCAGAATAATGCCGCGCTGGCTAGACTTTGTCGAATGAGCCGATCTGTGGACACCTTTCGCCAGCGCTACCGCGCCGCCATCTCGCCCCGCTACAGCGTGTGGGCGCATGCAGGCTTTGTGCTGCTGTATGGCCTGGGCTGCATCGTGTGGCTGGCCAGCACCATCGACACCGTGTCGCCCTGGGAATGGTTGACCGTGCCCGTGGCCCTGGTGTTTTTCAACTGGGGCGAATACACGGTGCACAAGCACCTGGGGCATGTGAAGACCCGCTGGGGCGGCCTGTTCTACCAACGACACACGGGCGACCACCACAGCTTTTTTGTGGACGGCCACATGCGCTACGAGCAGCCCCGCGACTGGCGTGTGATCCTCTTTCCGGCCTGGCTCGTCGTGATCTTCAGCGTTCTGGCCTGGGCGATCTGGTGGGCCCTGGGGCTGGCACTGGGCGGTGCGGTGGGGGCCTTGTTCGCCATCACCCTGCCCCCCTGTGTCAGGATAGTTGTCGCCCCGATAGAACCGAGAATGAAGGGGGCGAGAACATGAGAGACAGAAGTGGCGCGATACGGACAGGAATTCAAGAACAGGGCGGTGGCCAGGCTGCTGCCGCCCGAGGGTGCCTCAG
>CAMTVS010000036.1:0-9144 GCA_947085235.1 uncultured Aquabacterium sp. | reverse complement strand
TGCACCGGAAGTTGATCGTCTTGCTCGTGCTGGCAAACGCTGGCGTGCACGACAGGCTGTTGTCCGACTTGCGCACCGCGCTCACCGTCACCGCCTGGCTGTCGCCAGAGACGTGGTTGGGCACATCAAAGATCAGCCCGGCCTCGGCCATGCTCTGGCTGCAGCTGCCCCCTGCGCTGGGCGTGGCCCCCATGCCGCAGTACACCTGCGGGCTGGCCGATGGGGTCACCGACAAGCCGCTGAGCCCCACCGTGTAGGTGGCCACCTGGGTGAGCTGCGCCTGCACCACCGTGCTGCTGCTGCCCGCACCGATCGTGAAGCCCGCCCCGCTGGGGTAGTTCACCGTGCCACCACTGATGGCCAGGTTGCCCGTCAAGCCCGCCGTGTACAGCGAACTGCAGTCCGCATTCGAGCACGCCGTGATCGTGTAGCTGTTGGGCGAGCAGGTCAGACCGCTGACCACGCTGGAGACTCGGACATGGTGCAGTGGCTGGCTGACGTTCAGATTGCAACTGTTGCCCGACGCCGGGGTGACGCCCATGCCGCAAAACACCTTCGGGGTGTTGGACGGGGTGGGCGCGTAGGACGACAAGCTGATCGTGGCTGTGCCGGTGGTGTTGAACCGTGCATTGACCGTGGCCGTGTTGACTGGCCCGGCAGGAATCGAGAAGTTGGCTGACGGTGACCAGGTGCCGCCGACCCCCGCCATGGCGATGGTGCCCGAGCTGATGCCGTTGGTGTAAGGCAGCGAACAATCGGCGTTGCCACAGGCTGTCACGGTGATGGGCACGTCCGAGCCGGTGGGCACCGTGGCGCTGCTGGTGCTGAGGCGCAGGTGGTGTGGCGGCACGCCACCATCCACGTAGGTCAGAAAATCGATGCGCATCGTCTGCGGCGTGTCGGCTGACAAGAATCCGCAGTTGCGACATTCGTAAGCCTGAAACTCTACCTTCTTGATGCGCACCCCATTGTCAGGCGTGTACTGCACATACACGCCGTGATACTGGATGGCGTCCCCGAACAACCAGCCCAACAGCAGGTTGTAAACATCGGCCAGCCAGTTGGCCGCCACGTACGCCCCTACACACTGGCTATTCCAGGTTTCACGACAGTTCTTGAGCGTGACCACGCTGTTGTTCTCCAGCGTGAGCTTGATGAACTGAGTGTTCTCGGCGTTGAACTGCACCCCCCACAGAAAACCCACGTAAGGCGTGGGCTGGGTGAAGGTGATGGTGATGGAGGTGGCGTTGTCGTTTTGGCCTGAATAGAGGGCGAGGTGATTGCCTGAGAAACCCGGCAGACCGGCATTGGTGGCCGTTTGAGACACGCTGCCGGGATCGGAGCCCAGGACGCATTCCCACCCTACCAAAAAAATCCAAATTTGATTGCAGTCGCCGATGGCCGTCGAGAAGCTCAGCCGCCCGGCGCCTTCACTGGACAGGGTGTTGGTGCTGAAATCCACCGTGCGCTGGTTGGCCGCGCTGGAAGGCGGCAGCACGCCCCAACTGGTGTACACCTGAAGGCCGGCGTGAGCGACCACGGCGGCGCTCGCCAGCACAGAGGCCAGCAGCAGACGGATCAGTCGAGACCAGAGACGGTTCAGCATGGGTTCACCAGAGACGCAATCACACTCACGCTATCTGACCTGATTGTGCGAAGCGCTGAGCATCAGAAACCATGAAAAAAGGCACGCGGTGCGTGCCTTTCTGAGGGTTTCGGGCCAGGCTGCTCACCTGACCCGAGCTTGACATCGGTCAGTTGCCGGCGGCGATGCCCACAAAGGTGGCCGTCTCGGCATCCTTGGTCAGGGTACAGTTGGCCGTGTTGCCGTTGGTGGTGCTCAAAGTGGCAGCGGTGATCGTGTAGCCCGCAGGCAGACCACCCTGGATCAAGTTGGCACCATCAGCGCAATCATCCACAGTCTGGCACTTGGACGCGTTAGCACCAGCCGTGTTGTGGTTGGTCGCCGAGCATCCCGCATAGTTCACCGTCATGGCACTGCCCAGCGAGCCGGCCATCCCAGCCACAGCGGACTCGGTGGCGTTCTCACGCAAATCAAGGAACTTGGGCAAGGCCGTCGCGGCCAGGATGCCCAGAATCACGATGACCACGATCAACTCGATCATGGTGAAGCCGGTTTGGTGTCGTTTCATGGTGTGTACCTCGTTCAGGTCTGGTTCAGAGTGCCGGGGTGGTCGTGCATCCCGGCTTTGTCAATGCACGATGTTTTGCTTATCGGCACTGGTTTTCATGGCTTGAGAACTTTTTCAATCTCGGTGGCGCTCATTTGCCCATGGTCGCGCCACCGAGGTTCCACATGGGCAGGAACACGCCCAGGGCCAGCAGCAGCACGAGGCCGCCCATGAAGAAGATGAGGATGGGCTCGATCTGCTGCGACAGCGTCTTGAGCGCGTACTGAACATCGTTGGCATACATCTCTCCCACGTCATCCAACAGTTCGTCCAACATGCCGGTTTCTTCACCGACGGCGATCATCTGCAGCACCAGGGGCGTGAACACGCCCGTCCCCGCTGCGGCACTGGCCAGGGCCTCACCCCGCATGATCCGCTCGCGCATGGTCTCGATGCATTGGGTGAGGTAGGCGTTATCGGTGGTCAGGGCCACGCCCGACAGGGCGCGCTCCAGCGGCACACCGCTGCGCAGCGACAGCGAGAACGCCCGCGTGAAGCGTGCAATGGCGGCCTTGTGCACGATGGGTCCGGCCAGCGGCATGCGCAGCACCGTGCGGTCCCAAATCGGGCGCCCCAAGGGCGACTTGCGCCAGCGCGTCCAGAACAAGAAGGCCACGATGAAAGCGCCCAGCATCGTCCAGCCATGCTCCAGCGTGAAGTTGGACGTGCTGACCAAGATCAGGGTGGGCAGGGGCAGATCACTGCCCAGGCTCTTGAACACCCCGGCAAACGATGGAATCACCATCACATTGATCACCCCGATGGCCACGGCCATGGCGATGATCACGAAGGTGGGGTAGCGCAGCGCGGACTTGACCTGCTGGCTCATGAACATCTCGAACTCGAGGTGTTCGGTCATGCGCATGAACACCTCTTCCAGCCGGCCCGAGGCCTCGCCCACCTTCACCATCGACACGAAGAAGGTGTCAAACACCTTCGGGTGGCGAGACATGGCGGCCGACAGCTCCAACCCGGACTCCAGGTCAGTCCGAAGGTCGGCAATGACTTTCTTCAGCGTCGGGTTGGTGGCCGTTTCCTGCAGACCTGCCAAGGCCCGCAATATGGGCACACCGGCCTTGAATAAGGTGTGGATCTGCTTGGACAGCAGCATCACCTCGATCTGCGTGACCTTGGGCGCCATGAAGGCGGGCGTGGCCACGGGCTGTGACCCCGCGCTGGCTGCACTGCCCGTTTTCTCTTCACGGATGGTCAGCGGCACCCAGCCCTTGGCGCGCAGGTCGCCGGCCAGCGCCGCAGACGACATGGCCTCTTGGGTGCCCTGAATCTGCCCGTTGGGGCCGCGTGCGGTGTAGCTGAAACGGCTCATTCATCCACCTGTGCACTGACGCGCATGGCCTCGTCGATCGTGGTGCGTCCCTCGACCACCAAACGGGCGGCATCACGCTTGAGGGTGGCGCCGGCCATCTGCTGGCGACCCACCTTGGCGAACACACCGGGCTCGGGGTCAGACAGCGCCTCGATCAAGGGCAGGTTCATCTCCAGGAACTCATACACCCCGGTGCGACCTCGGTAGCCCACGCCATTGCAATCGGGGCAGCCCTTGGATCGGCGCAAACGGCTGTAATCCACCTCGGGGCCCAGCATCTGCTTGAGCCACACCTCTTCCTGGGGGGTGGGCACGTGGGGTTGGGCACAGGCCGGGCACAGCGTGCGCACCAGGCGCTGCGCCACCACCAGCTGCAGCGACATCGCCACCATCCAGCGGGGCACCCCCATGTCGATCAGGCGAGCGGGGGTGGACAAGGCATCGTTGGTGTGCAGCGTGGACAGCACCAGGTGACCCGTCATGGCGGCCCGCATGCCGATCTCGGCCGTGGTCTTGTCGCGCATTTCGCCCACCAGGATCACGTCCGGGTCTTGCCGCAGACTGGAGCGCAGCACGCGCTCGAAGGTCATGTCGATCTTCTCGTGCACCTGAACCTGGTTGAGCCCGGGCAGGCGGTACTCCACCGGGTCTTCCACGGTGATGATCTTGCGCTCGGTGCTGTTGAGGGTGTTCAAGGCGCCGTACAACGTCGTGGTCTTGCCGCTGCCGGTGGGGCCGGTGACCAGCACCAGGCCGCTGGGCTTGTCGATGGCGCGCTGCAGGGCCCCGCGCATCGGCTTGGGCATGGCAATCTTGTCCAGGTCCAGCATGCCGGCGCTCTGGCTGAGCAAACGCATCACCACCGATTCGCCGTACTGCGCCGGCAAGGTCGATATCCGGACGTCCACCGTGCCATCCTTGAGCCGCACGGCAAAACGACCGTCCTGCGGCAGGCGCTTCTCGGAGATGTCCAGGCCCGACATCAGCTTCAAGCGCAAAGCCACGGCACCAGAGATCTTGGCATCGGCTTCGGTTTGCACGTGCAGCACGCCGTCGATGCGGAATCGAATGCGCAGGCTCTTTTCCTGCGGCTCGATGTGGATGTCGGAGGCGCGCAGGCGCAGGGCCTGCTCAAACACCGAGTACAGCAAGCGCACCACAGGCGCGTCTTCATTGCTGGTGGCATCGATGCCCAGCAAATCGCCCAGATCGGACTCGATGTTGGCCAGCTCGGAGGTCAGCTCACGGGCCAGGCCTTCAATCTCCTGAGTGCTGCTGTAGACGCGGTCCAGCGCCGTGTTCAGGTGCGTCTCGGTGATGACGGCCAGCTCGATGCTGCGCTTGACCAGCCGAGACACCTCGTCAAAGGCATACAGATCGGTGGGGTCGGCAAAGCCCACCAACAGGCCCGAGGGGCTTTCGTCCAGCACCAGCGCATGGATGCGCCGGGCGTGGGGTTCGGGCAGCAACTGTGCCAGCTCAGGCTTGAGCGGAAAGTGCGCCAAGTCGATGTACGGGGCCCGCAACTGCCGCGCCACAGCCTTGGCAATCTGAGCCTCGGTGATCCAGCCATGGTCGATCAGCACCTGGCCCAGCTTGCGACCACTGCTGCGCTGTTCGCCCAGGGCCTGCTCCAGCTGCTCCGCGCTGATCAGGGCATCCTGAACAAGCAGGTCACCCAGGCGAAAACGTTGTCCGCGACTCATGTGGGGCTTTCAGGGTGTGGCGTCGGCGGCTGGTGCCGAACGCTGACCCGGCACATCCAGGCCACGCTGAGCGATGTCGCTCACCTCGCCCCCGGCGTCGGGCCAGGTCGAGGCCTCATCGGTCACCACGGTGGGGCGAATGAGGATGACGAGCTCATACTTGCTTCGGCTCACCGCCTTCTGACGGAACAGCCCCCCCACCACGGGCGCCGTGCTCAGCCCCGGCACGCCGCTGCGGTCCAGGCTGGACTCTTGCTGCATCAGACCGCCGATGGCCACGATCTCGCCATCGCGAACGCGCACGATGCTGTCGGTTTCGTTGATGGCGCTGGACGCCAGCGGCAGGGTATAGCGGCCCAAGGTGCCCAGGTCGATGGGCTTGGCGTTCTCGGTGACGACGCTGACAGTGGGGTGCACGTGCAGCATCACGCTGCCGTTGTCATCGATCTGCGGTGTCACGTCCAGCGCGATGCCGCTGAAGAAGGGCTGCAGCGTGACGGTGGGCGAACTGGTGGTGGTGTTGCCCGAGCTGGTCTGGTTGGTGGTGATGTTGGTGACGAACAGCTCATCACGCCCCACCTTCAGCACCGCCTTCTGGTTGTTGATGGTGGCAATGCGGGGGCTGGACAGCACGCGCACATCGCCCTGTGTTTCCAGGAAAGTCAGCAAGGCTGCGAACGAGGCCGACTGGAAGGCCACACCGTAGAAGCCCTTGCCCAAGGCATCAGCCACCAGCGAGCTGTTGGCTGAAACGCTGCCATCCGGGGTGGAAATGTTGCCGGAGTTGCGCAGGGTCACGCCCGGGGCACCACCAAAGGTGCCCAAGGTGCCCCGACGGCCGTTGCTCGAGACCTGCCGAAACAGCGACCAGTTCACGCCCGTCTGCGATCCATCCGACAGCTTGACCTCGATGATCTTGGCCTCCAGCATGACCTGCCGCTCGATGGTGAGTTGCACCGCGCGCAGGTAATCGCCCACCTGACGCAGTTCGTCGGGCGTGCCCCGCACCACGATCACGCCAGCACCAGCATTGATGGTGACATTGCGGCCTTCGCGCCCCGCCAGCAATGACTTGAGCGAATCGCTCACGTCCTGCCAGAAGTTGGTGTCGGTGGTCATGCGCACGGCTGCTGTGTCATTGCCGGCAGCGCCCCCCGCCGCCGACGCGCTGGCGGCCCCCGAACTGCTGGCGCCAGCCGCTTGCAGCGAGAAGTTGGAGTTCACCCGCAGGTCGGACGCCCCCTGGCGACGACCCGGCAGGTAGCTGATGCGGAACAGGCGTGTCTGCACCGTGTTGGGGTACACGAACACGCGGTTGCCCTTGATGCGGAAGTCGTAGCCATAGAGTTCGCGCAGCGCCTCCAGGGCCTCGGGCACCGTGGTCTGGCGCAGCTTCAGGGTGATGGTGCCCGTCACCTCGGGCGAGACCAGCATGTTGTACTGGCCGGTCATGCCCAGTTGCAAAAAGACCTGAGCGGCCGGGGCCTCGTTCACGGCGATGTCAAAGCGGGCATCCTGATAAGGCGCCAGCGCCTGGTGACCGCGCACGGGGGTGGCCACCACCGCCGGGGTGACCGCCGGGCGAGCAGGGGCCGGCTGGGCCTGAGCCACCACCTCGGCGGGGCGCATCTGATCGGGTACCGCCGCGAGCGTCAGGCTCATGCGGCCTGCCACGGCGTGTGGCGTCATCACGCCACTGCTCATCAGCAAGGCCGCCAGGCACCACAGGGCGGGCATGCGTGATCGAACATCCAGTTGTGTCATGGTTGGTCCTTTCGTGGCGACGGGGCGCTGGTGCCTCGCCACTGTTTGATCTTCTCGTGTCCACCGAGCAGGCGCAGTCGCACCACCCCCGGGGTGCCGCGCAGCACCACGCTGTCGGCATCAATGGCCAGCACGGCCCACGCGCCCACGCGCTCACCGGGCTGACGGATCTGGTCGTCCAGCATGGCGCTGGCGCGTCCGGTCCGCGGATCGCGGTGGATGGCTTGCAGGCGCGGCACACGGGCCGCCTCGTCCTCTTCGGCGGCTGGGCTCGTGCCCCCGTTGGCCGGGGACACCTGTCCTGGCGCAGGCTTGCGGAAGGCGGCCGGCGGCCGGGTGGGGTCAACCATGCTCGCCAGCGGATCGGCCGACGGGCCGGACTGCGCCAAAGCGCCCCCCGGGCCGATCAACAGCCAAGTGCTCAGCAACAACCCAGCGCAAGCCGACGCGCAGGGCCGGCTGGACAGATGTGTCAGGCTGGGTCTCATGGGGCGATCTCCAGCGCATCCCGGTCGGGGCTGTAGGTGTGAACAGAGAAGGTCAACTGTGGCGGCGACGGCGCCTCCACCTTCAAACTGAGGGAGTCCCACATCAGCTTGCGGGGCATGCCCTCCACATCGCGCACCCACCGCAGCAGCTCGACGTAGGAGCCCGACACCGTCATCTCGATGCGGTGGCGGTACAGCAGAGGCGGCAGGCCCATGCTGTCAGACAGCGCCCCTTTGGCCAGCGTGACCTCCTGGGGGGCCATGGTGCGCATGGACAGCAGGCGCAACTGCCCGTTTTGCTCCAGCACGCCGCGCAAGAGCGCCGCCATCTGGTTGGCCGGCACCAGCAGGGCCTGCTGGCGCTCCAGCTCGGCCTGCCCCTCGGCCAGGCGCTGCTTGACCTGCCGGATCTCCTGCTCAGCCTGCCGCTGCTGGTTGAGGTTGTCCAGCACACGGCGCTGCATCTCGGCCTGGGTGGTCTCCATGCTGGCGCGTGCGGCCTGCTCGCGCTTGCGCACATCCTGCAGGGCCTTGAAGCCCGGGGTCAGCCACACGGCGTCAAAGATCATCCAGATCAGGGCCAGCACGGCCACGATGATCAGACGGCGTTCATTGAGCAGGCGCGCATCAAAGAGACGGCGCCCCTGCCGAACCTTGGTCTGAACCAGCGGCCACCAGGTCTTCCAGTCGGGATTCATCGGGCCTCCTCCCGCACTCGGCGGCTGGCGCCATCACCCTCTGGCAACTCACCCCGCAAGACAAAGTCGGTCAGGCCCTGAGGGGTCTCTGTTTCATCCACCACGGCCTGCAGCTCCACCTGGGCAAAACGGCGGCCCTTGAAGCGCTCTTCTTCGTGGAGGCGGGCCAGGTAGGGGGGCAAGTTGGCGGGGTCGGTGGTGCGGCCACGCAACTCCAGGTTGCGGCCATCGCCTTCAACGAGCAGGCCCGTGATCCACAGCTGGGCTTGCGCCTGACGCCCCAGAGCCATCAGATAGTCGGAATAGCCCGTGGACGCCTGCGCCCCCGCGCCTTTGAGCACATCGCGCATCTGACGCTGGATGGTTTCACGCTGGCGCAACTGTTCCAGTTGTTTCACCACCGGGGGCACGGTCAGCATGGCCAGTTGCTGCTGCAACTCGGCCTGCTTGAGCTCGCTGGCCTTGAGTCGTGACTGGGCATCGTGCTGCATCCAGGCCAGGGCACCGCCCGCCACCACGCACAAGAGCAGCGCCGCCCCCGTGAGCTGCAGGCCCATGCGGGCCCCCCAGGGCACCGAAGCTGCCCCCTCTGCGCCGGGATCGACCAACTGCAGCTGCTGACGCCCTTGTTGCGCCAGCCAGCCACGCAGGGCCGCGCCGATGGACAGCAACTCGTGCGCCGAGGCACGACGGGCCAACTCGGGCGCGGCGTCCTCCACCGCCGACAGGTCCAGATGGTCTGCCAGGTTGAGGGCCTTGACGGGCAGGTAGATGAGCTCAGCGAGCATCTCGAGCGTGTCGTCGCTCGCCCCAGGGGGCAAGGCCACGGTCAATCCAGCCAGGGGGGCCTGGCTGTGCACACGTTCGTGGGTGTCCAGGGTGCGCAAGACCTCCAGCGCGGCACGGCTGAGCGCACCGCCGCGCGAGTCATCGCGGGCCGTGATGGCCAGATCGGAAGAGCACACGTCT
>CAMTVS010000035.1:0-18116 GCA_947085235.1 uncultured Aquabacterium sp. | reverse complement strand
CCGCTCGTGGTGCTCGGCCACAGCGCGCACCACGTCCTTGGGGTAGTCGGTCAGTTGCGACAGCAGCAGCTGGCCGATGTGGGGGTGCACCACCAGTTGGCGGTAGGTTTCCACTTCCAAGGTGTTGGCCGCATCGGCCTCGCCAAACTCGGGTGAGATGTACATCTCGCCCACGTCGTGCAGCAAGCCGGCCGTCATGGCCAGGGCGATGGCGTGGCGGTCGGCGCGGCGGGCATCCATGATGGCGCCCGCCATGGCCATGGCATGCAGGGCATGGTGGTAGGACGCCGGACGAGCGGCCTCGACCGCACTCAGCAGCAACTGCGCCACCGGGTGCAGGCGCACATCGCCCACCCCGGTCAGCAGGGCGTTGGCGTGTGGGCGCAGCAGCGGGGTCAGCACGCCTTCACCGTCAATCAGCATCATCAATGCGTCCTTCAGACGCTTGGGGGTGATGCCATCTTCGGCCATCAGGCAGGTTTCCAGCGGCTTTTGCAGCGAACGATCCATCAACTTGCGTTGCAGATCGTGCGAAACCGGCTGGTTGCGAGCCCACAGCATCATCCCGTTGATGTCGAAGATGTCGCTGGCCGCGATGATCGAACGGGTCTCGCTGGCCTCCAGGATGGTGGCCAGGGCGTGGGGATTCGCGGTGTTGAACGCCGCGCTGGCGTTGTGGTCGGGCATGGTCGGCCTCCAGTCCGCCCAAAAGGGCGTCAACTGTTTATCGGCCGGCCATGCCCCCCACTTGAGCAGGGCTCAGCTGCGGTAGTCGGCGTTGATGCTGACGTAGTCGTGCGATAGGTCACAGGTCCACACCGTGGTGCTGGCCTGGCCACGGCCCAGGTGCACGCGGATGGTGATCTCGCTTTGCTTCATCACGCGTTGGCCGTCTTCTTCGCGGTAGGCCGGGTTGCGTCCACCCTTGGTCACCACGTGCACGTCGTCCAGGTGCATCTCGATGAGGTTCTGGTCCAGATCGTCGATGCCGGCATAGCCCACAGCCGCCAGGATGCGACCCAGATTGGGATCGGAGGCGAAGAACGCGGTCTTGACCAACGGCGAGTGGGCGATGGCATAGGCCGCCAGCGCGCATTCGGCCTCGGTGCGGCCGCCTTCGATGGTCACGCTGATGAACTTGGTGGCGCCTTCACCGTCGCGCACGATGGCCTGGGCCAGCTGCTGCGACACCTCAATGAGGGCGGCGCGCAGGGCTTGGCCCTCGGCGCTGCCCAGGTCGGTGATCTCGGCGTGGGCGGCCTGACGGCTGGCGATCAGCACGAAGCTGTCGTTGGTCGAGGTGTCGCCATCGATGGTGATGCGGTTGAACGAGGCATTGGCAGCGTCCGTCACCAGGGCCTGGAGCAGGCCCGGGGCCACTTTGGCGTCGGTGGCCAGGAAGCCCAGCATGGTGGCCATGTTGGGCTTGATCATGCCGGCGCCCTTGCTGATGCCGGTGATGGTCACCGTCTGGCCGCCCAGCGTGATCTGCTTGGAGTACGCCTTGGGCAGGGTGTCGGTGGTCATGATGCCTTCGGCGGCCACGGCCCAGTTGCCCTCGCTCAGGTTGGCCAGGGCTGCAGGCAGACCGGCTTCGATGCGGTCCACCGGCAGGGTTTCCATGATCACGCCGGTGGAAAACGGCAGCACCTGCTCGGGGGCGATGTCCAGGTGGCGGGCCAGGGCAATGCAGGTTTGGCGGGCACGGATCAGGCCGTCTTCGCCGGTGCCTGCATTGGCATTGCCCGTGTTGATGACCAGGGCGCGGACGTCGCTGCCGGCCTTCAGGTGTTCACGGCACAGCTGCACGGGGGCGGCGCAATAGCGGTTCTTGGTGAACACGCCAGCCACGGCGCTGCCGGGGGCCAGGGTGATGACCGTCAGGTCGCGGCGGTTGGCCTTGCGCACGCCAGCCATGGTGATGCCCAGCGACACGCCAGGCACGGGAAACAGATCGGAAGGATTCGGGGCGGTCAGATTGACGGGCATGCGGGGCTCCTGCGGAAGGCCCTGATTGTGCCGCAGAGTCTGTGTCGCTCGTCACCAGTCGATCTCGGCCCGGCTGGCACAGTCGGGGGCCTGGGCATGCACGCTACAGCGCACACGCTTCATGAAGCGCAGGCCTTGGGGGTCATAGAAACCGCGCTTGCCCAGTTCCACCCGCAACTGGTGTTGGCCGGTCACGAACGCCACGGCGTCCTTGGGGCTCAGGTCCACCCAGGTGGTGGTGGGGATCTCGGCCTCGGCCTGGCGCACGGCCTTCAGCACCGCATCACGCTGGCCCAGCCAGTGCTGGCGCGACTTGGCGCCAAACCCATCCGGGAAGCGATCACGCTGAATGACCAGCTGCAAGGTGCTGAAGCCCAGCGGCAGGCGCGAGATGCCACCCTTGGTGCCCACACCCTTGTCGATCTCCATGGCCTTGAAGGCCACCGCGGGTGCAAACACCACATCCAGCCCGCCATTGTTGAACTTGGTGACGAAGTTGCGCAGGTCGGCCGACACGGGCTGTGCGCCCATCATGTTGATCAGGTGGGCCTGCACCTTGTCGTGGTCAAAAGCGGGCATGCGCGCCCCGGCAAAGCCCCGTGTGAAGATGCTGCGGTCACGCACCATGGTGTAGATGGCGCCCGTGCTCACGATGCCAGCAATCTCGTAGCCTTCTTGCACGTTCAGGCGAGCGGCCGCGTCGGTGGCCAACACCGTGATGGCCTTGTCGATCACCGCATAGCTGGCGCTGAGGTCGACCTTGCCGTCTTTGATGATGGTGGCCGCACCACCATGGTCCAGCGCCGCCGTGACGGGGTTGTAGGTCTTGGTGCGCAGCGACGTGGCCAGCAGGCCCTGGCATTGGCCCACCTTGAAGTCATCAGCGGCAATGCGTTCGTCGGTGTAGGCCTTGACCGTGATGTCGGCGCCGTGCGGCCGCATCACCAGGGCGAAGGTCTTGGCCGCGTCGAAGATGGCACCCGAGGTGCCCAGCGGATCCCACACGCACAAGGTCTGGTTGGCCCAGGCGCCGGGGCTGCTCAAGGTCGCCACCACGGTGACTGCCAGGGCTGCTGCCCATGCGCGTGGGTGGGTGGGGGTGTGACGTTGACGGGGCATCGCGGCGGTCCTCTGAGTTTGTGTGGACCGCAATGTAGCGAGCCTCACCCGTTCTGGCTACTCAGGCATGACCGGGGTGGCGCGCCCAAAAAAAAGAGAGCCCCGCAGGGCCCTCGTTCAGCGGCTGGCGCAGGTCACCACTCAGGCGATCTTGCCGTGGCAGTTCTTGTACTTCTGGCCGCTGCCGCACGGGCAGGGGTCGTTGCGGCCCACGCGCGGCACCTGTTGGCGGATGGTGTCGGGGTCGGTTTCGGTGGCCACCGAGCCATCTTCGTTCGGATGGGTGTACGTCACGTTGGCAAAGCTCTCGCCTTGCTGCTCCAGGGCCTGGGCGGCCTGCTCGGCCTCTTCACGGCTCTGGATGCGCACGGTCAGCAGCACGCGGGCCACATCGGCCTTGACCACGTCCAGCAGGCGACCGAACAGCTCGAAGGCTTCGCGCTTGTACTCTTGCTTGGGGTTCTTCTGGGCGTAGCCGCGCAGGTGGATGCCCTGACGCAGGTAATCCAGTGCGGCCAGGTGTTCACGCCAGTGGCTGTCCAGCGACTGCAGCAACACCATGCGGGCAAAGCCTCCGAATTGCTCGGCACCCACCTGGGTTTCCTTGGCCGTGTAGGCGGCGTCGGCCGCTTCCAACACGCGGTTCAGCACGTCTTCGTCATCGGCAGCGGTGGCGTTCTCCACCCACTTCACCAGGTCCACGTCCACATGCCATTCATCGCGCAGGTGGCTTTCCAGGCCGGGCAGGTCCCACTGCTCTTCCACGCTCTGCGCGGGCACGTGAGCGCGCACCACGTCGGTGATGGCGCCTTTGCGCAAGCCCGTGATGAACTCGCTGGCGTTGGTCGACTCCAGGATCTCGTTGCGCTGCTGGTAGATGACCTTGCGCTGGTCATTGGCCACGTCGTCATACTCGAGCAGCTGCTTGCGCATGTCGAAGTTGTGGCCTTCCACCTTGCGTTGCGCGCTTTCGATCGAGCGGCTCACGATGCCGGCTTCGATGGCTTCGCCCTCGGGCATCTTCAGGCGGTCCATGATGGCGCGCACGCGGTCGCCCGCGAAGATGCGCATCAGCGGGTCGTCCAGCGACAGGTAGAAGCGCGACGAGCCCGGGTCGCCTTGACGACCGGCACGACCACGCAGCTGGTTATCGATGCGGCGAGACTCGTGGCGCTCGGTGGCGATGATGCGCAGGCCGCCCAGCTCCTTCACCTTGGCATTCAAGGCCTGCTGTTCGGCGCGCAGTGCGTCAATCTTGATCTGTTTGGCGGTCTCGTCCAGCGAGGCATCCGCCTCAATGGCCTGAACGTCCTTCTCGACGTTGCCACCCAGCACGATGTCGGTACCACGGCCTGCCATGTTGGTGGCGATGGTGATCATGCCGGGGCGACCGGCCTGGGCCACGATGTCCGCTTCACGGGCGTGCTGCTTGGCGTTCAGCACCTGGTGCGGCAGCTTCTCACGCGTCAGCATTTGCGCGATCAGCTCCGAGTTCTCGATCGAGGTGGTGCCCACCAGCACGGGCTGGCCGCGCTCGTGGCAGTCCTTGATGTCGGCAATGATGGCGTCGTACTTTTCCTTGGCGGTCTTGTAGACCAGGTCCAGCTGGTCCTTGCGCAGCATTTGCCGGTTGGGCGGCACCACGACGGTTTCCAGCCCGTAGATGGACTGGAACTCGAACGCTTCCGTGTCGGCCGTGCCGGTCATGCCGGCCAGCTTGTTGTACATGCGGAAGTAGTTCTGGAAGGTGATCGAGGCCAGGGTCTGGTTTTCGGCCTGGATCTTCACGCCTTCCTTGGCTTCCACCGCCTGGTGCAAGCCATCCGACCAGCGGCGGCCCGCCATCAGGCGACCGGTGAATTCGTCGACGATGACCACCTCACCGTTTTGCACCACGTAGTGCTGGTCTTTGTTGTACAGGTGATGGGCACGCAGAGCCGCATACAGGTGGTGCATCAGGGTGATGTTGCCCGCGTCGTACAGGCTCTCACCTTCTTGCAGCAAGCCGGCTTCGCTCAGCAGGGCCTCGGCACGCTCGTGGCCGGCTTCGGTCAGGAACACCTGACGGGTTTTCTCGTCGGCCGTGAAGTCGCCCGGCTCGATGACGCCTTCGCCCGTGCGGGGATCAGCCTCGCCAATCTGGCGCTTCAGCTTGGGCACCACGGCATTGATGCTGACGTACATCGCCGTGTGGTCTTCCGCCTGACCCGAGATGATCAGCGGGGTGCGGGCTTCGTCGATCAGGATGGAGTCGACTTCGTCCACGATGGCGAAGTTCAGGCCACGCTGCACGCGGTCGCGCACCTCCATGACCATGTTGTCACGCAGGTAGTCGAAACCGTATTCGTTGTTGGTGCCGTAGGTGATGTCGGCGGCGTAGGCGGCCTGCTTTTGCTCGCGCGAGGTGTGGGGCAGGTTGATGCCCACGCTCAAGCCCAGGAAGTTGTAGAGCTTGCCCATCCATTCGGCGTCACGGCGGGCCAGGTAGTCGTTCACCGTCACCAGGTGCACGCCCTTGCCCGTCAGGGCGTTCAGGTACACGGGCAGGGTGGCGGTCAGGGTTTTGCCTTCACCCGTGCGCATTTCGGCCACCTTGCCGTTGTGCAGCGCCATGCCACCCATCATCTGCACGTCAAAGTGGCGCATCTTGAAGACGCGCTTGGAGGCCTCGCGCACCACGGCAAAAGCCTCGGGCAACAGCTTGTCCAGCGATTCGCCCTGGGCCACCCGTTGCTTGAACTCGTCCGTCTTGGCGCGCAGCTGC
Organism: uncultured Aquabacterium sp.; assembly: GCA_947085235.1. GTDB lineage: Bacteria > Pseudomonadota > Gammaproteobacteria > Burkholderiales > Burkholderiaceae_C > Aquabacterium. The sequence goes on along the minus strand of CAMTVS010000035.1, from coordinate 12,244 downwards.
TCGTCGCTCAGGGCCTCGTAGGTGGGCTCCATGGCGTTGATCTTGGCCACCGTGCGCCGGTATTCCTTCAGCAGGCGTTCGTTACGGCTACCAAAAATCGAGGTGAGAAGCTTGGGCAACATGAAAACACAATCCGCAGGGGTAGGGGGGCAGCCACTTTGACAGGCTGACCGAAGCCAAAAAGTGTAGAAACGGCCTGTTACCGAACCAGGCGTGCGCCCATCAGGCAGATCCCTGCCATGCAGACCACGACGATGGCGCCGCTGGGCAGGTCAAACATGGCCGATAAACCCAGGCCCAGGGTGTATGACACGGCCCCCAGCCCCAAGCCCCAGACCACCTGACGAACAGGCGTGGCGGCGCGGCGCACGGCCAGCGCTGGCAGGATCAGGCTGGAGAACACCAGGTACACCCCCACCAGCTGCACCGAGGCCGTGACGGCCAGGGCGAACACCACATAAAAGCCAGCACGGTGCCAGACCGGGGGCAGACGCCACCAGGCCAACAGCAGCAGGGCGGTCAGCACGGCCACCACCTGCAACTGCGTGGGGCTGACCCACAAAATCTGGCCCACCAGCAGGTCCTTGAGGTGCTCACCCCCGTGGGGGTTGTGCGCCAGCAGCAAGATGGCCACACACGATGCCACCACGAACAGGCCTCCAATGAGGGCCTCTTGAATCTCGGGCCAGCGGCGCTCCATCTGCAGCAGCAGCGCCGCACCGGCCAGGGCTGCGCCGGCGGCGCACAACTGCACCTCCCACCCGTGGGGCTCTAGGCCCAGGCTGCTGGCCAGCACCACACCCAGCCCGGCGATCTGGGCCACGGCCAAGTCAATGAACACGATGCCCTTGCGCAGCACCTGCAGGCCCAGGGGCACGTGCGTGGCCAGCACCAGCAGCCCGGCCACCAGGGCCGGGCCGACGATGCTCCAATCCACCGGGTGCCAGTGCAGTTCAGCCATCATGGAGCGGGCGCTTGCGCCGCTTTCAGCAGCCGGGCCATGGTGTCGTCAAACAAGGCAAACAGGTTGCCGGCTTGCTCGTTGCCCCCCACGGTGTAGGGCAGCTCCACCACCGGCAGGCCGGTGCGCTGGGCCAGCCATTGGCTGCCGCGACCATCGTGGTAGGCCGCGCGCAACACCATGCGCGCCGGGCGCTCTTGCAAGCGCTTCACCACATGGGCCAGGTGGGCACTGCTGGCGTCCACCCCGGGTTTGGGCTCCAGGGTGGCCACCTGCTCCAGGCCCAGCCACGCTTCCATGTAGGCGAAGCCCTTGTGCTGCACCACCACCGGCACACCCCGCAGGGGGGCGGCCTTTTGGGTCCAGCGTGCCGTGGCCTGTCCCCAGCGCATCAGGAAGTCGGCTCCCCGTTCGCGGTAGTGCGTGGCCTGGGTGGGGTCCACCACAGCCAGACGCTGGATCAGCGCCCGCGCCACCCGCTCGATGTTGCGGGGGGCGGTCTGGATGTGGGGGTTGCCTGCCGCATGCACATCGCCATGGGCCCGGTCCAGGACGGCCGGTACCTCCAGCAGGGGCACGTGATCGGCTGCCATGAAGTGCCCCGGCCGACCTGGCTGGATGCGGGGGTTGCCGGCCTGCTGCAGCAGGATGGGCAGCCAGCCCGCCTCCAGATCGGCGCCGGTGCACACCAGCAGATCGGCCCGCCGTGCGGCGGCGATCAAACTGGGGCGTGCTTCGATGCGGTGCGGGTCTTGCAAGGCATTGGTGGCCCGGTGCACCTGTGCGCGGTCGCCCGCCAACTCGGTCACCAGTGCGGCCCATTCGGGCTCGCAGGCCAACACGTTCACCACCGCCTGGGCCGATGTGGCCCAGGTCAGCGAGGCTGACGCGATCACGGCGGCCACCGTGGGCCGCCAGGCAACATCAGAAGCTGTGTGCACCGTGGGCTCCCAGGCTCATCTGGTATTGCAGGAAGATCTGCGTGTCCTTGATGCCCAGGCGTGCGCGGTCGTCATTGACCTGGATGCGCCAGCGCTGGAACTCGCTGGGCGACCAATCCAGCATGATGCTGGTGCGCTTCGGGTTGTGCTCTTCGGGCTGCAGGTCTTCCACCGCGGTGCGCACCGTGCCCTGGCTCAGGCGGTCATGCCGCAGGCCCACACGCCATTTGGGCATGAACTGGTAGATGCCCTGCAGGTACCAGCCGGACTGGCTGCTGCGGTAGCTGGCGGGGCCACCTTCCGGCACCTCGTCCACCAGCACCACGGCGGTGCCGCTTTCTTTGCGCCAGAAGTACTCGCCCTGCAGCTTGAACGAGGTGCTGCTGGCATTGCCGTTGGGTGCCCACTTCCACACCCCATCCAGCACCCACAGGCGGCTGTTGCCCGAGAACAGCTTTTCTTCGCCCGCGTGCTCATCGCCGCCATGGTCGTGGTCATGGCCGCCGCCCCACAGGCGGTCTTCGGCCTTGGCGCGCAGCCACGACACCCCCAGTCGCCAGCTGTGGCTGTCGCCCACATCGCCGCCCGTGCGGGCAAACAGGGTGGTGGCGCCCAGGCCATTGCTGTTGCGCTCAGCGCCAGGGTAGCTCTTCCCATTGCCCAGCTCGGCACCCAGCTCCACATACTGCGTGGTGGGCAGCACCCACTTCACCTGGGCCCCATCCTGCTTGTACTGGCCGTTCAGAAAGGCCTGGTGCACAAACGGCGCATCCACAAAATCCCAGGCGTGGGCGTGTTGCTCGTTTTGATAGCCCAAGGCCGAGAAGAAGCGCCCGGCCTTCAGTGTCACGCCATTGGGCAGGGCCGTGGATTGCACAAAGGCCTCTTCCACCTCGATGCCGTGGTCGTCTTCCAGGCCCAGCGTCACGGCGCCCATGGCAAAGGTGTCGATGTTCGCCCGGAAGCTGATCTCTGACTCACCCAGGTTGAAACCGCGCTCGCCAGGGCCCACGCCATGGCCGTCGTCGCCCAGCTGGAAGCCGCTGAGCTCCCAGCTGTCCGGGTCACTCTTCATTGAGGCATAGGTGCCGCTCAAGATCACCGACATCGAGGGGTTGAACCGGTTGTCCAGGCTCTTGGGCGGCATGGCCACGGCCGATGGCGCGGTGGCGGCGGCCGGTGCAGCGGCCGCTGTGGCTGCCGGGCCGGGCTGAGCCTGTTGTTGCGCTTGCTCCAGCTTGCGCTCCAGCGCCTGGATGCGCGATTCGTACTGGCTGCGCAGCTCGTCAATCTGCTGGCGCAACTCTTTCAGCGCAGCGTCGTTGGCGTGGGCGGGCAGGGTGGCGCTGCCCAGGGCGACCGCCAAGGCCATGGCCAGTGGACGAAGGGGAGCAGATGGAACGAACGATGAACGAACAAACATGTTGATACCTGGCAAACAAAAGGTGATCACGGTTCACAAGGGTGTGAGCCAACGCAAATCCGGTGAGCGCCTCTCCAGGGGCGCGGTCATCCGGTGGGTGATCAGGCTGAGAAATCAGCCGTGTTGCCAGGTGAGGGTGGGCCGCGCGACCACCCGCGCCAGGTTGGTGCGGGTTGGTGTGACAGGGCCACCCAGGCTTGCACTGCCGTGAGCAGTGAGGGCGCAGTCAGCCCTTGGAGTATGGCCCCGGGCAGGGCGGCGTGGGCAGCCTGCAAGCCCACGCACAAATCACACACGTCATGGGCCGAGTCGGCGGGCGCGTGGTGATGGTGGTGGCCGTGAGGGGTGCTCTGTGCCTGGTGCAGCGGGCCATCATGGTGGGCCAGCGCATGAACATCGTGCTTCAGCGCGTGCAGCCACGCACCCTGCTGCAGCAGCAACCAGGCCACTGCCAGCAGGAGCACGCTGCTCCAATGCCGAACCACATGTTTCATCATGGGCACTTACTGTAGCGGAGTTCGGGTTTCCGCGAAGTTGATGGGGGGCTCTTCCTTCAGTTTCAAGAACCGTGCCGGGTTCTGGTGCACTCCATCCACCAACACCTCAAAGTGCAGATGCGGGCCGGTGGAGCGCCCGGTGCTGCCCACCTCGGCAATTTTTTGCCCTCGCTTGACCAGGTCGCCCGGTTTCACCAGCATCCGCGAGGCGTGCGCATAGCGGGTCACCAACTGGTTGCCATGATCCAGCTCGATCATCTGACCGTACTGTGGATGAAACTCTGCTGTCAGCACCACTCCGCCGGCCGCCGCCGCAATGGGCGTGCCCGTGGGGGCGGGGAAGTCCAGGCCCGTGTGCAGGGCGCGGGTACCCCGAAAGGGGTCGGCCCTGAAACCAAAGCCCGAGCCGATCGCGCCGCCTGCCACAGGCGCGGTGCTGGGCACCATCAGCGCATCCAGGCGCTTCTCGAACAGGCGTGATTCGATCAGCGTCAGCACATCCGCCTGCAGTTCGCCCTGGTGGTTCATCACGTCCAGCTCATGGCGCAGGGCTTCCAGCGTGGCCTTCGAGGGCTGTTGCAAGGCCGATCGCAAGGGCGTGTACGGCCCGCCTGCTGGCAACGAGGCCGCGCCACCGGCCGGCTCGATCACCTTGAATTCTTCGGGCTTCATGCCCGCCATGCCCGCCACGCGCTCGCTGACGGTTTCCAGTCGCACCAGGCGCGCCTGCAGTTCGCCCACCTTCTCGGCCATGGCATCCAGGTTCTGGCGCATGTAGCGCTCGCGGCGGTCGCGTTCGGTTTGCTGCAAAAAGCGCGCAGCATCAGACACCACAGGCAGGTTGATCCGGGTGGCCTGCATCAGCAGCGAGTGATACGCCATCGCGCTGAGCATCATCACAGGCACAATCAGCACGATCACGGCCAGCAACACCGACCACGGTGTGAACTGCAGCACCTTGGGTTGCCTGAAGACGCTGGTGGTGATGAGAACCTGCATGCGGCACCTTTCACTATCTGAACGCACAAAAATGAGCGCGCCCCCTCGACGTCCCGGATCAGGCCAAGCCGGCTGGTCACAGCCGCGCTCGCCATTCGGACGCAGACCCGCGCCGGCCAACCACCGGCAGGTGGTGCCGGATCTGCCCAACGTGGACAGGGCTCTTCATCGTTCTGAGCCCCTGGTGAGCCTCATGCAACGCTTGCGTGCTTCGCAAGATTGCCTGGAGGCGGTGCGCTCCGTGCTGCCACCGTCGATGGTGGCACACGTGAAGGCGGGTCCACTCGATGAAGACGGGTGGACCCTGCTGGCAGCCAACTCGGCGGTGTCGGCCAAGTTGCGTCAGCTCCAGCCGCGCCTGATCGAGGCGCTGGCCGCGAAAGGGTGCAAGGTTACATCAATCCGCGTGAAGGTTCAAAAAGGCTGATCAGAGCAGGGCGGGTGTCTGGCGCGCCCAGGCCTGGCGTTGCGCCGTGGCCTTGCCTTGCAACACGAAGCCCAGCATCTGGGCCGGGTCTTGTGCCGACACGAAGCGCGCCTCCAGTGCTTCATCCGTCTCGGTCACCTGCCAGGCGCCTTGTGCGCCCGCCGCTGGAGGGCACACCACGGTGGGGCAGGCCGGCGTCTTCACCACCACCGGCATGGCCGGGTAGCTCACGGCCGTGGTCTGGCCCGCCAGGGTGGCGGCCAGTGCCCGTGCTTGCTGCATCAGTGGCATCACGTAAGGCAGCAACAGCCCTTCGACCTCGGCACAGTCGCCCACCGCGTACACATGGGGCACGCTGGTGGCCAGTTCGCGGTTCACGACCACGCCTCGGGCCAGGGCAGCGCCAGCTTGCGCGGCCAGCTCAGTGCGTGGCTTCAGGCCGATGGCCGAGACGACCAGATCGGTGTCCAGGGTGCTGCCGTCGCTCAGCGTCAGGCGCAGTGCGCCGTCGGTGCGGTCCACAGCGGCCACGCTGGTGCCAAAGCGGAAGGCGGCGCCGCCGGCCTCCAGGGCCTTTTGCAGGCGGGCACTGGCCTCGGCCGGCAGCAGGCGCGCCAGGGCGCGGTCGGCAATGTCAAACACCGTGGCCTGGATGTCACGGTGCAGCAGGTCGTTCGCAAACTCGCAGCCAATCAGGCCGCCGCCCAAAATGGCCACGCGCTTCACGGGGCCGCCAGCCGGGCCGTGGTCCAGCGCGTCCGCAAAGGCGGCAAAGTCGTCCAGATCGTTCACCGACACCACCGTGTCCGCCGCGTTGCCCTGCAAGGGCAGGCGAATCTGGTCGGCACCCAAGGCCAGCACCAGGTCGCGGTAGCGCAGCACCTCACCCGTGGACAGCGTGACCGTCTGCGCTGCGGCGTCCACGCTCGTCACCGAGGTGCGGGGCAACACGCGGGCCTTGAGCTCGTCGGCCATTTTCTCGGCCGGCTTCATCACCAGCGAGGCCGCCGTCTTCTTGCCCGCCAGGGCATTCGACAACATGGGCTTGCTGTAAAAGCCCGCGCCATCGCGGCTCACCACCACCACCGGGGTGTCGGCATTCAGCTTGCGAAACTCGCGCGCCAGGTTGTAGCCTGCCAGGCCGGCGCCCACGATCACGATCGGGTCAGACATTGCCGCGCTTTCTCAGATCTCGACCATCTCGAAATCGGACTTGCCCACGCCGCAGTCGGGGCACAGCCACGTGTCAGGCACGTCGTCCCACTTGGTGCCGGCGGGAATGCCGTCTTCAGGGGCGCCCAAGGCTTCGTCGTAGATGTAGCCGCACACAACGCATTGATATTTCTTCATGGGGATCAAGGGCCCGCGGGCCGAAATCAAAGCCAAAAAACAGAGCCGCATTCTGATGCAAGTCAGATGCCAGTGGGGGGCATGGGGCCGCCAACAAGGGGATTTCGGCGACAAAAAGGGGTGTGGCGGTGTCTGGCGCAAATACAACATGAGGTCGCTTGGGCGGCCATCAGGGTGTTTTTCGGGGGATGACGCTGTGCAGCATGGCCGAATTCCGCTCCTACAATGGTTTGATCTTGTCAGGTGAAAGATGGGGCACATGACGCAGCGGAGTCGGGCAGTTCTGAAGCACGCACTGGCGGCGGTGGTGGTGGCGCTGGGCGCCATCAGCTCCCAGGCGCAAACCTTGATGTCTGGCGATGGTCGGGCGGCCCTGGCCAGCCTCGGTGCCGGCGGCGCCAGCCCCATGCCTACAACGTCGTCCATGGATGGCATTCCCACCATCCGAGCTGGGGGTGATCGTTCTGCCTCGGTGGCGCCGCCTGCGGCCTTGGCGCCCGTGTTGGCTCAGCGCGAGCCCTTGGCCCCCAACGACTTCCAGCGCTTCGTGCTGGAAACCAGCGGCCAGGCCTTGCCCCTGTTTGGCGCTGATCTGTTCGAGCGCCCCAACCCCTACGTGCCTGCGGACAACAGCCCCGTCTCGCCCGACTACCGCGTGGGGCCGGATGACGAACTCCAGGTGCGTGCCTGGGGCTCGGTCGATGTGGATGTGCGCGCCGTGGTTGACCGCGATGGTCGCATCCACATCCCGCGCATTGGCGCCATCAGCGTGGCGGGTATCCGCAGCGCCCAGGTGGAAGACGTGGTGCGCGCTGCCATCGGCAAGTACTACAAAGAGTTTCAGGTCAGCGTGACCATGGGCCAGTTGCGTGGCATCACCGTGTATGTGGTGGGCCAGGCGCGCCAGCCCGGCTCGTACAAGCTCAGCAGCCAGTCCACCCTGGTGTCGGCCCTGTTTGCCAGTGGCGGCCCCAACCAGAACGGCAGCATGCGCCGCATCCAGGTCAAGCGCGCGGGCAAGTCCATCACCGAGCTGGACCTCTACCAGTTCCTGTCGCGTGGCGACAAGGGCGACGACATTCGCCTGCAAGACGGCGACACCATCGTCATCCCGCCCGCCCGAGCCTTTGTGGCCATTGGCGGCAAGGTGGCGGTACCCGCGGTGTATGAAATGGCCCAAGGCGGCGACACCATTGGCTCGCTGCTGGCCCTGACGTGCGGCCTGCCCGTGGTGGCCGACCCCAAGCGCGCCCAACTGGAGCGGCTGGACCCTACCCGCAAGCCCGCCCGCAGTGTGGAGGTGTTTGCCCTGGATGCCGCAGGCCTGAACAAGCGCGTGCGCCCAGGTGATTTGCTCACCGTGTCGTCCGTGGTGCCGGAGTTTGGCAACACCGTCAGCCTGCGCGGCAACGTGGCCCAATCCCTGCGCAGCCCCTGGCGCGACGGCATGACCGTGCGCGACCTCATCCCCAGCCGTGGCTTCTTGATGTCGCAGGCGTCCATCAATCGCCAGAACGAAGCCCTGTTGAACGACGAGGCCCGTCTTCGTGCCCGCAGCGGCCAGTTCAACAGCGCCGCCAAGCCGGCCTCAGACCAGGCCACTGGCGACACCGCCGACACCCTGGCTGCCCGCATCGGCAAGCTGGTGGATGAAGTGAATTTCGAGTACGCCGTGGTGGAGCGGGTGGACACCGATCGCGTCAGCGTCAAGCTCATCCCCTTCAACCTGGGCAAGGCCCTGGACGACGCAGCCAGCCCCGAGAACCTGCCCCTGCAGCCGGGCGACATCGTCACCGTGTTCTCGGTGAACGATGTGCGCGTGCCCCAGGCCAAACGCCAGGTGTTTGTTCGCGTGGAAGGCGAGGTGCACCGCCCCGGCATCTACCAAATGGCGCCCGGCGAAGGCCTGCCGCAACTGCTGGAGCGCGCGGGCGGCCTGACGCCCGATGCCTACCTGTTTGGCGCCGAGTTTTACCGCGAAGACGTGCGCCGCAACCAGGCTGCTGCCTTGCAGCAGTTGGTGAACCGCCTTGAAACCCAGGTGCAAGGCCGCCTGAGCAACGCCGCCGCCAACGTCAGCGGGGCTGAAGCGGCGGGCGTGGCCCAACTGCGCTTGCAAACCGAGGCCGAGGCGCAAAAGCAAGCGCTGCAACGCCTGCGCGAGCTGAAACCCACGGGCCGCATCATGCTGGGTCTGCAAGGCCTGGATGCTCGCCAGGCCCGACTGCCGGCGTTGAAACTGGAGTCGCAAGACCGCCTGGTCATCCCCAGCCGGCCTGACTTTGTGTATGTGCTGGGCTCGGTAAACACCGAATCGGCCTTGATCTGGCGCCAAGGTCAGAGCGTGAAGGACTATCTGAACCAATCTGGCCTGACCGGTGGCGCCGATCTGGACGAGATGTTTGTGATTCGCGCCGACGGCAGCGTGATCTCGGCCCAGCGCACCAGCTGGTTCAGCAGCCTGGAGCGCACCACGGTGCTGCCCGGCGACGTGATTGTGCTGCCCGAGAAAACCAACCGCGAAAGCGCCTGGAGCGTGTTCACACGCAATGCCAAGGACATCACGCAGATCATCTACCAGTTCAGTCTGGGGGCTGCGGCGATCAAGACGTTGCGTGACTGAACTGACTTTATCGATTGGCCATGAACTCACCTCAAACCCCTGAAGCCATCGCTGCCAATGGTGATCAGGACGAAATCAGCCTGCTAGATTTGGTTCACACAGTGATTGATAACCTGTGGCTGCTGATTGTGGGTCCTGTGGCCGTGGGGCTTGTCGTGCTCGGAATCAGCTTTGCCATGACGCCCACGTACACAGCCACCACGACTTTTCTGCCACCCCAACAGCAGCAAAGTGCTGCGGCCGCCATGCTTCAGAACCTGGGGGCTTTGGGTGGTTTGGCTGGTGCTACGGTCGGGATCAAGAATCCCAACGACCAGTACGTTAGTCTGTTGAAAAGCCGCAGTTTGCAAGACCGCCTGATCCAACGCTTTGAGTTGATTAAACGGTATGAAGCCAAGTTACCCGAGGACGCACGCAAGACGCTGGCCGACAAGACCCAGATCAGCTCGGGCAAGGATGGCTTGATCACCGTGTCAGTGGATGACCATGATCCTGCTTTCGCGGCCGAATTGAGCAACGCACATGTGGAAGAACTGACGGTATTGCTTGGCAGGCTAGCCGTGACAGAGGCGCAGCAGCGCCGACAATTTTTTGAAAAACAGCTGACCACCACCAAAGAAAACTTGACCAAGGCTGAGGTCGCACTGCAAGCCAGCGGCGTGGGTCCCGATGCGGTCAAATTAAACCCGGGTGCCACAGTTGAAAGCGTGGCCAGGTTGCAAGCGCAGATCACAGCACAAGAGGTTAGGGTGGCTGCGATGCGAGGGCAGTACACCGACGCCGCGCCGGAACTGAGGCAGGCATTGGCGGAACTATCGGCGCTGCGTGGTCAGTTGGCCCGCGCAGATCAAGCTGGTCAGACGAGCCTTGGTAATGAGTATATTTCCCGATACCGAGATTTCAAATACCACGAAACCTTGTTCGATTTGTTTTCTCGTCAGTATGAGATGGCGAGGGTCGATGAAAGCCGTGAAGGGGCTTTGATACAGGTCGTGGATACAGCGCTACCGCCAGATTATAAAAGCAAGCCCAAGCGATTCATGATGGCAGCGCTTGCCTCACTGACCGCCGGTTTTTTCTTGTTGATTTTTGTCTTTGCCAGGCAGGCCATGCGAACTGCCGCGCTTGACCCTGCGGCGGCAACTAAAGTACAGCGTCTGCGCGATGCGTGGAAACGGGCGATTGGAGTACGTTAAATTTCGCTCTACGTTCATTGCGGCAGATATATCACTGCTGCCGATTTAGTGATTGCCGGAATTTTGAAGGGCGGCTAGCGCCTTTTTGTTCTTGTCATTTCGATCTTGGTCGAAAATCCAGCCCCATTTGTTGAAATATAAAATAGCTGAGCGCAAGTGATAACGCAGTAGCTTGAGATTCCGGTACGAGCCCTTTGCATATGCATGCTTCACCTCAACCGAGGGCAGATAAACAGTGTCAGACACGTCGCCAATGCGACGCACCAGGTCCACGTCTTCCATGTACATGAAGAAGCGCTCGTCAAACCCACCCAAGCGGTGCAATAGTTTGCTTCGAACCAGCAAAAAGCACCCGGACAGCGTTGGCACGGGCGTTGGCCTGTCTTGTGCAAGCCCGTGCAGCTCGTAGCGTTGATTGATTTTCGTCTTGATCCCGTCGAACGGGATGAAACGTCGAAAAATCAGATCGACCGGAGTGGGTAGCAGTTTGCACAGACGCTGCAGGCTGCCATCGGGGTATGTGATGCGCGGCATCACTGCGCCAACCTGCTGATTTGCCCCCAGAAAACGCCCAAGTTCAGGCAGTACATGGGGGTCAAACATAATGTCTGGGTTCAGAAGCAGGTGCGCGTCGGATGTGTCTGCGGCCATCGCAAAAGCGCGATTGTGGGCCTTGCCAAAGCCTAGGTTTTCCCCTGCGTGAACATAGCGAACACGCGGGTGCTCAAACAGTTCGTGTTGCAGCGGGGGCGTGGAGTTGTCCACCACGTAAAGAGTCCCATCGCAGCCTTCCAGAAAACATCGCATCGCCTGCCCGTATTGTATCGGGTCGTTGTGGAACAAAACCAAGGATGCTGAGATATCCATTCAAAGGCCTTGAGTCAGCAATCGCCAGAGTTGCGTCCAGTCAGCGGCGAAAGGGGCCTCAGGGGCACTCCGCGTTTGGCTTCCGAACCTATGCCGACCACTGGCTAGTTGTTCAAACACGTTGGCCCACGCTTGGACATCGGTTGCCGGGAGAAAGCTCACCGCCGGGCAGTTTCCCGCTGTTTCGTGGGCGTAGGGCAGATCGGCCAGCAGCAACGGCTTGTTCATCGATTTTGCCTCGGTGATCGGTAGCCCCCAGGTTTCCAGTTTTGATGGAAACACCACCACATCGCAGGCGCGATACGCCGCCACCATTTGCTCACGGCTCTGCCGTCCAATGAAACGCACTCCGCAAACCCCCGAGAACCGCTGGTGCAGGTCGCGTGCGTAGGCGTTTTCTGTTCCGCTCAAGGTCAACTGTAGTTCTACGGTACCACGTGTGTCCGGGGGCATCCGCTTCATGGCTTCACACAGCAGCTCAACGTTTTTGAACACGCGCGGCAAAGCAGGATACAGCATGACCAACGGGCGCGACTGACTGAACGCAGTCATAGCATGAGTCTGTGCAGGTGTAGGGCTCCGTTCATCAGGGTGCGTGGGATAAGCAACCACCACATTGGGGTGGGCGTAGAGTCGTCTAAACGCTTGGCGCAGCCAATCTTGCTGCACCACCACGGTATGGTTGCGCATAAGAAATGCGCCATACAAACGACCATACAGCAGGTTGAATAATGCGAAAGACGGTTCCAACCGGGCATCGCGCCACGTAAGCTTGTGAAATGGCGAGGGGTTGTGGCAGTACACCGCTTGCCGACGCGCCTGAACACGGGGAGTGATGTCATGCAGCGAGAGCCACAAGTCCGGCCTGAGTGACTTGGAAAGCCTGTCAAACACCACCCACTCCAGCCAAAGGCGCGTGAACCAAGAGCGTTTGGACTGAGGGAACGCCAGCGTCTCGAT
>CAMTVS010000034.1:0-98475 GCA_947085235.1 uncultured Aquabacterium sp. | reverse complement strand
GGCCGCTTCGAGAAATCCACCTCGTTGACGTGATCAAACACCATCTGGGTGTTGAAGCGCTCGGCATGTTCCAGAAAGCGCTGCATCAGCTCAGGGCCTTGCACGCCGTGCACGTCCGCGGGCCAGTTGTCCACCTCGGTGGTGGTCATCAGTTGGCCGCCCTGGGCCATGCCGGTCACCAGGGTGGGCTTGAGGTTGGCGCGGGCCGCGTAGATGGCGGCGCTGTAGCCGGCGGGGCCAGAGCCCAGGATAAGGACTTGGCTGTGCTGGGGGTTGCTCATGGCGATACCTTTTTTGCGATGCAGCATCGGTGCTGCGCTACGAACTGTGCGGCCTTTGGGCCCTTCCTCGCGTCTCACCGCTTGGCAAGGCGCTCTAAAGTGCTCAATATTTCCGCACCAATGCCGAAAATTGTAGAGACAGGTTGTATGTCACACGGGGAAGCGGGTGAAAAGTCTCCCAAGCTTCCAACTTTTCCTTGACAGGCCACCATATCTGATGAACTGAGGAGCTGCCATGGCCATGTTGTCCAATCTTGATCTGATTCGCCGCGTCCCGTTGTTTTCCATGCTCACCCAGGCGCAGGCCGAGGCCATCGCCGACGGCGTGGTCAAGCGACGCTACCGCCGTGGCGAGTTGATCGTGGAGCGGGGGCGCAAGACCAATTCGTTGTTCATCCTGCTGACCGGGCGCGCGCGCGTCGTGGCGTCGGATGAGCGCGGTCGCGAGGTCATCCTGGCGGTGCTCGAGGCCGGTGATTACCTGGGCGAGATGAGCCTCATCGACAACGAGCCACACTCGGCTACCGTGCGCGCCGAGGTGCAAACCGATGTGCTGGTGCTGGGCCGCACCGAGTTTGCGCGCTGCCTGCCCGAAAACTCGTCCCTGTCGTACGCCATCATGCGTGGCCTGGTGGCCCGCCTGCGCAACGCCGACCGTCAGATCGAATCTCTGGCCCTGCTGGACGTGTATGGCCGCGTGGCCCGCGCCCTGCTGGACATGGCCGACGAAGACCATGGCGAGAAGATCATTCGCGGCAAGGTGTCCCGCCAGGATCTGGCCAAGCACGTTGGCGCCTCGCGCGAGATGGTGTCGCGCGTCATGAAGGACCTGGAAGAGCGCGGCCTCATCGAAACCCAGGAAACTGGCAGCGTGGTGCTCAAAGACCGCCTGGCGGCCACAGCCTGAACCCTGCGGGTCTGATGGGGCGTGTCTCGCCCCCATCCTGAGCCCGCGCATCGCCCGGTGGAGACGGGGCGATGTTGTCGCACAATCAGGGCATGACTTTTCCTCTGGGATCCATGTCCGACGAGGCGCCTGCGCCTCGCAAGAAAAAGCGCGCAGCCGAACGAGCGTCTGAACGCCCCTCTGAGCCCGCAGGCGCAGGGCGACCCGTGACGCGACTGAACCGGCTGGCAGCTGTCCCTGCCGCGCCGGAGTCCTCCGACCCGGTCGCCGGCTGGCGCACCCAGGTCGGCCTCTTGGGTGGGGCTGTGCTGTGGGTGTTGCTGGTGCTGGCGCTGTTCAGCCATGACCGGCTGGACCCTGCCTTCAGCACGACCGGCGCCCGCGATTGGCCCGTCAACTGGGTGGGCACCGTGGGGGCCCATGCCTCTGACCTCCTGTTCATGACCTTCGGCCTGTCCAGTTGGTGGCTGTTGCTCGTGGGCGGCCGCGTCTGGCTGGGCGCCTTGGCCCGCTGGTTGCGCGGCCAGGACGGCCGATTGACTGGCCCGCTGAGTGGGTCGCTGTCAGGCCCGACACCCGAGGCACGGCCCCGCTGGATGACAGTGCTGGGTTTGGTGCTGCTCATGGCCTCCAGTTGCGCCCTGGAATGGTCGCGCCTGTACCGACACGAGGCCCAACTGGCCGGCGAGCATGCGGGCGGCGTGCTGGGTGTCACTTTGGGGCAGTGGGGGCAGCACGCGTTGGGCTTCAACGGCTCGGGGGTGGTGTGGGTGGCCCTGCTCGTGGCGGGTTTAGGGCTCGCGTTCCGCTTCTCGTGGCTGAAGCTGGCCGAAGGCATTGGCGAGCGCATCGAGCGTCTGCGCCAGCGTCACGAAGCCCAGCGTGAGGTCGAACAAGACCTGCGCATCGGTGAGAAAGCCGCCATTGAGCGTGAGCGCGTGGTCGAGGAAGTTCGCCACGAGCTGCCATCCGATCCGGTGCCCATCATCATCGAGCAGCCCGTGATCGAGGTGCCCAAGTCCGAGCGCGTGGTCAAAGAAAAGCAGCAGCCTCTTTTTGTGGAGATGGGCGACACCAAGCTGCCCCAGATCGACCTGCTGGATGCGGCCACCAGCCGCATGGAAACCGTCACCGCCGAATCCCTGGAGATGACGTCTCGCATGATCGAGAAGAAGCTCAAGGACTTCGGTGTGGAGGTGCGCGTGGTCGCGGCCTCGCCGGGCCCCGTCATCACGCGCTACGAGATCGAACCCGCCACCGGTGTGAAGGGCTCGCAGATTGTCAACCTGGCCAAGGATTTGGCGCGCTCGTTGTCCCTGGTCAGCATCCGTGTGGTCGAGACCATCCCAGGCAAGAACCTGATGGCGCTGGAGTTGCCCAATGCCAAGCGCCAGATGATCCGACTGACCGAGATCCTGGGCTCGCAGGTCTACCACGATGCGCAGTCGTTGCTGACCATCGGCCTGGGCAAGGACATCGTGGGCGCGCCGGTGGTGGCCGATCTGGCCAAGATGCCGCACTGCCTGGTGGCCGGTACCACCGGCTCGGGTAAATCGGTGGGCATCAACGCCACCATCCTGAGCCTGCTCTACAAGGCCGAAGCGCGCGACGTGCGCCTCATCCTCATCGACCCCAAGATGCTGGAGATGAGCGTGTACGAAGGCATTCCGCACCTGCTGTGCCCGGTGGTGACCGACATGAAGCACGCCGGCAACGCGCTGAACTGGGCCGTGGGCGAGATGGAGCGCCGCTACAAGCTCATGAGCAAGATGGGGGTGCGCAACCTGGCTGGCTTCAACCAGAAGATGGACGAGGCCAAGGCCCGGGGCGAGTTGGTGCCTAACCCCTTCAGCCTCACGCCCGAAGAGCCCGAGCCGCTGGAGCGCCTGCCCCACATCGTCATCGTGATCGACGAACTGGCCGACTTGATGATGGTGGTGGGCAAGAAGATCGAAGAACTGATCGCCCGTCTGGCCCAGAAGGCCCGCGCGGCGGGCATCCACCTGATCCTGGCCACGCAACGCCCGTCTGTCGATGTGATCACCGGCCTGATCAAGGCCAACATCCCCACGCGGATTTCCTTCCAGGTCAGCAGCAAGATCGACAGCCGCACCATTCTGGATCAGATGGGCGCCGAGGCGCTGCTGGGGCAGGGCGACATGCTCTACATGCCCTCAGGCACCGGCCTGCCCATGCGGGTGCACGGTGCGTTTGTGAGTGATGAGGAAGTGCACCGCGTGGTCGAGTATCTCAAGACCCAGGGCGAGCCCAACTACATCGAGGGCATCCTGGAGGGTGGCAACCTGTCGGACGAAGGCAGCAACCTCGATGGCTCGCCCATCGGTGGGGGCGACGGCGAGCAAGACCCGATGTACGACAACGCCGTGGCCATCGTGCTGCAGCACCGCAAGGCCTCGATCTCGCTGGTGCAGCGCCACTTGCGCATTGGCTACAACCGTGCGGCGCGCCTGCTCGAGCAGATGGAGAAATCCGGCCTGGTGTCCAGCATGGCCACCAACGGCAACCGCGAGCTGATCGTGCCGGCACGCGGTGGTGAGGGTGGAGCCACGGCGGCGCCCTGGGATGCCTGAGTCCGTTCGCTGAGCCCGTTCGTGTGATGGGCCTGTCGGCCGACAGGCCCCGTCGAGCGTTGAGCAGGTACCGCCAGGCACCTGGAGCCTGGCCCTGATGATGGGATGTTCATGACGCTGAAATCTGCCACCACCGTGCCATGTGGGCCTCTGCTGAATAGGCTGTTGAGTGGCGTCCTGGCCAGCGCGATGTGTGCCATGCCAGCGCTGGCGCAGCAAGTTGGAGGACAGGGCGCGCCTCAGGCGGCACCCAAACCCGCCCCCCAGGTCGCGCCCAAGCCTGCGCCCCAGGCCTCACCGAATGCGGTGCAAACCTTGCGCAACTTTGTCAAACAGGCGCAAACCGGACAGGCCGAGTTCACCCAGGTGGTCATCTCGCCCGATGGACAGCGGCAACGCCGTTCCACCGGCACACTGGCTTTCCAGCGGCCAGATCGTTTCCGGTTTGCCTACACCAGCCCGAGCGAGCAGCTCATCGTGGCCTATGGCCAGCAGGTGTGGTTGTACGACGTGGACCTGGAGCAGGTCACGGTGCGCCCTGTCAGCGAGGCCGTGGGCAACACGCCGGCGGCCATCCTGTCGTCAGCCGCGCTGGAGCGTGACTTCACGCTCAAAGCCATCCCGGGCCCAACGGCGGGTGCGGTGACCGCAGCCCCTGTGTCGGTCCCGGGCGGCATGAAATGGCAATGGGTGCAGGCCATCCCCAAACGCAAGGACGGCAGCTTCCAGACGGTGGAGGTGGGTTTTGTGCAGGGCCGGCTCGCGGCGCTGGACATCCTGGACGGCTTTGGACAGCGCACCCGCTTGAGTTTCTCGAAGTTCGAGACCGGGGTGCGCCTGTCGCCAGACCAGTTCAAGTTCACGCCACCCGCGGGGGTGGACGTGTTGCGTCAGCCCGGAGGCTGATCAGCCTTCGCGCTTGCCGAAGCCCGGGCGCTTGCCTGCGCCCGGCTTGCCGCCGTGCTTGAAGCCGGGCTTGCTGCCAAAGCCTTTGTCAAAGCCCTGACCGAAGCTCTTGCCTGCTGGCTTGCCACCCGTGGGCTTGCCAAATGGCTTGGCACCGTGCGGCTTGTCGCCAAAGGCGCGGTCACCGAAAGGCTTCTCACCAAAGGCCTTGTCGCCAAACGACTTGCCCTTGAACGGCTTGTCGCCAAACGAGCGATCGCCAGAAGGACGGTCACCGTACGGGCGATCACCTTGGGGACGGTCACCGAATGCACGGTCGCCAAACGGACGATCGCCACGAGGACGGTCACCAAAGGGCTTGGCGGGACGGTCATTCCAGGCACCCTGGTTGCGATCGCCAAACTGCTCTGAGCGACGCTGCTCACGCGAGTTCATCGGGCGTTGCTCATGACGGGGGCGGAACGGTGCACCCTGGTCGCCCGAAGGGGCCTCGCCCTGGCGGTCAAAGCGCGGGTCGCCGTTTTGGTTGAAGCGGGACGTGCTGCGCGGGTCGTACTGCGCATCACGAGGGGCACGGGCCGGGCTGTCGCCAAAGCGGTCACCATGGCCACGCTCACCCTGGAAGCGGTCACCCTGGAAGCGGTCGCCAAACGAGCGCTCGCCCTGGAAGCGACCTTCGCCACCGTGGCGCGGGCCACGGCTGTCGCCACGACCGTCACCAAAGCGAGGACCGCCACGACCGGGCTTGGCGCCGAAGCGAGGACCGCCACGGTCTTGCGGCATGCTCATCTTGGGCTCAAGGCCGGCGATGGTGGCTTCAGGGATGCGCTGCGTGGTGAAACGCTCGATGCGGCGCACCATGGGGATGTCGCGGCGCTCGGCCAGCGTCACGGCCAGACCACTGCGACCACCACGGCCGGTGCGGCCAATGCGGTGCACATAGTCTTCGGCCTTCATGGGCATGCCGTAGTTGATCACGTGGGTGATGGTCGGCACGTCGATGCCACGGGCGGCCACATCGGTGGCCACCAGCACGCGCAGCTGGCGGCTGCGCAGGGCTTGCAACACGCGGTTGCGGCGGCCCTGGGGCATGCCACCGTGCAGCGCGGCCACGGCATGGCCCATGTCGGCCAGGCGCATGGCCAGCACGTCAGCGTCACGCTGGGTGCTGGTGAACACCACCGCCTGGTCCACCTCGCGGGTGGTCAGCACATGGTCCAGCAGCTCGTTCTTGTGGTTCAGCGAGTCGGCCAGGTGCAGGCGCTGTTCGATGTTGTCGTGGCTGTCGGTGTGCGAGGTCACCGAGATGTCTTGCGCGTTGCGCGTCATGCGCTGGGCCAGTTGGCCCACGTGACCCGCAAAGGTGGCGCTGAACATCCAGGTCAGGCGCTCGGCAGGCGTTTGCTCGGCAATCGCTTCGATGTCTTCGATGAAGCCCATGTCCAGCATGCGGTCGGCTTCGTCCAGCACCAGCACTTCCAGGTTCTTCAGCACGGCGGCGCCGCTGCCCAGGTGGTCCAGCAGGCGGCCGGGGGTGGCGATCAGCACGTCCAGCGGGCCGTTCAGGGCCTTGAGCTGGTAGCCGTAAGGCACGCCGCCCACGATGGTGGCCACACGCAGACCCTGCACGTGCTTGCCGTAGGTGCTGGCGGCCTTGGCCACCTGCATGGCCAGTTCACGGGTGGGTGTCAGCACCAGCACGCGGGGGCCTTGCACCACGCCCTTTTCGCGGCGCTTGTTGTTGTCCCCACGGGCAGCCAGGATGCGGGCCAGGGCCGGCAGCATGAAGGCGGCGGTCTTGCCGCTGCCCGTTTGTGACGCCACCTTCAGGTCGGCACCGTTCATCGCGGCCGGGATGGCCAGCGATTGCACGGTGGTGGGGTGGGTGTAGCCCGAGTCGGTCAGGGCGCGGCACAGCACCTCTGGCAAGGCCAGGTCGGTGAAGCGCACGGCGTCGTCGGTCTCCACGTCATCAGACGGCGAAACCAGGTCGCTGCCATCGTCATTCAGGCTGGCAGCCAGCTTGTCGATCAGCGATTCGGGGTGTTGGTGTTGGGTCATCTCAAACTCTTTCAAGCCATGAACAGCCTGCCCGGCCAGGAAAAAGGCCAAGACAGACCACGACGCAGCGTCGGTTCCAGCACGGAACGCGCGTCAGATCAGGTCGCTGTGGAACGTGTCCAGACTGCGTGGCATGGGGGCCAGCCATCCGTGGATGCTGGGGTGCCCATGTCGGGGCCACGTGAAGTCCGCTGTTAGCGACGGCATCGCCGCCAACCGGAACTCAAGACACGCGAACGTCGGTTGCTCGATACCGTACAGTCTGGTGATGAACACCGCCGCACGGGCAACCCGGCTTGAAAAAGGTCAGAGGGGATGAACGAACTGCACTGTCAAAATCAGTGCAGTCCATCATTGTGACAGGTTTCAATCCGTTTGCCTAGGGGTAACCCCAAACGGACACCCCAGACGCGGCGCACTGAGACAATCCACGCATGCAAGACAGCCTTTCATTGGACCTGCCCATGCCCCCCGAGCGCAGCGCCGACGAGGGTGCGAAGGCCGCCAGCCGAACGGCGGCAGCACGCGGCCCCGTGCCAGCCCAGGCGTCCCTGGCCGAACGCTTGCGTCCGCAGGTGCTGGACGACGTGGTGGGCCAGGACCACCTGCTGGGCCCAGGCCAGCCCCTGCGCGTGGCCTTTGAGTCGGGCCAGCCCCACTCGATGATTTTGTGGGGCCCGCCCGGCGTGGGCAAGACCACTCTGGCCCGCCTGATGGCCACGGCCTTCGACGCACAGTTTCTGGCCATCTCGGCCGTGCTGGGTGGCGTCAAGGACATCCGCGAAGCGGTGGAACAAGCCCAGGTGGCCCAGGCCCGAGGCCGTCGCACCATCGTGTTCGTGGATGAGGTGCACCGCTTCAACAAGGCACAGCAAGACGCCTTCTTGCCCCATGTCGAGTCTGGGCTGTTCACCTTCATTGGCGCCACCACCGAGAACCCGTCGTTCGAGGTGAACGCCGCGTTGCTGTCGCGGGCCACGGTGCACGTGCTGCGAGGCATGGACGACGCCGCCATGCATCAGCTGCTGCACAAGGGCCAGCAGGCCTTGCAAGGCCCCAGCTTGACGCCCGAGGCCCAGGCCCGGTTGATCGCCTACGCCGACGGCGACGCTCGCCGCCTGCTCAACACCTACGACACCCTGGCAGGCTTGCTCAAAGGCCGCGAGCTGATCGACGAAGCCGCCCTGCAGCAATCGCTGGGCGAGCAACTGCGCCGCTACGACAAAGGCGGCGACCAGTTCTACGACACGATCTCGGCCCTGCACAAGTCTGTGCGAGGCTCAGACCCGGATGCTGCGCTGTACTGGTTCGTGCGCATGCTGGATGGCGGGGTGGACCCGCGCTACATCGTCCGCCGCCTGATCCGCATGGCCAGCGAAGACATCGGCCTGGCCGATCCGCGCGCCCTGCGCATGGCGCTGGATGCTGCCGAGACCTACGAGCGGCTGGGGTCGCCCGAAGGCGAGCTGACCCTGGCCCAGTGCGTGATCTACCTGGCCATCGCCCCCAAAAGCAATGCCGCCTATGTGGCTTACAAGGCCGCCCGCGCCTGGGTGCAGAAGGACGTGAGCCGCCCAGTGCCCATGCACCTGCGCAACGCACCCACCAAGCTCATGAAAGAGCTGGGCCATGGTGACGGCTACCGCTATGCCCATGACGAGCCCGATGGTGTGGCCGCTGGCGAGCGATACCTGCCGGACGGCATGCCCGATCAGGCCTTTTATCAGCCCGTGAGTCGAGGGTTGGAGATCAAGATCGGTGAGCGGCTGGCGCAGCTGCGCCAGGCCTTGCGAGACGATGCCCCCTGACGGGGCCTGGTTGACGCGTCGTCGCTGTGCCTCGGCTCAGGGCAGGGTGATCGTCACGTGCGCCACCTTGGGCGGCATCTGCACCACATGGTGGTGCTCGCCCAGGGTGCTGCGGGCATGACTGGTCAGCTCCCAGCGCAGGCCCAGGAAGCCTGCCAGCGCCAGGAAGGCAAACACCGAGCCCATGACCCACAGCGGCACCTCGTTCTTGAGTTGATGCTGGATACGGTCAGGCGCAGACCAGTGGGGTGCCAGACCACCCTGGTGGCCTTTGAAGCGGGCGATCTCGTCACCCAAACGTGAGGTCAGGTAGCTCAGCTTCTCGCTGCCCTCGATCAGGTACTTGCCCTGAAAGCCCAAGAGCAGGCACATGTGGAAGACCTCCAGCACTTGCAGCCGCGCAGCGCCCTCGCGCCGCAGCGTTTCGAGCTTTTCAAAGAACTGTTCACCCGCCAACTGTTCGCCAAAGAACTGAACCTGCAAGGGCAGGCGCTGCCATGCTTCCTTGGTCTTGAAGCCCGACATCAGCACCACCTCGTCCACCGTGGCGCAGAAGGCGTACTTGCACAGGTACACGTCCTCGGCAGTGGCATTGAGTCGTGTGGCGCCACGCTCAAAGGCGGTCAGGAACTGCTTGATGCGGTCCCTGAACGTCTCAGCCTCCATCGGTGCGTGCTTGGCCTTGAGCAAAAACAGCAGATAGAAGCCGTCGTACATCAAGTCCAGCAGCGTGCTGGCATCCGAGCTGGGCGTATGAGCGGCCCGTGCGGTCTCAGGGCGCATCGTCGGTGCAGCATCATCGAACAGGCGAGGGGGCGTGGTCGGGCTCATGGTCTCAGGCGTTCACGGCAATCAGTTCCAGACGCAGGTCAGGCATGCCCGCGGGCGCATACAGCGTGATGGCCTGGGCCTGCAGCATGCGCTCGTACAGGGCGCCCTTGGCGTCCAGCGTGAAGTAGAAACTGCCGGGACGCACCGGCACGGCCGCCGGCACCTGGGGCGCATGCACCAGCTTCACGCCCGGCATGGCCGACAGCACGAGCTTCTCGACATCGTCGGGCGCGCCGAGCTTGAAGCGCTGTGGCACGCTGTCAACCAGCTCGGCTGGCGGCAGCGACGCCGTGACCCCCAGGTACAGCTGGGTTTGAGGCGTGATCTGCTCCGAATCCAGTCGCCCCTGGTGGAACGACGGTGCCGTCTCTTGCAGCGTGATCGAGAAGTACCTCGTTGAAATCACAGTCTCCAGCAGATCGCGCACGATCTGGTCCAAGCGCTGGAACCCGGCAGCGGGCTGCAGGTGGTCATAGCTGGGCAGGTCGGCCAGCGTGTGGCTCTTGGAAAACGTCAGCAACGAACCCGCCAGTTCGAGAAGACGCTGAAACAGGCGCTCCGGGTGCAGCGCCGGGTGCTTGACCAGGTGGTTCAGCCCGGCAAACGCCGTGCTGGCCGTGTGCAGCAGCCAGAACGAGGCCACATCGCCCGAACGAAACTCGATGATGTTTTTGCTGGGTTCGCGGTGCAGTCCATACAGGGCATCGACTTTGGCTTGCAACACGTCCATCAACCGCCGCAGGTACAGCACCAGGGCTGGCGAGGCATGAATGCTCAAGCACGGGGGGATGAAGCGGCCGTCCAGCTCGAAGCCGCCTGTCGAGGTGCGCTTCACGCGCAGCAAGGGCAGGCTGATCAAGTGGGCGCGCGGAGCCTGTTCCGGCAGCAGCTTGGCTGACTTGCGCAACACCATCACCTCGGCACTGACTGCATCGGTGAATGCATCGGGGGTCTGCTGCGGCACGCGGTAATAGCGCACCGCTGTGTCGGCTTCTTCGGGGCTGGCTGCCATGTTGGTGCCGTGCGACCGTGTGGGCGCCAGAGCCAGATGGAAGACCCAACTGCCGGCATCGTGACCGTCCTGCGCCAGCGAACTCAAGGCCACGGGCGGCGGCAGCTCGTCTTCTGCGGGGGCATTGAACAGCTCGCCATCGGGCAGCACCGCCTGCAACTCGGTGATGCGCAGCACGCCGGTTTGCAAGGCATCGGTGTCCACCTTCAGTTGGCGGATGCCCCAGGCGTAGGGGTGCAGCAGTCGCGCCATCTGGGCCAGACGCCCTTCGTGATAGGCGTCTTGCTGCTGGAAGTGCTGGGGCCTCAGGAACAGGCCTTCGCCCCACAGGATCTTGGGAGAGGACAACACGTCAATCTACTCGTTTGGGCTCGGGTCGGTAAGGGTTCGCTGGGCAGCGAACAGACACTTGGCGGGCCTCGTCGGCAGGTATGCCCACCGGTTGGCCCTGTTGCACGCTCAGGGCGCAGGCATGCACGCCCAGCCGCAGGCCCGTCAGCTCGGCCCGGTTGGCCTCAAAGGCGTATCGCCAGCGACCTGATGCAGGTTGCCGGAACATGGCCACCACACCCACGTGGCTGCTCGTTCGGGGCATGCGTTCGATGGTTTCATGATGTCGGCCCGGCACCATCAACACCTCGCGCACAGCCATCAGGTCTTCGCCCAGGGCCTGCTTTTCCTTGCTCGGATCCGCAAAGGCGTCCATGGGTGCCGCCAGGAATGCATCGGGTGACTTCAGTTGATAAAAGCGCAGCACCACCGCCAAGGATTCACCAGACTCGGTGATGTTCAACGACGTGCTGGCGTGCACACGCCATGACAGGCGGCGGTCGGGCAGCATGCTGTCAGGGACTTTCGGCTTGGCGACTGATTCGGGCGTCTCCTTCAGTCCCACGGTTTCCAAAGCCTTGTCCTTCAGGGATTTGAGCCCCCCCAGGAAGCCCCCTTCAGCAGGGGCCACAGAACTTGGCAGTTCGTTGGGGATGCTGTCCATCGGCGCTTTGGGTGCACTGCTGCAACCGCTCAGCCATGCCAGGCTTGAGGCCACGAGCCAGCCGCACAAGATCGTCACCCACCTCCGCTGGTGTGTGTGATCCCGCCCTTGGCGGGTGTGTGTGGGGTTGAGTAGAAAAGCCGTCATGTACAGCACTCAAGGCCGTTGTGCCTTGTTGAGCGGCGTAGTGTAGAGAGCGCAGGCCTTGTGCGCATGCGGCCTCCCCCGTTGGAGGGGTAGGGCATTTGCAACCAGATGAAAGAGTCTGTAAACACCCCCCAAGGAGGGTCGGTGATCAACGCGAAATCCGCTTTAATCGCGGCGGTGTGACGGTGCTGGAACGTCTTCAGCATCACGCCAATCAATCAAGTCTGGGAGTCAATGTGACGAAGGTGTATGCACGCCGCGGCTCGTTCTGCGCGGTGATGGTGGGTGTGTTCCTGGTGCTGGCTGGATGCTCGACGTCGCCCCGCACACCCGAGCAACAGGCAGAGGCCCGTCAGGCCGCTCAGGTCAAGCTGACCGAGAAGCTCAGTGAGGCTGACCAGGCGCTGACCGAGGGCAAAACCGACCAGGCTTTGGCCTTGCTGAGTGACGCCGCGCGCATCGACCCGGCGTCCAAGCAGCCCTGGCTGAAGAAAGCCCAGATTCGTTTTGATGCACGCCAGTACGGCGAGGCCATCACCTTCTCTCACGAGGTCCTGCAGCGGGACGTCAACGACCTCACCGCCAAGAGCATCCTGGCTGTCAGTGGTCTGCGTGTCAGTGCCCAGGCCCTGGATGAACTGCGCAAAGCCAACGAGGTCAGCGGTTCAGCCCGCTCTGAAGCCGAGACGGTCGCCAAGTTGATCAAGGAAGTGTTGGGCGAGCCCATCCTCGTGCCGGCGCCTGAAGCCGAGGCCAAGCCCGTGCGGCGCCCGGTACGACAGCGCCGCGCTCCGGCCACCCCATCGGCTGCTGCCGCCACGACGACCCCCGCTCAGGCCGCCGCCGCTCCTGCGCCCGCTGCCCCTGCGGCTGCCGCACCTGCTGTTCGTCCCGCCACGCCGGCAGCCGCGCCTGCTGCCGCATCCAACCGTTCCACGCCGCCCAGCGCTGGTCGTGGCAATCCCTTCGGTGCCTTGAAGTAAACCCATCCAGGAAGGAGCCTTGTCATGGCCAAGAAAGACAGTGTTCAGAAGCGTCTTGAGCGTGTTCGTCCCCCGCGCGTGCAGTTGACCTACGACGTCGAGATCGGTGACGCCATCGAGCAGAAAGAGCTGCCCTTCGTCATGGGCGTGATGGGGGACTTCACCGGCCAGCAAGACCCGGACAAGCCCCTGCCCAAGCTCAAGGATCGTAAGTTCGTCAACGTGGACTTGGACAACTTCGATGAAGTCATGTCCGGCATGGCGCCGCGCGCCAGCTACCGCGTGAAGAACAAGCTCAGCGAAGACGGTGGCGAGTTCGCCGTCAACCTTGAGTTCAAGAAGATGGAAGACTTCCGCCCCGAGGCTGTGGTGCAGCAGGTGGAGCCACTGCGCAAGCTGCTGGAGGCGCGCACCAAGCTGTCCGACCTGCGCAACAAGCTGGCAGGTAACGAGAAGTTGGAGGACGTGCTGGCCGAGGTACTGACCAACACCGAGCAACTCAAGAAGCTGGGCGCCGAAGCGGCCCCCCAAGAGCAGGAGTAAGAGCATGAGCGCACAACTGCAAGCCCAACCCGCCAGCCTCCATGAGGGCCTCAGCCTGCTCGACGACATCGTCTCTCGCAGCAAGGTTGCTAAGTCCGACACCGAGCATGCCCGCGCCAAAGACATCATCAGTGAACTGGTGCGCGAGGTGCTGGAGGGCACGGTGGTGGTCTCTGACAACCTGGCGGCCAACATTGATGCACGCATTGCCGAGATTGACCACCTGATTTCTCAGCAACTCAGCGAAGTCATGCATGCCGCCGAGTTCCAGAAGCTCGAGTCGTCGTGGACCGGTCTGCACTACCTGTGCAAGCACACCTCGACCGGTGAGCAGCTCAAGATCAAGGTGTTCAACACCACCAAGCGCGAGCTGGTCAAGGATTTCAAGACGGCGATCGATTTTGACCAGTCCGCCCTGTTCAAGAAGGTGTACGAAGAAGAGTTCGGCACGATTGGTGGCGCGCCATTCGGTGCCCTGATCGGTGACTTCGACGTGGGCCGCTCGGCCGAAGACATGTACTTCGTCGAGCAGATGTCCCATGTGGCGGCGGCAGCGCACGCACCGATGATCGCGGCGGCGTCCCCTGAATTGTTCGGCCTGGAGTCCTTCACCGAACTGGGCAAGCCCCGCGATCTGGCCAAGGTGTTTGACACCATCGAGTACGCCAAGTGGAAGTCGTTCCGTGAATCCGAAGATTCACGGTATGTGGGTTTGACCGTGCCCCGTTTCCTGGGCCGACTGCCTTACAACGCCAAAGACGGCAATGTGGTTGAAGGTTTCAACTTCGTCGAGTCGGTGGATGGCACGGATCACAGCCGCTATCTGTGGGTGAACACCGCGTATGCCTTCGCCGCTCGTTTGACATCCGCCTTTGAAAGCTACGGCTGGTGCGCGGCCATTCGTGGTGTCGAAGGCGGCGGTTTGGTGGAAGACCTGCCCACCCACACCTTCAAGACCGACGATGGTGAGGTGGCGCTGAAGTGCCCGACCGAGGTGGCCATCACCGATCGGCGGGAGAAAGAGCTCAGTGACCTCGGCTTCATGCCCCTGGTGCATTGCAAGAACACGGACTATGCGGCCTTCTTCGGTGCCCAGTCCACGCAGAAGGCCAAGAAGTTCGACAGCGATGCCGCCAATGCCAACGCGCAGTTGGCCGCGCAGATGCAGTACATCTTTGCGGTGTCGCGTGTGGCGCACTACCTCAAGGCCATGATGAGGGACAAGATCGGCAGCTTTGCTTCGGCGGGCAATGTCGAAGAGTTCCTCAATCGCTGGATTTCGCAGTACGTGTTGTTGGACGACGGCGCCAGCCAGGAAGCCAAGGCGCAGTTCCCCTTGCGCGAAGCCTCGGTGAAGGTGACGGAGACGCCAGGCAAGGCGGGTGCGTATCGCGCAGTCGCTTTCTTGCGGCCGCACTTCCAGCTCGATGAGCTGTCGGTGTCGCTGCGACTTGTGGCCGAGCTGCCGCAGTCGGCCAATGGCTGACCGTACAGACTCGATCAACCTGTGGTCAAGCCTGACCACTCATTAATCTGAGGGAAACATGAAAGACATTTACGTCCAGTTCAATGGCAAGTACAAGATTGAAGGCGAGTCCAAGGATGCCGAGCATCCGAAGTGGCTGGAAGTGGGCTCGTGGGTGCACGACATCCGTCAACCCAAGTCTGCCACGTCGTCGACGGCCGGTGGCCACACCTCCGAGCGTTGCGAGCACGGCGACATGATCTTCACCAAGGATCTGGACTTGACCAGCCCCAAGCTGTGGGAGGCTGTCTCCGCCGGCTACACGTTCGACGAGGTGGTCATTGACTTCATGCGTGCTGACGGCAGCAAGCGAGTCAAGTACCTGACGATCAAGCTCAAGCACGCCCTGATCTCGCGCGTGACGCCGCAGGTCAGCTCCGAAGGTCTGCCGACGGAAACGTTCGCTCTGAAGTACGCCTCTGTGCAGTGGCAGTACCAGCAGCAGAAGGTCGAAGGCGGCGGCACCTCAGGCAGCAACCAGACTGCCTGGAGCCTGTCGAAGAACACCAACACCTACGGCATCTGACGTCGATCGGTGCTGTTCACAGCGAAGCCGCGGCCTGCCGCGGCTTTTTTCTGAGGGCCAGGTTTTGAAGTTTGAACCGTTTTTGCTGGATCGACTGACGGGGTGCCGCCAACTGGGGGAACTCGACGGTGCCCGCCTGCAGTTGACCCTGGAGCAGGTCAAGGACAGTGTGGCCCGGGATCTGGAGTCGTTGTTGAACACGCGTACCGGATGGATGCCGCACCAGCTGAGCGATCGGCCGCATGCTGCGCGGTCGGTGATCGCATTCGGTCTTCGCGACTTTGTCGGCCTGAGTCTGGACAACCCGGAGCACCGCGAGGGCATTTGTCAGTCCATCGCATCGGCCATTCAGTGCCACGAACGGCGGCTCACGTCCGTGCGCGTTCGCCTGATGGACACCCAGCAGCAAGGCCTGGGCTTGCGCTTTGCGATCCATGCGACCTTGGTCATCAACCCGGCCATCGAGCCAGTCAGCTTTGACGCCATGCTGCAGCCCACGACGCAGCGCTATGCCGTGCGTCAATCCATGCTGCGCAACTGACGGGAGCATCCATGGAAGAGCTGTTGCCTCATTACGAGCGCGAACTGGCCTTGCTGCGCGAGCAAAGCCAGGAGTTCGCGTCGCGTTATCCGCGCGTGGCTGGTGCCTTGCACCTGCGAGGCGACACGGCCCAGGATCCGCACGTCGAGCGGATGATCGAGTCCTTCGCGCTGTTGGCTGCCCGCATCCACAAGCGCCTGGACGATGACTTTCCTTTGTTCACCGAGTCCTTGCTCGAAGTGCTGTACCCGCACTATCTGCGGCCATTTCCCTCGTGCTCGATCGCCCAGCTGGATGCCGGAGGGGCTTTGCAATCACGGGCGGTGACCGTGCCCCGCCACACCGAGCTGGCTTCCAGGCCGATCAAGGGTGTGCCGTGCCAGTTCAGAACCTCTCAGGATGTGGTGCTGCTCCCCATCCATCTGTCGTCGGTGTCCTATCGTCAGGCCCTGGCCGCTCCGGCGGGCACGCGTCTGCCCAAGGACGCCACCTCGTGCATCTCTTTTGTGCTCGAGCGCTCCAGCCCGCAGGCTGCCTGGAGTTGCCTGAAGGACCAACCAGTTCGCATCCACCTGGACGGGGAGCCATCCCAGGTCTCCGCTCTCCGTGAGGCCTTGTGTCGCAAGGCGGTTCGCATCATGGTGCAGGTGGGTGAGCACGAGCCTTGGCAGGAGGCGCGGGATGAAGCCGGCGCGCCCCTGCTGCCCCGTCTGGTGGGGTTTGACGATGACCAGTCGCTGATCGACCTCGACGCTCGCTCTCATCCAGCGTATCGACTGCTCACTGAATACTTCGCCTTCCCAGAGAAGTTCAACTTCATTGACCTGCCCATTCGGTTGCCGGCAGCGCTGTGGCATCTCGATTCAGACGATCTGCAGGCGCAGTCTCGGCAGCCTCAGCGCATCAGTGTGCATGTGCTCTTGACCGGCATCCGCTCCGATTCGGATGAGTCTCGCCAATTGGAGGCGGTGCACCAGCGCAACGTGCTGTTGGGGTGCACACCTGTGGTCAATCTGTTTCCCCAGGCGGCCGATCCCATCCGCTTGACGCATCAGGATGTGGCGTATCCGGTCGTGGTGGATGGACGTCGTGCCCATGCGTACGAGGTCCATGCCATCAAGCGCGTGTACCGCCTGCAACAGACCGCACAGGGTGAATCGGTGCAGGAGGTTCGCCCTTTCTTCTCGGTTCGCCATCACGAAGGGTTGGACGACGAAGATTGGTTGACGGTGGATGAGCGCGGTCCTTTGGCTGGGCGCGGGCGCCGTGAGGCTGGCGTCTACTGGGCCGCATCGCGTGATTCAGCGCTGGCGGCAGCCAGCCCGGGCTATGAACTGTCGCTCACGCTGGTGGACGTGGACATGGCGCCGGCGATACCCAAGGCGGAGACTTTGTCGCTGGATGTGATGGCCACCAACCGCGACCTGCCCACCATGCTCCCCATCGGGGTGGCTGGTGGTGATCTGTTCATGCCGGGTGGCGGGGTCGCCAAGGAAATCCGTTTGCTCCGCCGCCCCAGTGCGCCATTGCGCCTGGCCCGGGGCACGGGTGTGCTGTGGCGTTTGATATCCCACCTCTCGATCAACCACCTGTCGTTGAGCGCATCGGGCATTGACGGCTTGAAGGAGACCTTGCGGCTGTATGACTTCGGTCGTCACTCGGCCAACCAACGTCAGGTGGATGGTCTGGTGTCGGTGGACTACCGTCCCAAGGTGGCCTGGCTGCCTGGAGAGCCTTACGCCACCTTTGTTCGTGGCACCGAGGTCTGCCTGACGGTGGATGAAGACAGTTTTGTGGGGACTGGCTTGGGCTTGTTCGCCATGGTGCTCGATCGGTTCTACGGGCTGGCAGCTCACCTCAACAGCTTCAGTCAGCTGACGGTGTTGTCATCCAGAACCCAAGAGGTGTTGTTCTCATGTCCTCCACGCAACGGCGATCTCACACTGCTGTGATCCAGCGCCTGCTGGAGACCCCCCAGCAGTTCAGTTTTTTCAGTGCCGTCCGGCTGCTGGATCATTGGCTGGGCGACGCAGCCACCGGCCGGTCGGGGCTGAACCGCGTCCGTTTCAAGAACACATTGGCCCTGTCCTTTGCCCCCAGCGAAATCGAGTCGCTGGCGGTGCGGACCAAGGGGGATGCCGCCCCGATGTCGGCCACGATGGTCAGCCCCAGTGTGGGGCTGGCCGGCCAGGCGATGCCCACACTTCATGGCCTGCAACCCGCCTTGATTGATCGGGTTGAGATGACGCCAGCGTTCATGGGCTTGCTGGGTGCATCCGGTACCTTGCCGCTGTATTACACCGAGTCCATCCTGGCGCACCACTTGAACCACCGTGATCTGGCGCCCCGCGCCTTCATGGATGTGTTCAGCCATCGCGCCGTCAGCCTGTTTTATGAGGCCTGGCGCAAGCATCGTCTGGCCTTGCAGTACGAGCGCTCCGCCGAGCGGGGCTTTCTGCCTGCCGTGTTGTCCTTGGGTGGCCTGGGACCTCTGGCCGCCAAAGATCGAACGCGCAATCCCGAGGCCCGTGAATCTCTGGCCTTCTACGCGGCGGCGTCCCAACAGCGTGCCATGTCGGCCTGGCGGTTGAGCGCCATCCTGTCAGAGCGCTTTGGTGTGCCGGTCAAGGTTCAGCAGTTCATGGGGCGGTGGTGCAGCCTGCCTCAGGCCGAGCGACCCGTGCTGGGTGAGGCGCACCCAGGGCTGCGCTTGGGCAAAACGGCGCTCCTGGGTGAGCGGGTGTGGCAACGTGATTTGAAGGTGCGGGTGGTGCTGGGCCCCTTGAGCGGCGCCGACCACGCGCGATTCTTGCCGGGCTCGTCGGGGGTGAAAGCCCTGAGCCACATGCTGCATGCGCTGTCTGGGGCGCACCTGGAGTACGAGCTGCAACTGTTGCTCAAGAAAGAGGCGGTCACTTCCAGCGCGTTGATGTCGACTCGCCCGCCCACACAGGGCCGACTGGGGTGGGACACATTTCTGACCACTCGCCGATCCGAGCGGGATCGCTCGGACGTTTGTTTTGGCCTGCGCCTGGTGTGAGGCGGATGGCCTGCCCACATCAGACGCCACGGATTAGCTATTCATCAATTCAAGGAGTACCCCATCATGAGTCAGAACCTCAAAACCCTCATCTCGAAGCTCAATGACACCACCCGCCAGGCGGCCGAGCGCGCAGCCAGCCTGTGCATGGCTCGGGGGCATCATGAAGTGGACATGGAGCACTTCCTGCTGGCTTTGCTGGAAGATGCTCAGGGCGATCTGGCGGTGCTGTGTCAGCGCTATGGTGTGTCGGTCAGCGGGCTTCAGCGCGATCTGGAGGTGGAGCTGAGTCGCTTCAAGGTGGGCAACACCCGCACGCCTGTGTTCTCGGAGCGACTGCCCCAGTTGCTGGAGCATGCGTGGCTGATCGCGTCGCTGGAGTCCCACGCCGCACGCATCCGTGGGGTGCATGTGGTGTTGGCCTTGCTGACCGAGCCCGCCCTGAGCCAGATGGCGCATCGCAGCTCGCCCCTGTGGGCCCGCTTCCAGCTGGATGAGCTCAAGCACAAGATGGCAGAGGCCACGCGGGGCTCGCGAGAGGCGGCTCAAGCGCTGCAGGCGGCTCAGGCGGGGGATGCCCTGTCTGGCGCGGATTCGACCGAGCCGGCCTTGGCGTCCGGTGGCCGGACGCCGGCGCTGGATCAGTTCACCACCAACCTCACGCAACGCGCCCGCGATGGCCAGGTGGACCCGGTGATCGGTCGCGATGGCGAGATCCGTCAGGCCATCGACATCCTGATGCGTCGTCGTCAGAACAACCCCATCCTGACGGGGGAGGCCGGGGTGGGCAAAACGGCGGTGGTTGAAGGGCTGGCGCTGCGCGTGGCCCAGGGCGATGTGCCCGATCCCCTCAAGGGCGTGGCCATCCATGTGTTGGACATGGGGTTGTTGCAAGCCGGTGCATCGGTCAAAGGCGAGTTCGAGAACCGACTCAAGAACGTGATTGATGAGGTGAAGAAGAGCCCTCACCCGATCATCCTGTTCATTGACGAGGCCCACACCATGATCGGTGCGGGCGGTCAAGCCGGGCAGAACGACGCGGCCAACCTGCTCAAGCCTGCGCTGGCGCGGGGCGAATTGCGCACCATCGCAGCCACCACCTGGGGTGAGTACAAGAAGTACTTTGAAAAGGATGCGGCCCTGGCCCGTCGCTTCCAGGTGATCAAGGTGGAAGAGCCGACGGAAGAGCTGGCGGCGGCCATGCTGCGTGGCATGGCGCCCTTGATGGAAAAGCACTTTGGCGTGCGCCTGATGGACGAGGCCATCACCGAGGCGGTGCGCCTGTCGGCCCGCTACATCAGCGGTCGTCAGTTGCCCGACAAGGCGGTGAGCGTGCTGGACACGGCCTGCGCCAAGGTCGCCCTGGGTCAGAGCGCCACCCCAGCGCGCATCGATGAAGCACGCAAGCAACTGGAGCGTCTGGATGCCGAGCTGGCCGCCTTGCAGCGTGAGGTGGCGGCCGGCGCGCGTCATGGCGATCGACTGGACGAATTGGTGCAAAAGCGTCAGGCCATCGAGGCGGGACTGACGTCGGATGAGCAGCGCTGGAGCCATGAGCAGCAGTTGGTGCAAGACATCCTGGCCTTGCGGACCCAGCTGGAGGCCTCGCCGGGCGGTCTGGCCTCAGAGCGTGAGCTGCTGGCCGGCAAGCAGGCCGAGCTGGCCGTCCTGCAAGGGGAGGCTCCGTTGGTGCCCGTGCAGGTGGACGGGCATGTGGTGGCCGAGATCATCGCGTCGTGGACGGGCATCCCGCTGGGCAAGATGGTGAAAGACGAGATCAAGACCGTGCAGCAGCTGCACACCCTGCTGCAAGAACGGGTGATCGGTCAGGACCATGCCTTGGCGGCCATCGCACAGCGTGTGCGCACGGCGCGTGCGGGGCTGGAAGACCCGAACAAGCCGAAGGGCGTGTTCTTGTTTGTGGGCCCCAGCGGGGTTGGCAAGACCGAGACGGCCCTGGCCCTGGCCGACATCTTGTACGGCGGTGAGCGCAACCTCATCACCATCAACATGAGCGAGTACCAAGAGGCTCACAGCGTCAGCGGCCTGAAGGGCTCGCCCCCGGGCTATGTGGGTTATGGCGAGGGCGGTGTGTTGACCGAGGCCGTGCGCCGCAGGCCTTACAGCGTGGTGCTGCTGGACGAGGTGGAGAAGGCCCACCCCGACGTGCTGGAGATGTTCTTCCAGGTGTTCGACAAGGGCGTGATGGACGACAGCGAAGGCCGCGAGATTGACTTCCGCAACACCATCATCATCCTGACGTCGAACGCGGGATCGCAAGGGATCATGCAGGCGTGCTTCGCGCACGATGAAGCCCTGGGTGGCACGGTGATGAAGTCGCCCGAAACGCTGCCTTCAGCCGATGAGCTGGCCGAGGCCCTTCGGCCCACCTTGTACAAGGTGTTCAAACCGGCCTTCATCGGCCGGACGAAGGTGGTGCCCTATTACCCCCTGGGGGATGAGGTGCTGGCCAGCGTGATCCGTTTGAAGCTGGACCGCATTGCGGCGCGGGTGAAGGCCAATCACCAGGCCGAACTGCGCTACGACAACGCCCTGGTGGAGGCCGTGCTGGCTCGTTGCACCGAGGTGGACACGGGCGCGCGTGCGGTGGACCACATCCTGAATGGCAGCTTGCTGCCCGAGGTGGCCGATGCGGTGCTGTCGCGCATGGCTGAAGGCACACCCATCCAGCAGATCAAGGTGACAGCGGCCAAGGATGGCCGTTTCAAGTTCAAGGTGTTGTGAGTCTCCAGGAGACAGCGCATGCGAGAGGATTGGTCACCATGCGGCCAGCAGGCCGAAGCACTGATGTGGCCCGGCACCACGGTGGCTAGGGCCTGAGTTGGTGGCGCTGGTGCAGGCCTTGTGAGGCGGCAGGCACTCGGGGTGGAGGAGGGCGCGTCTCAGTCAGCCAGCAACAAGCCCGCCTCATCCCGCCAGTACTGCGCGGCGGCAAAATAGCCTTCCCACACGCAGCCGTTGCAGCCGCGGCCACAGCAGGTGGTCGGCTCTGGGGGCGGGGGGCGCAAGGTGACGCCCTGGTGGGCTGCCAAGGCCTGCAGGCCACGAAACACCACGTGCGCTGACGCCACGTCCACCATGGGGTGGTGCAGGTACTCGGTCAGCGTCAGGGCGGGGGCCTCGGCCAGGGTGGTGCCGAGCGCGGTCGTGGGGGCGGATTCTGTCGTGGTCATGCAGTCCGGATCTTAGCCTTGGTGAGGCGGGGCAGGCAGTTACCAGTGTGGAGGGCGCCCCACCCGTGGCATAGTCGGCGTGTGAATACCCGTGTCTCCAGTTCCGTCCCGTCGGCGTCCGCCGAGCCCGTGGCGCCCATGGCGTCTGATCCGGCCATGTTGGCCGTGTATGGCCGGCCTGTGACATGGCGCATGCTGATTCTCACGGCGCTGGTGTTGCTGGTGTTGATGGCCGTGTCGGCCGTGGGCGTGGTGTGGTGGGTGTGGCACAACATGGCCGCCCAGGTGCTTTTGCAGGAGCAAGACGCCCAGGTGCGCCTGCCCGAGCGGCTGGCGGTGCAGGCGGTGGTGTCGGAACGCTTGCAGGTGGCGGTGAACGAAACGCTGCCCGTGACCGTGCCGATCGACCAGACCCTGACCATCCCCATCCGCGAGGCCTTGCCCGTGCAGGTGACGGTGGACACGCAGGTGCCAATCGCGCTGGACGTGCCGGTTCGGCAAACCATCATGCTGGACCAGGTGGTGGAGGTGGACACCCAGGTGTCGACCCGGGTGCTGGGGATCGCCATGAAGGTGCCAGTGAGAGGGCGCATCCCGGTGAAGGCCGAGGTGCCGATTGATGTGGTCATCCCGGTGCGGCACACGCTGCCCGTGGTGTTGCAGACGGAGGCCATGGTGCGTCTGCAGGAGCCGCTGCGAGCCCATGTCAAGACCCAGATCGAGACGCAGGTGCCTATCCAGCGCACCTTGTCATTGCCCTTGACCGCGCCTGTGCAGGCGCAGCTGACCTTCCCGGAGCGCACGGTGACGGCAGGTCTGCACTTGCTGGATTTGACAGTGCCGTTCTCGGCCGTGAGCTTTGCGCCGCGTGACGGCACCTGGGCGGCGGCCTGGTGGGCCCAGCGGCACACGTTGTCGGAGGTGCCGTGAGCCAGCCCTTGCCAGCGCCGGCTGTCATCCCGAGGGGCTGGCATCGACCCGTGCGGCCGGTGGCCTTGCTGCTGGTGGCGGGCAGCCTGTTGCTGGTGTGGGTGGCCCTGGTGGCCTGGGCGATCTGGTACGTGTATGGCCACTGGGAGAGCCGTGTGCACCTGCAACGGCAGGCCTTGCTGATGCGACTGCCGGAGGGCACGGTGGCGCTGGCTGAACTGTCGACGCCCGTCTCGACCCGGGTGCAGGCGCAGCCGGTGGTGCGCGTGCCTTTGAAGCAGACCATCGAGGCCCGGTTGACCGAGCCCTTGGTCGCGCAATTACAGGTTCGCACCACGGTGCCGGTGGACACGGTGCTGGACGTGCAGCACGAGGTGCCCGTGCGCACCACGCTGCAGGCCCAGGTCGATCTGGGCCGCTGGTTGCCCACGCTGGACGTGGTCGTACCGGTGGCCTTGACGGTACCGGTGCGGCTGAGCGTGCCCGTGCGGGCCCAGGTGCCCTTGGATCTGGCGCTGGTGGTCAGCGGTGAGTTGCGCCAGGCGGTGCCCTTGGCCCTGGACCAGACGCTGGTGTTGCGCCCGCGTCTGGATGCGCCGCTGCAAGCTCAGCTGACCCGGCAGACCCGATTCGCGCTGCACGGTGAGACCGCACCGATTCCCCTGGAGTTGTTGGATGCTCGCTTGCGGGTACCGTTTGATCTGACCTTTTTGCGTCAGCGGGAGGGGGGTACTGGATCCGAGGGCGGCACCAGGCACTGAGGGGGTGTCAAGGTGGGCCAGCCGTAAGGCGGGGCTGCACGGCGATCAATCTGCACGACGACGACCTGTGGGCGGTGATGCACTCGGGCGTTGGTCAGTGCAGCTTGCAAGGCGGCTCTGAAAGCCTCTGCGCCCTGGTCATGGGGAACAGTGCTCGCTTGGGCCCCCAGGCCTTCGGCAAACCGGGCCAGGTCCGGACGGCCCAGCTCATAGCTGTGCGCCCACTGGCTGGCAGGAGGCAACAATTGCTCCATGCCCTGAGTCACCATGCTCAGGTCGTTGTCATCCAGCACGATCCACACCGCGCCCACTCGGTGCGCCGCAGCGGTCGATACCTCGGCCCCATGCATCATGAAGGCGCCATCGCCCACCACGGCCACGCAGTCCTGATCGGGGGCGGCCATCTTGCCGCCCACCACGGCGCCCACGCCAAAGCCCATCGGGCCCATGTCCAGGGCCGAGTGGTAGTGCAGACCATCGGGGATGGTCAGGTGGTGCAAGGACCAGCCCACGCAGTTGCCAGCGTCGATGAAGATGTGCCCCTTGGGAACCAGCTCGTTCAGGATGCGCATCATGGCGGCGGGCTGTGTGGGAGCGTGGTCGTTGTCTCGACTGGCCGGCTGAGCCCAGGGGGAGACGGTGGTCTTGATCTCGTGCAGCACCTGTGCTCGTTGAGCGCGCGAAGGCAGATCAGGCTCACGCGTGGTGCTCAGTTCCAGCAGGGCATCCAGGGTGGCGCCCACATCGGCCACGATGCCTTGGGTCACCGGGAAATTGCGCCCGATCATGCCGGGCTTGAGATCCACCTGGATGAAGTGCGTGCTGGGGTTCAGGGCCTGGCTGTAGACCTCTTTGTTTTGAACCGAGGTGGCCAGTTCACCCAGCGCCGATCCCAGCACCATCAGGGCATCGAAAGCGGGTTGGTTCGGGCTGTGCATGTACTGCAGCGGCCACTGACAGGCGCAGATGCCGTAGTTGCGCAGCGACCAGTCATCGCCTTCCGGGTAGATGCCTTTGGCATCGGGCGTGGTCATCACCGGGATGCCAAAGCGATGAACCCAGGCCTGAAAGGCCTGTCGGCGTTGTGGGTTGCGCAACGCTGCTCGTGCACCGTTGCCCAGGAGGATCAAGGGGCGCTGTGCACTGAGCAGCGCGTCCAGCGCCTGGCGCACGGCGGGTAGGTCGGTGTTGTGCACCTGCGGCCGATAGCGGTGTGGCTGGGGCGGCGAGGGCAGGGGGTGGATGCAGGCCCCGCCAATGTCGTTGGGCAGGCTCAGGTGAACCGCCTGGCGGGGGGCGGACAACGCTTCGTTGAGGGCGCGCTGGATGAGCGTGCACGCGTTGTTCGGGCTGGAGATCATGGCGCTGTAGCCCACGGCGTTCTGGAAGACGTTGTTCACGTCCAGCTGCGCATCGGCACCCTCTTGCAAATAGCCACGCCCGAAGTACTGTTCAGGCACTTCGCCGGTGAGGACCAGCATGGGCACCCCGCTGGCTTGGGCGTTCATGGCGCCAGTCAGTGCATTCGTGGCACCCGGGCCGGAAGTGGTGAGCACCACCCCCAGCCCACCGGAGACCCGCGCCAGCCCGTCAGCGATGTAGGCCGCCCCCGTCTCATGACGGCACACCACCAGGCGGATGTCGGGGTCGTGCCGCAAGGCATTCATGACCCAGACGGCCGCGCCGCCCGGGATACCGAACACGTGTCGAACCCCTTCAGCCTTGAGATAGTCCAGCAGGGTTTGGGCCACGGTACCTTGCATGGTCGGGGTGTTGGCGGTGCTCATGGGTCTGGCGGGATGAGTGATTCGGGTTGAAGGAAGGACGGCTAAAGCAGCACATATCGCGCCGCAGGCGCTCAGCGTCTTCGTCAGAATGGAGCGCTTCTGAAGGAGGGATCATGAACCAGAGTGCGGAGCAGCAGGTGCTGGATGTGGCCATTGTTGGGGCGGGTGTTTCGGGCTTGTACAGCGGCTGGCGATGGTTGACCAGCGAGCGGGGCCGTAGCGCCAGGGCGGCGGTGTTCGAGTTGAGTGGCCGGGTCGGTGGGCGTTTGCTCTCGGTGGAGCCGCCAGGCTTGCCCCACGCCCGCGTGGAGCTGGGGGGCATGCGTTTCATCAGCTCTCAGACCCGGGTGCAGCAACTGGTGAGCCGCCTGGGGCTGGCCACCGAGCCCTTCACGGTGGTGCAGCCCGACAACGTGGCCTACCTGCGGGGGCGGCATCTGCGCACCGAGGATTTGCAGCATCCGGATCGGGTGCCTTACCAGATCCCGGCAGAGGATCAGGCCGGTTTCCAGGCCGGCTTCACGACCCTGGCTGCACAGCGTTATCTGCAAAAGGTCTTGCACCGACCCCATGTGGATCTGAAAACCGTGGACTGGGCGCAGGTGGCCGAGCACGGGCGCTACGACGGGCATCGGGTGACGGATCTGGCCATGCGTTATGTCTTCAACCGGGAGGTGGCCCACGAGTCCTTCCAGTTTGCCGAGGACACGAGTGGTTATGACAGCATCTTCTTCACCTGGAATGCGGCGGACGGTTTTCCCTGGAACCTGGGTGACTATGGCGCCTCGGTCGAGTACTTCCGGCTGACCTCGGGTTATGAGGCCTTGCCCAAGGCCTTGCATCAGGCCTTTGAGGATGCTGGCGGAGAGGTTCACTTTCAGCACCGCCTGATCAGTTTTGATGCCGCGACGCTGCCCGATGGCACGGAAGGGGTACGCTTGCGCATCGATCACCAGGGGCGGGTGGTGGAGCAATGGTGTCGACGCCTGGTGCTGGCGATGCCGAGGCGATCGCTGGAGCTGCTGTCGCAGGAGGGTGCGGTGCTGGGGCGTGACCAGACCCAGGTGCGCCGGTTGATTCAATCGGTCGAACCCATTCCCCTGTTCAAACTGGCCCTGTGCTACCGAGAGCGTTGGTGGGAGCGCTTGGGCATCACGCAGGGCCAGTCGGTCACGGACCTGCCCATCAGGCAGTGCTATTACTGGCCGGTGGGACAGTCGGAAGGGCCTGGCGTCATCCTGATCTACAACGACGGGCTGGATCTGGCGTACTGGGCATCGTTGCGGCAGCACACGCGGCCCTACGCCAGCGAGTGCGGCAATGAACCTTCGCAAGAGTGGAAGGAGCACCCGGCGCCTGCGCTCATGGTGCAGGAAGCCCATCGGCAGTTGATGCAGATGCACGGGCTGAGCGAGCACGCTGAGGCCTTGCCCATGGCGGCGGCCTACCGCGATTGGGGCGAGGACCCCTTTGGTGGTGGCGCCAACTTCTGGCCGGTGGGCGTCGACAGCCTGAAAGTGGCCCGGGCGGTGGTGCAGCCTCGAACGGACGTGCCGGTGTTCATCTGTGGCGAGGCCTATTCGCATGCGCAGGGCTGGGTGGAGGGGGCGCTGGCCACGGCCGAAGACATGTTGCAGCGCTGCTGGGGTTTGCCCCCCGCCGGATGACCGGGCGGCTGCGGCTCAGTCGCGCGAGAGCAGGAGGGCGGTGGCGTGCATTTCCATGCC
Source organism: uncultured Aquabacterium sp. (assembly GCA_947085235.1). Classification (GTDB taxonomy): domain Bacteria; phylum Pseudomonadota; class Gammaproteobacteria; order Burkholderiales; family Burkholderiaceae_C; genus Aquabacterium. The sequence goes on along the minus strand of CAMTVS010000034.1, from coordinate 71,380 downwards.
CACGCCCAGCAAGAGCAGGTGCCGCGTGGGAATGTCGTGCCAGACGTGGTCGAGGTTCACTGGCACCGAGCTGGACACCATGTCACCGTACTCGGTCAAGGTGCTGGGGTAGTGGCCTGGCTGTATGGCGTCCTGCCAGGCTTGCTGCACCATCAGCGAGGTCTGGTGACTGAGCAAGGTCACCTCCTGTGATGCGATGTGGTGACGCGACAGCAGTGTCAGTGCCGCCTGCGGGACCACCTTGAGGCCAAAGGCATTGAAGGCTTCGGGCCCCATCGGGTCGTCCAGTTTCATCAGCGGGGTGGTCCACTGCCCCTCAGGGGTGGGGCGGGGGGCCATTCGAAAGGCGCCGTACCACTGGGTGTCGGTCAGGTTGGCCCAGTCCACCAGGCGCCAGTCGTGGCGCGAGCGCGCGGGGCCCACCAGCGCGGCGCCTGCACCATCGCCAGCTGCCAGGGCCACCGGTTCGTGGTAGTCCACATGCTGGGTCCAGTTGTTGCCACACGCCACCAGCACATGCCGGGCGCTGCCGCACCGCACCAGGTCTTGAGCGAGCTTCAGGCCGTCCAGAAAGGGGGTGTAGTCCGAGTTCAGGGCCAGCACACGCGCATGGGCGGCCAGCCCCAGTTGACGGTGCACCAGCGCCAGTCCGTTGGGCGCCACCCATGAGCTGACGGAGGCAGATCCGATCAACAAGTCCACCTCGTCCAGATCCACCTGGGCCCGCGCCAGGGCCTGTCGGCAGGAGGAGGTCAGCAGGTCTTCCACGGTTTGCGGTGCCATCAGCACGCGGCGGTCTTTCAGGCCGTTGAACAGCGCGCTGCCGTCCGGGTTGTGCTGGCGTAGCCAGTCAAAGATGGGGTCATCGTTGCTGCGCACGGTGGGTGGCAGGGCGGCCCCCGTGGAGAGCACCGCCGGAGCGGGGAATGGATGGTTCATGGTTGTGCCTCATTCATGGGGGGTGTCATCGGCAATAGTGCGCAGTTTCTGGAGGGGGTGTCGGGTGACGTTAGCGTTAGCCCCAGGCGGCGTTCGTGTGTTGCCCCCCAAGATGTGGCCCATGACCAGCAGGCTTGACCACCCACGACTGGTGGTCAGATCAGCAGATGCAAACTGGACAGGTCAGTAGGTAGCGAGCATGGCAGTACGGATTCAGGCAGCAACACCACAGGGCGATGAAGCCGCCTTGGTGGAGCATTGCCTGACTCAGCGCCGCTGGGCCTTGAAGTTTCCGGAACCCCTGGAAACGCGCTTTCTGGCGGATGGCGAGGCCAGACGCCGCTGGATGGTGACTGCATTCGGGCTGCTGGCGATGGTCTTTTTTGCGGGGCTGTTTCTGCCCGACTGGCTCATGACACCGTCCGTTTTGCCGCTGTCGTGGTGGGTGCGGCTGGTGGTGTTTCCTGCCCTGATCCTGACCGGCCTGGTGTGGCTTCATTGGACGCGCAACCCCCGCCTCCTGGAGCGCCTGGTGCTGCTGGCGGGCATGGTGGCCGTCACATTGGAGTTCGTGTTGTTGACCGCCTCGGGCCACCCCTGGGCGCTGCCGCGCATTGTCGAACTCAACATTGTGGTGGTGTTCGTGTGCGCGCTGGCCCGGTTTGGCCCATCCGTGTTGATGTGCGTGTTTGCCTTGCTGGTGCACGCCGTGGCGGCCTGGACCTTGCCCGACGTGACGGGGGTGATCGCGCAAAGTTCGCTGGTGTTGTTGTGCACCACCTCGGCGTTTGCCTTGTCGGCCACCTACAAGCTGGAGCGCGACGAGCGCATCGCCTTTTTGCTGGACTTGCGAGAGCGGGCCCTGGAGGCCCAATTGGAGCGGGCCAATGAGCGCCTGGCCCGCGCTGCCACGACCGACCCCTTGACCGGGGTCGCCAATCGGCGTGCGTTCGACGCCTTCCTGGCCGAAAGCTGGTCGCGCTCTCATCAGGAGCAGCGTCCCCTGGCGCTGATCATGCTGGACATCGACTGGTTCAAGCGCTACAACGATCACCATGGCCATCAGGCGGGCGACCGATGCCTGATCGCGGTGGCCCAGGCCGTGCAATCCTGCCTGCGACGCACGGGGGACCTGGTGGCCCGCCTGGGTGGCGAAGAGTTTGCGGTGGTGATGGTGGATGCCGATCTGGCGGTGGCTCAGACCGCTGCCGAGCGCATTCGTCAGGCCGTGTCAGCACTGGCCGTGTCGCATGGCGCCTCGCCCTTCCAGCATGTCACGATCAGTGTGGGGGTGGCTGCCTGTGTGGATGTGCGCTCCTCCAGCGGCGCAACCGCATTGCTCGCCCAGGCTGACGAGGCGCTGTACCGAGCCAAATCTCAGGGGCGCAACTGTGTGGCAGACCGTGTCGTCGGGGAGGCGGCAGCATGAGCGCGATGGTGGCCGCCGGCCGTGATGTGTTTCGGCGGGGGCGCTGGTGGCCGCCCACCTTGGTCTTTGACGGGGTGCAGGAGCAGCGGTTCATCTCGGCCACCCGAGAGGCGCGTTTCACGCATTTCATCCGCAGTGGCTGGGTGGGCTTACTTTGCTACAACCTCTTTTGTTTTTCGGACAGCCTCATGGCGCCCGATGTCATCGATGAGGCCCTGAAGATCCGTTTGCTGGGCTTCACCCCCTTGGCCATGGCGGTGCTGTTGATCAGCACCGTGGCTCGCAATTGGGCCTTGTCATGGCGGGACGGCGTGATTGAAGGGGTGGTGATCAGCAGCGCGATGCTGGCGGCCTTGAGTCTGGTGTGGATCCTGACCTTGAGCCACACCGAGGTGGCACCGCTGTACCGATCGGGTCTGGTTCCCATCCTGGTGTTTGGCAACCTGGTGCTGCGTTTTCGCTTCAAGGGCGCGGTGTGGTTCACCGGGCTGATCCTGGTGATTTACGGGCTCAGTGTGGCCTTGCACTGGGGGCGACCCTCCCCCTATGCCGCCTTCGAAATCCCGCAGTTTCTTTTTGTGAGCGCCATCGGCCTGTACACGCTCGTCATCAACTTTCGGATCGAGATGGAAGAGCGCCGGCGCTTTCAGCGCTCCGAGAGTTCGGCGGCGGCACGCGCGCGCCTGGAGGCCTCACAGCGAGAGCTGGATGCCCTGGCGCGTCGCGATCCGCTGACTGGCGTGCCCAACCGCCGTCATCTTGACGACTACTTGTTGCAGCAGTGGCAGGCCCCAGGCAACCAGGGGCTGCCCCTGAGTGTGCTGTTGATCGACGTGGACCACTTCAAGGCCTTCAACGATCGCCATGGGCACCCCGCGGGCGATCAGTGTTTGACGTTGCTGGCCCAAGCCTTGGCCAGGACGGTGGGGCCGGTGCAGGGGCTGCTGGCTCGCTGGGGGGGCGAAGAGTTTGTGGCCGTGTTGCCGCACACGGCGGCGCGTCAGGCCGTGGTGGTGGCCGAGGGGCTGCGCGAAGCGGTCGAGGCCTTGAACCTGCGGCATGAGGCCGCCCCTTTGCGGCGCGTGACCATCAGCGTGGGGGTAGCCAGTTGGCCGGCCGATGGCGAGCCCGACACCCTGGAGCGGGTGCTGGCCATGGCTGATGGCGCGCTCTACCAGGCCAAGTCGGCGGGACGGAACTGCTGTCGCATGGCGCCCGGTCACATCGAGGCGGACTGAGGCGTGGCGGGGAGCGATGGGTGGTCGTGTGAGGTGGACGGATCGCGCAGCACGGCCAGCGCCTCCTGACACCATGCCAGCCAGCTGGCCTCGTACATGATCCCGGTCTTGAGGATCAGGTGTTGCAGCCGGGCATCCCGGCTCAGCGGGGTGCCCGCAGGAAAGTCGCGGGCCTCGATGGCTTGGTACACCTTGAGTCTGGTGGCGTGCAGGCCCATGCGCCGCTCGATCTCGGCATCCAGCCCCAGGGGGCCGATGACCGCGTCGGCCCGCATGCGCACCATCAGCTCATCACGCAGTTCGACCATGGGGGCCGGCTCTTGCGCCCATCGCATCAGCTCGGCCTGGCCGGCGGGCAGCACCCGGTACAGCTTTTTGCGGGTGCGCCCGCCATCGGGGGCGGTTTCTGAGGCGATCCAGCCCGATTTCTCCATGCGGGCCAGTTCGCGGTAGATCTGCTGGTGGGTGGCGTGCCAGAAAAAGCCGATGGACTTGTCAAACCGGCGCGCCAGCTCGTAGCCGGACGAGGCGCGCTCCAGCAAGGACGTCATCAGTGCATGGGCCAGGGACATGGGTACAGTCTAAACGTTGCGCGTTCAACTATGCAACCAGTTGCATAGCGGCGCGGCTTCAGTTAGATTTATGCAACTGGTTGCATATTGCATTGGCTGCGCCAGCGTGCAACCGTGCCGGGCCCCACCGGCGATTTTTGTTCTCACCATCATCCACACACCGAGAGAGACTGACGATGAGCGCCTATCCCCACCTGCTGCAACCCCTCGACCTGGGCTTCACCACGCTGCGCAACCGTGTCCTGATGGGCTCGATGCACGTGGGGCTTGAAGAGGCGCCGAACGGCTTCGAGCGCATGGCCGCGTTCTATGCCGAGCGGGCCCGAGGTGGCGTGGCGCTGATGGTGACGGGTGGCATCGCCCCCAACGACGCCGGCCGACCCTACCCGGGCGGTGCGCGCATGGCCACCGAAGAAGAGGCCGCCCAGCACAAGGTGGTGACGGATGCCGTGCATGCCGCAGGCGGCAAGATCGCCATGCAGATCCTGCACTTTGGCCGTTACGCCTACCACCCCGGCCTGGTGGGCCCCAGCCCCATCAAGGCACCGATCGCCCCCATGCCCCCGCGCGAGCTGACCACCGACGAGGTGTGGCAGACGGTGGAAGACTACGCCCACTGTGCTGCCATGGCCCAGAAAGCCGGCTACGACGGCGTGGAGATCATGGGCTCGGAAGGCTACCTGATCAACGAGTTCATCGCCGCGCGCACCAACCAGCGTACCGACGAGTGGGGTGGCTCGTACGAGAACCGCATGCGCTTCCCGGTGGAGATCGTCAAGCGCGTGCGTGAGCGCGTGGGCCCGAACTTCATCATCATCTACCGCCTGTCGATGCTGGACCTGGTCGAAGGCGGCTCCAGCTTTGAGGAAGTGGTTCAACTGGGCAAGGCCGTCGAGGCCGTGGGCGCCACGATGATCAACACCGGCATCGGCTGGCACGAGGCCCGCATCCCCACCATCGCCACCAGCGTGCCGCGTGCGGCCTTTGCCTGGGTGACCCAGAAGATGAAGGGGCAGGTCAAGATCCCGCTGATCACGACCAACCGCATCAACACGCCCGAGGTGGGCGAGCAGATCCTGGCCTCGGGCCAGGCCGACATGGTGTCCATGGCCCGCCCGCTGCTGGCCGATCCGGACTTTGTCAACAAGGCCGCCGCCGGCCAGGCCGACCGCATCAATACCTGCATCGGCTGCAACCAGGCCTGCCTGGACCACACCTTCAGCGGCAAGATCACCTCGTGCCTGGTCAACCCGCGCGCTTGCCACGAAACCATTTTGAAGATCGAACCGGCCACCACGAAGAAGCGCGTGGCGATCGTGGGCGCTGGCCCGGCCGGTCTGGCCGCGGCCACCACCGCCGCCACGCGCGGCCACGACGTGACGCTGTTCGATGCGGCCGACGACGTGGGCGGGCAGTTCAACATCGCCAAGCAGATCCCGGGCAAGGAAGAGTTCTACGAGACGCTGCGCTACTTCCGCAACGAATTGAAGGCCACGGGCGTGACCACGCGCTTCAACACCCGCGTGACGGCCGATGACCTGATCCAGCAGGGCTTTGACGAGGTCATCCTGGCCACCGGCGTGACGCCCCGCACCCCCGCCATCGAGGGCGTGGACCATCCCAAGGTGCTGAGCTACCTGGACGTGCTGCGTGACAAGAAGCCCGTGGGCAAGACCGTGGCCGTGATCGGCGCGGGTGGCATTGGCTTTGACGTGTCGGAGTACCTGACCCACGAAGGCGAGAGCCCCTCGCTGAACCTGGCCAAGTTCAATGAAGAGTGGGGCATTGATTCGGACTACACCGAGCGTGGTGGCATCAAGGCCCCGCACCTGCCCAAGCCCCCGCGCCAGATCTACCTGCTGCAGCGCAAGACCAGCAAGGTGGGCGATGGCCTGGGCAAGACCACCGGCTGGATCCACCGCACTTCGCTGAAGAACCGCAACGTGGAGATGATTGCGGGCGCCACCTACAACAAGATTGATGATGCGGGTCTGCACATCACCGTGGCGGGCAAGGACGTGGTGCTGCCCGTGGACAACGTGGTGTTGTGCGCGGGGCAGGAGCCCTTCCGCGAACTGCAGGCCGGCCTGGAAGCCGCAGGCGTGAAGGTGACCTTGATCGGCGGGGCCGATGTGGCCGCCGAGCTGGACGCCAAGCGCGCCATCAAGCAAGGCACCGAAGTGGCCGCCGCGCTGTGATGGTGACCCCACCCATTCAGGAGACACCATGAGCACCGATACTCAAGTGAGCATTCCGCAGCTGGAAACGCTGAAGATCGAGCTGGCCGGCAAGGTGGCCACCGTCACGCTGAACCGCCCGGACAAGGCCAATGCCATGAACTGGGCGATGTGGCAGGACATCCGCAGCGCCATGCAGTGGGCCGACCGCACCCCTGAGGCGCGTGTGGTGGTGCTGCAGGGCGAGGGCAAGCACTTCACCTCGGGCATCGACCTGCAGATGATGATGGGCCTGCAGGCGCAGATCAAGGACGACTGCGATGGCCGCAGCCGCGAAAAACTGCGTCAGCTAGTGCTGGAGCTGCAAGACACCTTGAGCAGCATCGAGCGCTGCCGCAAGCCCGTGCTGGCCGCCATCCATGGCGGTTGCGTGGGCGGCGGGGTGGACCTCATCAGCTGCACCGACATGCGCTATTGCTCGGCCGATGCCTACTTCACCATCAAGGAAATCGACATTGGCATGGTGGCCGACGTGGGCACGCTCCAGCGCCTGCCCAAGCTCATTGGCCACCAGGGCATCGTGCGTGAAATGGCCTTCACGGGCCGCAAGGTGCTGGCCGAGGAAGCCCAGCGCATCGGGTTGGTCAACCAGGTGTTCGACAGCCGTGAGGCGCTTTACGCCGGCGTGCGCGAGCTGGCCGAGATGGTGGCGGCCAAGTCGCCGCTGTCCATCCGCGGCACCAAGGAGATGCTGAACTACAGCCGCGACCACTCGGTGGCCGATGGGCTGAACTACATCGCCACCTGGAACGCGGCCATGCTGATGTCGGGCGACCTGATGACGGCCATGATGGCCAACATGAGCAAGCAGACGCCCGAGTTCAAGGACTGAGGGTTCAGTCCAGCGGTGTGGGCGGTGCAGAGCCGCCCACGCCCTGGCGCACGGCCAGCGGGGTCAGGCCGGTCCAGCGCCGCACTGCGCGGTGCATGGAGCTGGGTTCGGCATAGGCCGCGCGGCTGGCCACCTCGGCCAGCGGCAGGCTGGTGTGCTTGAGCTCATGCAGCACCTGGTCGCGACGCACTTGTTCGACCAGATCCTTGAAGCTCAGGTTCAGCTCGGCCAGCCGGCGCTGAAGCTGGCGGATCGAGCAGCCCAGATCGGCTTCCAGCTCGGCGGCCATGTCGTCCAGCAGGGGCAGCTGTCCGGTTTGCAGGCGGGCGGCAATCTGCTGCCTCAGCATCGCCGTGAGGCGATGCCCGTCCTGCGCCAGACGCGACCACTGCTGATCCACCATGGCGCTCATCAGCCGGTGCAGTTGGGCATCGGCATTCGGGTTGGGCAAAGACAGCCACGCCACGGGCCCCTGTTCGCTGGCTTGTGGCGCATCAAAGTGCACGGGGCAGCCATACCACTCGCGCAGGGGCGCAGGGTCGGCCGGCGCCGGACAGGGCATGTGCACCACATCCGGCACCAGGTGGCGGCCGGCCACCCAGCGTGCAAAGGCCAGGCGGGAGGCCATGGCAAACATCCACAAGGCAGTGTCGCGTGGCACCTCGCCCAGGGTCTCCAGCCGGCTGACCAGCTTGTCGCCCTTGAGTTGATGCGTGGCCCGCAACTGGGTGCACACCAGGGTTTGCAGGCGCTCGAACACGGCCAGTCCATCCTCGAACTCACTGCAGCTGATGACGGTGTAGCCCAGCGGGCCCATGTTGGCCGGCCGCACCTGTTGTGCCATGTGCAAGGGGGTGAGTGGATCGCCGCACAGCCGAATGGCCTCGTGCAGGGCATCGCGCAGCCGGGTGGCGGGCACCCACCGCCCGGACAGGTCGGTGTCCAGATCGGCCTCGCTCAGGCCCAGGGCGTCCAGCACGGGTTGCCGTGGCAGATCGCGCGCACCGACATGGTCGGCCACGAGTCGGGCATAGCTGGCGGCAAAGCCCAGGGGGACATCAGGCGTGTTCACAGGGGGGATGGTAGGGCAACTTGCCCGGCTGGTCGCCCTGCGTGGTGCCAGGCGTCAATCAAGTGGCGTCACCGGTCAATGACGAGCCAGAGCGATGCGGGCAGCATGGGCCCATGCACGCTCAACCCATGCCGTCTCGGGTGTCTGACACCACGCCTTCTGCTGCTGGCCCGCTTCACAGGCCTGGGCTCAGGCGTCTGCGCGATCTGCCGGGGCCGCGCCCGTGGCCGCTGGTGGGCAATGCCCTGCAGGTGCGGCTGCACCGCATGCACCAGGATCTGGCCCTCTGGGCCGACGACCATGGCCCCTTGTTCAAGGTGCAGTTGGGGGGCTTCAAGCTGCTGGTGGTCAGCGATGCCGAGCTGATCGGGCAGTTGCTGCGCGCGCGGCCAGACACGTTCCGGCGTCCGTCGCGATTGCAGGCGATCATGCGTGAAATGGGCATTCCCGATGGGGTGTTCGTGGCCGAAGGGGCCTCGTGGGAGCGTCAGCGGCGCATGGTGATGGCCAGCTTTGCGCCGCACCAGGTGCGGGCGTACTTCCCGGCCTTGTTGGGCGTGGCGCAGCACTTGCAAACGCGTTGGACAGCGGCGGCCCAAACGCAGCGCCAGGGTGGACCGGCCATTGATCTGCAGGCCGACCTGATGCGCTTCACGGTGGATGCCATTGCCGGGCTGGCGTTTGGCACCGAGGTGAACACCCTGGGCTCGGACGGCGACGTCATCCAGCAGCACCTGGACAAGATCTTCCCGGCGATCTGGCGTCGGTCGCATGCGGTGCTGCCTTACTGGCAGTGGCTCAAGCTGCCCGCCGACCGCGCACTGGACGAGAGCCTGAACGCGGTGAACACCGCCATCCGACAGTTCATGGCCCAAGCGCGAGCACGGTTGACGGACCCCGCGCGCAGGGCGGCACCGCCCAACATGCTGGAGGCTTTGCTGGTGGCTGCCGACCAGCCCGACAGTGGCATGAGCGATGACGATGTGGCCGGCAATGTGTTCACCATGCTGCTGGCTGGTGAGGACACCACGGCCACCAGCCTGTCGTGGATGCTGGACCTGTTGTGGCGCCATCCCGAGGCGCTGCAGCGCGCCCGTGACGAGGTGGACCGCGTGCTGGGGGCTCGTGGCAGCCTGCAGGATTGGACACCCGACGATCTGGCACAGCTGGACTGGCTGGAGGCCTGCATCCACGAGAGCATGCGGCTGAAGCCGGTGGGGCCGTTCAATGTGGTGGAGGCCTTGCAAGACACGGTGGTGGGTGATGTGGCCATCCGGCGGGGCACGCCCGTGCTGTTGCTGATGCGCCATGACACGGTGCGTGATGAGGTGTTTGCGCGGGCCGATGAGTTCTTGCCCCAGCGTTGGCTGCCAGAAGGCAGCGATCTGGCACCAGCGCATGCGCGCAAGCTCTCGATGCCTTTTGGCAGTGGGCCGCGCATCTGCCCCGGCCGATTCCTGGCCTTGCTGGAGATCAAGCTGGCGGCCGCCATGCTGCTGCGCCAGTTCGACATCCTGTCGATCGGCACGCCAGAGGGTACACCGCCGCAGGAGCACATGGCCTTGACCATGGTACCGCTGGGCTTGCAGATGCGCTTGCAGCCCCGATTCCGCGAGGGGGCTCAGTCGAACGTCCAGGTCTCCAGCACCGCCACCTGATCAACCGCGGTGTGCTGAATCAGCAGGCCTTCGCCCGAGGCCGTGCTGTGCCCGGTCAGGGCGTCCTGCACGAACATGTGGGTGACCCACACGTGCAGTCCACCCTGCGCTGTCACTGCGGCCAGTTCTTGTCGCAAGACGGCCAGTTGCCGGGCCCGCTGCGCTGGCGACAGGTTCACGGGCGACCCCAGATCGGCCCAGGGTGCCGCGCGGCCGAAGGCCAACTCGGCGGTCTCCAGGCAACGACACCAAGGGCTGCTGCGTACGGAGGCCATCACCAGGCCGCGCTGCCGACACCAGTCGCCCAGGCGGCGGGCTTGAGCGCGTCCCTCGGCATCCAGATTGCGTTGCGTGCGGCAATCGCCCAGCTGGAAGCCTGGCGGGTCGAAGGTGCCGGGGGCCTTGGCGTGTCGCAAGAGCAGGACGCGGCCCTGTCCTGCGGCAGGGGTGGCCGTCAGGCTTGGCGCGGCCAGGCTGCTGGACGTCAGCGTCCAGGCGGCCAGACCACAGGCGGCATGCCAGCTGGCCAGGAGGTGATCGCGACGATTCATGCGTGCATGGTGCAACGAGTGGGTGGTGCGTGTTGAGCCGGCGGCCGGTGGTGAGATGCCTTGAACCCGGTTTGTCCCGGCCTTGCCCAGGGCCAGCAAGGGGATTGCGCTCGCCCGTATGCTGCGGCCCATGGACACCTTGACCCATGCCCTGTCGGGGGCCTTGATGGCCCGGCTTCTTCATGTGCGCTCACCCGCGCTGGCGGCAGCCCAGGCGGCATCGACTCCCACGCCCCCGCTGTGGGCCGGGGTGCTGGCGGGTACGGTGGCCGGGGCCTTTCCGGATGTGGACATCGTGGCCCGCTGGTGGGGCGATGTGGCTTACCTGCTGAACCACCGGGGGGTGACGCATTCGTTGCTGCTGGCGCCCTTGTGGGCGGCGCTGGTGGCCTGGGTGCTGGCCTGGCTAGTGCGCCGGTGGGCTCGACCGCCATCCGGCGTGGCGGCTGCGACGGCCATCACTTGGCGATCGCTGTATGGCGTGTGCCTGGCCGGCATCCTGATCACATCGCAGGCGACTGGATCACACAGTTCGGCACCATGCTGTGGGCGCCCCTGTCCAATTCCCGACTTGGCCTGGGCACGGTCTTCATCATCGATTTGTGGTTCACCGGGGCACTCCTGCTGGGCTTGCTGCTGGCGGCTGTGTGGCCGCAGCGCCGCTGGCCTGCGGCCCTGGGCTTGGGCCTGGCCACGGCCTGGGTGGGGGTGACCTGGGTGGGCCAACAAGAGGCGCTGGAGGTGGGGCGCGCTCAAGCACAAGCCTTGGGTGTGCCTCAGGCCCGCGTGGTGGTCATGCCCCGACCCGCCTCGCCCTTCAACTGGACGGTGGCGGTGCACCATGACGGGCGTTATCACCTGGCCCATGTGAACATCCGCCGCACAGAGCCCCTGGCGCTGACGCCTGACAGCGGGTGGATACGACGGCTGTCAGCGGCTTATGTGCCCGCGGCGCAGGCGCCTTGGCAGGTGGTGGAGCAGTGGGGTGGGCCAGACGCCCCCGGGTGGGTGCAACAGGCCTGGGAGCACCCCTCGTTTGCCTTCTACCGCTGGTTTGCCGAGGTGCCTGCGCTCACACACACCACCCAGGCCATGGGTTCTGACGGGCGCGCCGAGCGCTGTGCCTGGTTTCGCGATTTGCGCTTCGGCTTTCCGGGGCGCGACGGCACGCCGTTCCACTATGGCGTGTGTTTGCGGGCCGATGGTGTGGGTGATGCCCAGGTGTACCGCCTGCAAGGCGGGCAGCGGCGCCCCGTGTGAGCCGCCACGCCTGACCTCACGCATGCCCATCAGAGCACTTCGCCTTGGTGGGCCTTCTGCAGCCGTTCAGCAGCTCGGCGCCCCCACAGCCAGAACATGGCCGGGGTCATGAAGGTGTCCAGCAGGGTGGCGCTGATCAGGCCGCCAAAGATCACCACCGCCACGGGGTGCAGGATCTCGGTGCCGGGCTGCTCGGCTTCGAAGAGCAGGGGCGCCAGCGCTAGCGCGGTCACCAGGGCCGTCATCAGCACGGGGCTGAGGCGCTCCATCGAGCCCCGAACGATCATGCCCTGGTCGAAGCGCTCGCCTTCCAGCCGCATCAGGTTGAGGTAGTGACTGACCTTGAGGATGCCGTTGCGCACCGAGATGCCCGCCAGGGTGACGAAGCCCACCAGGGCCGCCACCGACAGGGGCTGACCTGACAGCCACAGGCCCAGCACCGCGCCCACCAGGGCCAGCGGGATGTTGGCCATGATCAGCACCGACAGCGTGGCCGATTGATAACGCGTGTAGAGAACCGCAAACATCAGCGCCATGGACACCAGGGCCAGCCCAGCGATGAGTCGACTGGCCCCAGCCTGGGCCTGGAACTGCCCACCCAGGGTGATGAAGTAGCCCTCGGGCAAAGGCGTGCGCTCCACCACGGCGCGGATGTCGGCCACCACGTCAGACAGGGGGCGTCCTTGTGCATTGGCCGACAGCACGATGCGCCGTTTGCCATCGTCCCGGCTGATCTGGTTGGGACCGTCACTGTCTTCGATGGTGGCCACGCGCGACAGCGGGATGCGGCCCATGGGCGTGTCCAGCATGAGCTGGCCCAGGGTGTCCGGCGTGCGCGCCTCGTCAGGCAGACGCACCACCAGGGCAAAGCGGCGGTGCCCCTCGACCACCTGGGTCACCTGCTGCCCACCCACCAGGCCTTGCAGCGCCGCCAGGATCTGCCCGCTGGATACGCCATGCTGTGCTGCCGCTTCATGGTCCACCCGCACCTTGATTTGGGGTGCCAGCACCTGCTTTTCCACCTCCAGATCAGCCACACCGGGCACCTCGGCCAGCTGCAGACGCAGGGCCTCGGCCTGCGAGCGCAGGGTGTCCAGGTCTTCGCCAAACAGCTTGATGGCGATGGGCGAGCGCACACCCGACAGCATGTGGTCGATCCGGTGCGAAATGGGCTGACCGATGGCCACCGAGCCTGGCAGCACCGCCAGGCGCGTGCGGATGTCGGCACGGATCTCGTCCATGCTGCGGGTCAGTTCGTGCGCGGGCTGAAGCCCCACGTCCAGCTCGCTGACATGCACACCCTCGGCGTGTTCGTCCAGCTCAGCGCGGCCGCTGCGACGGCCTACGTGGGTCACCTCGGGCACCTCGCGGATCAAGGTTTCAGCCTGCCGGGCGATGGCGGACGATGCTTCCAGTGTGACGCCCGGATTCAGCCTCAGCCCCACCAGCAGGGTGCCTTCATTGAAAGGGGGCAGGAAGGTGGTGGCCATGAACGGCACGGATGCCGCTGCCACCACGGTGGTCAGCGCGCCCAGCGTCAGCACCTGCTTGGGGCGCTTCAACACAGCCTGCAAGGCTGGCTGGTAGTGGCGCTTGAGCCAGGCCAGCACGGCGGTGTCGCCGTGGCCGAGTCGCTTCATGCCCGGCAAGAGCCCCGAGGCCAGCACCGGCGTGAGGGTGACCGACACCAGCAGCGACGCCAGGGTGGACACGATGAAGGCGATGCCCAGGGGCACAAAGAGACGCCCTTCAATGCCCGGCAGGGCCAGCAAAGGCAGGAACACCAGCACGATGATGGCCGTGGCGTACAGGATGCCCGAGCGCACCTCCATCGAGGCCTGACGCACCACCTCCAGCACGGGCAGGCGTTCAGCCTCGGGCTTGAGCCGCTCCAGCCGCAGGCGTCGCATCACGTTTTCGACGTCGACCACGGCGTCGTCCACCAGGCCACCGATGGCGATGGCCAGCCCACCCAGCGTCATGGTGTTGATCGACAGCCCGAGGTAGCGAAACACCAGCGCGGTGATCAGGATGGACACCGGGATGGCCACCAGGGCGATCACCGTGGGGCGCCAGGTGCCCAGGAACATGAACAGCACCAGGGCCACACACACCGAGGCCCCGATGAGTTTGCCCTGCAGCGTGCTCACGGAGGCTTCGATGAAGCTGGCCTGCCGGAAGGTCACGCGGGGAGCCTCCATGCCGGCCGGCAGCGAAGCCCGAAGTTCGCCCAGGGCGGCTTCAATGCGGCGGGTGAGTTCGATGGTGTCGGCCGTGGGCTGCTTCTGGACGCCCAGGATCACGGCAGGGCGACCTTCAAAGCCCGCATCACCTCGACGAGGTGCGGCGGCGAATCGCACATCGGCCACCTGCCGCAGGCGGATGACCTGCCCCTCGCGGGCACCCACGGCCAGGTTCTGCAGATCGTCCAGGCTTGAGGTCTGTCCCAGGTGGCGGATCAGGTACTCGCGCCCTTGCAGCGACAGGAAGCCGCCCGAGCTGTTGCTGGAATGGCCTTGCAGGGCGGCCACCAGTTGCTCGTGGGTGATGCCCAGGCTGCTCATGCGCATGGTGTCGGGCTGCACCTGAAACTGCCGCACCTCGCCACCGATGGGAATGACCTGGGCCACGCCCGGGATGGCCATGAGCCGGGGGCGCAGCACCCAGTCGGCGTACTCTCGCACGGCCATGGGCGTGGTCTGGCGCGTGTCGATCGGGATGGCGATCTGCATGATCTCACCCATGATCGAGCTGATCGGGCCCATCTTGGGGGTGAGCCCCGAGGGCAGGCTTTCGTCCATGGCCGTCAGGCGTTCAGCCACCATCTGCCGCGCGCGGTAGATGTTGGTCTGCCAGTCAAAGCTCACATAGATGAAGGACAACCCCGCGCTGGAGGTTGAGCGCACCGTCTGCACCCCTGGCAGGCCGTTCATGGCCGTTTCCAGCGGGAAGGTGATCAGCTGCTCCACCTCTTCAGCGGCCATGCCGCCGGCTTCGGTCATCAGGGTGACCGTGGGTTGGTTCAGGTCAGGAAAGACATCAACCGGGGTGCGTGACAAACTCAGTGCACCATAGATCATCAACACAGAGGCGGCCATCAGCACCAGCAGCCGGTGTTGCAGGCTGCGGTCCAGCAAGAACTTGAACATGGCGCGTCCTTTCAGCGAATCTGCTGCAGCAGGTTGGCGGCGTGGATCACCACGCGCTCGCCATCACGCAGGCCCGAGGTGATCAGCACATGGGCCCCGTCGAGGGCCTGCGACATCACCATCCGGGGCTCGAAGCGTTCTGCCGACACCTGCACCCAGACCATGGGCTGGTTCGTGGCGTTCTTGAGCAGCGCGGCACTGGGCACGCGGTACCCCTCAGTGCGCTGATGGGATTGCACCCACACCGTCACTGGCTGTCCCACCGCCAAGGATGACAAGGCTGGCCCTTCGGCGGCAAACAGCAAGGGCAGGGCCTGTTCTCGCAGGCTGCGGCCGCCTCCGATGAAGCGCAGGGGCTGCGCTTGCCCACCCACCACGATGGATGCGCTGGCGACCTGCCCGGCCAGTGCAGGGTCATGAGCCAGGGCTTCGATGCGCAGGCGTGTGGGGTTCACGATTTCGAACACCCGTTCGCGCGCATCCACCACCTGGCCCGCCACCGCACGCGAGGCTGCCACCACGCCAGACACCGGGGCTTGCAAGGCCTCGCGCGCGTCCAAGCCTTGGCGCAAGGCTTGGGTTTGCGCGTCCAGGCTTTGCAGCGTCAGGCGTGCAGCGTCGATTTCTTTGGCGGGCACGGTATCGCTCAGGGCTTGCAGACGGCTCAGTTGCTGTGCGGCCAGTGCACGTGAGGCCTGCAGTTGGGCCAGTTGCGCACGCTGGTTGCTGCGCTCCAGTGCACTCTGGCTGGGGCGGACGTAAGCCAGCACCTGGCCCTGTCGTACCGTCTGACCGAGGGTGGGCAGGCCCTGGGGGCCGGGCTCCAGCCGACCCGCCTGCATGGCCTGCACCACGCCGCCGGCGTTCGGGTCCATGACCACGGTGCCCGGCAAGGTGTGCGCGCGAGCATGCTGGGCCTGGGCGACTTTGGCTGTGCGCAGGCTCCACGTGGCCTGGGTGGGCTGCGGCACCAGGACGCTTCCATCGGCCTGGCGTCGCGGTGCGAGTGGGTGGGTGACGGCGGCCGTCGAAGGCTCGTCGTGATCGTGGTCGTGTCCCGGGCCGGCATGGGCCCCGGTGGGCGACAGCGACAGCAGGGCCAGGCACAGTGCCCAGCCGCGCGATGGGGTGCAAAGGGGGTGGAGGATGTTCATGGGGGATCTCATTCGGTCGGCAGTTGACCCAGGGCGTGTTGCCAGTCAGACCAGGCAGCCCGCAGGTCGATGCGGGCGCGGTGCAGGGCGTGCTGAGCCTGGGCGGCTTCGTGATCGATGCGCAGGCGGGTGGGCAGGTCGGTCTGACCCATCTGGAAGGAGCGTTCGAAGAACGTGCGTGTTTCCGAGGCGAGTCGCTGATGCTCCTGGGCGGCGGCCCATTGCGCTTGCGCACTCCGCAGACGAGCCCGGGCCTGGGCGATGTGGGCCCGCAGTTGCTCATGCACCAGCACGCGCTCGGATTCGGCCTCGTGGGCGGCCGACCACGCGGCCAGCACCTGGGCCTCGGCCTGGGCGGCGGGCCCGCCCATGGTGAAGGGCCACTGAATGCCCACCGTGACGCTGCGCCGGGCCGGCTCACCGGCCGGCCCGGTCGCGCGGGTGCTCAGCAGCGTCAGCTCGGGGGGCGAGGTGCGTGAGACCTCAGCCTGTCGCGCCTGGGCGCGCGCCAGCGTTTCACGGGCCTGGGTCGCGATCAGCCAGGGGTGCGTAGGGGGCACGCTGTCAGGCAACTCGGGCAGGTCAGGCATGTCGGTGTGGTCCAACGGCGGCGGGCTCAGTGACCAGTCACCGCTGAGTTGCCGCAGTTGCTCCAAGGCCGATTCTTGAGCGCCCTGGGCCTGCGCCAGGGTCCACAGGGCCTGGGCCACGGCGCTCTCGGCCTGGTGTTGATCGGCCCGGGCCAGATCCCCGGCTTGCACCCGCCGGGCCACATCGTGCGCCAGCGCGCGGGCGTTCTGTAGCCGGGCTTGCGCTTGCAACAGGTCCATGTGGGTGCGTTGCGCGTACCACCAGGCCTCGCGCACCACACCCGCCAGCCGCCAGCGTTGCAGGCTCAGTTGGTGTTCATGTGCCGTGGCCTCGGCCTCATGGGTCGCCAGGACTTGGGCCGACTGGCCGGGTCGCCACAAGGGCAGGGCCAGGCCCACTTCCAGCTCGCGTTCGCCTTGGCCAGTTCCTGGGCGGTCGGTCTGGGCCTGCAGCAGCAGGCTGGGGGCGCCAGCCAGCCAAGAGCGGCTGCCCTCGCGGGCTTGGGCCAGCGACTGCCGTCGAAGGTCAGCCGAACGGGCCTCGGGTTGGCGGGCCCATGCCCGCTCGAACAGTCCCGCTAGGCTGAGCCTGGGCGCTGCAGGCGCGTCCGTGGTGCTGGGGGGCGCAGAGATGGATGACGAGACCGGCGGAGCCATGTCTGTCGAGTGGGGGCGTGACTGTGCTGATGCGCCTGAACCGATCAGCCAAGTGCTCAGCCACGTGGCCAGCCAGAGGCTGGACCCGGACGCCAGTGATGATCCCCGTGAGGGGGTGTGATGACACCATCGCATGCGATGTTTCCTCGCCATGGGGCCTGGACAGGCCCGTGAAGATCAAACAGGGGCGAGGGTGCGCGAGCGCAGGGTCCCGAGCGAAGATGCTCGAATGAAGGGCCCCGAGCAGATCGCTGGGACGTCAGCGCGCGACAGATCCTCGCCGGTCAGAGGACGGCGAGGTCGGCCCAGTTGGGGCGGTCAGGCAGGGCCACCGGCGCGGAAGGCCAGGGGGCCTGGGTGGCGTTCGCCATACCATGCTGAGGCGGCGCTGCGGGCGGGGCAGTTTGCGCTTGCGGTAGAGCCGCGCAATGCCCATGGCAGGCGTGGCAGTTGGCGTGCTCAGCGCAGGAGCTTCCTGCGCCATCGGGGCTGGCCTGGCTGGCATCAGCCAGGTCGTCGTGAGCATCATGCTCATGGTGCCCCAGGTGCGTGGCCGGTGTGGAGCGTTCGTGCGCGCAGTACGGCGCGACCACAGCCCACAGGGACTGCAGCGGCATCCACACCAGCAAAAACACCATCAACCAACGACGCATGCTGAAAAGTGTAGCAGTGCCGCCGCGCCCCTGTGGCGGGCAAGGTCACGCGAAGCGCAACAGGGCGTGGTTGAACGCCTGCGACATGCCGCCGGGGGTGGTGTGCAGTTCATGCTCATGGGCCAGCAGGGTGAAGCGTGGCCCCAAGGCCTTCAGCAAGTCCTGGCGCGAATAGCGCTGCACGGGCAAGCCACTGCAGCGCTCGGGACCGTCTTCTGCAAAGGTGGACATCACCACATGGCCGCCAGGCTTCAGGGCGTGTTGCAGGGCCTCCAGGTAGGCCGTGCGTTGCTCGGGCGTGGTCATGAAATGAAACACCGCCCGGTCGTGCCACAGGTCGTAGGCCTGGGCTGGCAAGGATACCTTTGTGATGTCGCCCACCAGCCAGGTCACCTCACGGGTACGTTCACCCAGCCGCTGACGGGCCAGGTCCAGCGCAGCCTCAGAGAGGTCCATCACCGTGATGGACCCCACCGGCTCGTCCAGCAACGCATCCACCAGCCGAGAGGCACCGCCCCCCACGTCGATCACGGCGCTCTGCGGCCCCAGGCCGCCCTCGCGCAGCAGCGTCAGGGATCGGGCGGCCGTGGGCTGGTACCAGCTCACGCTGTCGGGGGCTTTAGTCTGGTAAACCTGTTGCCAGTGGTCTTGCGCGGGGCTGACGTGATCCATGGTGGCGTTGATGAGCTGTCAGTGAGGCTGCCCATGAGCGGGCTGCGCTCAGGCCTCCAGCAGCCCGATCTCAAACGGAATCGGGTTGCGCATGCTGTTGGCCACAGGCGAAAAGTGGTTGGCCCGTTGCACGATGTCGTTGAGCTCTTCGCGCGAGGCCTCGCCCTCGATCGCGACCTTCACCCGAATGGCCTGGAAGCCCATCTGGTGCGGTTCGCGCTCGGCACCACCGGCGCCCCAGGCGGCCGTGTTGCCGATGTCGGCTTCCAGGTGGATCTCCAGTTTGGACAGCTTGACCTGGCGCAGCGTGGCCACGGCGGTGATGCCCACACCCAGGCAGCCGCCCAGGGCGGACAGCACGATCTCGCCGGGCGCTGGGGCGGTGTTCTCGCCGAACAGGTGCAGGGGCTCGTCCACCACCACGGGGTTGTGGATGCCCACGAAGCTCCATGAACGGAACTGGCCCTGCATCACGGTTTTGACCTTGTTGGTGCCCTTGCGCTCCGGGTTTTCACGGCCGGCTTCGGCAAATTTCAGCAGGCCATCGCGGTCGATGGGGCGCAGGTAGGTGCTCACGGTGGTGGTGCTCATGGTCGTTCCTTGTGGTGTGGGTGAAGAAGGTCAGCGGGCAGTTGAAGACGCCAACGAGGCCACGTAGGCGTCGGGCTTCATGGGGTCGAAGGTCTGGCCCATGATGGTGTGGGTGCGGTAGGTGTTGGCCGGGGCAGGCAAGCCCAGCTCGGCCAGGCGCTTGCGGGCATCGGTCGCCAGGAACACGCGCTCGGCGATGTCGCGGTAGTTCACATCGCCCTTGATGTAGCCCCAGCGCTTCATCTGGGTGAGCATCCACACGGCCATCGAGTGCCAAGGGAAGGGCTCGAAGGTGATGCGGTCGGGGTCGTTGCGTATCTTGCCCAGCCCGTCGGCGAAGCGCCCGGTCAGCACCTGTTCAACCACGGCTTGGGGCTGGTTGAGGTAGTTGGGTGGCGAGATCAGTTCAGCCACGGCCTTGCGGCTGCCGGCTTCGTTGGCAAAGGCGGTGGCTCGCATGATGGCGCGCACCATCGCCGCAAAGGTGTTGGGGTGGCTGCTGACGAATTCACGCGTGGCGGCAAAGGCGCAGCAGGGGTGGTTGTCCCAGATCTCGCTGGTGAGCAGGTGGATGAAGCCCACCTGATCAAACACCGCACGCTGGTTGAAGGGCTCGGCCACGATGAAGCCATCGATGTTGCCCGAGCGCAGGTTGGCCACCATGTCAGGCGGTGCCATCACGCGCAGTTGCACGTCGCGGTCCGGGTCCAGCCCATGTGAGGCCAGATAGTGGCGCAGCAGGAAGTTGTGCATCGAGTACTCGAAGGGAATGGCAAAGCGCATGCCCTTCCAGTTCTTCGGGTCGCGGTTGTTCTGGTGCTTCACGTGCAGCGTGATGGCGTTGCCGTTGGTGTTCTCCATCACAGGCATCACCATCGGGGTGGGGGTGGCGCCCAGTCCCATGGTCAGGGCCAGCGGCATGGGCGACAGCATGTGCGAGGCGTCAAACTCTTTGGCCAGCACCTTGTCGCGCACCACCGCCCAGCCAGCGGTCTTTTGCAGCGACACCTTCAGCCCCTCGCGCTCGTAATAGCCTGCCGCCCCAGCCACCACGATGGGTGTGGCGCAGGTGATGGGCAGAAAGCCGATCTTCAGATCGGTCTTCTCCAGTGGCCCCCGCTCTTGGGCCATGGCCTCCAGCGCGCTGAAGGGCACCACCGAGGCGATGGCCGCCATGGCAGAGCGCGACCCCACCGCCCGCAGGAAGTTGCGCCGGTCGGCATCGCGCGGGAACAGCGCCCGCATCAAGGTTTGCTCCAGCAGGCCGCGCCCCACGGGGGCATCACTGTCGCGCGTCGCCTGGTTGGCTTGTTCGTGTTCGGCCTGACTCGCGTGGCGGCCACAGGCGCAAGCACTGCGCAGGCGCACATGGGGGTCAAATGGGTCTTGCTGGGACATGGGCAACTCCGGGGTGGGTGAAGTGGATCCGGGTGTCAGGCCGCCACGGCCTGGGCGTTCAACTCGGGCGCCGTGCGCGTCAGGCGCGCGATCTCGCGCCGCAGGTGCTTGGTGGCCGGCGTGACGATGCCCACGAAGTAGGCCTCGCGCAGACGGCGCTGGGCCGGACTGCGCATCAGGTAGCCCTTGGCGCCCAGGTGCAGCATGGCGGCATGGGCGCAGCGCATGGCCAGCTCGCCCCCCGCCAGGCGGGTGCGCAGCACGTCGATCACCACCTCGGCCAGTGGGTTGGCCAACAGAGCCAGCGCCAGCCGATGAGTGGTTTGCTGGGCCTCAGCCAGCAGCGGTGCCAGGTCGTCTACCTGGTCATCCAGGTGACAGTTCACGTGGCCATGCGTGCGGTTGGATTGGCGCATCAACTCGATGCAGGCCTCGGCCAGCCCCAAGCCCATGCCCATCTGGCCCAGGATCATCCCGGGCTTGATGCGGCGAACGTAGGCACGCGACTCTGCCGGATGCGCCAGCACGCGGCTGTCGGGAATGAACACATCCTTGAAATGGCAGGCCATGGTGCGGGTGGAATCCAGTGCCAGGAAGTGCGCGCATTCCACCAGCTTGAAGCCAGGCTGCGCGCAGTCCACCACCACGAACACCGGGCCCTCGCCCTCGGCGGCGTTCACCACGGGGCAGCCCGTGGTGAAGAAGTGATCGGCCCCCAGGTTGGACACCCAGGGCAGTACACCGTTGATCTCGTAGCCCCCTTCCACGCGGCGGGCCGACAGGCGGTAGGCCTCGATCTCGTCGTACGACTTGATGGTGTTGGACAGGCCCGTACCGACCATCTGCTCGCCGCTGAGGATGCGGGGCAGCAGTTCGGCCTTCAGGGCGTCGTTACGCGATTGGTCGATGTAGCGAGCGCAAGCCGTCTGGCACCACACCAGAAAGCCGGTGGACACACATTCGCGGGAGACGGCGGTCATGGCCGCGATCACGTGCGACAGGCCCAGCCCGTTGCCGCCATGGTCAGGGCTGACAGCCCCTCGATAGGCACCGGCCTGTCCCAGCGCTCTCATCACGTCATGCGGGTAGAGGGCCTCGGTGTCGATCTTGGCCACCTGCGGCGTCAGCCACTGACGGATCACCTCGTGGATCGGGGCCAGGACAGCCTCCATGGCCGTGGCGGCTGGGGTGGCGGGGCAGGTCTCAGACGGGGCGGACAAGACGGCGTTCATCGGGCGGGCTCCTGTGCGGTGATGAATCACTCTGCGCAAGGGCTGTGCCAGGATGAAAGTTCAATGAAATCAAAGACTTAAATTGATGGGGTAGTGTTTTTGAATCAACAATGTGTTGACAATTTGTCTACACATTGTTGGGTTCGGTGCGGGTTTGGCGTGACGGCGGCAAGCCCTCCCGCAGGCCCAGCACCTGGATGCGGTAGTTGAGCTGGCGCAGCGTGAGCCCCAGGCTTTGGGCTGCACGTGACTTGTTGCCACCATGCGCCTGCAAGGCCTGCACGATGGTCGCCTGCTCTTGCGGTTGCACATGGTCGTACGACCGAATGGCGGAGGCCCGTGGCGATCGCGCCGTGGCACCTCCCGGCAAGAGCATGCCCGTGGCAGGCTCACCGGGTGGCGCCGATGCGCCCCCTTCGGCCTGCAGCACCCAGTGGGCGGTGGCCTCGTCCACCTCGTCCCGGTGGCTGAGCAGCACCAGCCGCTCCACCACGTTGTAAAGCTGGCGGATGTTACCGGGCCAGGGGTGTGCCACCAGTCGGGCCAGGGCGGCCGGGTCCAGCAGCACGTTGCGTTGGTGCCGCTGGTTGAGCTGGAACAGGAAGTGCTGCACCAGCAGCTTGATGTCGTCCGGTCGCTCGCGCAGGGCTGGCAGGCGGATGGGAATGACATTGAGGCGGTAGAACAGGTCCAGCCGGAACCGGCCGGCCTGCACCAGGGCCATCAGGTCGCAGTGGGTGGCAGTCACGATGCGCACGTCCACCGGCCGCTCGCCGCGCCCGCCCAGGCGCTCGATCACGCGCTCTTGCAGCACGCGCAGCAGCTTGACCTGCACGGGCAGGGGCAGATCGCCGATTTCGTCCAGGAACAGGGTGCCGCCATCGGCCTGCTCGAATCGGCCGATGCGCTGGGTGCTGGCGCCGGTGAAGGCGCCTTTCTCGTGGCCAAAGAGTTCGGCCTCGAACAAGGATTCCGGAATGGCGGCGCAGTTCACCTTGACGAAGGGGCGGTCGCGTCGCGGGCTGTGCAGGTGCAGGGCCCGGGCAAACAGCTCTTTGCCGGTGCCGGATTCGCCCAGCAGCATCACGGTGGCGTCGGTGGGTGCCACCTGATCGAGCTGGCGCAGGGCGGCCATCAGGGCCGGGGCTTCGCCCACGATGCCCCAGGCGGCGGCGTGGGGGTGCTGCTCTTGCAGCGCAGCGCGCAGTTGCTGGTTTTCGGCGGTCAAGGCGGCGGTGCGCCGCTCAATGAGTTGATGCAGTCGAAACACCTGCCCGATCAGCTCGGCCATGGTGCGCAGCAGTTGCAGGTCGTCGCCCAGCGAGCGTTTGCGTGAGCGCAGCCGGTGCACGCCCAGCACCCCCGCCACGCGCCGCTCCACGCGGATGGGCAAGGCGATGTACGACACGGTCTCGGGCGGCAAGCTGCTGCGGTCTACCGCCCGGGCCAGGTACCCGGGCTCGTTGTCGATGTCCTGCACGATCAGGGTCTCGCCCGTGCGCATGACCTGGCCCGTGATGCCCTCGCCCAGGCGGTAACGCCCGCGTGCCACCTCGTGGCGGGTCAGGCCATAGGCATGGCGGATGCGCAACTCGCCCGTGTCGGCATCGGGCAGCACCACCCGCCCCCGGTTCAGGCCCACCAGCTCGGACAGCAGGTGCAGCATCTCGCGGATGGCCGTGTCTGGCGAGGCACCCCGACCCAGCAGGCGCACGCTTTCGCGCAGCAGCAATTGCTCTTGCGCGATCAGGGATTCGTCGGTGTTGAGTGTGCCGGGCATGCCGGGAGGCAAGCAGGCGGCGTGCCAGCGGGGCGCCTGCGGGGTGCAGGCGCGTCGCAGCGAGCGGGCTCAGCCCTCTCTCATCACCAGGGTTTGCTGGTTCAGCAACTCGACCTGCTGCAACCAGTAGGCCTCGGTGCCAAACCAGGGAAAGGCGGCCGGGAAGGCCGGGTCGGCCCAGCGGCGGGCCAGCCAGGCGCTGTGATGCAGCATGCGCAGGGTGCGCAGAGGCTCGATCAGGGCCCAGGTGTGCCAGTCGAACTCGGCCAGGCTTTCGTAGCCATCCATCAGGGCGTCCATCATCGGGCGGCGCTCGTCGCGGTCGCCAGGCAGCAGCATCCACAGGTCTTGCACGGCCGGGCCCATGCAGGCATCGTCCAGGTCCACAAAGTGCGGTCCTTCGGGTGTCCACAGCAGGTTACCTGGGTGCATGTCGCCGTGCAGGCGCACCTGGCGCACTGGCCCTTGCTGGTCGAAGGCCTCGCGCACATGCGCCAGCGCTTCTTGTGCGGCGTCCAGCCAACGTTGGCGCACACCCAGGGGCAGGGCGTCGTCCACGTTCTGCAAATGGTCGATGGCGCTTTGGCCCAAGGTGTCCGGGCTCAGCGTCAGCCGGTGGTCGAAGCGGCCTTGGGCGCCCGTCTGGTGCAGTCGTGCCAGAAAGCGACCCAGCCAGCGCAGCACCTCAGGATCATCCAGCTCGGGGGCACGCCCTCCACGCCGTGGGCTGACAGCGATCCGGTGGCCCGCCACATGGCCCAATGTCTGATGGTCGCCGATGACGTGAGCCTCAGCGTGCCGAGCGCTCAGGGCCAGAGGGGCCACCGCAGGCACTTCGTCGGCCTGCAGATCATGCGCGAACTGGTGTTCTTCCAGAATCTGCGCGTCGGTCCAGCGGCCCGGGCGGTAGAACTTGGCCACCACGCTGTCGCCACCCTCCAACCCCACCATGAAGACGCGGTTTTCGTACGAGTTGAGCGCCATCAGGCGGCCATCGGCCACGAGGCCGAAGGCCTCCACGGCATCCAGCACCGCATCGGGCGTCAGGTCGGCAAATGGCAGAGGCGAGCCAGCGGGGGCATGTGGTTGGGGCATGCCCGATCTTAGCTGGCGCCGCCGCGGTGGCCGATCAGTCCGGATCAGCCCCCATCAGTCCAGTTGCGAGGCCGTGTTCATGGCGCGCAGCAAGGCGGCATTGATGTCGTCAAAGCTCAGCATCAGGCTCTCGGCCGCCTCGCGGATGTCGTAAACGATGCCGTTCTCAATGGCCTGCACCATCTGGAAGTAAGGCTCGTACGGACCGGTGTGCTCGGCCAGGGCCTGAAACACCTGCTCGGGCACGGGGATGGTGCGCAGCAGCTCGCTGAAGGGCTGACGGAACATCCGGTCCAGCAGCGAAAACACGCCACAGATGAACAACTCGCTGCGCAGCTCATCGTTGCCGCTGCAGCGCCCCAGTTCTTCCATCAGCAGGCCACGACGCACCGAGGCGTACATCACCGGGCGCATGTTCGGGTCCTTGCTGGCGGTGGCCAGCAACAAGGCCAGCCAGCGCTTGAGGCGGTTGTAGCCCAGGATCATGATGGCGTGCCGGAAGGAGCTGATCTCGACCGACAGCCCGAAAGCGGGCGAGTTGATGTAGCGCATCAGCTTGTAGGCCAGAGGCGGATCGCGTTTGATGGTGGCTTCGAGGTCTTCGATCTCGTCCTGGCGGTGTACCTGGTCGATCAACTGAACGATCACCTGCAAGGCGGGCTGGTCGGCGGGTTTGTTCCCGGCTTGGGTGACACTGTCGATGGGCCAGCCCAGCACGGCGGCCACACCGCGTCGGAACGACGCTTCCATGTCGTCCACGCTGCACACCCCGCTTTGCACCACCGAAATGCCTCGGTACACCGCAGGTGCACCCGGCGTGGCTGGAGGGTGGCTGCCATCGGCGCGACGGTCTTCATTGAGGTCGACGATGGCATGCTTGAAGCAGGGCAGTACTTCTTTGGGAAGGTCACTCAAGGGGCGACCTTTCAACACCAGGGTGCCACCGTTGGCGTGCAGGGTGCAGATGGCATCTGTGTAGCGGGCGTCACACGCCATGAACGACGGGATCTCCATGATCATGTGCCGTCCCGGGTTGGACTGCAGCAGGTCCATCAACAAGCCTTCGTGCGTGACGTTCAGCCACAACTGGTCGTTGTCCGAGGGCCAGGCCTGGGCGATGGCCTCCAGCGTGGCACTGGCGGTCGGCGGTGCGTCCGGGTTCAGTGGCGACAGCGTCAGCCGTGTGGCGATGACCGCGCGGTTGCGGTCGATCACGGGGCTGTAAGCCAAAATCAGTTGACCGAGGGCGGGGTGGTGCATGGTGATGTGGGGTCAGGGGTTCAGATAGTTCAGCAGGGACATGCGCTGCACCATGGCGTAGCTCTTGAGCGCGGCGTCGTAGCCTGTCTGCTGGTTCTGGAAGCGCGAGATGGCCTCGACCATGTCGAGGTCTTCGGCGGCGGAGCGTTCGTTCTCGGCGGCCACCTTCAAGGCGCTGTTGCGGCTCTCGATGCCTTCCATCCGGTTCAAGGTTTCACCCACCGCCGTCCGTGCGGCTTGCAGGTTGTTCATGATGCTGTCGATCTCGGTCAGCCCACGCTCCACGGTCAGCTTGGCCACCCCGGTGGTGCTGGAGCCGTTCAGGGCGTTGATGGTGCTTTCCAGGCTGTCGAAAATGTTGAGTTCGTTGGCGGCCTCACGGATGGTGAAGGAGTCACCATCGGCTGGCGAACCCGCCACGGCCATGGACAGCCCGCTGCCGGGGATGGTGATGGATTGCCCGCTCACGAATGAGGCGGGCGCGCCCAGGGACGTTCCGTCCTGAAACACCTCGTACTCCAGCCCTGCGCCGGTGTCGGTGAATGCGATCGAGAACGTGGGGCCCGGCGGTGTGGCCGCAGGGTAGGGCACGCTGGCCGGGTTGGTGATGCGGGGCACGCCAAACTGAGCATTGCCGGTATTGGTGGGCGAGGCCTCGGCCGTGGCCACACCGTTGCCTTCTCGAGCGCTCATCCACGATTTTTTGCCATCCACGGTCAGGGTCAGGCGCTCGCGAGCCGATGCCAGCAACTCGCCCGATTGCCCCTTGTAGTTCACGCCCGTGCTGCTTTCCACGAAGGGTGGGGTGCTGACGCCCTGGCCACCGAAGATGTAGCCGCCGCCGCCATCGGGGCGGTTGGCCACCGAGAGCAACTGGCTGCGGATCTCGCGCAACTTGACGGCCAGCGCCCGTTGCTCGCCCACGGTGTAGCTGCCGTTGCCCGCGGCAATCAGGGTCTCGCGGGCAGACTGGATCAGCTCGACGGCGTCACCCAAGGCCGATTCGGCCGTCTGCATGACGTTGCGGCTGGCATCAATGGCGCGCTTGTCCGCATCCGTTCGTGCTGAGGCGGCCAGGGCGCGTTCGGCGCGCGCGGCGGCGGTCGGGTCGTCGCTGGCCTTGTTGACGCGTTTGCCCGAGGTCAGCTGAAGCTGCGTTTGCGACAGGTTCTGCTGGCGCTCTTGCAGGTTGAAGATCGACTGGTCATAAGCGAAGGCGGTGGCGATGCGCATGGACATGACTCCTGTCACGCGTTATCGAGAGGTTTCCAGCAGCACATCGAACACTCGCTGTGCCACCTGCAAGATCTTGGCGGCAGCCTGGTAGCTTTGCTGGAACTGGATCAGGCGTGCCGCCTCCTCATCCAGGTTCACCCCCACCTCGCCATTGAGTGTTTGCTCTGCGTTCGAACTCAGGGTTTGAGAGATCTCGGCGGAGGTGCGTCCGCTTTGCACCCGCACCCCCAGGTTGCCCACCATTTGGGAGTAGGAATCTGTCAGGGTGCCGGCGCGTTCTGGGTTGGTACTCAGCACCTGGGACAGGGTTTCCGTGTCCGCCAGGTCGAGCACCACAAAGGGCTCATCGCGCAGCGCCAGCACGGCCAATGCGTTGCCGTTGTTGCTCAACGGGTTGGACGTGGTCTGGATCAGCAGTCGGTCACCATTCCACACGCCATCGCTGATGTCGGTGTCGGGCACCGGAACGCCCGTGATGGGCAACTGAAAGGACACACCGTCGGTGATGGGTACGCCCGGTTCCCAGGCTTGCGTCAGCTGGATGACATTGCTGCTGTCCACCAGAGCGTACGAGATCCCCGAGGCGGCGGTCGAATCCTGGAAAAACTGGACGGAGATCGGCGGTGCGGCTGGGGCCGGTGTGGGTGGCGAGGTTGGAGACAACATGCGCACCGAACCCGCCGTGACGGTACCTCGATTGGCGATGTCGGTGCTGACCACGAAAGGCGAGGCTGCCGCCAGGTTCTTGGGGTCGGACAGGGCCAGCTGTACTCCGGCGGCCGTGCGGACATTGGCAAACAAAGGCTGACCTGGATTGCCGTTCGCATCCAGCCCCAGGCTTTGCTGACTGTTCAGTCGTTCGGCGAATGAGCGCACGAACGAATTGAGTTGCATCCGGGTGAAGCTCAGATCCTCATCCTGGAAGGTGAGCAGGCCACTCAGCGCACCACCGGTGAACTGGGTCTCGTCCAGAATGCGGTCGGTGTTGTTGACATCGTCACGAAGTGCCACGCGCCCCAGGGTGCTGTCCAGCGGGTCGCGCACCATGCTGAGTTTTTGCACGTCGGTGCCCAGCACCAGCACCTGACCGCCCCCCATGAACACGTTGAGACTGCCGTCGTCGGCCTTCACTGTGTTCACCTGAACCAGTTCGTTGAGCTGGCGCACCAGCAGGTCACGTCGATCCAGCAGGTCGTTGGGCTCATGCCCCACGCCCTGGAATTTGGCGATGGCGTCATTGGCCTGCGCAATCTGGCGTGTCAATCCGTTGATGCGGTCGACCGTGTTACCCAGATCCAGCACCACTCCCGATTGCAGCTCAGTGAGCTGCTGGCCTGCGTTGTTGACACGGCTGACCCATTCCTGCGTGCGCGCCAGCACCACCTGCCGAGCCGATAGATCCTGGGGCTGGTTGGCCACATCCACAAAGGAGTTCAGTACCTGCCCGGCGGCGTAGCCCAGCCCGGATTCTCCGGTGGGCAATACCTTTTCGAGCTGAGACAGTTTGTCCAGCCGCGTCTTGTCGGCCGAGGCACCGGCCACCGTGCGGTTCACTTCCTTGGTCAGGAACTCGTTCGTGGCGCGGGTGACGGTTTGCACCTTCACCCCGCGTCCGAAGAAGCCGGCTCCGGTGAACAGACCATCTTCCGTGCCCAGCTGAACCTGCTGCCGCGAGTAGCCCGGTGTGTTGACGTTGGAGATGTTGTTGCTGGTGGTGTCCAGCATCGTCTGAGCGGCGAACATCGCCCGGGTGCCCATCGAGAAAATGCCGGTTCCCATGGTGTCGTCTCCCGCCCGTGCCGTCAGGCCATTTCACGCTGCACGCGCAGCGCGGTGTGGATGACACGGGTCAACTTGTCCGCATAGGCGGGGTCGGTGGCGTATCCACCTTGTTGAAGACCCATGGCGAACGCTCTTGGTGACTCGGCCTTGGCAGCGGTGCCACTGTAGCGTGGGCTGTTGGTCAGCAGCCGTGCATGGTCCTTGAAGGCCTCTTCGAACGAGTCATATGCACGGAACTTGGCCGTGACCTTGCGCGGCACGCCACCGATGTACTCGGTGGTGGTCACCTCGGCCACTTTGCCTTTCCATGACGAGGTGGCCTTGATGCCGAACAGGTTGTGGCTGGGGCTGCCGTCCGGCATGCGGATGTCGCGACGACCCCAGCCCGATTCCAGCGCCGCCTGGCCCAGGATGTGGTGAGCAGGGATACCGGTCGCATCTTCGGCGGCTTTGGCTGCGGTCTGGTGTTGGCGGATGAACGCCTCCGGCGTGGCCGGGCGAGCAGCGTTGGCGCCCACCTTGCGGGCGCTGGTCGTGGCCGAGGTGTTCTCGGTTGATTGGATGGCTGCGCGGCTGCCCGTGTTGCCCGTGCTGGAGCCCGGTTGCTGAAACGCCTGCAGCTGTCGCTCCAGTTGGCGGGTGATCATGTCGCTCAGGCCGCCTGGCAAGCCCGTCATCTGCTGAGACAGTTGTCCGTCCAGCATGCTGGTGCCCATCTCGGTGGCGTTGTTGTCCAGCATGCCGGAGGCCATGGTCGTGGCCCGCATGCTTTTCATCAGTTCTTGCATGAAGAGGCCCTCCAACTGGCGGGCCACCTCGCGGATCTGGCCTTTCGCGTCCTGACCAGAGGCACTTTTGAGCCGGTCCAGCGATCGAAGATCGACCGACAGACCTTGCTGGTTCGCGGGCAGGGGTGAGTTCAGGCTCATCAGATCACCTCCAGATCGGCCTGGAGGGCCCCTGCAGCTTTCATGGCCTGCAGGATGGCCACCAGGTCCTGCGGTGTGGCACCCAGGGTGTTGAGGGCCTTGACCACGTCGGTCAAGCGGCTGCCAGCCGGCATCTGGATGAGGCTGCCGGGCTGCTGGTTGATCTGGATGTCAGCTTTCTCGGTCACCACCGTCTGCCCCTGCGACAAGGGCGCAGGCTGGCTGATGACCGGCGTGGAGTTGATGGTGACGGACAGGTTGCCGTGGGCGACGGCGCACGGCCCCAGGGTCACCGTTTGGTTCAGCACGATGGACCCTGTGCGGGCATTGATGATGACCTTGGCGGCTGGAGTGGCCCGTTCGATGCGCAGGTTTTCCAGATCGGCCAGGAAGGCCACCCGGGCTCCGGGTGCCGCGGGCAACTGCACGCTGACACTGCGCCCACTCAGGGCCTCGGCCGTGCCGGCACCCTTGGCGCGGTTGATGGCGTCGGCCACCTGGCGTGCGGTGTTGAAGTCGTCTGACTGCAGATCGTACTGGATGGAGGGCTGCTGCATCCACGGCGTGGGCACGCTGCGCTCCACCGAGGCGCCGTTGGGAATGCGGCCGGCGCTCAAGTGGTTGATCTGGACCTTGGAGCCCCCGGCAGAAGCACCGGCGCCGCCCACCAGCAGGTTGCCCTGGGCCAGCGCATAGATCTGGCCGTCAGCACCCTTGAGGGGGGTGGCGATCAGGGTGCCACCGCGCAGCGATTTGGCATTGCCCAGCGAGGACACGGCCACATCAATGGCCTGTCCGGGTTGGGCGAAGGGGGGCAGGGTGGCCGTGACCAGCACGGCCGCCACGTTCTTGAGCTGCATGGGCGTGCCCGCAGGCACGCTGATGCCCAGTTGCTGCAGCATGGCCTGCACGCTCTGGGCGGTGAAAGGGGTTTGCGTGGTCTGGTCGCCTGTGCCGTCCAGGCCCACGACCAGGCCGTAGCCCACCAACTGGTTGGAGCGCACACCTTGAACGGTGGCAATTTCCTTCAGGCGTGTGGCCTGGGCCTCAACCGGCCACCACAGGGCGGCTGAGGCCGCGGCGAAGGCCAGCGCAATCAGCAGTCTGAGGAGGCGGTCGGTGGTGTTCATGGGGCCGAAATCCTTGGGGGTTCGGCTCCATTGTTCGCGTCTTTAGAAGGGCGCAAGACTCAAAAAGAAGCGGGCAACCCAGCCTATTCCCTGCGCTTCTTGCTGCGCGCCGCGGCCGGTTTGGGCCACACGCACATTGGCCACCTGGCTGGAGCTGACGGTGTTGCCGGCCTGGATGGTGATTGGATCCACGGTGCCCGAGAAGCGCAGCACGTCCACATTGCGGCCCACGCCGATCTGCTTTTCGCCCGAGACCACGAGGTGGCCGTTGGGCAGCACCTCGATCACGGTCGCAGTGATCGAGCCGGAGAAGTTGCCCACGGCCTGGGTGGTGCCCTTGCCATCGAACTTGTTGTTGCTGCTGCCCGAGGCGCTCAAGCGCGCGAGGTTGCCGCTGTTGACGAAGGGAATGGCCGAGACTTCGCTGGACACATTGCCCTTCTTCTCGATGGAGCTGGTGGTTTCCTGCTTGGCCGAGACGTTTTCCGAGATGCGGATGGTGATCACGTCGCCCACCATGCGCGCACGGTGGGTTTCGTACAGCGGTCGGTAGCCTGCGGCCTGGAAGATCGAGCCATTGGCTTGCACGGCCGGGGTGACGGGAACCGGACGGGCCTGAGTGGGTTCGACCACATCCACCTTGGGGGCGGTGGCCATGCAGCCGGCGAGCCCAACCACCAGCAGACTCGCTGTCAGTGCGCGCAAGGTGGTGTTCATCACAATTGCCCCAGCTTCTGCAGCATCTGATCCGAGGTCTGGATGGCCTTGGAATTGAGTTCGTACGCCCGCTGGCTCTGAATCATGGTCACCAGCTCCTGAACCACGTTCACGTTGGATGTTTCCACGAAGCCTTGAGACAGACCGCCCATGCTGTTCTCTGCCGGGTTACCCACCACCGGCGGGCCCGAGGCGGCGGTTTCCATGAAGATGTTCTGTCCCTTGGGGTCCAGGCCGGCCGGGTTGATGAAGTCGGCCAGCTGGATCTGGGGCAGGATTTCAGGGTCGGGGTTGGGGGGGCGCAAGAAGCTCACCGTGCCGTCTTGGCCGATGGTGATGCTGGTGGCTTCGGCTGGAAACTGGAAGCCCGGCAGCACACGGTAGCCATTGTTGGTGACCAGGTTGCCCTGGTTGTCCAGCTTGAACGAGCCGTCGCGGGTGTACCCCACGGTGCCATCGGGCATCTCCACCTGGAAGAAGCCCTTGCCCTGGATGGCCACATCCAGGTTGTTGGAGGTTTGCTGCAGGTTGCCCTGACTGAACTCACGCGAGGTGGCCACGGGGCGAACGCCCAGCCCCACTTGCAGGCCGGTGGGCAGTTGCACGCCTTCAGCGGTGTTGGCTCCGCTTTGACGCAGGGTTTGGTACATCAGGTCTTCAAACACCGCGTGCGACTGCTTGTAGCCGTTGGTGCCGCTGTTGGCCAGGTTGTGGGAAATGTGGTCCAGCTGCATTTGCTGGGCTTCCATGCCCGACTTGGCAATCCACAGAGAACGCATCATGGTGAAACTCCTTCGGCCTGGCGGCCATGCACATCAATCAAAGGCTCAGCCGTTGTTGGACAAGAGCTGGGCGGCCTGGCGCTCTTTGGCTTCGGCGGTTTGCATCAGCTTGATCTGAGCTTCGTACTGACGCGCGGCCGCGATCATCGCCACCATGGTTTCAATCGGGTTGACGTTGGAGCCTTCCAAGGCGCCGTCTTGCAGCCTGGCGTTGGCATCTTGGGGCAGCTCGCCGCCATCGGGTCCGCGGAAAAGACCGTCATCTCCGCGCACCAGCTTCTCTTCAGGCGTGACCAGCTTCAGTCGGCCCACCGCCTGCACCGTGCCATTGGGCTGACGCACGCTCACCGTGCCATCGGCCCCGATGCTGGGCTGGGCGTTGGCGGGGATGGCGATGGGGCCACCGTCTCCAATCACCGGCAGTCCATTGGGCGTCATCAGCGTGCCGTCGTTCGAGATCTGCAGTGCGCCAGCCCGCGTGTAGGCTTCCGTGCCATCCAGACCCTGCACCGCCAGCCACGAGCGGCCCTGCACCGCCACATCCAGGGGGCGACCCGTGAAGGTGATGGGGCCGGCCGTGTCGTCGTAGCCCACCGTGGTCTCCAGGGCATAAGCCCGGGTGGTGGCGCCATCGCCCCGCACCGGCACCGCCCGCACGGCCTGCAACTCGGCCCGAAAGCCCGTGGTGCTGACGTTGGCCAGGTTGTGCGACAGCACGTCTTGCTGCTGCATGTTGGTCTTGGCGCCCGCCATGCTGAGGTAAATCATGCGGTCCATGGGGTACTCCTTGTCCTGCGCGAGGCGTGGTCAGCGTGCTGGCTCATCAGCGCAGGTTCACCAGGGTTTGCAGCACCTGGTCTTCGGTCTTGATGGTCTGGGCATTGGCCTGGTAGGCGCGTTGCGCCACGATCATGTTGACCAGCTCACCGGTCAGGTCCACGTTGGACTCCTCCAGCGCGCCGGCCTGCAGCAGGCCATACACGCCCGAGCCCGGGGCGCCCAGGGGCAGGGGAGGGCCTGAGGCATTGGTGGACTTCCACTCGTTGTTGCCGATGGGCTGAAGACCGTTCAGGTTCTTGAAGTCAGCCAGCAGCACGCGGGCCACGGCCTTGGACTGGCCGTTGGTGTAGCGAGCTTTGACCGTGCCGTCTGTTTCGATGATGAAGTCCGACAGGTTGCCCTGTGCATAGCCACCACCGGTCAGGTCGGTCACGGCGTAGCTGCCTGAGTACTCCGTGTTGCTCGAGAGATCCAGCGTCACGCCTGTGATGGGCTGGCCATTGCGTCCACCAGGGATGTCAGGAAGGTTGATCACCGTGCCGGCCGGCAACGAGCCGTCGGTGTTGAAGGTGAAGGTGCCCACCTCCACCGGCAGGGGCGGCACGTTGCCGTCGTTGAGCAGCGAGGCATTGTTGGTGTTGCCATCGGCGCTCATGTAAAGCGCCCATTGGCCGCCATCGGTGGCGGTGGCGTCCGCCACCTTGCGGAAGTAGTAGTTCACGGCCACCGGTGCACCGTTGTCACCAAAGATGGTTTGAGAGGTGACGAAGTTGTAGGTGCGTGAGTTGGTGAAGTCGATGGGCAGGGCGGGCACCTGAGCACGGGCATCCAGGTTGGCCACCATCGTGATGTTGTCTGCCGCCCTGGGGGGGAACAAATCATTGGTCAGCTGGATGGGCGTGCCGGGCGGGCCGGAGGGAATGATCGCCCCATCCCCTTCATCCTGCAGCGGTTGGCCGAGCAACTGGTGCTTTTCGTTGTTGACGATGAAGCCGTCGCGATCACGCTTGAACTGGCCATTGCGCGAATAAACCGTTTCGCCTTGTGGCGTGTTCAGCGCGAAGAACCCCCGGCCATTGATGGCCAGATCCAGGTTGTTGGCCGTGGTCGACACGTTGCCCTGGGTGAACTGTTGCGCCACGGCGGCCACGCGGGCGCCAATGCCGATGCCGTTGTTGCCCGCACCACCCAGTGACGCAGCGTACATGTCCGAGAACTCGGCACGGGCGGCCTTGAAGCCATAGGTGTTGGCGTTGGCCACGTTGTTGCCGATCACCTCCAGGCTCTTGCTGGAGATGTTCAGGCCGGAGAGTCCTTGTTGAAAGCCCATGATGGAGTTCCTTTCTGTGACTGCTGGTAAGGATCAGGAAACAGCCTTCACCTGGCTGTAGGGCGTCTGGCCCCCGCTGGCCAGCTCCAGGGTGAGCTTGCCGCCGGTGGTGTTCACGGCTTTGACCAGATCGAAGGTCAGGGGTTTGGCTTCGACCGTGGCCGACCCGGTGCTGGCGGTGACCTTGAAGGTCAGCCCGCGGGTGTTGAGGCCTTCGGGCGCTTCCCACTCGAAGCCCTGCCGTCCTGCGCTCAGGTTGGAGAGGTTGATGGTGTCGATACGGACGCCTGCGCGATCCAGGATGTCCACGCGCGCGCTGCTGGCCGGGGTGGTCAGTTCGAACCCTGCCGACGCCATGCCTTCGTTGTCCACCGTCAGGTTGTTGCCGTCGAGCAGCACGGACCGACCCACCAGACTGGCGCCTTGCAGCATCTGCATCTGAGAGAAGCTCTCGGCCATGCCGGTCATGCTGGTGTTCAGCTTCTCGATGCCCGTCACCGTGTTGATCTGCGCCATCTGGCTGGTCAGCTCGGCGTTTTCCATCGGGTTGAGCGGGTCCTGGTTTTTCAGCTGGGTCACCAGCAGCTTCAGGAAGCGCTCCGACATGTCGGCCGCATTGCTTTGCTTGGCGCCAGCCGTGGCGCCGCGGGTGGTGGCGGCGCCAGCGACATTGTTCAGAGCGGTGGTGGTCATGGTTCAGTCCGTCGTGCGGTGAAGAAAAATCAGTTGCCTTGACCCATCTGCAGGGTTTTCATCAACAAGGAGCGTGTGGTGGTCATCACCTCGATGTTGTTCTGGTAGGAACGCGAGGCCGAGATCATGTTGACCATCTCCTCCACCGAGTTGACGTTGCTGTACGTGATGTAGCCCTCACCGTCGGCCTGGGGGTGCTTGGGGTCGTAGACGCGGCGGCCGGGGGTGTCGTCTTCCACCACCTGGCTCACAGTCACACCGGTGGCGCCCGTGCCGCCCATCATTTGCGAGGTGAACACCACCTGACGTGCCTTGTAAGCCTGCCCGTCAGGGCCAGCCACCGTATCGGCGTTGGCCAGGTTGGAGGCCACCACGTTCAGGCGCTGAGACTGCGCGCTGACGGCGCTGCCTGAAATGTTGAAGATGTTGAACATCGACATCGTCAATCTCCTTCAGTCATCACTGGCCGGTGATGGCCGTGTTCAAGGTGCGGATCTGCGAATTGATGAATCGCAGGGCCGCCTCGTAGCGCACGGTGTTGTCGGCAAAGCTGGCCCGCTCGCGGTCCATGTCCACGGTGTTGCGGTCCAGGCTGTCTTGCGGGTTGCTGGCGTAGTTCAGCTCGGGCTCAGCGCGGCCGCCGACCGGCTGACCGTTGCGCCCCAAGTGGTTCGCGGTCGACACGGCCATCGTCAGTCGCGGCAGTCCTGTGCCGCTGGCTGTGCTTTGACGCCCGGTGGCCTCCGCCAAGGCCTGCCCGAAATTGAAATCTCGGGCCACATAGCCTGGTGTGTCGGCGTTGGCGATGTTGCTGGCGATCAGACGTTGGCGTTCAGAGCGAAGCCGCAAGGCCTCGGCATTGAAGTTCAGTGAGTCGGTGATGCGGTTCAGCATGGTGGGTCTCCAGCCGGTTCTTCCGGTGATTGCTGTGGATGGTGAATCGGAAGGGCCCGGAACATGAGCCGGAATAACGCAGGGTTCGGGGGGCATTTCCTGCTCCTCTGACCGCGTGGCTGTGCCTACAGTGCGAAGTCATGCAGTGCTTTCACCTGTGCTCGTTCCATCCCGCCGCCGCTGGCCGGTGTGGTGTGGTCATGGGCGCATTCCTGGCCATGACACGGTGGCGCTGGCTCATGGCTGCCCTCGTCATCGGCCTCAGTGTCAGCAGCGTGCAGGCGCAGGCCATTCAGGATCGCGCCGCCTTGCAGGCCAGCGTGCAGCAGTGGCTGGCCTCGCGCGATGTGGCAGGCGCAGAGGCTGCTGGCACCGCGCCAAATCTGCAAAACACGCAGAACCCGCACAACGCCGCCAGTCCCGGGCAAGGGCTCGGGGATGTGGCTGCAGGCATGGCACCGCAGATCGAAGTGGAACTGGGTGAACTGGATCCGCGTCTCAAGCTGGCGCCCTGCCAACGCATTCGCGCTTACTTGCCCACGGGCGCCAACCTCTGGGGGCGTTCACGCGTGGGCCTGCGTTGCGAAGAAGGCGCGCGCTGGAACATCTTCTGGCCCGTGACCGTCAAGGTGTGGGCCCCCGCGGTGGTGGTGTCGCGGTCGCTGCCCGCTGGAACGGTGCTGGAAGCCAGCGATCTGAGTTTAGCCCGGGTGGATCTGGCCGCCGGCGGCTCGCAGGCGGTGTTGCGCCCCGAAGAGGCGCTGGGCCGCACCCTGGCACGCACCCTCACGCAGGGCGCTGAATTGCGCCAGGCGGATTTGAAGGTGCGCCGCTGGTTTCAGTCGGGCGACCCGGTCAAGCTGGTGGTGCGGGGGGCCGGATTCCAGGCCGCCGCCACCGGAACGGCCATGGCTCATGGGGACGAAGGGCGCTGTGCACGCGTTCGGATGGAGTCCGGTCGCATCCTGTGCGCTCAGCCCGTGGGCGAACGTTTGGCGGAATTAAGCTTGTAAAAACCCACTTGATCTGTGGACTGCCCCCCCTGTTCATGGGGAATGATGCGTTTGAGATTAAAGTCCGCAAGGGCCGCGTCGATATCGCGGATGTGACCACCCGGACTGTTCCGGGATCAAGGAGTGCATCATGAAAATTGGCAACCCATTGGACAAGGCGTTGGGCGTAGGTCTGCCGACCGAGGGGGCCGCATCGACTCGCGCCCCCGGGAAGACATCATCGCTGGAAGGCGGTGTGGGCGAAAGTGCAAAAGTCACTCTCTCCCAGGCGGCAGCGGGCATGGTTCAAACGCCGGAAGGCGAGTTCGATGCTGACAAGGTGTCGCGTGTGAAGCAGGCCATCGACGATGGCAGCTACCAGGTGAATGCCGAGGTCATCGCCGACAAGCTGATCAGCAACGCCAAGGAACTGTTGGGCCGTGCGGCCTGACACGACGGAGCCCGGCCATGCCTTCCAGCCTGCAAGAGCGCGTGAGCGACATCGAGCAGCAGCTCGATGTGCTGGAGCATGCCCTGGCCACCTCTGACCTGCCTGCCATCGAGCAGGCCAGCCAGCAGTTACAACAACGTCTCAGCGAGGCGGTGGCTGCTGTGCGCCAAGCCCGTCAACAGGGCCAGTCTGGTCTGGATGAGGGCCTGCGTCAGCGCCTCGTGCTGGCCCAAACCCGGGTGCAGCAACAGTGGGCCCAGGCCCATCGGGCCTCGGCCTCCGTGGAGCGCGTGCTCAACATCCTGCTGCCCCAGGAAGACACCGTCACCTACGGCAACCCCGTCGCCACACGGGCCCTCAGCGCTTACCGCTGAGGCTCGCGTCCAGCGTCAGCCCAGGGCTTCGCAGCCCTCCACCACCATCTGCACACGCTGGCGGCCCTGGTATTCGTCCAGGTTCACCCGGTAGGCCATCACCACTTTCGAGGGCAGAGGCTCGGTGTGGCCGAACCAGATCCCGTCGCGCACCTGGCCCTGCAGGCGCAGGCTGAGTTTCAGGTGTCGTGTGCCCACCAGGCGCTGCCCCAGCACCTCCACCTCCTGGCTGAACACCGGGGGCTCGAAGCCGGGGCCCCACACGGCCTCATCCAGCGCCTGAACGGTGTCCGGGGTGAACCATTGGGCGTCCAGCGGGCCATCGCTCAGCAACTGCCTGGACAGGGTGGCCTCATCCAGCCCTTCTTGTGCCACGCGCCGCAACGCGGCCTCAAACACAGGCAAGTCGGCCTCCGCCACGGTGCAGCCTGCGGCCATCGCATGGCCGCCAAACTTGCGCAGCACACCCGGGTGCCGCTTGTGCACCAGGTCCAGCGCATCGCGCAGATGAAAGCCGGGGATGGAGCGTCCTGAGCCCTTGAGCAAACCGTCTTGCCCGCGTGCGAACACGAAGGTGGGGCGGTGCAGCCGGTCTTTGAGCCGTGAGGCCACGATGCCCACCACGCCCTCATGGAAGTCGGGGTGGAAGATCGACAAGGCCTGCGGCGGATCACCGTCTGGCATCAGGCTGTCCAGGTGCAGCTCGGCCTGTTCCCGCATGCCGGATTCCAGCTCGCGTCGTTCACGGTTGATGGCGTCCAGCTGTCGCGCCAGGTCGGCCGCGCGCACCGGGTCATCGGTGATCAGGCATTCGATGCCCAGGCCCATCTCGGCCAGGCGGCCGGCGGCATTCACCCGCGGCCCCAAGGCAAAGCCGAAGTCCATGCTGGAGGCGCGCGAGGGATCGCGGCCCGCCGCCTGAAAGAGGGCGGCTACGCCCGCCTGCATGCGGCCACTGCGGATGCGCTTGAGGCCCAGGGCCACCAGGCGTCGGTTGTTGGTGTCCAGTCGGCCCACATCGGCGATGGTGCCCAGGGCGACCAGGTCCAGCAGGGCATCCAGGCGGGGTTGCTGCTGGGCGTCGAAACGCCCCCGTGCCCGCAGTTCTGCGCGCAGGGCCAGCAGCACATAGAACATCACCCCCACGCCCACCAGCGCCTTGCTCGGAAACTCGCAAGCGGGTTGGTTGGGGTTCACGATGACGTCGGCCTCGGGCAGGTCGGCGCTGCCGTCATCGCGCACCACAGGCAGGTGGTGGTCGGTGATCAGCACCTGCATGCCGCGCGCGCGCGCCAGGCGCACCGCCTCATGGCTGGCCATGCCGTTGTCCACGGTGATCAGCACCTGGGCGCCTGTGGCGGCCACCAGGTCCACGATGGGCGGGGTCAGCCCGTAGCCGTGCACCGCGCGGTCGGGCACCACATAGTGAACCTGATCCGCCTGAGCGCCCAACATGCGCAGACCGCGCAGCCCCACGGCGCAGGCCGTGGCCCCGTCGCAGTCGTAGTCGGCCACGATGCACAGCCCCTGGCCGGCGTCCAGGGCATCGGCCAGCAGCCGGGCGGCCTCCACGGCACCCCGCAAGGCCGTGGGTGGCAAGAGCTTGGCGGGTTGGTCATCCAGCTCATCGGCCTGGCGGATGCCCCGGGCGGCAAACAAGCGCGCCAACAGGGGGTGCACGCCCGCCTGTTCAAGTTGCCAGGCAGCACGGGGGGGGATGTCGCGGGCGATGATCTGCATGCGGTGGGACCGTGGGGTGGTGAGCGTCTGGTGTGGTGTTCAGAGCTGGGCCAGCCAGGCGCCAGGCGCGGGCGCACGTGGCGTGCGGCCCGACAGGCGCTGGGCCCACCGAGACCACCATCCTGTAGGGGCCGTCCCGGCGGCGGCCAGGGTCACGGCATGGCGCTCACCGCACAGCGTGAGCTGCACGGCCTCGCCCGCACAGTGGCGCGCCCAGATGTCGGCCAGCACCGTGCGGTCGAGTTCGGCCCAGGCCTCCAGCCAGGCCTGCATGTCATCGCGCAGCAAGGCCGGCTTCAGGGTGTCCACCAGCGTGGGTTGTGACGGCGGCGGCGCCTCCGGTATCAGGCCAGCGCCGCTCAGCCAGAACGAGTTGATGCTCAGCAGGCCTTGCGCTTCTCGGGTGTCGTTCACGGGGTGCTGGTACAGCAGCATCTGCACTTCGCTTTGCAGGCGTCGCACACCCCGGGCCTGAGGGTGGTCGGTCAGCCAGAGGTCGGGGTTGCGGCCGCTGACCCGGTCCAGCGAGGCGCAGGGGTAGTCCGCCAGGCTGGGGTGAGAGGCATACCAGCGCAGGGGCGCACCCCATTGCAACGTCCAGCCGTCTTCTTCGAAGAAGGGGCGCACGGTGGCCAGCAGGGCCTGTGAATCGGCGGCCGAGAGTTGCAGCGACGAGGGCTCCACCACGGTCAGGTGGTCGCGCCCCATCAGCCAGTGACCGGGGCTGAGCAGCGACCAGGCCTGACCGGCGGGCAAGGCCACGCCGTCGTGCGCGGCCCACCATGCGGCCCACGGAATGCACCCATCATCACTGCGCCATCCCCAGGCCTGGGCCAGCATCCGCTCGTGCGGCATGGACAGGGCGTATTCGTCGCCCTCCAGGCGACGCTGCTCGACCAGCGCCCCCAGCAGCTGACGCCAATGGGGCAGCTCTGGCATGGTGGCGGATGGGGGCTGATCCAGCATCAGCAGGGCCTGCTGACAGGGCTCGGACAAGCTGCTGGCGCCACTCACCACCCAATGGGGGCCTGAGGGCAGGGGGGAATCTTCAACACGCGGCATGGCGTGCATTATCGAATGGGTACACTTCCCGCATCATGAACCTGCCTTATGAATGGCGCATCGGGTGGCGTTACACCCGCGCCAGCCGGTCTGCACGTCGCAACGGTTTCATTTCTTTCATCTCTGGCGTCTCCGTCTTGGGCATTGCGCTCGGGGTGGCGGCGTTGATCATCGTTTTGTCGGTGATGAACGGCTTTCAGAAGGAAGTGCGTGACCGCATGTTGTCGGTGATCGCGCATGTGGAGATTTACGACCGCTGGGGCAGCGCTTTGCCCGACTGGACGCAACTGGCCGAGGCCGCCCGCCAGCACCCCTCGGTGGTGGGCGCGGCGCCCTTCGTGCCGGCCCAGGCGCTGATCGCCCGGGGTGAGGACATGCGCGGCGCCATGGTGCGCGGCATCCTGCCCGAGGCCGAGATCAGCGTCACCCCGCTGGCCGCCAGCATGAAAGACACCTTTGCCAAGCTGCAGCCGGGGCAATGGGGGGTGCTGATCGGCCTGGAGCTGGCCAACGCCCTGGGCGTGCGCGAAGGCGATGCTTTGACCCTCGTGGCCCCCAGCGGGCAGGTGACGCCCGCCGGCATGGTGCCCCGGCTCAAGCAGGTCACGGTGGTGGGCATCTTCAATGCCGGGCACTACGAGTACGACAGTGGGCTGGTGCTGATGCATGTGGAGGACGCGGCCCGCTTGTTCCGCACCGGCGGCCCCACCGCGGTGCAGCTCAAGTTGACCGACCCGCAGCTGGCCCGTCAGGTGACGGTAGAACTCGGCGCCCGCCTGGGGCCCGAGGTGCTGCTGCGCGACTGGACGCAAACCAACCGCAACTGGTTTGACGCCGTGCAGATCGAGAAGCGCATGATGTTCATCATCCTCACCCTGATCGTGGCGGTGGCGGCGTTCAACCTTGTGTCCACCCTCGTGATGACCGTGACCGACAAGCGCGCCGACATCGCCATCCTGCGCACCCTGGGCGCCAGCCCGCGCTCGATCATGGGCATCTTCATGGTGCAGGGCGCGCTGTCGGGCGTGCTGGGCACGATGGCGGGGCTGGCGCTGGGCCTGCTGGTGGCCTTCAATGTGGATGTCATCGTGCCCTTCATCGAGGGTCTGCTCGGTGTGCAGTTCTTGCCCGCCAGCATCTATTTCATCAGTGCCTTGCCGTCTGATCCGCAATCCTCAGACATCATCCCTGTGGGCATCATTTCCTTGTGCCTGGCCCTCTTGGCCACCCTCTACCCCAGCTGGCGCGCCAGTCGCGTCCAGCCTGCCGAGGCCTTACGCTATGAGTGATCAACGTCCTGTGCGGTCCTTGCGCGTGCGCAAGGTGCATTCACTGCGCACCTTCCTGTGGCTGGCCCGTGGATGGAATGATTTCATGGCCTCGCCCTGGGTGGGGCTCAGCCACGGCCTGGTGATGGGCATCTTCGGCGGTCTGCTGTTGTGGCAGGCCTGGGATCGTTTCTGGGTGCTGGCGGGGGCGTTTTCCGGCTTCCTGCTGGTGGCGCCCGTGCTCAGCACGGGTCTGTATGCCGTCAGTCGCGCCCTGCTGCGCGGTGAGCGCGCCAGCTTTGCCACCGTGTGGCAGGTGTGGTCGTCGCTGGACAGCCGCCTGGTGCGTTTTGGTCTGTTGCTGATGGCCCTGGGCACGGGCTGGGTGGTCACCTCGGCCGCGCTCATCACCCTGGGCTTGCAGCCCCCGGCCACCACTCCCGACGACTTTTTGCGCCGGGTGGTGCTGGCCAGCGATCCGGGTCTGTTCGAGTTGTGGCTGGTGGTGGGCGGGGCCATGGCCGCCCCGGTGTTCGCCTCCAGCGTGGTGGCCTTGCCCCTGCTGGTTGATCGCCAGGTGGGCGTGCAGCAGGCCATCCTCACCAGTTGGCGCGCGGTGGCGGCCAACCCGGTCTGCATGAGCCTGTGGGCCTTCCTGGTCATGTTGCTGACCATGGTGGGCCTGGGCACCCTGATGTTTGGTTTGATGCTCGTGATCCCGGTTCTGGGTCATGCCACCTGGCATGCCTACCGTGACCTGGTGGTGCGGGAAGCGGTGTGACACATGGACGGGATCACGGAAGAACAGATCGCCCAGTGGGGCCTCACCTTCGGTGTGGGGGGCTTCATCCTCTACATGGTGTTCATCATCGTGCAGCTGGCGCGCGAGTCCAAAGCGGGCAAGTTCGGCACCTTCGTGCTGTTTCTGGTGCTGGGCTTCGGCATGCTGGGCTACGTGGCCAAGAACATCATTGCCTGGCTGCTCAACATTTAAGGCCCCATGAACACCGCCATCTTGCAAGCCCAAGGGCTGGTCAAACGTTTCCATGAGGCGGCTGCCGTGGATGTCACCGTGCTGGATGGCGTCAGCCTGACGGTGGAGCGTGGGGACACCGTGGCCATCGTGGGCGCCTCCGGCTCAGGCAAGAGCACCTTGCTGCATTTGCTGGGCGGGCTGGATTGGCCCACCCAGGGGCAGGTGCAGCTCATGGGGCGTGACTTTGCCCACATGAGCCCGGCCGAGCAAGGTGCCTGGCGCAATGCGCACCTGGGCTTCATCTACCAGTTCCACCACCTGTTGCCTGAGTTTTCGGCACTGGACAATGTGGCCATGCCCTTGATGATCCGCCGCCAGCCGCTGGAGCAGGCCCGAGCCCAGGCCACCGAGTGGCTGCAGCGCGTGGGCCTGGCCCACCGCACCGCGCACCGTCCCTCGGAGCTGTCGGGCGGCGAGCGTCAGCGTGTGGCCGTGGCCCGCGCCCTGGTGACGCAGCCTGCCTGTGTGCTGGCCGACGAGCCCACAGGCAACCTGGATCGCCACACGGCCAACGCCGTGTTCGAGCTGATGCTGCAACTGGCCGCCGACCAGGGCACGGCCCTGGTGATGGTGACCCACGACACCGAGCTGGCCGCGCGCTGTGCCCGCCAGCATCGCCTGGTGGCGGGGCGCTTCACCGAGACTGCGGCCACCACGGCCTGACGCGGCACACAGTGGCCACACAGCCTGAGTGGGGCACGATGAACGGCTGGATTGACACCCACTGCCACCTGGATGCCCCCGAGTTTGAGGCGGATCGCGAGGCGGTGATCGGGCGGGCGCGTCAGGCGGGGGTGATGCTGCAGGTGGTGCCGGCCGTCATGCCCTCCACGTTCGACACTGCACGACAAGCCGCCCATGCGTGCGAGGGCGCTTACGCTTTAGGCACCCACCCGTTGTACGTGGCCCGTGTGGGGGCTGAACAGGCGGTGGCGGCCCTGGAGGCGGCCCTGGCCCAGCATGCCCATGACCCCCGCCTGGTGGCGGTGGGCGAGATCGGTCTGGACGGCTTCGTGCCCGAACTGCAGACCCCTGAGGCCTGGGCCGAGCAGGTGCGCTGTTATGAGGGCCAACTGGCCGTGGCGGCTCGGCTGGGCTGGCCGGTCATCCTGCATGTGCGGCGCAGTGCCGATCCGCTGCTCAAGGCCTTGCGGGCCTTGAAGGCGCAGGGCCGGCCGGTGCCGGGCGGCATCGCCCACGCCTTCAATGGCAGCCGCCAGCAGGCTGAAGCCTTCATCGATTTGGGGTTCAGGCTGGGGTTTGGCGGGGCCATGACCTTCGATCGGGCCCTGCAGATCCGCCGCCTGGCGGCCGAGCTGCCCGACACCGCCCTGGTGCTGGAAACCGACGCACCCGACATCCCGCCCCACTGGCTGTACCGCACGGCGGCCGAGCGGGCGCAGGGGCTGTCCAGCCGCAACGAGCCGACCGAGTTGCCCCGCAT
Organism: uncultured Aquabacterium sp.; assembly: GCA_947085235.1. GTDB lineage: Bacteria > Pseudomonadota > Gammaproteobacteria > Burkholderiales > Burkholderiaceae_C > Aquabacterium. The sequence continues at coordinate 26,721 of CAMTVS010000034.1, read as the reverse complement.
CGCGCACACCCTGGCCGAGCTTCGTGGCTGGACGCTGGCGCACACCCAGCGCATCACCCGTGACAACGCGGTGGCGGCCTTGCCTCGGTTGGCGGCCTTGATCGGCGGCGCCTGAGGGCGCCTTGCCATGCCCGTGTCAGCCCGCTGACGGGCCAGGCAAGGGCTGCAACACACCCGCCTGCTCGAAGGCGGCACGCCACGCCGCCAGCTTGCGCTCGAACGACCAACTGGCGTTGGCCGGGCTGGTGGAGGGCAGGCTCATCACTGGCAGGCCCAGGGCTTGGATGATGCGCCGGTGCCGGGCCGATTCGCCCCCGTTGTGCACGATCAGGCACAGGTCGGGCGAGCGCTGCACCAGGCCGGCCAGGTCGTTGAGCTGGGCTTCGCGAATGGCGCTGTCCAGACTGCCCGGGCGGATGCAGGTGGCGTACACATCCCAGATGGCCACGCCATGGGCCAGAGCCAGGGTCACGCGCTCTGGGTAGGGCGCAGAGGGCAGGGTGGGCAGCCCCCACACGGCCGACAAGATGGGCCAGAACTGGTTGCGCGGGTGGGCGTAGTACTGCTGCGCCTGCAGCGAGGCCACGCTGGGAAAGCTGCCCAGCACCAGCAGGCGGGCCTGGGGCGCCCACACCGGCGCCAGCCCGGTCAGGCGCGGGGCCGGGTACGTGGCCATGTTCGTGGCCAGTGGCGGGGCGGCAGGGTGGCGGAGGTCGGGCGTGCGGGCCATGCGGCCGACTGTGCCACACTCGCCAGCGTGAAACGATCTGCTGCTGCCCCCCGAACCCGCTCCGACACCGCCCGCCGCACCGGGCGAGCCACCGCCCGATCAACGGCTCAGCCCGAGCTGGCCGAGGCCACCATCTCCGAAGGCGATGGCGTGCGCTACCTGCACCTGGGCACGCCCTGGATCCAGGGCGCCATGCGCATCCGCAAGCCCCTGAAGCTGGAGCTGGACTACATCCAGCGCATGATGGCCTGGCTGCTGCTGCGGGACCCTGACACCCTGGCCCAGACCCGCACCCTGCAGCTGGGCCTGGGCGCCGCGGCCATCACCAAGTACTGCCACGCGGTCCTCAAGCTGCCCACCACCGTGGTCGAGCTCAACCCGCAGGTCATCCACGTGTGCCGCCAGTGGTTTCACCTGCCGCCCGATGACGACCGACTGACGGTGGTGCAGGGCGATGCCGCCGCCCACGTGAACGACCCCACCCACCTGGGCAGCGTCGATGCCTTGTGCGTGGATTTGTACGACCACGAGGCCGCCAGCCCGGTGCTGGACGACGAAGACTTCTACCGCGCTTGCTGGCAGGTACTGGACGACGGCGGCGTGATGAGCGTGAACCTGTTCGGCCGCGAGGCCAGCTTTGACCGCAGTGCCGTGAGCATTGCCGCGGCGTTCGGCGTCGACTGCATGGCCATGCTCAAGCCCACGCCCGAGGGCAATGTGGTGGTGCTCGCCTGGAAAGGCCTCACGCTGCCCCCGCGAGAGATCCTGCAAGCACGTGCGGAAATCCTGCAGTCCCGTTGGGATCTGCCCGCGAAAAAATGGGTCAAACTGCTGTCTGCCTTCCAGACGCCGACCCCGTCCGACCCCTAGCCCACACCATGAGCGCCCAGTCCGCCACGTCCAGCCCCTCATCCGCCAGTCAGAAGTCCGGGCAGGCCTTGCCGCGTGGCCCGCTCGACTGGCGCATGCTGCTGACCTGGCTGGGTGACGACGGCCTGTTGACGCCGAAGGATGCCGAAGTGGTCACCCAGCGCTTCAGCGCGGGCAACAGCGCCCAGCACCCGCTGGTGCGTTTGGCGGGCATGGGCCTCACACGGGCCGACACCGGCGCCGTGCTGGAGCTCGAGCCCCTGACCGAATGGCTGGCGCAGCGCGTGGGCCTGCCCTACCTGCGCATCGACCCGCTCAAGGTGGACGTGGGCCGGGTGGCCGAGGTCATGTCCATCAATTACGCCGAGCGGCGCAAGGTGCTGCCGGTGCAGGTGGGCCTGACGGACATCACGATCGCCACCTGCGAGCCGCTGGACACCGACTGGGTGGGCGAGATCCTGGGCCACACCAAGAAGACCGTGCGCCTGGTGGTCTCCAGCCCGCTGGATTTGCAGCGCTACCGCACCGAGTTCTACACCCTGGCCAAGTCGGTCAAGGATGCCAACAAAAAGGCTGGCGACAGCGGCACCACCCACAGCTTCGAGCAGCTGGTGGAGCTGGGCAAGACCAACCGACAGCTCGATGCCAACGACCAGGGCATCATCCAGGTGGTCGATTGGCTGTGGCAGTACGCCTTTGACCAGCGCGCCTCCGACATTCACCTGGAGCCCCGCCGCGAGATGGGCGCCATCCGCTTCCGCATCGATGGTGTCTTGCACACGGTGTACCAGGTGCCCCTGTCGGTGATGCAGGCCATGACCGCCCGCATCAAGCTGCTGGGCCGCATGGACGTGGTGGAGCGCCGTCGTCCGCTGGACGGCCGCATCAAGACCCGCAACCCCTCGGGCGACGAGGTGGAAATGCGCCTGTCGACCATGCCCACCGCCTTCGGCGAGAAGCTGGTCATGCGCATCTTCGACCCGGACAACACCGTCAAGTCCTTCGAGGCCCTGGGCTTTGCCCCCAGCGAGATCGCCCAGTGGGAGCAGATGACCTCGCGTCCCCACGGCATCATCCTGGTCACGGGCCCCACAGGCTCGGGCAAGACCACCACGCTGTACTCCACCCTGAAGCGCCTGGCCACCGATGAGGTCAACGTCTGCACGGTGGAAGACCCGATCGAAATGATCGAGCCCGCCTTCAACCAGACCCAGGTGCAGCCCGCCATCGATCTGGGCTTTGCCGAAGGCCTGCGAGCCCTGATGCGTCAGGATCCGGACATCATCATGGTGGGCGAAATCCGCGACCTGGAAACCGCCGAGATGGCCATCCAGGCGGCACTCACCGGTCACCTGGTGTTCTCGACTCTGCATACCAATGACGCGGCCTCGGCCATCACCCGCCTGACCGACCTGGGTGTGCCGCCGTACCTCATCAGCGCCACGCTGATCGGTGTGCTGGCCCAGCGCCTGGTGCGCACCCTGTGCCCCCATTGCAAGCAGCCTGACGAGGCCTTGCAGCTCGACACCCTGGCCGATGCCATCAAGCCCTGGCGCATGAGCGGCAAGGGCCAGCCCTACAAGCCTGTGGGCTGTCTGGACTGCCGCATGACGGGGTTCAAGGGGCGTGTGGGCCTGTACGAATTGCTGCCCATTTCAGAGGCCGTGCGCGGGGCCATGCACCCCACCGTCGAGATGGCGCCCCTGCGCCGATCGGCCGCCAAGGAAGGCCTGAGGCCCCTGCGCCTGTCTGGCGTGATGAAGGTGGCCGAGGGGCTGACCACGCTGGACGAGGTGTTGCGCAACACCCCGCAGTGGGAGACCTGAGCCCGGGCGGCTCACACCGCTGGCGGCATGGCGCCCGACGGGTCGGGCTGGGCGGGCATGAACGGGGCCACCATCACCTCGCAACGAATGCCCCCTGACGGGCATTCCTGCCACCGCACCGTGCCGCCCAGTTGCTTGACCCGCTTGCGGATGCCGCCCAGCCCCAGCCCGTGCGCCCAGGTGTCGGGCGCAGAGCCCTGGCCGTTGTCGACCACGCTCAGCCGGAGTGCGTTGGCGTGAAGCTGCAGCTCCACCGTGATCTGGGTGGCGTGTGCGTGCGCCAGCGCGTTGCTCACCAGTTCTCGCAAGATGCGGGTCAAGGCGGACCACTGCACCATGCTCAAGGGCACGTCGTCGTCCCAGCTGGCATGCCAGCTCAGCTGGCAGTGGGCCACCTCGATGCGGTGACTCAGGTCCCTCTTCCATTCGCTGCAGGCATCGCTCAACAGGTGGGATGAGGCCGCCAGCCCACGCGTCAGGGTTTTGAGGTCCTGCAGCGTGTGGCGAATGTAATCCTCCATGTCGCGGTTGGGGGCCTGGTACATCAGCGTCAGCAGCCGCGCGCCGATGTCATCGTGCAAGTCTTGTGCGATCCGCAGGCGCTCTTCACTGCGCCCTTGCTCCACCGCGGCATCCCATCGGCTGGCCTGCGCCAACTGGCGCGCGATGTACTGCGCCAGCCGAGCATCCCGCCCGGTGAACAAACGCTGTCCATGATGCGCATGCTTGAGCACCAGGATCTCGGTCGGCGGCGCCTCCGCGTCCTGCGCGGGCAAGGGCACCAGCAGCACCGTGCCATGGGCTTTCAGCCGGTCGTGTCCGGTGGAGGTGTCCTGGGTGCCCACCGGCCCCAGGGCCCATTGCGTGTGCATGGGTTCGAACAGGTCTTGCAGCAATTGCGTCAGGGTGGGCTTGAGCGTCTCAGGGTGTCGTTCAACCCGTCGGGTGGCGCGGTACAGCCGATCAAACAAGGCCTCTCGGGACAGGTGCTGGCCCGCCGGCAGCTGGTTCAGCAGGTGCCGACGCAGAAACAGGTACAGACCAAAGGCCAGGAACAAGGACAGGGTCATCGAAGTGAAGACCCCCATCGAGAACACCGCCACGAACAGCACATCCAGCGATGCGGCCACCGTGCTCGACACGGCCAGCCACGAGAACTCCTGAAACACCGTCCGCGTTCGGGCCAGGAAGGGATAGGTCAGCACCAGCGATGCCACAAACACCTTCCACGTCAGCAGGCCGTAGTGCGCCAGGGCCAGGTGCAGATCAGCGTGTGGCGCCCCCAGCGTCAAGGCCACGCTGATCAGGGCGATGGCGGCCGTGGCCGCTGCCACAAAGCGCAACAGCACCCGCCGCAGGGGATGAGCGCTCACGGCCTGCTCGCGCCAGACCACGGCGATGACGCCCCCCAACAGGCCCAGCATGCCCAGTTGTGCCAGCCACCAGGCCCACCCCTGTTGCATCACCCCCCACCACAGGAGTCCGCAGGCCAGCCATCCCAGCATCAGGGCGGCTGTCCAGGCAGCCGCACGGCGCAGGGGGTGGGGGTAGTGCAGCATCGCCCAAGCCAGGGCGCCCAGGCCCAGCATCTCGGTGCCCAGTCGCACGGCGGGATCCAGGTGCAGCCACAGCACGGGGGCATGCACGCCCAGCACGTACCCCGAGCCAGACCAGCACAGCCCCAGCGAGGCGCACCAGGCGGTGAGGGCGTACGCGGCGGTGAGCCTGGAGGGTGCACTCAACCACACCAACCCACCGACACAGGCCAATGCCAGCGCCAGACCGCTGGTCAGCCAGTACAACAGGCTCAGGCCCGTCCAGCCCAGGGGCTCCAGCAGGATGCGCTCGGGCGCGCCTTGATCCGGGTACATCCACACCACGGCGGGCTCCACCGAGCCCACGCGGGTGCGCAACCCGGCCAGGGCCTCACGTTGAGCCTGGTGCTCGCGGCGGGCCTCATGGTCAGGCAACCAGCGTGCCGAGGGGTGCAGCACCAGGCTGTTCAAGGCCACCGCAGGCGTGGCCTCCAGATCGGCGCTCACACCCTGAAGTCGCAAGCCTTTCAGGTGCTCCAGCGTGGAGGGTGCATCGCTGATGATCAGCGCACCGTCGGGCGTGGCCTTCAGCGTCAGCGGCCAGTGCAACTGCTGGCTCAGCCACCAGCTTTGCCCCAGCCACAGGGCCACCAGCATCACCGTCCACAGCGCCACCGCGCGCCATCGCCAGCCCAACTGCACCGTGGATGGGCCCAGAGCCTGCAGCACCTCGTCCAACGGGCGGGGGGGCAGCGCGGGCATGCGTCACATGCTGGTCAAACCAGCCCCTGCTTGCTGGCCAGCACGGCCGCTTCGGCGCGGCTGGAGACGTTCAACTTGCGGTAGATCGACTTGATGTGGTCATTGACCGTGAACCACTTGATGCCCATCAGCGACGCGATCTCCTTGATCGTGAAGCCCTTGCTCAGGTAGGTCAGCACTTCACTTTCGCGGGGCGTCAGACGCTCGTGGTCGGGCGGGGCCACCACGGCCGGCGTGGCCGGTGCCTGTGCGGGCGCGCTGGTGCCTGGGGCCGCATCGCTGGATCTGAAGTGCGTCAACAGCCGCCGGGCGACTGCGGGGGACAGCGGAGGCTGCCCGCGCACGATTTTCTGCAACTCTTCCACCAGCACTTCGAACCGGTCTTCTTTCAGCAGGTAGCCATCGGCACCGCATTGCAGGGCCGGGAACAGGTGCTCATCGTCCGAGTACAGCGTGGTCACGATGCGGGTGGCCGGGTACTGGCTCAGTTCGGTCAGCAACTCCAGGCCGCTGCCATCGGGCAACTCCAGATCCACCAGGATGAGCTGAAAGGCGTCACCACGTGGCGCTGCCTTCCCCCCGGCAGCGTGTCCCAGCAGGGTGCGGGCGGCCTCCAGGTCGCTGACCTCGACGATGTCGCCCACGTCGCTGAAGCTTTCACGCACCACGCGGCACAGAAAACTCCGGGCCACCGGGTTGTCTTCCAGTATCAAAACCTTGACGGACATGCTGTGTATCTCCCGCAGGTAGGCCGCACCGGGTCGAGCCGGCACGGGTGACATGCCATGCGTCACGCCACCAATCACCTCGGATTATCGGTCAGGCCACGGAGGGTATGACCGTTCTGCGAGGATTGCTTACAGTTTAGTCAAGCTCGCTGCGGCCTCCTACAATCGGACCCATGCGCATTCTTATCGCCAATGATGACGGTTACCTCGCCCCCGGCATCGCCGCCCTCGTGGAGGCCTGCCAGGGTTTGGGTCACATCGACGTGTTCGCCCCGGAGCGCAACGCCAGCGGCACCTCCAATGCCCTGACGCTGCACGCCCCCCTGAGCCTGCACACCGCCGCCAACGGCTTTCGGTACGTCAGTGGCACGCCCTCGGATTGCGTGCACCTGGCCCTGACGGCGGGCTTGATCGAGCGCCCGGATCTGGTGCTTTCGGGCATCAACAATGGTGCCAACATGGGTGACGACACCCTCTACTCCGGCACGGTGGCGGCCGCGACCGAAGGCTATCTGTTCGGGGTGCCCGCCATTGCCTTCTCGCTGGTGGACAAGGGCTGGGGACATCTGGATCTGGCGGCCCGCGTGGCGCGTCGGGTGGTGGAGCAGGTGCTGGCCAGGCCACCGGGCACCGGGCACTTCCTGCTCAATGTGAACATGCCCAGCATCGAGACCCTGGAGGAGGCGCCCTGGACGCTCACCCGACTGGGGCGGCGCCATGCCAGCTTCCCGGCGGTGGCCCAGCGCAATCCGCGTGGTGACCTGTTTTACTGGATCGGCTCGGCGGGAGAGGCGCGAGAAGAAGGCGAGGGCACCGATTTCCATGCCGTGCGGCAAGGCCAGGTCTCCATCACCCCCCTGCAAGTGGACATGACCGACCACACCCGCATGCCGCAATGGCGCCAGTGGCTGGACCAGGCATGAGCGCATCGCCCCCGCGCCCCCGACGCTTTCCCGCCTCGGTGACTACCGCGGGCACCCCCGCCGCCGCCAAGGACCGGCTGCTGCGGCCTCAGGCGCACCTGCACCAGATCGAGCGTGAGCGCCGGGTGCAGTCCACCCCCCAGGGCGTCGGGCTGGATTCACCACGGGTGCGCCAGCGCATGGTCGAGCGCCTGCGGGCCGATGGCATCTCTCACCCTGAGGTGCTGGCCGCCTTCGCGCACATTCCACGCCATCTGTTCGTGGACACCGCGCTGGTGAACCAGGCCTATGAGGACACCAGCCTGCCCATCGGGCTGGGCCAGACCATCTCCAAACCCTCGGTCGTGGGCGCCATGATGCAGCTGCTGTGCACACGGCCGGGGCTCGTCCAGGCGGCACTCAGCGCCGATCGCCCTCTGGGCGCCTGCCTGGAGATCGGCACCGGGTGTGGCTACCAGGCCGCCTTGCTGGCCTGCCTGGCGTCTCGGGTGGTCTCCATCGAACGCTTGCGCGAACTGCACCTGAAGGCGCGGGCCCACCTGGACCGCATCACCCCGCAGGTGGCGCGCCCCTTGGCCGATGTGCGTCTGGTGCATGGGGATGGCATGCTGGGCCACGCGCCTTCGGCGCCGTACCACACGATCATCGCCGCTGCGGGTGGGGGCGCCGTGCCCGAGGCCTGGCTGAACCAGCTGGCGCCGGGCGGGCGGCTGGTGGCCCCCGTGGCGGGGCCAGGGGGTGCTCAGGCCCTCACCATCGTGGACCGGCTGCCCGATGGCAGCTTGAAACACTCTCAAGCCGGGGCGGTCTTGTTCGTCCCCCTAAAATCAGGCCTGGCGTAACGACTAGGCATCCCGGGCACGCGTGGCCCGGGCGATGTGAGCAGACCGATGCATTCGATTTCTATCTCCCGATGGGCCCTTTCTGCTGCGCTTTTGGTGCTGGTGTCCGGCTGTGCCACCCAGCACAAGCGTGCCCCGGTAGAGCAACGCGTGGTGCGTTCAGCCGACACGGGCTCGGCATCGACGGCGCCCACGCGCCTGCCGCCCGGCCATGAGAACGCGGGCAAGCCGGGTTACTACACCGTCAAGCCGGGCGACACCCTCATCCGTATCAGCCTGGACACGGGCCAGAACTGGCGTGATCTGGCGGCCTGGAACCAGCTCGAGAACCCCAACCTGATCGAGGTCGGGCAGGTGCTCAGGGTGGTGCCCCCCGGTGAGGCCCCCACCGCTGCGGCGGCCGTGGTGGCCACACGGCCCATCGCCTCGCCACAGATCGAGTCTCGTGGCCTGGATCAGGCGCGTCCGGCGGCACCGGCCACCACGACGGCGGGGGCAGCCACGGCGGTGCGTCCGCCTGCCACGGCGTCGACAGCCCCCGGGGCGGTCACGGGTGTGGCCACAGGCGCCGCCGCCACCCGTCCTGGCGTGCCTGCTGCGCCGACTCCTGTCGCCGGTGCGGTGGCGTCCACCGCAGGGGCTCCCACGGCCACCGCCTCGGCGCCTGCAGCGGCTGTGCCTGCTGCCGAGCCCACCAACTGGGCGTGGCCAGCCAGCGGCCCGCTTTTGAGTGGCTTTGACGAAGGTCGTCGCAAGGGGCTGGCCATTGGCGGCAAGGCAGGCGACCCGGTGGTGGCTGCAGCCGACGGCCGGGTGGTGTACGCCGGCTCGGGGTTGCGTGGCTATGGCAACCTGGTCATCATCAAGCACGGCGGCGATTTCCTGACCGCCTACGCCCACAACCAGACCTTGCTGGTCAAGGAAGACCAGGCGGTGCGTCGCGGGCAGAAGATCGCCGAAATGGGCTCCTCGGACGCCGATCGTGTGCAACTGCACTTCGAGTTGCGCAAGCAAGGCAAGCCCATCGACCCGGCCACGGCGTTGCCACCGCGCTGATCCGACACCGCCCGGGGCTGATCTCAGCCCGACACCTGAGACAATCGGGGGATGAGCGATTCATCCCCCGTTTCCATGTCTGAGCTCCCCACCAGTGCGCCCGCCGAGGCGGTGGCGGACGCTGCCCCGCCCGTGCCACCCCACCTGCAGTGGCTGGATGTCGAATCCCTGGACCTGGAGGCCCAAGGCGTGGCCCACCGGGCCGATGGCAAAGTAGTCTTCATCGAGGATGCCCTGCCAGGCGAGCAGGTGCGCGTGCAGGTGGTGCGGCGCAAGAACAACTGGGAGCAGGCCACCATGGCAGAGCGGCGCCGCGAAAGCGCCCAGCGCGTCACGCCGCGCTGCACCTATTTCGGCTTGTGCGGTGGCTGCAAGATGCAGCACTTCCACCCGGCGGCGCAGGTGGCGGTCAAGCAGCGCGTGCTGGAAGACAATCTGTGGCACCTGGGCAAGGTGCGCCCCGAGATGATCCTGCGGCCCATTCAGGGGCCGTCCTGGGGCTACCGGTATCGCGCGCGCCTGTCGGTCCGCTATGTGGCCAAGAAGGGCACGGTGCTGATCGGGTTCCACGAGCGCAAGTCGCGCTACGTGGCCGACATGCAGACCTGCGAGATCCTGCCGCCCCACGTCAGCCGCTTGCTCATGCCTTTGCGCGAGCTCATCGGTGGCATGGATCAGCGCAACACCCTCCCGCAGATCGAAGTGGCCGTGGGCAGCCAGGTCACGGTGCTGGTGCTGCGCCACCTGGAGGCCCTGAGCGACCGCGACCGCACGTTGCTGCGCCAGTTCGCCATCGATCACAGCCCGGCGGAGGGGGGGCAGGCCACCTTGTCGTGGTGGCTGCAACCCAAGGGGCCTGACACCGTGCATCCGCTGGATCCCAGCCTGCCTGGCCTGGACTACACCTTGCCCGAGTTCGGCATCACCATGCCGTTCAAGCCCACCGATTTCACCCAGGTCAACCACGCCATCAACCAGGTGCTGGTCGGGCGGGCCCTGCGCCTGTTGGCTGTGCAGCCTCATGAGCGCGTGATCGACTGGTTCTGCGGTCTGGGCAATTTCACCCTGCCGCTGGCCACCCAGGGGCGCGAGGTGTTGGGCATCGAAGGCAGCGAGACCCTGGTGGCCCGTTCGCGCGAGAACGCGCAGGCCAATGGGGTGGCCAGCAAGACCCGCTTTGTGGCCCGTAACCTGTTCGAGATCACGCCTGAAGAGCTCGTGGGCTATGGGTCGGCCGATCGCTGGCTGGTCGATCCGCCGCGCGAAGGCGCGTTTGCCCTGGTCAAGGCCATGGCCGACCTGCACCAGGATCCGTCCCGCGTGCCTGCCGACTGGCAATGGCCTCGCCGCATCGTGTATGTCAGCTGCAGCCCCGCCACCCTGGCACGCGATGCCGGCTTGCTGGTGCACCAGGCGGGCTACCGCTGCACGGCAGCGGGTGTGGTCAACATGTTCCCGCACACGGCGCACGTGGAAAGCATCGCGGTGTTCGAGCGGGCCGACGACGCAGCCTGAAGACTCAGGCCGCCGCGTTGCTGGCCCCATCCGCATGGGGCGGGCAGGGCGGCTGCGCCAGACACACCCGGTGCCGACCGGCGGCCTTGGCCGCGTACAAGGCGGTGTCGGCCTGGGTGATGCTGTGTTCGATGCTGTCGTCAGCATCCAGGGCGGCCACACCGGCCGAGAATGTCACCCGCAAGCCGGCAGGCAGGGTGGCTGCCTGCGCCAACTGGTTTTGCATGCGCTGCAGCACCAGCCGGGCCTCTTCGGGTGCGGTGTCCGGGAACAGCAGCAGAAACTCTTCGCCACCCCAGCGCGCCAGCGTGTCCGATTCGCGCAGGCCGCGCTGCATCACGCCCGCCAAGGCCTTCAGCACCTCGTCACCCACGCCGTGGCCGTGCCGGTCGTTGATGGTCTTGAAGTGATCCACATCCACCAGGGCCACGCTGGTGGGCCCGCCGTGCCGGCGTTGTCGTTGTTGGGCCTGGGTCAAACGCTCCTGCATGTGGCGCCGGTTGGGCAAGCCCGTCAACTCGTCCTGGGTGGCCAGCTCCTGAATGCGTTGCAAGGCTTTGCTCAATTCCTGTCGCCGTGTGCGTGCCATGTCGCGCAGGCGGGCCAATTGCCCCACCAGCAGGCTCACACTCAGCAGCATCAACAGCAGCACCAGGAAGTACACCAATTGCATCTCCGGCCCGTGGGGAGTGTCGCGCTGCTCTTCAGCCACCTGCCACATGGCCCAGCCAAAGGCCACGGCGGCCAGCGCGCTGGCGCGCCACAGGTCCCGCGTGGTGCTGGTGAAGATGCTGAACATCAGGATCACGAACAGCAGCATCAAGGCCACGGCCCGCCCCGGACCACCGATCAGGTAGCCCCAGGCCATGAAGAGCACACTCAACGCGGTGGCCAGGCCCCCCATGCTCGGGTCGGCCAGGCGGCGGTTCAGGCCAGTGCGAAAGATGAGGTATAGCCCCAGGATTGTGGCCAAGCCAGCCAGTGTCAGGGCCTGCGCCGCCTGGGGATCAATCACGCCTTGCCAGCTGCCGTAGTTCAAGGCCAGGAGGCCCGCCAGACCATTGGCCGAGCCAATGGCAAATCGACGCCCCAGGATTTGCTGCTCGGGGTCGGCCGAAAACAGCGCGCGGTCCAGGCGCTCCGAGCGCAGGCTGTCGGGCCACCAGCGCGGCACATAAAACGGTCGCTGGTGTGGGCGATCACGCCACCCGGCCAGCACCACCAGCACGATCGTGATCAGCAGACCAAACAGCACCACGAAGGTGGTGGTCTGCACCCAGGAGGCCTGGCCGGACATGGAGGACACGAGGTAGGTGGACATCGTGAATCCATTGTCTGACGCAAGATGATCCATTCGGGCGTGTGTTATCCCCCTGGCGTGTGAGGCTTTCACGCTCTCGAACCCCTTGTTTGCGGGGCCACAACGAAAAAGCCGGGTGTGAAAACCCGGCTTTTGTCAGATGGCGAAAGCGTGTCAGAGCACTTCGGAGGCGTAATCCGCCAGTCGAGAGCGCTCGCCGCGTGCCAACGTGACGTGGCCGCTGTGGGGCCAGCCCTTGAACTTGTCGACAGCGTAGGTCAAGCCCGATGAGCCTTCGGTCAGGTAGGGGGTGTCGATCTGCGCCAGGTTGCCCAGGCAGACGATCTTGGTGCCTGGGCCAGCCCGGGTGATCAAGGTCTTCATCTGCTTGGGCGTCAGGTTCTGTGCCTCGTCGATGATCAGGAACTTGTTCAGGAAGGTGCGACCCCGCATGAAGTTCATGCTCTTGATCTTGATCTTGCTGCGCACCAACTCATTGGTGGCGGCACGACCCCATTCGCCGGCGCTGTTGTCGCTGCGGGCCAGCACTTCCAGGTTGTCGTCCAGGGCGCCCATCCAGGGCGACATCTTCTCTTCTTCAGTACCCGGCAGAAAGCCTATGTCTTCGCCCACAGGCACCGTCACCCGGGTGACGATGATCTCGGTGTAGCGGCGCTCGTCCAGCACCTGCGACAAGGCGGCGGCCAAGGTCATCAGGGTCTTGCCGGTACCGGCCGAGCCCGTCAGGGTGACGAAGTCGCACTCCGGATCCATCAGCAGGTTCAGGGCGAAGTTCTGTTCGCGGTTGCGGGCGGCCACGCCCCACACGGCGTTCTTCTGGTGCGTGTAGTCGCGCAGGGTGCGCAGCGTGGCCGTTTTGCCGGCCATCTCGGTGACCTTGCCGTACCAGGGCGTTGCGCCCGGGCTTTCCAGGTACACGAACTGGTTCACCAGGAAGGAGGGCACCAGTGGGCCAGACAGGCGATAGTAGGTGGCGCCAGCCTGTTGCCAGCTTTCCATGCCCTTGGCGTGGCGTTCCCAGAAGTCGGCAGGCAGGGCTTGAACGCCGGTGTAGAGCAGGTCGCCGTCTTCCAGCGTCTTGTCGTTGTGGTAATCCTCGGCCGGCAGGCCCAAGGCGCGGGCCTTGATGCGCATGTTGATGTCTTTGGACACCAGCACCACATCGCGGTCCGTGTGGGCCTCGCGCAAGGCCTGCACCACACCCAGGATCTGGTTGTCGGCCTTGCCCTGGGGCAGCCCCTGGGGCAGGGTGATGGCCATGCCCGTGGTCTGGAAGAACAAGCGTCCTGTGGCTTCGACGTGACCAGTCTTGTTCAGCGAGATGCCCGTGTCGGGTTGCCCATTGCGCAGCGTGCTCAGGTCGGATGCCAGGGAGTCCAGATCGCGGCTGACCTGGCGTGCGTTGCGCGCCACCTCGGTCATGCCCTTCTTGTGCCCGTCCAGCTCTTCCAGCGTGATCATGGGCAGGTAGACGTCATGCTCGGCAAAGCGGAACAAGGACATCGGGTCGTGCAGCAGCACGTTGGTGTCCAGCACAAAGATGCGTGGACGTTCGCCGCTGGCCAGTCGGCTGTTCTTGCCGCGGGTGGTCGTGGTCTTCTTGCGCGCAGGTGCCGCGGTGCTGGTCGGCGCGGCGGGTGCTTCCATGACGCGCGCTTCAATCGGCGCCGGCGCCGGAGCGACGGCGGGTGCCGGGCTGCGGGCGGGTGCAGGGGGGGCGCTGCGTGGGGGCGATGGCGCTTTCACCAGTTCCAGCACCGGAGCCGGTGGCGGCGTCATCACGTTGGCGGTGGCCGACGTTCGAGCGGGCTTGCGCACAGCCTTGGGCTGGTTGCGGATGTCCTCTTCGGTCAGCATGTCGGCGCGTTTGGCGGGCGGCTTGGGCAGGGGCATCGTGGCGATCCGTCAGAGGTGGCAGGACAAATAAAAAGGCCGCACAGCATGGTGTGCGGCCTTTGGTGGGGCTGCGTGGTCGGCAAGGGCCGGGTGAGGCAGTCGCAAGTGCATGTGATTGATTATGCACACGCCGGGGTGGGGGCCAACACCTTGATTACGCTGTGCAATCAGCACAACAAGTGTGCCGATCGGCCCATTTGTTCTGTCAGACTGGAAGGCTGTTGTCAGCCTCACCCAGCCGGTTCAGGCTGCAGCGCGCTGCAAATCCTGCACGGTGCTCAGCACGTCATCCACGTGCCCCGCTACCTTGATGCCGCGCCACTCGGCACGCAGCACGCCATCCGGGCCGATCAGGAAGGTCGAGCGCTCGATGCCCTTGACCTTCTTGCCGTACATGATCTTGTTCTTGACCACACCGAACATGTGGCAGAGCTTTTCTTCCGTGTCGGCGATCAGCTCAAAGGGCAGATCCAGGTTCTGCTTGAACTTGTCGTGCGAGGCCAGGTTGTCGCGCGACACACCAAACACCACGGCGCCCGCCTGGGCGAACTCCTCGTGTTTGTCGCGGAACTGCATGGCCTCGGTCGTGCACCCAGGGGTGTGATCCTTGGGGTAGAAGTACAGCACGACGGTCTGGCCCATGAAGGCCTGCGGGGTGAACTTCACGCCGCCAGTGGCGATCGCTTCAAATTCCGGCAAGGGTTTGTTGAGGGCGGGTGTCATGTCTTCGAGATCAGCAGCCTGCGTGAATAGCCCACGATTATAAAGTGCTTCAACAAATGCAATCGCACACCGGGTTTCTTCACCATGCAAAAGATGCTGAAAGCGCGTGTGCGGGGCTCAAACGCCGGGCAGCAGCACCGCCGCCATCACGCGCCGGCCTTCGCCCACCAGGAAGTTGAAAGTGCGACACGCGGCGGCCGAATCCATGGTCTCGATGCCGATGCGGGCGTCGATCAGGGGGCGCAGCAAGGCCGGCTTCACGAAGCGCAGGGTGGCGCCGCTGCCAAACACCACGAGCTCGGGGCGAGCATCGGCAATGCGCTGGAAGTGCGCCTCGGTCAACGCCTCCCAGGAGGGCGCGCCCCAGTCCTGCACATCGCCAACGTGGGGCACCAGCACAGCCTGGGTGTGTGCGGTGCCGTTGACCGACACCGATTGCGTCGTGTAGGCATGGATGACGTTGACGCCTTCGGCGCGGTCGGGCTGCAGTTTCATGGGTGATTCGAAGGGCAGGCTCCACCCGAGGTGGGGCTGCCGTGCGTGGCCGGGTGTGGTTAAATTCTAGCTTCGCCCAAAATCCCCCTGCTGACGGAGCCCGTTTTGAAACCGATTGCCAAATCCAGCAAACTCGCCAGTGTCTGTTACGACATCCGTGTGCCCGTGCTGGAAAAGGCGCGGCAGATGGAAGAAGACGGCCACAAGATCATCAAGCTCAACATCGGCAACCTGGCCGTGTTCGGGCTGGAGCCGCCCGACGAGATCGTGCAGGACATGATCCGCAACCTCTCGGGGGCCGCGGGCTACACCGACAGTAAGGGCCTGTTTGCGCCGCGCAAGTCGGTGGTGCACTACTGCCAGGAAAAGGGCATCAAGGGCGTCACCGTCGACGACGTTTACCTGGGCAATGGCGCGTCCGAACTCATCGTCATGGCCATCAACGCCCTGTGCAACGAGGGCGATGAAGTGCTGTTGCCCGCGCCTGATTACCCCCTGTACACCGCGGCCGTGGCCCTGTCGGGCGGTCGGCCTGTGCACTACATCTGCGACGAGCAGCAGGACTGGTACCCCGACATCGCCGACATCCGCGCCAAGATCACGCCGCGCACCAAGGCCATCGTCGTCATCAACCCGAACAACCCGACCGGCGCGCTCTACCCCGAAAGCCTGCTGCGCGAGATCATCGAGGTCGCCCGTGAGCACCAGCTCATCGTCATGGCCGATGAGATCTACGACAAGACCCTGTACGACGGCCACACCCACACCTCGCTGGCCTCGCTGGCCGACGATGTGCTCTTCCTCACCTTCAATGGTTTGAGCAAGAAATACCGCTCGTGCGGCTACCGGGCTGGCTGGATGGTGGTGTCGGGCGAGAAGCGCCACGCCAAGGATTACATCGAGGGCCTGAACATGCTGGCCTCGATGCGCCTGTGTGCCAACACGCCCGGCCAGCTCGCCATCCAGACGGCGCTGGGCGGCTACCAGAGCATCAAGGATCTGGTGGCACCCTCGGGGCGCCTGTGCAAGCAGCGTGACCTGGCCTACGACATGCTCACCCAGATTCCGGGCGTCAGCGTGGTCAAGCCCAAGGGGGCGCTCTACATGTTTCCCCGGCTGGACCCGAAGCTCTACCCGATCGCCGATGACCAGCAGTTTGCTTACGAGTTGCTGGCCGAAGAGAAGGTGCTGATCGTGCAGGGCACGGGCTTCAACTGGCCGCAGCCGGATCACTTCCGCCTGGTTTTCCTGCCCAACAGCGACGACCTGACGGACGCCATCAACCGCATCGCGCGCTTCCTGGACGGCTACCGCAAGCGACACGCCTGAGTGCCCGGCTCGCCAGGCCGCAGGGCGTCGAAGCGCCCCATGACACCGCATTGATTTGAACCCCCGCAGCGGCCCACGAGGCCGCTCGCAGCACACCAGAGACTAGACCATGAGCCAAGAACAACTGCGCCCCGTGCGCGTCGGCCTGCTGGGCATCGGCACCGTCGGCAGCGGCACCTTCACCGTGTTGAAGCGCAACCAGGAAGAGATTCGTCGCCGCGCAGGCCGTGGCATCGAGATCGCCATGGTGGCTGACCTGAACACCGACCGCGCCAAGGAAGTCGTGGGTGACGCCGCCCAGGTGGTGGCCGACGCCCGCGCCGTGATCGCCAACCCCGAGATCGACGTGGTGGTGGAGCTGATCGGTGGCTACGGCATCGCCAAGGCCCTGGTGCTGGAGGCCATTGCCGCGGGCAAGCACGTGGTCACGGCCAACAAGGCCCTGCTGGCCGTGCACGGCACCGAGATCTTTGCCGCCGCCCGCGACAAGGGTGTGATCGTGGCGTTCGAGGCCGCTGTGGCCGGTGGCATCCCCATCATCAAGGCCTTGCGCGAAGGCCTGACGGCCAACCAGGTGCAGTGGGTGGCCGGCATCATCAACGGCACCACCAACTTCATCCTGTCCGAGATGCGTGACAAGGGCCTGGACTTTGACGTGGTGCTGAAAGAAGCCCAACGCCTGGGCTATGCCGAAGCCGACCCCACTTTCGACATCGAAGGCGTGGACGCGGCGCACAAGGCCACGCTGCTCAGCGCCATCGCCTTCGGCATCCCGGTGCAGTTCGACAAGGCGCACGTGGAAGGCATCACCAAGCTGTCGGCCACCGACATCAAGTACGCCGAGCAGCTGGGCTACCGCATCAAGCTGCTGGGCATCGCCCGCCGTCGTGACCAAGGCATCGAGCTGCGCACCCACCCCACGCTGGTGCCCATGAAGCGATTGATCGCCAATGTGGAAGGTGCCATGAACGCCGTGCTGGTGCAGGGCGACGCCGTGGGCACGACCATGTACTACGGCAAGGGCGCGGGCTCGGAGCCCACCGCCTCGGCCGTGGTGGCCGACCTGGTGGACATTGCCCGCCTGATCGATGCCGCGCCCGCTGCGCGCGTGCCCTCGCTGGCCTTCCAGCCCGATGCCATGTCGGCGCTGCCCATCCTGCCACTGGAGCAGGTGGTCACCTCGTTCTACCTGCGCCTGCGCGTGGCCGACAAGGCGGGCGTGCTGGCCAAGATCACCGGCATCCTGGCCGATCAGGGCATCAGCATCGACGCGGTCATCCAGCGCGAGGCCGATGAGGTCAGCGAAGGCAGCCAGACCGACCTGATCATCCTGACGCACGACACCACCGAAGGTGGCATGAACCAGGCCATCGCTGCGATGCAGGCGCTGCCCACCGTGCTGGCCCCGATCGTCAAGCTCCGCAAGGAAGAGTTGGCATGAAGTACATCAGCACCCGTGGCGACCAGACGCAGCGCGGCTTCTCCGAAATTCTGCTGGAGGGCCTCGCGCCGGACGGCGGGCTGTACCTGCCCGTGTCCTACCCGAAGGTGGACGACGCCACGCTCACGAAGTGGCGCGGGCTGTCGTATGCCGAGCTGGCCTTCGAGATCTTGTCGCTGTACATCGACGACATCCCGGCGGCCGACCTGAAGGCGCTGACGGCCAAGACCTACACCAAGGCGGTGTACGGTTTTGACGAGATCACGCCGCTCAAGCACCTGGAGCCGGGCCTGTGCCTGGAAGCCCTGTCCAACGGCCCGACGCTGGCCTTCAAGGACATGGCCATGCAGCTGCTGGGCAACCTGTTCGAGTACGAACTGGGCCGCCGTGGCGAGCAGCTCAACATCCTGGGAGCCACCTCCGGCGACACCGGTAGCGCGGCCGAGTACGCCATGCGTGGCAAGAAGGGCGTGCGTGTGTTCATGCTGAGCCCGCACGGCCGCATGAGCCCCTTCCAGCAGGCCCAGATGTTCAGCCTGCAGGATCCCAACATCCACAACATCGCCGTCGAAGGCGTGTTCGACGACTGCCAGGACATCGTCAAGGCTGTCTCCAACGACCTGGCCTTCAAGCGCCAGTACAAGATCGGCACGGTCAATTCGATCAACTGGGCGCGCCTGCTGGCCCAGGTGGTGTACTACTTTGCTGGTTACTTCTACGCCACCAAGTCGAACGCCGAGAAGGTGAGCTTCACGGTGCCCTCGGGCAACTTCGGCAACGTCTGCGCCGGCCACGTGGCCCGCATGATGGGCCTGCCCGTCGATCAGCTGATCGTGGCCACCAACGAGAACAACGTGCTCGACGAGTTCTTCCGCACCGGCACCTACCGCGTGCGCGGCTCGGCCGAGACGTACGAGACCTCGTCGCCCTCGATGGACATCTCCAAGGCCTCCAACTTCGAGCGCTTTGTGTTTGATCTGCTGGGGCGCGATGGCGCGGCCTGCAAGGCCCTGTTCAAGGACGCGGTCGAGAAAGAAGGCGGCTTCACGCTGCCAGCGGACGTATTCGCCAAGGTATCCGGCTACGGCTTCGCCTCGGGCACCAGCAACCACGCCAACCGCCTGACCACCATCCGCGAGGCCTTCGAAAAAGACGGCACCCTGATCGACACCCACACGGCCGATGGCCTGAAGGTGGCCAAGGAGCACCTGAAGCCCGGTGTGACCATGATCGTGCTGGAAACCGCCTTGCCGGCCAAGTTCGAAGAGACCATCATCGAAGCCACCGGCCAGCGTCCTGCGCGTCCGCACTGGATCCAGGGGCTGGAAGGTCTGGAAGACCTGCCCAAGCGTTTTGTGGTGTGCCCCAAAGACACGCAGTGGGTGAAGGACTACGTCGTTCAGCACTGCGCTGACTGACGAGCTTGACCTGGGGCAAGGCCCCGCGTGCGTCGGACCGTTAGGCTGGCGCGCATGAACGCCTTGCACGACACCTCTGTGGATGCGCCGGTTTCGACCGGCGCTGTCGCTTCTGACCTGCTGCCCTTGTTGCAGCGCAGTGGCCTCCAGCCCCTGATGCTGAGGGGGCGCACCCTGCTGCCCATCTTCCAGGGCGGCATGGGCGTGGGGGTGTCGGGCCACCAGTTGGCGGGCACCGTGGCCAGCCTGGGCGGTGTGGGCACCTTGTCGTCGGTGGATTTGCGCCGACACCATCCCGACCTCATGGCCCGCACCACCGGCCTGCCTCAGGATGAGCGGGCCAAACAGGCCATCAACGCCGCCAACCTGGAAGCCATCGACCGCGAGATCCGGGCGGCCCGTCAGATCAGCCAGGGCCGAGGGCTGCTGGCCATCAATGTGATGCGGGCGGTGGCCGAGTACGCGCCCTCGGTGCAGCAGGCGCTGGCCTCAGGCATCGATGCCATCGTGGTGGGGGCAGGGCTGCCACTCGATTTGCCCGACCTGGCTCGCGAGCACCCTGACACCTTGCTCATCCCCATCCTGTCAGACGCCCGGGGTGTGCAACTGCAGGTGCGCAAGTGGGAGCGCAAGCAGCGCCTGCCCGATGCCATCGTGATCGAGCATCCCCGCCTGGCGGGCGGACACCTGGGCGCCGCGCGCGTGAGCGATCTGAACGATGCGCGCTTTGATTTCGAGCAGGTCATCCCGGCCTGTCGCGAGTTCTTTGCGTCCATGGGGGTGGACATTCCTTTGATCGCCGCCGGGGGCATCCGCAGCCATGCCGACATCCAGCGCCTGCAAGCCCTGGGCGCGGCCGGGGTGCAACTGGGCACGCCGTTCGCCGTCACCACCGAGGGCGATGCCCACCCCGAGTTCAAGCGCGTGCTGGCCGAGGCCCGCGATGAAGACCTGGCCGAGTTTGTGAGCGTGGCGGGTTTACCGGCCCGTGCGGTGCGCACGCCCTGGCTGGACGCCTACCTGAAGATCGAGCACAAGCTGCAGGCCGTGGCCCATGTGAAGTCGCGCTGCACCAAGGCGTTTGACTGCCTGGCGCAGTGTGGTTTGCGCGATGGGCAAGCCACTTGGGGGCAGTTCTGCATCGACAACCAGTTGGCGGCTGCGCTGAGGGGGGATGTGAAGAAGGGGCTGTTCTTCAGAGGGGTGGGCGCCATGCCCTTTGGGGCTCAGATACGCAGCGTGCGCGAGTTGTTGATGCACCTGCTGGGCCCGCTGCCGGAGGATGGCCAGGCCCAGCCTGCTTGAGCGGCCGTTGAGCAGGCCGCACATGCGGCACACTTGGGGTTTGAGCCGCTTCACGCGTTGTTGTCATGCCCCCCGTGTTCAAGCCCTTGATGCCCCTCGACGAGGCCTGGAGCCGCCTGGCTCAGGCCCTTCCGGCGCAGCCTCCATCCTCTGGCGCTGAAACCCTGCCCACCGAGCAGGCCCTGAACCGGGTGCTGGCCCAGGATCTGGTGTCGGCCGTGGACGTGCCCCCGCATGACAACAGCGCCATGGATGGCTACGCCCTGTGCTGGGCCGACTGGCACAGGGCGCAAGACGCTCAAGGGGTGTCCGTGTTGCCCCAGGGCCAGCGCATCGCTGCCGGTCAAGTGGGGCAGCCTTTGGCGGCGGGGCACTGTGCCCGCATCTTCACCGGGGCGCCCATTCCCCCCGGGGCCGATGCCGTGGTCATGCAGGAGCACACCGAGGCCCAACCCGAGGGCTTGGTTCGTTTTCTTCAAGCCGTGCAGCCCGCCCAGAACATCCGTCGCCGCGGTGAAGACATCGCCAGGGGGCAGACCGTGCTGCGTGCAGGCCAACGCCTCACGCCAGCGGCGCTGGGCGTGGCCGCCTCGGTGGGGGCGGCGTCCTTGGCGGTGCGGCCGCGGCCCCGGGTTGGCATCCTCACCACGGGCGATGAACTGGTCATGCCCGGCCAGCCCTTGCCGCCCGGGGCCATCTACAACAGCAATCGCCACACCCTGTTGGCACTCGGCGAGGCCTGTGGCGCCAAGGCCCTGGATCTGGGCCTGGTGCCCGACCAACTGGAGGCCACCCGACAGGCCTTGCGTCAGGCGGCCGAACAGTGCGATCTGGTGGTGACCAGTGGCGGCGTGTCGGTGGGCGAGGAAGACCACCTGCGTCAGGCGGTCGACGCAGAAGGGCAACTCGACTTCTGGGCCCTGGCCATCAAGCCTGGCAAGCCCTTTGTCTTTGGCCGTCTGCGCCGTGCGGACGGCAGCCATGCCTGGTACATGGGGCTGCCTGGCAACCCTTCAGCCAGTTTCGTCACCTTCTTGATGTTGGTGCGGCCCGTGATCGGCTGGCTGGCCGGCGAGGGCTGGCGCCTGCCCACAGCCTTGCCCCTGGTGGCTGATTTCGCCTGGCCCCGCCCTGACAAGCGACGCGAGTTCTTGCGCGCGGCCCTCACGCCAGATGGCCGGGTGCAGATCCATCCGCACCAGGGCTCTGGCGTGCTGATGTCGGCCGCCTGGGCGGATGGGTTGGTGGATGTGGCCCCAGGACAGGTCATCCAGCCGGGTGATGTGGTGCGCTTCATGCCGCTGCCTTACCTGATGCAGCCACCGGGCTCGGCCACCACGGCCATGGAGGCCGCAGCATGATCACCGTGCGTTACTTTGCCTCTTTGCGAGAAAAGCTGGGCGCCCAGGAGCAGGTGCTGCTGAGCGACTTGCCCTCGGGTTGCACCGTGGGCGGGTTGCGCGATTGGTTGTGCGCGCGCTCAGAGGTGCACGCCCAAGCGTTCGAGTCTGTTCGTGCGGTGCGCGCCGCGTGCGATCAGGTCATGTGCGATGACGATGAGCCCCTGCGGGATGGCGTGGACGTGGCCTTCTTTCCCCCGGTGACGGGCGGCTGATGATGAGCGCCGACCTGGACTGGCAAGCCGAGTTGTCCCACGTGCGCGTGGGCCCGGCGGATTTTGACCTGGGCACCGAAGTGGCGGCACTGCGCGCGGGCGACCTCGGCGTGGGCGCGGTGGTGGCGTTCGTGGGCACGGTTCGTGAATGGCAAGCCGCTCAAGGGCAGCCCGCCGACCAGATCGGCTTCGAGCTGGAGCACTATCCCGGCATGACCGAGCGCAGCATCGCCACCTTCATGGCCCAGGCCCGACGTCGGTTTGACGTGCGTGGCCTGCGCGTCATCCACCGCGTGGGGCCCTTGGCGCTGGGCGATCAGATTGTGTTGGTGGCCGTCAGTTCGGCGCATCGCCACGCGGCCTTCGAGTGCGCCGAGTTTCTGATGGACTGGCTCAAGACCGAAGCTCCCTTCTGGAAGAAGGAAACCGTGGCCGGGCAGGGCACCTGGGTCGAGGCCCGGGATGCCGACACCCAGGCGGCAGCCCGCTGGCTGGTGGCGCCCAAGCCGCAGGGAGCTTCCGCATGAGCACCTGGCAAGCAGGTTTGGCCGTGGCCCTGGGGGCGGTGCTTGGCGCCCTGGCGCGCTGGGGCACGGGGGTGTGGCTCAACCCCCTGTGGCATGGGTTTCCGCTGGGCACCTGGGTGGTCAACCTGGTGGGTGGTTTGGTGGCCGGTGGCGCCATGGCCTACCTGCAGCGCGAGCCCAACGACCTGCTGCGCCTGCTGCTGGTCACCGGCGGCTTGGGCGCGCTGACCACGTTCTCCACCTTTTCGGTGGAGTCGCTCACGCTCATCGAGCGTGGCCGCCTGGGCATGGCCCTGGCACACACCCTGGCCCATGTGCTGGGGGCGCTGCTGTGTGCGGCGCTGGGGGCGCGCCTGGTGAGGCTCTGGCTGGGCTGATGTGTCCGGTGGCAACGCCGCCATCAAGCTGCGCCGCCACCCGCCGATAACCGCATATCTTTCGGCTGGCAAAAAGCGGGATGGCAACTGTCGACATCTTCACCTGTTACGCGATCGCGGGCGTGGGCGCGCTGGTCGGGCTCGGACTGATGAGCCTGGTGCGCACCGATCAGCCCCGCATCCGGCAGGCGGCACAGCTGTACCGCTGGGCCTTCCTGTGCCTGACGGGGCTGCTGGCCTTGCCCCTGGCGCCTGCCGAGTGGCGTGAACCCGTGGGGCAGGCGGTCATTGGCCTGGTGGCCATGGGCGTGTGTCTGCTGGCGTGGGCCTTCCGGCAATTGAACGGCCGTCGCACCCATCCAGCGGCCGGGGCGCTGGTCACGCTCGGGGTGGGGGCGTCTTTGTGGTTGTCGGCCTGGTGGGGGGGCAGCGAGGCCTTCATCTTTGCCATCGGCTTTGCGTTTGCCTTTGTCAGCCTGGGCATGTTCATCGACCAGGGCTGGCTGATCCTGCGCAGCGCCCGCATCACGCCCAGCGAACTGGGCTTGCTGGTGGTGGCAGGGGCCTTTGCCTCCATCTGGCTCATCACCCTGTGGCACACCGCTACGGTGCCGGGGCCTTACCCGGCGCACTGGTTGCACGCGCCGGCGTGGTTGTTGCCCATCTCGGGACTGGCGTTTGGGTTGCTGCCGCTGTCGGTGGCGGCCGTGGTGTTTGCCATCATCAACGATCGGCTCAACCAACAATTGCGCGCCCGGGCCCTGTCGGACGACCTGACCGGGGCCCTGTCGCGCCGTGGCTTGCGAGAGTTGGGCGAGCGCATGCTGGCCATGCAAGCCCACCAGGCCAATCAGGTGGCGGTGCTGATGCTGGATGTGGATCACTTCAAGCGCGTGAACGACGAACACGGCCACCAGGTGGGGGATGAGATCTTGCGCCACCTGACGCGCATCGTGCGCGAGCACCTGCGTGACGACGCCTTGCTCGCCCGCTATGGGGGTGAAGAGTTCACCGTGCTCTTGCCCATCAAGGGCCGGGGCGAGGCCCGGGTGGTGGCCGAGCGGCTGCGCCAACTGGTGGCGCGCACCCCCTGCATCACGGCCAAGGGGCCGGTACGCATCACGGTCAGCATCGGGGTGAGCTTTCACAGCGGTGGGCAGTCTCTGGAGCCGGATCTGGCCCGGGCAGACGCCTGTCTGTACGTGGCCAAACGCGCCGGGCGCAACCGGGTGGTGTTTGACGATGCTCAACAAGCCCCCGCGCAGGCCACTTGAAAACCGGCGAGATCGCCTTATCTTCATGGGCAACACGGTGCCACGGAGGCGCCACCAGGAGTGCCCATGCGACTCGACAAACTCACCAGTAAATTCCAGGAAGCCCTGACCGAGGCCCAAAGCCTCGCCGTCACCCGCGACAACCCCTACATTGAGCCCGCCCACATCCTGCTGGCCATGATCCAGCAAGACGACGGCCCCCGCTCGCTCATGGAGCGTGCCAGCGTGCGCGTGCCCACCCTGGCCGCTGCCCTTGAAAAGCAGATCGACAAGCTGCCCCAGGTGCAGGGCAACGAGCAGGTGCAGGCCGGTCGTGAAACCGTCAGCCTGCTGCAATCCTGCGAGAAGGAAGCCCACAAGCGGGGCGACGCCTACATCGCCAGCGAGATGTTCTTGCTGGCCCTGTGCGACCACAAGGGGGACACGGCAGTGCTGGCCCGTGATCATGGCCTCAACCGTGCCGCGCTCGAGACGGCCATCCAGGCCGTCCGCGGTGGGCAGAAGGTGGACAACGCCGACTCGGAAGGCCAGCGTGAATCGCTCAAGAAGTACACCCTGGATCTGACCGAACGGGCCCGCCAAGGCAAGCTCGACCCCGTCATTGGCCGCGACGAAGAAATCCGCCGCGCCATCCAGGTGCTGCAGCGCCGCAGCAAGAACAACCCGGTGCTGATCGGTGAGCCGGGTGTGGGTAAAACCGCCATCGTCGAGGGCTTGGCGCAGCGCATTGTGGCCGGCGAGGTGCCCGACACCCTGAAGGACAAGCGCGTGCTGGTGCTGGACATGGCGGGCCTGCTGGCCGGTGCCAAGTACCGGGGCGAGTTCGAAGAACGCCTGAAAGCCGTGCTCAAGGAAGTGGCCGCCGAAGAAGGGCGCATCATCCTGTTCATTGACGAGATCCACACCATGGTGGGCGCCGGCAAGGCCGAAGGCGCCATGGATGCCGGCAACATGCTCAAGCCCGCCCTGGCGCGTGGCGAGCTGCACTGCATCGGCGCCACCACGCTGGATGAGTACCGCAAGTACATCGAGAAGGACGCCGCCCTGGAGCGCCGCTTCCAGAAGATCCTCGTGGGCGAGCCCACAGTCGAGGCGACGATTGCCATCCTGCGTGGCCTGCAAGAAAAGTACGAAGTGCACCACGGGGTGGAGATCACCGACCCGGCCATCGTGGCCGCGGCCGAGCTGTCCAACCGCTACATCACCGACCGCTTCCTGCCCGACAAGGCTATCGACCTGATCGACGAAGCTGCGGCCAAGATCAAGATCGAAATCGACTCCAAGCCCGAGGCCCTGGACCGTCTGGACCGCCGCCTTATTCAGCTCAAGATCGAACGCGAGGCCGTCAAGAAAGAGCAGGACGAGGCGTCCATCAAGCGCCTCGGGTTGATCTCGGACGAGATCAAGCGCCTGGAAAAAGAGTACGCCGACCTGGAAGACATCTGGAAGGCCGAGAAGGCCCAGGCCCAGGGTTCGGCCCACGTGAAGGAAGAGATCGACAAGATGCGCTTCCAGATCGAAGAACTCAAGCGCAAGGGCGACTTCAACAAGGTGGCCGAGCTGCAGTACGGCAAGCTGCCCGAGCTGGAAAAGCGCCTGAAGGAAGCACAGGACAAGGAGAACGCCAAGAAGGGCGCCCAGGCGGGTGCTGATGGCGGTCGTCCCACCTTGCTGCGCACCCAGGTGGGTGCCGAAGAAATCGCTGAGGTGGTGGCCCGCGCCACGGGCATCCCCGTGAGCAAGCTCATGCAGGGCGAACGCGACAAGCTGTTGGCCATGGAAGACAAGCTGCACGAGCGTGTGGTGGGCCAGGAAGAGGCCATCGTGGCCGTGTCTGACGCCATCCGCCGCTCACGTGCGGGCCTGTCTGACCCTAATCGGCCTTATGGTTCGTTCCTGTTCCTGGGCCCCACGGGCGTGGGCAAGACCGAGCTGTGCAAGGCGCTGGCGGGCTTCCTGTTCGACAGTGAAGAGCACTTGATCCGCATCGACATGAGCGAGTTCATGGAGAAGCACTCGGTCAGCCGTCTGATCGGGGCGCCTCCGGGCTACGTGGGCTACGAAGAAGGCGGCACGCTGACCGAAGCCGTGCGCCGCAAGCCCTACAGCGTGGTGCTGCTGGACGAGGTCGAAAAGGCTCACCCCGATGTGTTCAATGTGCTGCTGCAGGTGCTGGACGACGGCCGCCTGACCGACGGCCAGGGCCGCACCGT
>CAMTVS010000033.1:0-45385 GCA_947085235.1 uncultured Aquabacterium sp. | reverse complement strand
GAAGCGGTTTGCTTCTTTTCGCCCAGAAAGAATGAGAGGAATCCCATGGCGGTCACTTGCCTCCGAACAGGCGCTTGAAGAAGCCGGGCTTTTCGGCCTCAATGAAACGCAGGGGTTTGTCCTCGCCGAGGAAGCGATCGATCACGTCGCTGTAGGCCTCGGCCACGTCGGTGCCCTTCATGTGAATGGCCGGAATGCCTTGGTTCGAGGCATTGAGCACCGTTTCCGACTCGGGGATCACGCCAATGAGCTTGACCTTGAGGATGTCATACACGTCATCCAGAGACAGCATCTGTCCGCCTTCCACCCGGTTGGGGTTGTAGCGGGTGATGAGCAGGTGCTCCTTGATCGGCTCGCCGCCCTCTTGGGCGCGTTTGGTCTTGCTGCTGAGCATGCCCAGGATGCGGTCCGAATCGCGCACCGACGAGACTTCGGGGTTGGTGACCACGATGGCTTCGTCAGCGAAGTGCATGGCCATCAGCGCGCCGGTTTCGATGCCGGCCGGCGAGTCACAGATGATGTACTCGAAGCCCATCTCGCCCAGGTCCTTCAGCACCTTCTCGACGCCTTCTTGCGTCAGCGCTTCCTTGTCGCGGGTTTGCGAGGCGGCCAGCACGAACAGGTTCTCGCACTGCTTATCCTTGATCAGGGCCTGGTTCAGGTTGGCTTCGCCGTGGATCACGTTGATCAGGTCGTACACCACGCGGCGTTCGCAGCCCATGATCAGATCCAGATTACGCAGGCCGACGTCAAAGTCGATGACGGCGGTCTTGTGGCCACGAAGGGCCAGGCCGGAGGCAAAGCTGGCGCTGGTGGTCGTCTTGCCGACGCCCCCTTTGCCGGAGGTCACCACGATGATCTTGGCCATGGATGGCGGTCCTTTCAGATGGGTATGCAGAGGATGCGGACGAATGAAACTCAGAGTTCGATGGGCTCGAACACCAGGCGTTCGCCGTCCAGACGAATCTGGGCGGGTTTGCCTTTGACGTTGGCCGGCAGCGGATTCTCGGTGGTGCGGTAGGTGCCTGCGATGGACAGCAACTCGGGCTCCATGCAGGTGGCAAAGATGCGGGCCTGGGCATTGCCCTTGGCGCCCGCGATGGCCTTGCCGCGCAGCGGCGCATACACGTGGATGCTGCCGTCGGCGATGACTTCGGCGCCATGGTTGACCACGGCGGTGATGACCAGATCACCGCCCTTGGCGTAGACCTGCTGGCCCGAGCGCAAGGGCTTGTCGATGATGAGGGTGGGGGCGCTGCCAGGAACCTCGACGGGCACTTCCACCCGTACTTCCACAGGCACCTCGCGCACCACCTCACGAATGACCTCTTGCACGATGGGTTCGGCCCGGCTCGGGCTGCCCAGGCTTTCAGGCGCTTCGGCCAGACCGGCGTCCAGGGCGGCTCGGGCTTGGCCCGGGCTGCCGCCACGGAAGGCCACGGGCTTGAGCTTGAACCGGGCCAGCAGGGCCAGCAAGGTGGGGAAGTTGACGGGCACGTCCAGGCTGGCCAGGTGGGTCAGGTCGATGACCACGGGCTCGCCATTGAACAAATCTGGCGTGGCACCGAAACGCTCGGTCAGCGCCGCATCCAGGGCGGTCAGGTTGCCTGTCTTGAGCAGGAAGGCCTCCAGGGTGAGCGAGGCGCTCTTGAAGTCGAACAGGGTCGAGTCGTTTCCGGAGGCGGCAGGCATGGAAGGCAGTCGCTGAGAAAGCGTGGATTTTAAGTCAGCAGCGGGGTGTTTCTTGGGGCGGGGCACTTGTTTTCGCCCGGCATACTGGCAGACATGTGCCGCGCGCGTTGTCAGGAGTGAAGCCCGATGGATGGCTGGGGGTGGAATGGGGTGTCCAGCGGCCTGGCCGTGGCCTTGGGGTCCGGCTTGCTGGTGGGGTTGGAGCGCGAGCGCCGCAAGGGGCAGGGTGATGACCGGGGTGCGGCGGGGTTGCGTACTTTCATGGTGGCGGCGCTGGCCGGTGCCGTGGGCTACAGCCTGTTCATCTGGTTGGCGGTGGTGGTGCTGTGCGGCGTGGCCCTGATGGCGGCCTTGTCGTATTGGCGGTCACGCTCCAGCGACCCGGGCTTGACGACCGAGCTGGCCTTGGTGGCCATGACCCTCATCGGGATGCTGGCGATGACCCAGCCAGCCTTGGCCGCCGCCTGTGCGGTGGTGTTGGCGGGGGTGCTGGCTGCGCGAGAGCGTCTGCATCGATTCGCCACCGACTGGCTGAGCGAAGACGAACTGCACGACGGACTATTGCTCGCCGCGTTGGCCCTGGTGTTGTTGCCGCTGCTGCCCACCGAACCGGTGAGCTGGCTGGGAGGCTTGTCCTGGCACCGGGTGCTGCTGCTGGTGGTGATGATCTTGCTCTTGCAGGCCGGCAGCCACCTGGGGCAGCGCTTGCTGGGCCCTCATCTGGGCTTGCCCGTGACAGGTCTCTTGGGTGGATTCGTGTCCAGCACGGCCACCGTGGGAGCCATGGGGGCCCAGGTGCGGGCGGGCCAGGTTCACTGGCGTCTGGGCTTGTGCGCCGCCGTGCTGTCCACCGCGGCCACCTGGGTGCAGGTGGGCATGATGGCCTCGGTGGTGGCGCCCACCTTGTTGAGCGGTTGGTTACCCCTGCTGGCCACCGGCGCGGCCGTACCACTGCTGCTGGGTGGCGGGCTGTGGTGGTCGACCCGGCGACTTGGGCGGCATGGCGCACCGGCCATGGCCGTGTCCGCCGTCGATACCGCCTCGTTAGGCGGCCTCCGTCAGGGCAAGGTGTTGCGACCCCGCGAGGCGGTGATGGTGACGGCCTTGTTGTTGGGCGGCGCCGTGCTGGTGCAATGGGCCCGTCAGGCGGGCCAAGAGGGCTTGGTGGCCGGCGTGGCGGTGGCCGCATTGGCCGATGCGCACGCGCCCGTGGTGGCCGTTTTGTCCTTGCAGGCGTCGGGTGAGTTGACCTGGGCTTTGGCCATGTTGGCGGTGTTGACGGCCATCACCGTCAACAGTGTCACGCGCACCGTGGTGGGGGTGGTCGCCGGTGGGCTGCGCTTTGGTGGCTGGCTGGGGGGCGCCTTGCTGCTCAATGCCCTGGTGGTCTGGGGCTGGTGGGGGCTGTGGGCCTGAACGGCGCCGACGTCTGATCTCTACAATCACGGCCTACGGGCTGTGCGCCGGCCACGACACCCTATGGCCGTACTGCGGACGCGCGCATGTCAGCCTCCATTTGAAAGACCCCTCATGAATGACGCCCTGTTGGAGAAGCAGACCGTGCGCGCCTACGGCGCAACGGCCGTGTTGCTGCTGTTGATGTTCCTGGCGAGCCTGCCGATGGACGAGGCCACCCGCAAGACGTTCCTCAAGGAAGGGGGCGTCATCGAGACCATCAGTGCGCTGCTGTACCTGGTGTGTGCTGCACAGATGCTGCTGTGGGCGCAGCGCGTGCGGGCTTGGCCGTATGTCGTGCTGATGATTCTGTTTGCCATGCGCGAGGCTGATTTCGACAAGCGCTTCACCGAGATCGGGGTGCTGAAGGGCAAGTTTCTGTTCTCGCCCTTGGTACCGATGCACCAGAAACTGATCGGTGGTGCAGTGATCGCCCTGGCCTTGTATGTGGTCTACACCATCGTGCGCCGTGATGGCTGGCACTTCGTGCGCGCACTGCGCGCCCGCTCGGTCGAAGCCTGGGGTTGGGCCATTGCCATCGGCCTGGTGTTCGTGAGCAAATCGCTGGACGGACTGGGTCGCAAGCTGGCCGATGTCGGCATCACCATCAACCCGGTGGTGGACCTGCATGCCGGCGCCCTGGAGGAAATCCTCGAGCTGGGCATCGGCGTGTTCATTTTCTTGGCCTGCCGCCTGATGTTCAAGCGTTCAGGGCCCTCGGCGTCCTCGCTTGGCGCCACTGGCGGAGCGGCCTGAGGCGGGCTGACCTGCGGCGGTACGTCCTGAGGGCCGCTTGCTGATTCCTCGCGGATCACGCTCGCCCGTCTCGCGTGGCGGCAAGCCCGTGTGCTGGGTCAGGATGCGGCCTTTCGAGGGCTTGGCGGGCGTGCTGTTGCCCGTGCTCTGAACGCGCCCCACCGTCACCACCGAGGTCTTGGTGCCAGCCTTGGTTGAGTTCTTGCGCCGTGCACTTTCATAGCCGCCATCGGTGGCGGGCTGGTAGGTGGGGATCAGGTGGTGCTGACCGTTGCCGATCAGGTCGGCGCGGCCCATGGCCTTGAGCGCCTCGCGCAGCAGCGGCCAGTTGTTGGGGTCGTGGTAGCGCAGGAAGGCCTTGTGCAGGCGGCGGCGCTTTTCGCCCTTGACGATGTCCACGCGCTCGCCCTTGCGGGCATCGCGGCTGATGCCCTTGAGCGGGTTCAGGCCCGAGTGGTACATGGCGGTGGCGGTGGCCATGGGGCTGGGGTAGAAGGTCTGCACCTGGTCGGCCTTGAAGCCGTTGGCCTTCAGCCAGATCGCCAGGTTCATCATGTCCTCATCGGTGGTGCCCGGGTGGGCCGCGATGAAGTAGGGGATGAGGTACTGTTTTTTGCCGGCCTCGGCGCTGAATTTGTCGAACAGTTCCTTGAAGCGGTCGTAAGCGCCCATGCCGGGCTTCATCATCTTTGACAGCGGACCGCCCTCGGTGTGTTCGGGGGCGATCTTCAGGTAGCCGCCCACGTGGTGGGTCACCAGTTCCTTGATGTACTCGGGCGAGCGCACGGCCAGGTCGTAGCGCAGGCCCGAGCCGATCAGGATCTTCTTGATGCCAGGCAGCGCCCGTGCGCGCCGGTACATGCGGATCAGCAGGCTGTGGTCGGTGTTCAGGTTCGGGCAGATGTCCGGGTACACGCACGAGGGCTTGCGACAGGCCGCTTCGATCACCTTCGACTTGCAGCCGATGCGGTACATGTTGGCCGTGGGGCCGCCCAGGTCACTGATGACCCCGGTGAAGCCCGAGACCTTGTCACGGATGGTCTCGATCTCGCGGATGACCGAATCTTCCGAGCGGCTCTGGATGATGCGCCCCTCGTGCTCGGTGATGGAGCAGAAGGTGCAGCCCCCAAAGCAGCCGCGCATGATGTTCACGCTGAAGCGGATCATGTCCCAGGCCGGGATCTTGGCCTCGCCGTACGTCGGGTGCGGCGCGCGGGCATAGGGCAGGTCGAAGACCAGGTCCATCTCGGGCGTGGTCAGCGGGATGGGCGGCGGGGTGATCCACACGTCACGCGCAGCCGGGCCCTCGCCATGCCGCTGCACCAGGGCGCGGGCATTGCCCGGGTTGGTCTCCAGGTGCAGCACGCGGTTGGCGTGGGCGTACAGCACCGGGTCGTCCTTGACCTGCTCAAAGGCGGGCAGGCGGATCACGGTGCGCTCGCGTGGCGGCAGGGCCATCTTGCCGCGCTGGGCAGGCTGCGCTTCGAGCTCGTCGGCCTCGTGGGCATGGTCGTGCTCGGCCGCCGATGAGCCAAGCGCCTCGGTGACGGCCACCGCCAGCTCGGTCACGGCCTTTTTCTTGATCGCCGGGTTGGGCACGATGCGGATGGGCTTCGTCTGGCCCGCCTTCAGCGGATCAGCCTTCACCGGGTCGAAGGCCCCCGCATCCTCCAGCGCACAGGTCTCGCCCTGTTCGGCGGCCAGCTGCGTGGTCATCAGGTAGGGGTTGATGTGCTGGTCGATGCGCCAGGGGCGGTCCACCTCGGTGCTGTCCAGCTCGAACCAGCCTTCGGCCGTAGGGTCGTCTTTGCGGCGGATGAAGGCGGTGCCCCGCACATCGGTGATCTGTTCGATGGGCTCGCGGGCGGCCAGTCGGTGAGCGATCTCGACGATGGCGCGCTCGGCATTGCCGTACAGCAGCAAGTCAGCCTTGGCATCCATCAGGATGGAGCGGCGCACCTTGTCTTGCCAGTAGTCGTAGTGGGCGATGCGGCGCAGCGAGGCTTCGATGCCGCCCATGATGATGGGCACGTCCTTGAAGGCCTCACGGCAGCGCTGGGCGTACACGGCCGAGCAGCGGTCGGGCCGGGCGCCACCCACGCCACCGGGGGTGTAGGCATCGTCACTGCGGATCTTGCGATCAGCCGTGTAGCGGTTGATCATGGAATCCATGTTGCCGGCGGTCACGCCCCAGAACAGGTTGGGCTTGCCCAGTGCTTTGAAGGGCTCGGCGCTGTGCCAGTCGGGCTGGGCAATGATGCCCACCCGGAAGCCCTGGTTCTCCAGCATGCGGCCGATCACGGCCATGCCGAAGCTGGGGTGGTCGACGTAAGCGTCGCCCGTGACGATGATGACGTCACAGCTGTCCCAGCCGAGCGCCTCCATCTCGGCCCGGGTGGTGGGCAGAAAGGGCGCGGTACCAAACCGCTTCGCCCAGAAGGGCTTGTAGCTGCTCAAGGGTTTGGCGGCGGGCAGGGCGGGGGCGATCTGTTCGGGCATGGCCGGGTGTGGAGAGGGCGGTGCCATGGGGCAGGCAGCCCTCTATTGTCGCCTCAGTGGCTGTGAGCGGTGGGCGGATGCCCCTGAGCCCCCAGGGGCTGCTGGGGCAGAACCTGTGCTTTATTTCTGAATGTAAAGACCTGGGCAGACATGCCCCTGTCTGCTTTGTGGCTGGCCGGCAGACCACACAATCGGGCATGACCGATTTAACCCTGTATTGGAGCGTGCCGTCCCCATGAAGAACCTGAAGCAGTCCCTCACCAGCATCCTGGCATCCGTGGCCGTGGCCCTGGGTGGCCTGACCTTGTCGGTGGCGCCCATCGAAGCCGAAGCCAAGCGCCTGGGTGGCAGCCGCCCCGCTGGCATGCAGCGCCAGATGCCGCCCAAGCAGCAGCCCACTCAGCCTGCCCAGAACCAGAATGCAGCGCCCCAGCAGGGCACGCCCGCTCAGCAGCCCGCCAATGCCGCAGCCGCGGGTGCGGCTGGCGCAGCGGCTCAGGCCGGCAAGCGCTCGTGGATGGGCCCCATCGCGGGCCTGGCCGCTGGTCTGGGTCTGGCCGCACTGGCCAGCCACCTGGGCTTTGGCGAAGAGTTGGCCAACTTCATGATGATGGCCTTGCTGGCCGTGGTGGCCGTGGTGGTGATCGGCTGGCTGATGCGCCGCTTCCGTGGTGGCCAGGCCGCCGGCCCCCAACTGGCAGGCGCCACCGCCGGTGCTGGCACGGGCCCTTCGCCCATGGCTCGCCAGGCGTTCCAGGCTCCGGCATCGCCGGCTCCGCAGGCCTCTACGGGCTTCTCGGCGGCACCCGCTCCGGCGGCAGCCCCGGCTGCCGTGCCGGCCGGCTTTGATGCCGCGGGTTTTGAGCGCATCGCCAAGATGATCTTCATCCGCTTGCAGGCCGCCAACGACGCTGGCCAGGTGGATGACCTGCGCAAGTTCACCACGCCCGAGTTGTTCGCGTCGCTGCGTCTGGATCTGCAGGAGCGCGCTGGCGCCACGCAGCAAACCGACGTGCTGGAGTTGCATGCCGAGCTGATCGACACCGCTCAGGAAAACGGCCAGTGGGTCGCCACCGTCCGCTTCACAGGTCTGATCCGTGAAGAGGCCGAGGCTGGAGCCCAGCCGTTTGACGAGTTGTGGCACCTGGTGCGTCCGCTGGACGACAGCCGTGAGTGGGCCATCGCGGGCATCACGCCCCAGGATGCCCAGTGACACGTTGCTGAGGTGTTTGACGCCGATCCCGATCGGTATGACCCAAGGATGAGCCGGAGGTGACCCAGGTTGCCTCCGGTTTTTTCTTGGTCAACGCTTCAACCGAGTCGTGTCGTCAGGCGTTTGTCTTGGTTGAAGCATGGTTGAATCGTTTTTTGAGCCGATTCGCGCCGTCCATGTCCCCGATGTGGTTTTGATTTTTGGCAATATCCAACTCATGAAAAGGAGTTGAACAGCCATGAAGCACGACAACGGATTGGATGACTCGGGCATGCCCCGCTATCGCAGCAGTGCTGCTGCCCGGATGGTGAACATTCCCGTGGCCACGCTGCGGGTCTGGGAGCGCCGCTACAAGGTGGTGGGGCCTCAGCAGGCGGCGTCGGGGCACCGGCTGTACTCCAGCCAGGATGTGCGCCGCCTGGTGTTGATCAAACAACTGCTGAACAAAGGTCACAGCATCGGCATGCTGGCCCGGCTGGATACTGCCCGCCTGCAGGAGTTACTGGACGAGGCAGAGAACACCCTGCCGCTGACCCAGCGCGGTGTCAGTGAGCGGCCGGCCCAGCGCGAGGTGTCGCTGGACGAGGCCCTCACGCAGCCGGTTCGAGTGCTGCTGGCGGGCCCGGATGCCGCCACGCGCTGGCGCGACACGCTGGATGCCATGCCGGGCATCGAGGTCATTGGCAGTGCCGAGGACAGTGGACCGGCCGAGTTGGCTTTGCGCCAGGCTCAGGCCGACGTGGTGGTGGCCGAACTGGGCCCGGTGCACATGGAAACCGTGGACTGGCTGGTGCGCCTGACCCGGCTGGTGGGTGCCCGGCAGATGATCGTGGTGTACGGCTTTGCGAACAGCCAGGTGCTGGAGGCGCTGCGGGCGCGTGCGGCCCTGCTCAAGCGGGCGCCCATCGAAGCCAATGAGCTGGGGCAGATCGTGCGTGACACCGTTCGCGGTTGGCGCACGGTGGCCCAGGGCTTGCGCTCGGTGCCCGATCCGGCACCGCCGCGCCGGTTCGACGCGGTGGCCTTGCAGCAGCTGATTCGCGCCATGCCCCGCGTCGCCTGCGAGTGCCCGCATCACCTGTCGGAGCTGGTGCACCTGCTGAGCCAGTTCGAGGAGTACAGCGCCGAGTGCGAAACCCGTCAGCCCGCTGACGTGGCCCTGCACGCCTACCTGTACCGCGTGGCCGGCCATGCGCGGGCCCTGATGGAAGAGGCGCTGGCCACCCTGGCCGTGGCCGAAGGGGTGCCCCTGCCGGAGCGCATGCCCTCCGGACGGGCATGAGACGGGCGTGACCATGTCGACACCCGGCGCGACGCCCTGGGAGCCAGGGCTGGCGGTGGTGGTGGGCGCCAGCGGTGGCGTGGGGCGGGCGCTGTGCGAGCACATCGAACAGCACCTGCCTCAGCTCACCTTGTGTCGCCTGGGCCGGCGTGAGCCGGTGTGCCTGGACCTGCTGGACGATGAGAGTCTCCAGCACGCCCGTGACCACGTGGCCGCCTTGGTGGCGCAGCAACCGCTGCGCCTCTTCATCGATGCCACGGGTTACCTGCACCAGGGCGACTGGCAGCCCGAGAAAAGCTGGCGCACGCTGGAGCGCGATCATCTGATGCACCAGTTCGCCATCAACACGGTGGGGCCGGCCTTGCTGATGAAGCATTTCCTGCCCTTGATGCCACGGCGCGAGCGCTCGGTCTGGGCCACGCTGTCGGCCAAGGTGGGCAGCATCGGTGACAACCAGCTGGGCGGCTGGTATGGCTACAGGGCAGCCAAGGCGGCGCTCAACCAGCTGGTGCGAACGGCCTCCATCGAACTGCGCCGGCAAGCGCCGCAGGCCGTGTGTGTGGCCCTGCATCCCGGCACGGTGAACACGGCCTTGTCGGCGCCGTTCTCCAAGGCGGGGCTGGAAGTACAGAGCCCAGAACAGTCGGCCGAGCGCCTGCTGGCTGTCATGCAGGGCCTGCAGCCCGAGGATTCAGGCGGATTTTTCAACCACCACGGGCAACGACTGCCCTGGTGAGGCGGGCGCCTCGGCCATCCCATCAGCCTCATCCACCAGAAAGCCACCGCTTTGGTGGGCCCACAGCCGGGCGTACAGCCCGCCCTGCGCCAGCAGCTCGGCGTGGGTGCCTTCTTCCACGATGCGCCCCTGGTCCAGCACGATGAGCCGGTCCATGGCCGCGATGGTGGACAGGCGGTGGGCGATGGCCACCACGGTCTTGCCCTCCATCAGCCGGTACAGGCTGGTCTGGATGGCGGCCTCCACTTCCGAGTCGAGCGCGCTGGTGGCTTCGTCCAGCAGCAGGATGGGCGCGTCCTTCAACATCACCCGCGCAATGGCGATGCGCTGGCGCTGGCCTCCCGACAGCTTCACGCCGCGCTCGCCCACATGAGCGTCATAGCCGCGTCGGCCTGCCGGGTCGCTCAGCCCGTCGATGAAGTCCTGGGCTTCGGCGCGCGCGGCCGCGCGGCGCATGGCCTCGTCATCCGCATCAGGGCGGCCGTACAGGATGTTGTCGCGCACCGAGCGGTGCAGCAGCGAGGTGTCTTGCGTGACCATGCCGATCTGTGCGCGCAGGCTGTCCTGGGTCACCTCGCTCACGTTCTGCCCGTCGATCAGCACGCGGCCCGACTGCACGTCATGAAAGCGCAGCAGCAGGTTGATCAGGGTGGATTTGCCCGCGCCCGATCGCCCCACCAGGCCGATCTTCTCGCCGGGGCGGATGCACAGGTTCAGGTGCTCGATCACGGGCTTGTCGGGGCTGTAGGCAAAGCTCACGTCCTCGAAGCGGATCTCGCCGCGCGTCACGCGCAGTGGCTGGGCCTGGGGCGCGTCCACGATCTGGTGTGAGCGCGACAGGGTGTTCAAGCCGTCCTGCACGGTGCCCACGTGCTCGAACAGCGAGGCCACTTCCCACATCATCCAGTGCGAGATGCCATTGAGCCGCAAGGCCATGGCGGTCGAGGCCGCCACCGCGCCCAGGCCCACCTGGCCTTGGGTCCACAACCACAAGGTGGTACCCGCCGTGCTCAGGATCAGCAACATGCTCAACGTGTGGTTCACCACCTCGAAGCCACTGACCAGGCGCATCTGCCCGTGCACCGTGGTCATGAACTCCTGCATGGCCGATCGGGCATAGGCCGCCTCGCGGTGGGCGTGTGAAAACAGCTTGACCGTGGCGATGTTGGTGTAAGCGTCGGTGATGCGGCCCGTCATCAAGGATCGGGCATCGGCCTGGGCCCGGGCGCGGTCGCTCAGCCGGGGCACGAAGTAGGCCACCGCGCCCACGTAGCAGACCAGCCAGCCCAGGAAGGGCAGCAGCAGCCAGGCATCAAACCCGCCCACGATCACCGTCATGGTCACGAAGTAGATGATCACGAAGACCAGGATGTCGCCCACGATGAAGCAGGTGTCGCGCACGGCCAGGGCTGTCTGCATGACCTTGGTGGCCACCCGGCCGGCAAACTCGTCCTGGTAGAACGACATGCTCTGACCGAGCATGTGGCGGTGAAAGCGCCAGCGCAGCGTCATCGGGAAGTTGCCCGCCAGGGTCTGGTGCTTGAGCAGGGTTTGCAGCCACACCGCCAGCGGGCTCAGCAGGATGACGCCGGCCAGCATCAGCAGGTGCGGGCGGGCCTCGGTCCACAGCGTGGCCGGTGTGTATTGCCCCAGTTGGTCGACGATGCCGCCCAGCATGCCGAACAGCCAGGCCTCGAACGCGGCGATGCTGGCCGTCAGCAGGGTCATGCCCAGCAGGAAGGGGCGCATGCCTTCGGTGCCCGCCCACACAAACGCCAGAAAGCCTGTGGGCGGCGTCTTGGGGGGCGCCTCAGGATAAGGATGGACCAGGTTCTCGAACCACTTCAGCACGTGGAGGCTCCGCTTGCGGGCAAAGCAGCAAGGTTAGCTTGAACCAACGTGACTTGCCGGCTGTCCTGGTGACGCTGTGGGGTCAGTACACCTCGGGCACGATCATCGATGCCGGCACGGGGTGACGGATGTAGTCGTCACGGCGCTCACGCGGGGGCAGCATCACGGGTTGGTGCGGCACCTCGTGGTACGGCAGTTGCGACAACAGGTGGTGGATGCAGTTCAGGCGGGCGCGCTTCTTGTCCACAGCCTGCACCACCCACCATGGGGCCTCGGGGATGTGGGTGCGCTCCAGCATCACCTCCTTGGCGCGGGTGTAGTCTTCCCAGCGGCGGCGGGACTCCAGGTCCATCGGGCTCAGCTTCCACTGCTTGAGCGGATCGTTGATGCGGGCCACGAACCGCGCGGCCTGTTCCTCGTCGTTGATCGAGAACCAGTACTTGATGACGCGGATGCCGCTGCGCACCAGCATCTTTTCGAACTCGGGCACCGAGCGGAAGAACT
This sequence comes from uncultured Aquabacterium sp., assembly GCA_947085235.1. Taxonomy (GTDB): domain Bacteria; phylum Pseudomonadota; class Gammaproteobacteria; order Burkholderiales; family Burkholderiaceae_C; genus Aquabacterium. The sequence goes on along the minus strand of CAMTVS010000033.1, from coordinate 33,397 downwards.
CTTCGTAGTCGTCGTCGCTGCAAAACCCCATCACCCGCTCGACACCCGCCCGGTTGTACCAACTGCGGTCGAACAGCACGATCTCGCCAGCGGCGGGCAGGTGGGCCACATAGCGCTGGAAGTACCACTGGGTCTTCTCGCGGTCGTTGGGGGCGGGCAGGGCGGCCACGCGACACACACGGGGGTTCAGCCGCTGGGTGATGCGCTTGATGGCGCCGCCCTTGCCGGCCGCATCCCGACCTTCGAACAGCACCACGATGCGCTCGCCGGTGTGCACCACCCAGTCCTGCAGCTTGACCAGTTCGCCTTGCAGGCGGAACAACTCACGGAAGTACATCCGGCGCAGGTCCTGCGATTCGCGCGCGCGACCTGACTGGGCGTCCAGGAACTGGTCATCCAGCTCCTGCTCCAGTTCTTCGTCATAGCTGTCCAGCAGGTCATCCTGCAGGCGGCGCAGCAGTTCGGGGTCCAGAGGGGGCAGGGCAGAGTCCATGGCGCACAAAAAGAGGTCTGGCAAATTGCCAACCCCTCAGTGTGCGTGCCTTGTGTGACAGTTCAACGACGGACGCTGGTGCGTTGTCGTCCGTCCGTCAGTCACTCACTCAGTCAGGCCAGGGCCAGGATGGCCGATGGGGGTAGGCTCTGGGCCCAGTCCTGTCGCGGTGCTGCACCCACCACCTGTCGGCCGCTGGCCCGCGTGGTGCGGCAGCGCATCAGCTCGCCCAGGGCTTGTCCGTCGCGGTCGCTCAAAACCACCACATCCGGAGCGCTGGGGTCCACGCCTCGGCGCACCACCACGGCCTGCTCGCCCGTGCGCAACTCCACCAGGCAGCCGGGCGGGTAGAGGCCCAGCTCGCGGATGATGGTGGCGCCAAAGTAGCCGGCGCTGCGTTGCTTGAAGATCTCGGCGGCGGCCCGGGGGGTGAGCAGACCGGGGCGTCCGGCGCGTGGGCTGATCTTGGCGCCAAACACGTCGCAGGTGCGCAGGGCATCGGCCAACTGGTGCACCTGGGTCAGGCCCTGGGGATAGCCGGTGCCGTCGGACTGCTCATGGTGCTGGGCCACGGCGATCAGCCAGTCCTCGTCTTGCACGCCCAGTTGGCGCAGCAGTTGCCAGCTGGCCAGCGGGTGCGCATGGATGGCGCTCTTCTGGTCCTCATTCAGAGGGCCCCGCAGCAAGGCCAGTTCGTTTTGCAAGGCCGTCACCGACAGGTTCATGGTCAGCGCCGCCTGCACGCCGCTCAGGGTGCGCGCATCGCCCCAGTCCTTGCGCATGCCCACCAACGCCATCAGCATGCCCACGTGCATGGCGTGCAGCACGCTGTAGCGGTGCACCTTGTCTTCGGTGGCGTGCACCATGTGAAAGATGGCGATGTCCGCATCCTGGTGAGCCAGGTTCATGATCTGGCGGGCGTGCACCCGGATGCCATGCAGGAAGTCGGTGCGCTCCTTGGGCTGCATGAGCAGGGGCTCCAGCCCCAGGGCCATTTCTTGCCACAGCTGCCACTGGTGGCAGGCCTTGGAGTCGGCCGCACCCAGGGCAGTTGCGTCGTCGGACGCCGGTGCAGGGGCCAGGGATGGCGAGGCCTGGGGGACCGCGGTCTGCATGGGGGCTCCTTCGACGCTGAATCTTGTGCCACCACGGTAGCCGAGGTCGCGCTGCTTGCCCAGAGGGGCGGCCATGAGGCGACCCGGAGCAGCGTGACGCGCTGCACGCATCTCTTGCGCTTGAGCGGCGCTCAATTACTGCACATCTGTGCACATAATCCTGGGGTTGTCATTCCGGGCCTGTGCCCTGTCCGTTCATGAAAGCCCTCAAGGCCGTGTTTGCCAGCCTGGTGCTGGTGCTCAACATCCTGTTCCACGTCACCTTCCTGCTGCCGCTGTCGCTGGTCAAGCTGGTGTTGCCGTTTCGGCCGGTGCGGCTGGTCATCGATGCCGTCTTGAACGCGATCGCTGAAAGCTGGATCGGGGTCAACAAGTTCTGGATGAACGCTGTGGGGCGCACCCGCTGGCAGGTTCAGGGGGTGGATGGCCTGCGCTACCGGGGCTGGTACCTGGTGAACTGCAACCACCAAAGCTGGGTGGACATCCTGGTGTTGCAGTGGGTGTTCAACCGCAAGATCCCGCTGCTCAAGTTCTTCATCAAGCATGAGCTGATCTATGTCCCCATCATGGGCCTGGCCTGGTGGGCGCTGGATTTCCCGTTCATGAAGCGGCGTGGCGGGGCCTCGGCCCAGAAGGATCTGGAGACCGCCCGCAAGGCTTGCGAAAAGTTCAAGGTCATTCCCACCTCGGTCATCAGCTTCATGGAAGGCACGCGCTTCACGCCGGCCAAGCATGATCAGCAAAAGTCGCCGTATCGGAACCTGCTCAAGCCCAAGACGGGCGGGGTGGCCATGTCGCTCGAAACCATGGGCGACCTGTTCGACGGCCTGCTGGACGTGACCATCGTCTACCCGCGAGGCATCCCCACCTTCATGGACTTGATGACGGGCTCGCTGGACGAGGTGATCGTGACGGCCCGCCTGCGCCCCATCCCGCCTGAGTTGCTCAGCGGGGCGCGCGGCCAGGGGGTGGATCGCACCCAGCTGCAGCAATGGGTGAATACGCTGTGGGAAGAGAAAGACGCCGAGATCGATCAGATCAAGGCGAGGTAGGCCAGCGCGATAGCGCTCAAGGCTTGACGGGGGTGCTGGCCGAGGGTGCCGTCGCTGAGGAAGCATCAGCGGCCACGCTCGCCGCCAACGGTGCACGCAATCGCGTGTTGAACTCGGCGGGGGCCACGTACTGCAGCAACTCCTTGCCCGAGGTGGACACGGCAATGTCCAGCCCCTGCGCGGGGTAGAGCAGGTGGGTCAACTCGTCATTGACGCGCACCCGCTCGGCCGGCTGGCCAAACCGGCTCACGATGGTGGCGTCGTCCAGGTTGGCCTGGGGAATGAAGCCCAAGGCCACGATGGGTGCACGCAGCGCTTCCTGCAGGGCTTCGCCCGAGAGCTTGAACTGCCGCGTCGTGCTCTCCATGAACGACACATCGCGCGTGCTGCGCTTGAACGCCTCGATCTGCGCGGGCGTGGCCTGCGCCGTGATCACCAGCTTGCCGCCAATGAAGCCGGCTTGCATCGGGTCCACATAGGCCTCCAGGCTGCCCACCTCGTTGGGGGCGGCGATCACGGCCACCGTCATCTTGTCGCCCCAACGGTTCAGGGCGTCGCCCAAGGTGCTGGCTTGGCTGGCCTCAGGGGTCAATCGCAAGCCCATGACCTGACTGCCCCCGTCGCTCGTGGAGCCGATGAGCCAGGGCAGATCCTGCGCCGCCGGCGAGGCCTGGGATGATGGCTCGTTGAAGAACTGATGGCCGGCCACCAGCAGGGCGCTCACGCCCAGGGCAGCCACCACCATGCCGGTGACGGTCCAGAAAGTTTTCATGCGTTGGTGAACAGGTTGTGGTGCTGCGCGCGCAGCAGGTTCTTTTGCACCTTGCCCATGGCGTTGCGGAGCAGGTCATCCGCTACCACCAGCCGCTTGGGTACCTTGTAGGCGGCCAGTTGGGCCTTGAGTTGGGTGATGGCGGCCGCTTCGTCAAGATCAGCGTCTGACGCCAGCACCACCACGGCCACCACGCCCTCGCCGAAGTCGGGGTGGGGCACCCCGATCACGGCCGATTCACGCACGCCTGGCAGCCGGTCGATGTGGGATTCGACCTCGGCGGGGTAGACGTTGAAGCCGCCGCTGATCACCAGGTCTTTCGCGCGCCCCACCAGGTGCACGTAGCCTTGCGCATCGATGCGACCGACATCGCCCGTGCGGAACCAGCCATCGGCGGTGAAGGCCTCGGCGGTTTTGTCGGGCAGGCCCAGGTAGCCCGCAAACACATTGGGCCCGCACACCTCCACCTCGCCCACGGCATCGGTGGGCAGGGGCTGGCCGTGATCGTTCACCACACGCACCCCCACGCCCGGCAAGGCGCGGCCCACGCTGCCGATCCGGCGTTCACCGTCATCGGCCCGGCAGGGGTTGGAGCACAGCATGCCGGTTTCGCTCATGCCATAGCGCTCGAGGATGGTGTGGCCGGTGCGCTCGGTGAAGGCAGCAAACGTGGCGGGCAGCAAGGGCGCCGAGCCCGAGATGAACAGCCGCATGCCAGCGGTGGCCTCGGTGTTCAAGCCGGCCTCTTGCAGCAGGCGCACATACATGGTGGGCACGCCCATGAACACCGTGGCGCGGGGCGTTGAGGCGTCGTTCAGTTGCGCCAGCACCTGAGGCGCCTCAAAGCGCTGCAGCCAGCGCATGGGTGTGCCGGCCAGCAGGCTGCAGTGCACGGCCACGAACAGGCCATGGATGTGAAAGATGGGCAGCGCATGCACCAGGCAGTCGTCCTGCCGCCAGTCCCAGTGCTGCAGCAGGGTGCGGGCGTTGCTCCACAGGTTGGCGTGGCTCAGCAGCGCGCCCTTGCTGCGCCCGGTGGTGCCCGAGGTGTACAGGATGGCCGCCAGGTCATGGGGTTGTCGGGCCACCACCTCGTGCACGTCGCTGTGCAGGCTGGCGTGGCTGAGCAGGCTGCCCGTGCGCGCATCCGACAGGGTGAACAGGTGCTGCACCCCGCCATGTGCCGCCAGCGGGATCACCCATTCCTGGTCGCCTGGGCGGCACACCATCACCGAGGGCCGCGCGTCGTTGATGAAGTGCTCCAGCTCGCCCGCCCGGTAGGCCGGGTTCAGCGGCAGGTACGCGCAACCCGCGCGCAGCGTGGCCAGGTACAGCAGCAGGGCCTCGACCGACTTGTCCACCTGGGCGGCCACCACCGGGGGGCGGCCGTCCACGCCCTGCAGGTGCAGGCTGTGCAGCAGGTTGGCCAGCATGGCCGTGGCGCGGTCCAGATCGCCCCAGGTGTAGGCGCGTCCGTCGTCCAACAGGATGGCCGGGGCCTGGCGTTGGGCAGGCCAGGCGGCCTGGAGGGCAGCGAAGAGGTTCATGGGGCGTGATGGTACGCCGTCTGCGGCCCCTGCCGCCCGCCGTGATCAGACGTCGATGGCCTGTGCCGAGCTCACCTGCTTGCGCAACTCGAACTTCTGGATCTTGCCGGTGGATGTTTTGGGCAGCTCGCCAAACACCACGGCGCGCGGCACCTTGAAGCCGGCGATGTGCTGCTTGCAGTGCGCGATGATCTCTTGGGCCGTCACCTGGGCACCGGCCTTCAGCTCGATGAAGGCGCACGGCGTCTCGCCCCACTTCTCGTCGGGCTTGGCCACCACGGCCGCGGCCATCACGGCCGGGTGGCGGTACAGCACGTCTTCCACCTCGATGGACGAGATGTTCTCGCCGCCCGAGATGATGATGTCCTTGCTGCGGTCTTTGATCTTGACGTAACCATCGGGGTAGAGCACACCCAGATCGCCCGTGTGGAACCAGCCGCCGGCGAAGGCCTCTTGGGTGGCCTTGGCGTTTTTCAGGTAGCCCTTCATGGCGATGTTGCCGCGGAACATGATCTCGCCCATGGTCTCGCCGTCGGCGGGCACGGGCTGCATGGTGGCCGGGTCCAGCACGGTCACGGCTTGCTGCAGGTGGTAGGGCACGCCCTGGCGTGCATTCAGGCGTGCGCGCTCGCCAATGTCCAGACTGTCCCACTCGGTGTGCTTGGTGCAAACGGCCGAGGGGCCGTAGACCTCGGTCAGGCCATAGACGTGGGTCAGATCAAAGCCCATCTCCTCCATGCCTTCGATCATGGCCGCCGGTGGTGCGGCGCCCGCCACCATGGCCTTGATGCCGGTGGGCACGCCGTGCTTGAGTTCGGCCGGGGCGGCCAGCAGCGAGGCGTGCACGATGGGCGCGCCGCAGTAGTGCGTGACGCCATGTTCGCGGATGGCGTCGAAAATGGCCTTGGGGTCCACCCGGCGCAGGCACACATTCACACCCGCGCGGGCCGCCACGGCCCACGGGAAGCACCAGCCATTGCAGTGGAACATGGGCAGCGTCCACAGGTAGGTGGCGTGCTTGGGCATGTCCCATTCCAGGATGTTGGAGATGGCATTGAGTGCCGCGCCCCGGTGGTGGTAGACCACGCCCTTCGGGTTGCCCGTGGTGCCCGAGGTGTAGTTCAGGCTGATGGCTTGCCACTCATCTTCGGGCAGCTGCCAGGCGAAGTCGGGCGAGCCGCTGGCCAGCAGGCTCTCGTACGTCAGGCTGCCAATGCGGCGGGCTTCACCGGTGTACAGCGCGTCTTCGGCATCGATCACCAGCACGGGCTCGGTTCGCGTGCGCAGGCTCAGGGCGCGCTCCATCACCTTGGCAAACTCGGGGTCGACGATCACGACCTTGGCCTCGCCGTGGTCCAGCATGAAGGCGATCGCCTCGGCGTCCAGCCGGGTGTTGAGGGTGTTGAGCACCGCGCCGGCCATGGGAATGCCAAAGTGGGCCTCCACCATGGGCGGGGTGTTGGGCAGCATCACGGCCACGGTGTCGCCCAGGCCGATGCCGCGCTGCCGCAGCGCGTCGGCCAGTTGCCGGCAGCGGGCATAGGTTTGTGCCCAGGTCTGGCGCAGGGTGCCGTGCACGACGGCCAAGCGCTGGGGGTGAACCAGGGCCGATCGTTCCAGGAACGACAGCGGCGACATGGCCAGGTGGTTGGCGGGGTTGCGGGGCAGGTCCTGCTCGTAGATGTTGCTCATGGTGTTCCTCGGCGTCGGTCAAGTCCTTGTGGGACGCGAAACATCCTGCCCCAGAACACCTGGTGTCAGCATGGGTGTATCCCTGTGTCAGTCTGGTGCACTTTCCACCTGAATGGCCTGGCCCTGACACACCACGGTCTGGCCCGCGCGGATTTTGGCCGTCTTGCGGGTTTCGGTCTGGCCGTCCACCCTCACCAGGCCGTCGGCCACCATCAGCTTGGCCACCCCGCCGCTGCCGGCCAGGCCGCAGGCCTTCAGCAGTTTGTCCAGGGTGATGAACTCGCCACGCAGGGCGAACGTTTGTGCAGGAACTTGGGACATATCAGCTTGACAGCGGCTTGGCTTTGCTTGATGGTTGACAGGTGTACATCTTGCCTGAAAACAGGCACAATGACGGAATTGTGAAGTCGCGCATCTTCAGATCTGGTGCGTTTCACGATGTGCGGAGTGGCCTGGCTGGGCCCTCTGTGTTGGCAGGCAAACCTTGAGCGATGGAGACCGACCATGAACCGACCCATGATGCACGTCGTGGACCACCAGACTGGTGAATCCGACCCGGCTGAAATCCGACGGGTTTTCGACGCCCAGCTGGCCACTGCCCTGGCCTGGCGCGAATCCACCATCGCCGAGCGCATCGCCCGCCTCAAAAAGCTGCGCGAAGCCATGATGGCCCGCCGCGAAGATTTCTACGCCGCCTTCCAGAAAGATTACCGCAAGCCGTCGGCCGAAGTCGAAGGCACCGAGCTGATGCCCGTGCTGGATGAAATCCGCCACACCATCGGCAGCTTGAAGAAGTGGGCCCAGCCCCGCCGCGTGAGCCGCACCACCACCACGCTGGACAGCCAGGCCTGGATCGAATACCAGCCCCGCGGCCGCGTGCTGATCATCGCGCCCTGGAACTTCCCGCTGAACCTGTGCTTTGGCCCGCTGGTGTCGGCGCTGGCCGCCGGCAACACCGTCATCCTCAAGCCCTCGGAGATGACCCCCTCGGTCAGCGCCGTGATGGCCGAGATCATCGCCCAGGTGTTCTCGCCCAACGAGGTGGCCCTGTTCGAAGGCGCACTGCCCACCTCGCAGGCCCTGCTGGACCTGCCCTTTGACCACATTTTCTTCACGGGCTCGCCTGCCGTGGGCAAGGTGGTCATGACCGCCGCCGCCAAGCACCTGACCAGCGTCACGCTGGAGCTGGGTGGCAAGTCGCCCGTGATCGTCGATGAAACCGCCGACATCAAGCGCGCCGCCGAAACCCTGATGTGGGGCAAGTTCACCAACTGCGGCCAGATCTGTGTGGCGCCTGACCACATCCACGTGCATGAATCGGTCAAAGATCGCTTTGTGGCCGAGTGCCGCCGGGTGATCGAAGAGCGTTACGGCCGCACCGCCGATGCCCAGCGCAACAGCGTCGACCTGACCCGGGTCATCAATCAGCGGCACACCCAGCGCATCGCCGGCCTGCTGGACGATGCCCGTCAGAAGGGTGCCCGCGTGCTGACTGGTGGCGAGGTGGATGTGGGCAGCTGCTTCATCGCCCCCACCCTGATCGACCAGGTGGCGCCTGAGGCCACCATCATGTCCGAAGAAATCTTCGGCCCGGTGCTGCCCATCCTGACCTATCGCAACCTGGACGACGTGGTGCGCGCCATCAACGCCCAGCCCAAGCCCCTGGCGCTGTACATCTTCAGCAAGGACAAGGTGCGCACCCGCCGCATCATGGCCCAGACCAGCTCGGGCGGCGTGGCCATCAACCACTGCGTCATGCACTATGCCCAGGGCAACCTGCCCTTCGGTGGCGTGAACAACTCGGGCATCGGCAGCGCCCACGGCGAGTTCGGCTTCAAGGCCTTCTCGCACGAGCGCGCGGTGCTCAAGTCCGGGCCCATCATGATGGTGCAACTGTTCTTCCCGCCTTACACCGACTTCAAGAAGAAGATCATCCGCCTGACCGTGGATTCGCTGCGCCTGCCCAGCCTGTGATGCACGGGTGCGGGATGACCGATAATCCCGGTGCCTGATCTGTCAACGGCCCGCCGACTGGCTAGACCACTTGGCGGGCTTTTTGCATCCGCAGCGACCGTGGACATCTTCATTCAACAATTGATCAACGGCCTGGTGCTGGGCAGCATGTATGCGCTGCTCGCCCTGGGCTACACGATGGTGTACGGCATCATCAACCTCATCAACTTTGCCCATGGCGAGGTGCTGATGGTGGGGGCCCTGGTGAGCTGGACGGTGGTCACGGCCCTGGCCGACACAGGCTGGCCCGGCGCAACCCTGCTCTTGCTGTCGCTGTTGGCGGCCATGCTGGTGTGCATGATCCTGAACATCGTGATCGAGCGCCTGGCCTACCGGCCGTTGCGCAACGCGCCCCGGCTGGCGCCGCTGATCACCGCCATGGGCGTGTCGCTGCTGCTGCAGACGCTGGCCATGATCATCTGGAAGCCCGACTACAAGCCTTACCCCATCCTGCTCAATGACGAGCCGTACGAGGTGATGGGCGCCACCATTAACCTGGTGCAGATCCTGATCATCGCCGTGACGGCGATCACCCTGGCGGCCTTGATGCTGCTGATCAACGGCACCCGGCTGGGGCGGGCCATGCGCGCCACGGCCGAAAACCCCCGCGTGGCCCAGTTGATGGGCGTGCGCCCCGATCTGGTGATCTCGGCCACCTTTGCCATCGGTGCGGCGCTGGCGGCCCTGGCCGGGGTGATGTGGGCGGCCAATTACGGCTCGGTGCAGCACACCATGGGCTTCATGCCCGGGCTCAAGGCCTTCACGGCGGCCGTGTTTGGGGGAATTGGCAACCTGCCCGGCGCCATGGTGGGCGGCGTGCTCTTGGGCCTGATCGAGGCGCTGGGAGCGGGCTACATCGGCGACCTCACCGGCGGCGTGCTGGGCAGCCAGCACCAGGACATCTTTGCTTTTGCCGTGCTCATCCTCATCCTGACCCTGCGGCCGCAAGGCCTGCTGGGTGAGCGTGTGGCCGACCGGGCGTGAGGGGGCAGGCATGACCACCACCATCACCGCCGCGCGCAACCCCTTGCCCGTCTTCCTGGCCTGTGCGGCTGGCCTGCTCGTGTTGCCCCTGGCCATGCAGATGCTGGGCGTGGGCGAGGCCTGGATCCGCATCCTTGATGTGGCCTTGCTGTACATCCTGCTGGCGCTGGGCCTGAACATCGTCGTGGGCTTTGCCGGTCTGCTGGACCTGGGCTACATCGCCTTCTATGCGGTGGGCGCCTACCTGTTTGCGCTGCTGGCCTCGCCCCACCTGATCGACCACTTCCCGGCCATCGCGGCCGCCTTTCCGGAGGGGCTGCACACCCCCATCTGGCTGGTCATCCCCCTGGCGGCCGGTCTGGCGGCCCTGGCCGGGGTGCTGCTGGGGTCGCCCACACTCAAGCTGCGGGGCGACTACCTGGCCATCGTCACCCTGGGGTTTGGCGAGATCATCCGCATTTTTCTCAACACCCTGGACGCCCCCGTCAACATCACCAACGGGCCCATGGGTGTCAGCCAGATCGAAGCCATCCGCGTGTTTGGTGTCAGCCTGGGCGAGCCCTGGCACATCGGGGGCTTCACGCTGCCCTCGGTCACGCTGTACTACTACCTGTTCCTGATCATCGTGGTGGTGGCCGTGGTCATCTGCCAGCGCCTGCAGGATTCCCGCCTGGGCCGGGCCTGGATGGCGGTGCGTGAAGACGAGATCGCGGCCAAGGCCATGGGCCTGAACACCCGCAACCTCAAGCTGCTGGCCTTCGGCTTGGGGGCCACGTTTGGTGGCGTGTCGGGCGTGCTGTTTGCCAGCTTCCAGGGCTTTGTCTCGCCCGAATCCTTCAGCCTGCACGAGTCCATCATGGTCGTGGCCATGGTGGTGCTGGGCGGGCTGGGCCACATCCCGGGCGTCATCCTGGGGGCCTTCTTGCTGGCGGCCTTGCCCGAGGTGCTGCGCCATGTGGCCGGCCCCTTGCAGGCCATGACGGGCGGCCGCCTGGACGCCGCCATCCTGCGCCAGTTGCTGGTGGCCAGTGCCATGATCCTGATCATGCTGTGGCGCCCTCAGGGCATCTGGCCCGCGCCCCACGCGCGTGCGGCCGCCAAGGAGGGCCGGGCATGAGCGCGTTGCTGACGGTTCAGGGTGTGTCCAAGCGCTATGGCGGTGTGCAAGCCCTCAAGGATGTGTCGCTCACGGTGCAGGCCGGGCAGATCCATGGCCTGATCGGCCCCAACGGTGCGGGCAAGACCACCTTCTTCAACATGATCACCGGCATGGCCCCGGCCGATGAAGGCCGTTTCGAGCTGGATGGCCGCGCCTACAAGCCCACCGCCGTGCACGAGGTGGCCAAGGCCGGCATCGCGCGCACCTTCCAGAACATCCGCCTGTTTGCCGAGATGAGCGTGCTGGACAACGTGCGCGTGGGCCGCCATGTGCGCACCCAGGTGGGCTGGTGGCAGGCGCTGCTGCGCACCCGCGCCTTTCAGCACGAAGAGGCGCAAATCACAGCCAAGGCCCACGAGCTGCTGGATTTTGTGGGCCTGGGCGGCCGGGGGCATCTGGTGGCCCGCACCCTCAGCTATGGCGACCAGCGCCGCCTGGAAATCGCCCGCGCCCTGGCCACCGAGCCCAAGCTGCTGGCGCTGGATGAGCCCGCCGCCGGCATGAACGGCACCGAGAAGGTCGAGCTGCGCGCCCTGATCGAGCGCATCCGCCAGCAAGGGCGGGCCATCCTGCTCATCGAGCACGACGTCAAGCTGGTCATGGGCCTGTGCGATCAAGTCACCGTGCTGGACCAGGGCCAACGCATCGCCGCTGGTTTGCCCGCCGAGGTGCAGCGCAACCCCCAGGTGATCCGGGCTTACCTGGGCAGTGCCCATCAAGCGGCCTGAGCCCCTGTTCTGTCTTCATGCCCTGACCTTGATGACCACCACCGACACCTCCACCGCCTTGCTCAGCGTGCGCGACCTGCGCGTGGCCTACGGCGGCATCCAGGCCCTCAAGGGTCTGAACCTGCACCTGAACGCAGGCGAACTGGTGTGCCTGATCGGCGCCAATGGCGCGGGCAAAACCACCACGCTGAAGGCCATCTGCGGCTTGCTGAAACCCACCTCGGGCCAGGTCGTGTACCAAGGCCAGGTCATCACCGGCCAGGGCCCCTGGACGCTGCCCGAGCAAGGTTTGGTGATGGTGCCCGAAGGGCGGGGCATCTTTGCGCGCATGTCCATCGACGAGAACCTGCGCATGGGCGCCTACCTGCGTCGCGACCGCGAGGTCGAGGCCGACATGGCCGCCGTGTACGAGCGCTTCCCGCGCCTCAAAGAGCGCATGAAGCAACTGGCTGGCACACTGTCAGGCGGCGAGCAGCAGATGGTGGCCATGGGCCGCGCCCTGATGGCCCGCCCCAAGCTGCTCTTGCTGGACGAGCCCTCGATGGGCCTGTCGCCCATCATGGTGGATGCCATCTTCGAGGTCATCCGCGACATCTCCCGCCAGGGCGTGACGGTGCTGCTGGTGGAGCAAAACGCCCACCGCGCCCTGGCCATGGCCGACCGCGGCTACGTGCTGGAATCCGGCGAGCTGGCCCTCACGGGCCCGGCCAGCGAGTTGCTGGGCAACCCGCAGGTGCAGGCGGCGTACCTGGGGGTGTGAGGGGGCTCAGCCCCTTGCTGCATCACAGGGCTGACTTGATCTTCTCAGCCACTGCCTGCAGATGCGCCATGTCACCCATCACACTGGCATGGGGCTGGCGCAGCGTGCCGATCGAGCCTGGGATGCTGTGGATGTGAAAGTGCGGCACGGTCTGGCCAGCGGCCGGGCCGTTGAGTTGCATCAGCACGATGCCCTCGGCGCCCAGGCCTTTCTTTTGTGCGTTGCCAATGCGGCGCACGGTGGCCATGCACGCGGCAGCAGCGGCATCCGACAGCTCGAACAGCGTGACGGCCGGCTCTTTGGGGATCACCAGGGCGTGGCCTTCGGCCTGCGGCATGATGTCCATGAAGGCCAGCGTGTGCTCGTCTTCGTACAGCTTGATGCAGGGGATCTCGCCACGCAGGATCTTGGCGAAGATGTTGTTCGGGTCGTAAGCCATGGGGTTCCTTGGGTCAAACGGGGTGCGCAGGATCAAGCGTGCTTGTCGGCTTCGCTGGTGAAGGCATCAGCATAGAAGAACTCGTCGGGCAGACCCGCCTGGGCCACAAAATCAGTGCGGGCAGACTGCACCATCACGGGCGCACCGCAGGCATACACCTCGTGGCCCGACAGATCCGGCAGGTCGGCCAGCACCGCCTGGTGCACGAAGCCTGTGCGGCCCGTCCAGCCATCGTCGGGGCGGGCGTCTGACAGCACGGGCACGTAGCGCAGCCAGGGCAGCTCGGCGGCTTGTTGCTCGGCACAGGCGTGCAGGTACAGGTCGGCCTTGGCGCGGCAGCCCCAGTACAGCGTGGTGGGGCGGCTGATGCCCTGGTGGCGCATGTGCTCGATGATGGCCTTGATGGGCGCAAAGCCCGTGCCCGAGGCCAGCAGCACGATGGGGCGCTCCGAGTCTTCACGCAAGAAGAAGGTGCCCTGGGGGCCTTCCACGCGCAGGATGTCCTTCACCTTCATCTCGCCAAAAACATGGTCGGTGAACAGGCCGCCGGGCATGTGGCGGATGTGCAGCTCCAGGCCGTTCACTTCGGGGTCGCGCACGGTGTGGGGCGCGTTGGCCATCGAGTAACTGCGGCGTTGCCCATCCTTCAAGATGAATTCGATGTACTGGCCGGCGCGCCAGCCAAAGTTGTGCGTGGCCGGCAACTGCAGGCGCACGATCATCACATCATCGGCCGCGCGGGTCAGGCTGGTGACCCGGGTGGGCAGCTTGACCACGGGGAAGTCGTCCAGACCCACCACCTGACGGCATTCGATCACCAGGTCGGTTTGCGGGGTGGCGCAGCAGGTCAGCAGGTAGCCAGCGGCCTCTTCGGCCTCGCTCAGGGCTTTGACCTGGTGGGCGCCGTGGATCACGCGGCCTTCAATCAGCTTGCATTTGCACGAGCCGCAGGCGCCATCCTTGCAGCCATAGGGCAGGCCCACACCCGCATGCAAGGCGGCGCTCAGCACCGTCTCATCTCGCTGCATGCTGAAGGCGCGGTCGCTGGGTTGAATCCGGACGTTGAAACTCATGGTCTGAATCCTGGGCTCGTGTGCACAATCGGGCAGGGGTCAAATCCCCGGATTTTCGCTCACTCTCTGGCCTCACCTGGTGCCTGCTCCATGATTCCCATCAGCCGTCCCGCCCGTTTTCGTCGTTCTCGCGTGCTCATCGTCGGGTGTGGCGACGTGGGCCTGCGCAGCCTGGCTGGTTTGCGCCATGCGGTGGTGCGGGTGCTCAGCTCCAGTGCCGAGCGTCTGCCGGCCTTGCGTGCACAGGGCGTGACGCCCTTGCTGGGCAACCTGGATCAGCCCGCCACACTGGCCCGCCTGTCGGGCCTGACCTCGCGCGTGATGCACCTGGCGCCGCCGCCGTCTTCGGGTCGCAGCGATCCCCGCACGCGTCACCTGCTGCAGGCCTTGGCGCGGCGTGGGGGCGTGCGCAGCCTGGTCTATGGCAGCACCTCGGGTGTGTATGGCGATGCGCAGGGTGCGCGCTTTGACGAAACCCGCGCTGTGCACCCCACCACCGACCGCGCCTGGCGCCGGGTGGACGCCGAACGCCAGGTGCGACTCTGGGGGCGTCAGCACAACGCTGCGTCGGGCACGCGGGCCTGCATCCTTCGCATCCCGGGCATTTATGCCCTCGACCGCGAGGGCGGCGACCCGCGCGATCGCGTGCGCCGTGGCGCCCCGCTGCTGGCGCCCACCGATGACGTGTACACCAACCACATCCATGCCGACGACCTGGCGCGGGCCTGTGTGCTGGCCCTGTGGCGCGGGCGCCCGGGCCGCGTGCTGCACGTGTGCGACGACACCGAGTTGCGCATGGGCGATTACTTTGACGTGGTGGCCGATGGCTTTGGCCTGCCCCGCGCGCCCCGCTTGAGCCGCGATGAGGCCCGGGCGCAGCTCAGCGCCATGCAGTGGTCGTTCATGAGTGAGTCGCGCCGGCTGGTCAATCAGCGCCTGAAGACCGAGCTGCGGCTGGTGTTGCGCCATCCCACCATCCACCAGGGTTTGGGCCTGCCCACCCCCTGAGGCCTGGGCCCCCTGATGGGGGGGATGGCGGCCATCCCGACCCACCGCTGCTAAGGTGCAGGCTTCATTTTTCATGATTCGGGAGCAGGCATGCGCCTTCGTTCGTCCTTGGCTTCGGTGTTGGCCGCCTCCGTGTTGGCGGTCTCTTTCAGCGTGGCGCCCTCGGCGGCGCAGGCCTACAGCCAGGTGGTGGCCTTTGGTGACAGCCTGTCAGACACCGGCAATCTGCTGGCGCGATTGCAGCCGTTCGGGCTGACGGTGCCCAATGTGCCGTACGTGGATGGGCGTTTTTCGAACGGCCCGGTGGCGGTCGAGGTGATGGCCGATGCGCTGGGCGTGACGCTCACCAGCTATGCCTACGGTGGTGCGCTGACGGGCACGCTCAACCAGTTCCAGATCAGTGTGCCGGCCTCGGCGCCGCTGGTGGTGGGCACGGGCATGGCCAGCCAGGTCAGCCAATACACAGGCTCTGGTGCGGTGGATGCTCAGGCCCTGCACGTGGTGTGGGGTGGGGGCAATGATTTTCTGGTGGCCTTGTCGGGCGGCAACCTGGCCGGTTTGCCCGGCGTGACTGCCACGGCGGTGCAAAATCTGAGCAATCAGGTGCAAAGCCTGTACGCTGCTGGTGCTCGCTCGTTCATGGTGCCCTTGATGCCTGACTTTGCCACCAGCTACCTGGGCACCTCGGGTGCGTATCCTGCGGCACAGCTCAGCGGCTTGAGCCAAAGCTTCAACCAGGCCCTCAGCGCCGCCATGGTCTCGCTGGATGCGGCCCTGCCGGGGGCGGACATCGTGGTGTTCAACACCCCCGAGGTGCTGGCCGCGGTGCGTGCCGACATCGCGGCCGAGGGTGGCAACGTGACCGACCGCTGCTGGAGTGGCAACTACCTGGGCCAGGGCAGCACGCCGGCGTGCACCAACCCCGACAGCTACTTCCTGTTTGACAACGTGCACCCCACAGCGCGGGTGCATGCCTCGGTCGGTTTGGCCATGGCGGCGGCCGTGCCCGAGCCCTCCACCTGGCTGTTGTTGGTGGCTGGCTTGGTGTGTGTGGGGGTGGTCATCTGGCGCCGTCAGTCTGACGCCTGATGCCATGAGGGCCTGTGGCTGGCAACACGCTGGCAACACGCTGGCAACACGCCGGCCGCACCGCGGCTTATTCAGGGGCGGCGGTCTTGGACTTGAAGCGGCAGAATTCGCGCACGCCGCAATCCCAGCAGCGCGGTTTGCGGGCCTGGCACACATAGCGGCCATGCAGGATCAGCCAGTGGTGGGCGTGCTGTAGATATTCGGGCGGGATGCGCTTGAGCAGCTTCTGCTCTACCGCCAACGGGGTCTTGCCCACCGCCAAGCCAGTGCGGTTGCCCACGCGAAAGATGTGCGTGTCCACGGCCATCGTGGGTTCGCCAAAGGCCACGTTCAACACCACATTGGCCGTCTTGCGGCCCACCCCGGGCAGGGCTTCCAGGGCCTCGCGTGAGCGGGGCACCTCGCCGCCATGCAGCTCGATCAGCATGCGGCAGGTTTCCAGCAGGTGTTTGGCCTTGCTTTTGTACAGCCCGATGGTCTTGATGTAGTCGCACAAGCCGTCCAGCCCCAGGTCCAGGATGGCCTGCGGCGTGTTGGCCACCGGGAACAGCTTGCGCGTGGCCTTGTTCACCCCCACATCCGTGGCCTGTGCCGACAGCAACACCGCCGTCAGCAACTCAAAGGGCGAGCTGTACTCCAGCTCGGTTTCCGGGTGGGGGTTGGCGGCCTGGAAGGTGGCGAACATCTGGTCGATGTCGGCTCGGGTCATGGGGCTTGGCATAGGCAGACTTAGGGGGTCAAATCAGGACGATGCTGTCGGGCAACTCGTTGGCGCGACGCGCCTGTGTCGACGCCGGGTGGTGCAGCCGCAGCAATTCGCACACGCGCTCGATGGCCTGCATGAGGCCCTCTTCGACCGATTGATCGCGCAGGGCCTGCGACAGCTCGGCCACCAGGGCGCGCCACTGGCTGTCGGGTACGAGCTGGGCCAGGCCGCGGTCGGCCAGCACCTCGATGCGGCGGTCGGCCAGCAGCAGATAGATCAGCACCCCATTGTTGTGCTCGGTGTCCCACACGCGCAACTGGCTGAACAGATCGAGCGCGCGGTCACGCGCATCCACCCCACGCCACAGGTGGGGCACGTCCAGGCCCCCTTCCACGCACACGCGCAATTCGCCCAGGTGGCGGGCTTCGCTGTCGCGCACGGCGGCTTCCAGGCGCATCAGGCCCTCCGGGGTGATCAGCCGTTGGGCATCGCTGGCGTCCAGCCACAGGTGTTGGGCCCAGCGCATGAGGGTTCGTTTCATGGTGCTGAACCTTACCAGCGGCCCGAGGCACCGCCACCACCGAACGAGCCCCCGCCGCCTGACGAGAATCCGCCGCCCCCACCGCCGAAGCCGCCGCCCCAGCCGCCACCCATCGGTGGGCCACCCCAACCGCCCCGACCCGGGCGGCCGCCGCTGTGGCCCATGGCCAGCGCCAGCACCGAGGCCAGCGGCCACGCCAGCAAGCCCAGCAGCACGCTGGTGGTGATGACCCACACCACGCCACCCGCCAGACCGCCTGTGAGGGCAGCGCCCCATTTGCGGCCCACCACGGCACTCAGGATGCCGTGCACGAAGGGCACGCCAAACAGGCCGAAGACCACCAGGGTGTTCAGGTCCAGGCCCTGTTGAGGTGATGAGTTGGATGTGGCGGGGGGTGGCAAGCCTTCGCCCGCGATGAGTTGCCCGATCTGTTGCACGCCCGCCCGCAGCCCACCCGCGACATCGCCTTGGCGAAATGCGGGCGTGATGGCGCCTTCGATGATGCGGCTGGCCGCCAGGTCCGGGATGGCGCCTTCCAGGGCGCGGGCCACCTCGATGCGCACGCGGCGGTCGTTCAGGGCCACGATCAGCAGCACGCCGTCACCCACGTCCTTGCGGCCGATCTTCCAGGTGTCGGCCACGCGCCAGGCGTAGGCAGCAATGTCTTCAGGCTGTGTGCTGTCCACGACCAGCACCACCACCTGCGAGCCGTGTTGTTGCTCGATGGCGGTCAGCTGCGCCTCGAGTGCGGCCAGGGCGGTGGCGTCCAGGGTGCCCGTCTGATCGATGACGGGCGCGCTCAGGGCCGGTACCGCTTTCAGGCTGGCGGTGGCGGGCGCCGGCACGGTCGTTTGGGCCTGCGCGGGGGCCATCAGCAGACCGCCCGCCAGACCAGCCATCAGGCCGCATGCCAGGCACCAGAGCAGGGCAGCGATGGCCAGCCTGCCCCACCACGGCCTGCTTGGGGCCGTTGCGTGCACCATGCTCACTTGGCCGGGCTGGTGGTGTTGCCGAAGTCCACCGTGGGCGGTGCACTGATCTGGGCTTCATTCTGCACCGTGAAATTGGGCTTCGGCTCGTAGCCAAACACCATGGCCGTCAGGTTGGTCGGGAAGCTGCGCGCCAGCACGTTGTAGCTCTGCACCGACTGGATGTACTGGTTGCGCGCCACGGTGATGCGGTTCTCGGTGCCTTCCAGTTGCACACGCAAGTCTTGAAAGCCCTGGTTGGCTTTCAGGCTGGGGTAGTTCTCGGTGACCATCATCAGGCGCGACAGCGCGCCCGACAGTTCGCCCTGGGCTTGCTGGAACTGGTTGAAGGCCTCGGGGTTATTGATCAGCTCAGGAGTGGCCTGGATGCTGGTGGCACGTGAGCGGGCCTCGATGACGCGGGTCAGCGTCTCTTGCTCGAAGTTGGCCTCGCCCTTGACGGTGGCCACGATGTTGGGAATCAGGTCGGCTCGGCGCTGGTACTGGTTCAACACCTCGGACCAGGCGGCTTTGGTGGCCTCATCCTGGCGCTGGAAATCGTTGTAGCCGCAGCCGCTGAGCGCCACGGTGGTGCTCAGGGCACCCACCAGGGCCAGACGTTGGAAGAAAGGGCGAGACGTGCTGCGGTGCATCAAGGACCTCCGGTGGGCTGTGTCATTCAGGGTGCACCATCGACGGTGCATACAACACAGCATAAATCAGGTCTCGCAGCCCGCTTTCAAGCGGGCTTGGCGGACCGGGGGGGCGGTGGCTCAGGCCTGGTGCTGGCCCGGGGCTCAGGCCGCCTGCAGCGCCACGCACGAGAGCACTTCGTGCGCCCGCGACATGGGGTAGCGGTCACGCACGATGCGAACGGCGCCCATGGGGGTGTCGGCCATCACCTTGAGCACGCGTTTGACCGCTTGCTGCGACGGCTGGATCACCACCAGGGTCGACACTTCGAACAGTTTCAGGGCCGGCTCGATGGCCAGATTCATCAATGCACGCATGAGGGTCTCCACTTCATGACGAACAGCCTCAGGTTTCGCCACGCTTTGAGCATGCATTTTGTGGGCCAGCCATGACACCGGGATGACCCTCGCACCTGTGCAAAGTTATGTGAGGCCCTCACGGATGCGAAATGTGAGGGCCTGTTGGGGCCATGAAACAGGGTTGTTCCGAGTCTCTGGCTATTTCGGTCAGGGCATCAGGTCGCGGCCGGGGTTGAACTGACTGCTGCTGATCCCGGTCAGGGTGGTCAGGGTGATGGCCGCGCCAGGACCGGCAGCCCCATCGGCATCCCATTGCACCACCAGGCCTCGGGCACTGTCACGCAGGCGCAGGTGCCCGCGGCTGATCAGGTCGCCAGCGTCGCCCTGGGGGGCGGGCAGTCGTGACACCAGGGCGCTCAGGTCCAGGCGATCCTGCCCGGGCAGGAAGTCGGCGATGGTGTCGCCGCCATCGCGCACGCTGCGGTACACGAACACGTCGGCGCCATCACCACCGCGCAGTTGGTCGGCGCCTTCCAGGCCCGTGATGCGGTCGTCGCCAGCGGTGCCCAACAGGGTGTCACGCCCGGCGGTGCCCATCACGGTGCGGTACATCGACAAGCCCACGACCACCGGGTCGTGGTCTGACGAGCGATAAGCGTTCGGGGTGTACAGGTCGGGGCCGCAGGTGGCGCACGCAGGCTGACGGAATTCCAGGTTGTAGTCGATCAGGAGCGGCTCGTCGGCATTGATCGCCCAGGTGGTGGCGCCGGTGACCCGGTCGATCAGGTCGTCGTTGGCCAGCGCGTGGTCCAGGTAGCCTTGCTCGCCGTCGAACACGTAGGTGGCAGCGCACTCACCCATGAACCGGGCCAGCAGATCCTGATGGCCCGACTGGGCCAGCACCCGCACGGGGTCTTCCTGGCCATAGGCGTTCAAGTCGCCCAGGATCACCGCATGGCGGTGCCCATCCTGCGCCAGGACCTCGTCCACGAAGCCAGCCAGTGCCTGGGCCTGAGCCACGCGGGTCGCGTTGTAGCAGCCTTGACCATCGCCCTGGTCCAGATCAGCCCCGGTGGCGCCACTGCAGCCCTTGGACTTGAAGTGGTTCACCACCACGGCCAGTTGCTCGCCGTTGGGCAAGGTGTAGGTTTGCGCCAAAGGCGGGCGGTTGTGCACGCTGCGGGTATCGCTGCGGGCGGCTTGTGCGGGGTTCACGCGCCCCACCTTGTGGATGAGGGCCACCTTGATCTCGTCGGTGCCGGTGGCACCGGGCTCAGCGGGGGCAGGGGTGATGGCATACACCTCGCGGCCATAGGCGCTGCTGAGGCCGCGCACCAGATCGGCGATGGCGCTGTTCGGTCCGGTGCCGTCGTTTTCGATCTCCATCAACCCGACGATGTCGGCATCGATGGCCTGCAGTGCGGCGATGATCTTTGTGCGCTGGCGGTTGAACTCCTGCAGGTTGCTGGCGCCGCGCGAGGTGGGGAAGCCGCCGCCCAGGCCGTCGCCGTTGAAGTAGTTCAACACGTTGAAGCTGGCCACCTTGAGGTTGCCGCCCACCATAGCAGGCTGAGGCGTACGGGGGTTGCTGCGCGTGAAGATGACGGGCTCGGCCGGCAGGATGCGGTAGTCGGCCAGGCCGGTGTTGCTGGCGGTCGCCAGGCCGTAGTCGATGACGCCCACCAAACCGGGCAGGGTGTCGCCAGCGCGGTGGGTCTGCTCCTCACCGATGTAAGGGATGGGGTTGGGGTTCTGGCGTGTGCTGCCGTCGTCGAGGATGATGCGGCGGCGGGCATTGGATTCGGCCAGGGCCAGGGCTGCCGTGCTGCCGGCCGGGTGCAGGTTGGTGGGCTTGATGAGCCGACCGCCGGCCGACAAGGTGATCTGGCCGAAGCGACCCAGGAAGTAGTTCTGGCTGGCAGTGAGCTCGGTGTCGATGCGCACCAGCATGCCCTCGACCTTTTCCAGATCTCCGTCTTGCACCTCGGGGAAGTCGATGAGGGTGGGGGTGATGGTCTGGCCGCTGCCCAGCACTTGCAAGTCGGTGATGTTGCTCAGCTGCGTGACGGTGTGGGCCGCGGTCAGCGCGTTACCAGCGGCACCCGTGTTGAACTCCACGACCCGGCCACTGAGTTGCACGAGTTGCCCCACCGACACGGTGGGTGCGGTGCTGGTGAAGACAAACACGCCATCCGAGGTGTCGGGGTTGCTGTCCGGGGTGAGCGACTGGATGAAGAAGCCGTTGCTGGTCAGCAGCGTCACCACACCCTCGGTGCGCACCGTGTTGCCCACCAGAGGGCTGACGGCGGCTGCGCCCTGGATCTGGGCAATCGGCACCAGGGGGCTGCTGGGTGGATTGACCGGGCCGCTTCCGCTGCACACGCCTGCGGGGCTGCTGCTGTTGCGGGGGGTGGGGGCCAAGGCCTGGAAGTCGGCTGCATTGTCCTGGCTGTCGGTGCAGCCGCCAGCTGCGCGCAGGGCTGCCGTCGTGTTGTTCAGGGTGGGGGCCGCCGCGTTGCCTTCAAAGAGGTTGGCGCTGCCATAGCCCACCAGGTCCAGCCAGCGAGCGCGCTGGCTGTCGTTGCACGGGCTGGTGTTGCTGCCGCAGTTCAGGGCGCTCGTGCCTTGCACCAGGGCCACCTTGCCGGCGCTGGCGCTCATGGTCAGCGCACCCACCGCATCAGCGGTGGGCAGGGCGGGGCCCACGCTGCCGCTGGACAAGGCCACCAGGAAGTAACGCTGGGGCGCCAGGGCCACATTGGGCAGGGCCATCACGTTGCTGCTGGCGCTGCCCAGATTGCCCGTGGCCGACCCGTATTGCAGCGACAGGTCGCTCAAGGACACGGTCGTGTTGCCGGCGTTGAACAGCTCCACATAATCCTGGCGATAGCTGGGGCTGCCACTGGTGGCGCCGCCACCACCGTACACCTGGCTGATGACCACTTGCGCGTGCGTGGACGTGATGGACAGGACCGACACGCCCAGAAGGGCGGCGCGGATCAGGACAGAAAGAGGGCTAGGGCGGCAGATCATGAAACACCTCGTTGGACGATGTCCGGCAGTGTGTTCATCTGCTGTGTCAGGCGCGTGGGCATGAACCCGGCGCGCATGGGCCGTTCAACCCATCAATGGCCGAAGCCACCCTCTGATCAGGCCGAGGCCGGGGGCTCGCTGCGGCGGGCTCTCGCTCGGGCCAGGGCGGCCTCGATCACCGCGCGCTTGCGGTCCAGCTCGGCCGGCTCGGTCAGCTTGGAGGCTTCGGCCAGATTGGCCAGCTTGGCTTCGGCTTTGGCTTGAAGGCGGGCGTCGTTCTCGGCGCGCTGCCTCACCACGCGCACTGTGCGCGCTTCATACCGGCGTTGCGCCTGCTGCGCCTCGGGTTCTGACCAGGCCGCCCATCCCGTTGGGGCTGGCTCGGGGTGCGCAGGCACCAGGCTGATGCAGTCCACCGGGCACACTGGTATGCACAGCTCGCAGCCCGTGCACAGGTCTTCAATGACCGTGTGCATGCGTTTGTTGGCGCCCAGGATGCTGTCGACGGGGCAGGCCTGCAGGCACAAGGTGCAGCCGATGCACCAGGTCTCGTCGATGATCGCCAGCTGGCGCGGGCCTTCCACGCCGTGATCCGGGTTCAAGGGGCGATAAGGACGCCCTGTGGCGTCGGCCAGCCGGCGCACGCCTTCATCGCCCCCAGGGGGGCATTGGTTGATGTCGGCCTGGCCGTCGGCCATGGCCTGCGCATAGCTGGCGCAGTCCGGGTAGCCGCAGCGCGTGCATTGCGTCTGCGGCAGCAGCTCGTTGAGGCGTTCAGCGTCCGTCATGATGGACGCGGAGTGTAGCGGCTCAAGCGGCGGCGGCGCGTTCCTGGCGACGGGCCGTTTTCGGGGCGGCGTTGTGGCTCAGGATGAAGTCGCGGATGCGTGGATAGGCCTGCTCGCGCCAACGACGGCCCGAGAAGATGCCGTAGTGACCGGCGCCCACCACGTCATAGTGCTCGCGGCGCGCATTGGGGATGCCCGTGCACAGGTCATGCGCTGCACGGGTCTGGCCCGCGCCGGAGATGTCGTCCAGTTCACCTTCCACGGTCAGCAAGGCGGTGGTCTTGATGTCTTGCGGACGCACCAGCTCTTCCTGGCCTTGCGGGTTGCGCACCATCCACGTGCCGTTGACCAGCGCGAAGTCCTGGAACACGGTCTTGATGGTGTCCAGGTAGTACTCGGCGGGCATGTCCAGCACGGCGTTGTACTCGTCGTAGAACTTGCGGTGGGCTTCGGCGCTGTCACCATCCCCACGCACCAGATCCAGGAAGTAGTCGTAGTGCGAGGTGGCGTGGCGATCGGGGTTCATGGCCACAAAGCCCGTGTGCTGCAGGAAGCCGGGGTACACGCGGCGACCGGCGCCCGGGTAGTTGGGCGGCACGCGGTAGATCACATTGGTTTCGAACCACTGGAACGACTTGTTCATCGCCAGGTTGTTCACCGAGGTGGGCGACTTCCGGGCGTCGATCGGGCCACCCATCATGGTCATGGTGCGCGGCGTGGCTTCACCACGGCTGGCCATCAGCGACACGGCCGCCAGCACCGGCACGGTGGGTTGACACACCGAGATCACGTGCACATCGGGGCCCAAGAGGCGGATGAACTCCTGCACGTAGTTCACGTAGTCGTCCAGGTGGAAATGGCCTTCCTCCACCGGCACCATGCGGGCGTCGACCCAGTCGGTGATGTACACCTTGTGGTCTTGCAACAGGGTGCGCACGGTGTCGCGCAGCAGGGTGGAGTGGTGACCCGACAGCGGGGCCACCACCAGCACCGAAGGCTGGCTGCGCATTTTTTCAAGCAGGGCGCCGTTGTCCGTGAAACGCTTGAAGCGCAGCAGGCGGCAGAAGGGGTGCTGGACCACCACCTGCTCCTGGATGACTACCTCGGTGCCGCCCACGTCAACCGACTTCAGATCGAACTCAGGCTTTTCGTATTCCTTGGTCAGGCGATGCACGAGATCGAAGCTGGCCGCCATGCGATGCGCGCTCGGGATGTGCGCAAAAGGCGACAGCGGGTTGCTGTACAGCGTGGACGAGGCGCTGGCGAACTCGGAGAAGGGGCTGAGCCAGGCGCGCTGGGTTTCGTAAATCTGATAGAGCATGGCGTTACCTTGTGGGCGCGTTGTGTGCGCAGTGAGCTAATGATGGCCTGAGGCCTGACCATGGGCGTGTCGCGGGTGCCACGACGGGCATGGTGCAGTGCAGCATAGACCACATTTTGCATCTTTGCATGACGATCGTGTGCACAAACCGGGCAACAGCCCGTGGCCTGCGGCGTATTTCATGGTCTTGTGCCACAACGTACTCGGGTTTTCAGACATGGGTGGCGTCCACGCTTTGGCGTTGGTGTTCTGCGCGGGTCTGGTGCCTTCGGCCTGTACAGGCTGTGATGTTCATCACGAACCTGTCACACCCGGTGCCTAAGCTCACGGCCGTTGATGTTCGTCAAACCGCCACGCTTCGAATGGCACAGCGGTCCCTCATCCCCACAGGAGTAAAGCCCCATGTCCAGCTGCATGCACCCCGATAACGACCAGACGATCAACCCGTCCGGCAACGAATCCATCCGCGACATCATCGAGGTCTATACCGGCCGTCGCAATTTCCTCAAGGGCTCGCTGGGCGCAGCTGCCGTCATGAGCCTGGGCGGCTTCGCCGGCCAGGCCTCGGCCTACACCACCACCGCCACGTCGCCCGCCATCACCTTCACGGGTGTGCCAGCCAACCTGGCCGCCACGTTCACCGACCAGATCACCGTGCCGCAGGGCTACACCGCCCGCGTGCTGATCGGCTGGGGCGACGCCATCGGCCGCGCTGGCGCCAACGCCAACACCCACTGGGATGCCAGCCAGCCCATGACCGAAGCCCTGCAGCTGACCACCTTCGGCTCGCACAACGACGGCATGCACCTGTTCCCCTTCCCGGCCGTGGGCGCGCAGGGCGAATCGAACGACCGCGGCCTGCTGGTCGTCAACCACGAGTACGTGGACCCGGGCCTGGTGCACAACACCGGCACCTATGGCACCGACACCATCACCAAGGCGATGGTCGACACCCAGCTGGCCGCTCACGGCGTGTCGGTGGTGGAAGTGCGCAAGAAGGCCGGCAAGATGGACGTGCAGCGTCCTTCGGCCTTTGCTCGTCGCATCACCGGCAAGACCCCCACCCGCGTCAGCGGCCCGGCCGCTGGCCATGCCCTGATGAAGACCGCTGCCGACCCCAGCGGCACCGTGGTGCTGGGCACCCTCAACAACTGCGCCCATGGCTACACCCCCTGGGGCACTTACCTGGCCTGTGAAGAAAACTTCAACGGCTACTTCGGCACCGCGGCTGCCAACCTGGCCACTGCGCCCCTGAGCAACCTGGAGCGCCGCTACGGCCTGAACGCCGGCGGCTTTGGCTACCGCTGGCACGAAGCCGACGCCCGCTTTGACCTGCGCGCCAACCCCAACGAAGCCAACCGCTTCGGCTGGGTGGTCGAAATCGATCCTTGGAACCCCAACTCGCTGCCTGTCAAGCGCACCGCCCTGGGCCGTTTCAAGCACGAAAGCGCTGCCTACGCCGTGGGCGACGACGAGCGCAACGAGTACATCTACAAGTTCGTGGCCGCCAACAAGTACAACCCCCGCAACCGCGCTGCCAACCGCGACCTGCTGGACAGCGGCACCCTTTACGTGGCCCGCTTCAAGGCCGATGGTTCGGGCGAGTGGCTGCCCCTGGTGTTCGGCCAGAACGGTCTGACCCCCGAGAACGGCTTCAACAGCCAGGCCGAGGTGGTGATCAACGCCCGTGCCGCGGCTGACCGCGTGGGCGCCACCATGATGGACCGTCCGGAGTGGGTGGCCGTGCACCCCACCACGCGCGAGGTCTACATCACCCTGACCAACAACACCCGTCGTGGCACCAACCCCCCGTCGGTCAACGCCGTCAACGGCACGACCACCGGTGGCTCGGCTCGTCCCCCGGTGGACGCGGCCAACACCCGCGCCAACAACGTGCACGGTCACATCCTGCGCTGGAAGGAAACCGGCAACGACGTGGCTGCCACCACCTTCGAATGGGAAATCTTCGTCGAGTGCGGCGACAAGCTGGCGACCTCGCCCAACCTGCAAGGCAACATCATCGGTGACGACCTGGGTTCGCCCGATGGCCTGTGGTTCGACAAGGACGGCCGCCTGTGGATCCAGACCGACCAGCAAGGTGACGGCACGGGTGCCTACGCCAACATCGGCGGCAACGTCATGTCGTGTGCCGACCCGGTCACCCGCCGCATCACCCGCTTCCTGACCAGCCCGCGCAACTGCGAAGTCACCGGCGTGATCAGCACCCCGGACTGCAAGACCATGTTCGTGGGCATCCAGCACCCGGGCGAAGACTGGGTGGGCAGCTTCACGTCCAAGAGCACTTGGCCGGACAGCGGTGTCAACGGCGCCACCACCCAGAAGACGGTGGCCAAGCCCCGCTCCGCCGTGGTGGTCATCACCAAGGACGACGGTGGCGTGATCGGTACCTGATCACGGCCTCTGCGTCAGTCATTTCTGCCCTCGACAGCCCCTGCCTGACCGGCGGGGGCCGAACTCACAAGGATGTACCCATGAAACACACTCTCGCCCTGATCGCTGCCGCCGCAGCGCTTGCCACCAGCGCTGCGCATGCGGCCCCGGTGATCCTGTCCAACGCCAACCTGGTACCCGATGCTCAGATCGCCGACTTCGAAGGATTTGATGGCCTGATCACGGGTAGCCCCGTCAGCGTGGCCCCTGGCGTGACCTTCACTGGCGACAACGACTCGGTCGTCGGCGCGTTCATCGCCGACCTGGGCGCCAATGGCCTGTGGGGCATTGATAACAAGTTCGTGGCCAGCACCACTCCCGGCGGCACGCTGACCTTCACCTTCGACGGCACCACCCGTGCTGTGGTCGGTCTGGTGAACCACTACGCCGAGTTCTTCGGCACGGGTTCGGTGACTGTGTCGGCCTTCGGTGTCAGCAACAACCTGCTGGAATCGTTCAGCCACACCCTGATCAGCGGCCCTGACAGCCTCAACGAAGGTTTTTACCTGGGCTTCGTGCGCGCCACCGCCGACATTCGCTCGATCTCGTTCAGCGGCAATGGCGTCGTGGTCGACAACCTGACCTTCACCACCCCCGTGCCCGAGCCCACGTCGCTGGCCCTGGCCGTGGCTGGTCTGGCAGCGGTCGGTCTGGTGGCCCGTCGTCGTCGCGGCTGATCGCTGATCGCGTTTGGCACCATGACGCGCACCAGCTGTGGTGCGCCCAGCAAAAAGCCCGGCCATGGCCGGGCTTTTGTCATGGGGACGCCGAGGCCCCTCTGAGGTCCGTCAGAGGCGGATCACATCACGGCCTTGATGGCGTCTGACACGTACTTCAGGTTGCCGCTGTTGAGCGCAGCCACGCAGATGCGACCTGAGTCCACACCGTAGACACCAAACTCGCTGCGCAGGCGCTGCATCTGGGTGGCGTTCAGGCCCGAGTAGCTGAACATGCCCTTCTGACGGGTGATGTAGCTCAGGTCACCTTCTACTCCCGAGGCCTTCAGCTGCTCCACCAGGGCGCCGCGCATCTGCTTGATGCGCTCGCGCATCTCGGCCAGCTCGTCTTCCCACATCTGGCGCAGGGCGGGGGTGGTCAGCACGGTGGCCACCACCTGGGCGCCGTGCGTGGGCGGGTTGGAGTAGTTGGTGCGGATCACGCGCTTGAGCTGGCTCAGCACGCGGGCGCATTCTTCGGCGCTTTCGCTGACGATGCTCAGGGCGCCCACGCGCTCGCCGTACAGCGAGAAGCTCTTGGAGAAGCTGGTGGACACGAAGAAGCTCAGGCCCGCATCCAGGAACTTGATGACCACGGCGCCGTCTTCGGCGATGCCATTGCCAAAGCCCTGGTAGGCCATGTCCAGGAAGGGCACCAGGCCCTGGGCCTTGCACACGGCGATGACTTCATCCCACTGGGCGTCGGTCATGTCGTAGCCGGTGGGGTTGTGGCAGCAGGCATGCAGCAGCACGATCGTGCCGGCAGCGGCAGCCTTGAGCTTGGCGATCAGGCCGGCGAAGTTGATACCGCGTTGCTCGGCGTCGTAGTAGGGGTAGGTGTCGACGGGGAAGCCAGCCGACTCGAACAGGGCGCGGTGGTTTTCCCAGCTCGGGTCGCTGATCAGCACCTGGGCGTTGGGGTTCAGGCGCTTCAGGAAGTCGGCGCCCAGTTTCAGGCCGCCGGTACCACCGATGGCCTGGGCGGTGGCGATGCGGCCACCCTTGACGGCGGGGTGTTCGGCGCCGAACACCAGGCCCTGCACAGCCTTGTCATAGGCCACGATGCCGTCGATGGGCAGGTAGCCACGGGCCTTGGGGGCTTCCAGCATCTGCTTTTCAGCAGCGGCCACGCACTTGAGCAGGGGCAGCTTGCCCTGGTCGTCGGTGTACACGCCCACCCCCAGATTCACCTTCTTGGGGTTGGGGTCGGCGTTGAATTGTTCGTTGAGGCCCAGGATGGGGTCACGAGGGGCCATTTCAACTTGAGCGAACAGCGAGGCCATGCAAGCAGTCTCCGGACGGTTGGAGTGGGTTGGGATAAGCTGAACAGCTTGTAATTGTTCCAGGGCCCGCTCATGGCGAGCCCGCCCGGTATCGGGCAAACCCTTTATTCTATCCAAGCGCCGTCCGGATGTCTGAGTCCATTTCACGCTCCAGCCCCATTTTGTCTGCCGAAGGGCTTGCGCCGGTCGAGGCGGTGCCCCCGGCCGAAGGGCAATTCGTCAGCTTTCCGGACTCGCCGTTCGAGCTGTTCCAGCCCTACCCGCCTGCGGGGGATCAGCCCACGGCCATCGCCCAGCTGTGTGAAGGGGTGGAAGACGGTCTCAGCTACCAAACCCTGCTGGGCGTGACCGGCTCGGGCAAG
Source organism: uncultured Aquabacterium sp. (assembly GCA_947085235.1). GTDB lineage: Bacteria > Pseudomonadota > Gammaproteobacteria > Burkholderiales > Burkholderiaceae_C > Aquabacterium. The sequence goes on along the minus strand of CAMTVS010000033.1, from coordinate 4,312 downwards.
ACCTTCACCATGGCCAACGTCATTGCCCGCGAAGGCCGGCCGGCCATCGTGTTTGCGCCCAACAAGACGCTGGCAGCCCAGCTGTACGCCGAGTTCCGCGAGTTTTTCCCCAAGAACGCGGTCGAGTACTTCGTCAGCTACTACGACTACTACCAGCCCGAAGCCTACGTGCCCCAGCGCGACCTGTTCATCGAGAAGGACAGCGCCATCAACGAGGCCATCGAGCAGATGCGCCTGAGCGCCACCAAGAGCCTGCTGGAGCGCCGTGACGTGGTCATCGTGGCCACCGTGTCGGCCATCTATGGCATCGGCAAGCCCGAGGACTACATGCAGATGGTGCTGATCGCCCGCGTGGGCGACAAGCTGGGCCAGCGTGATGTGATCGCGCAGCTCATCCGCATGCAGTACAAGCGCAACGACATGGATTTCGGGCGCGGCACCTTCCGCGTGCGGGGCGACACCATCGACGTCTTTCCGGCCGAACACAGCGAGTTGGCCGTGCGCATCGAGCTGTTCGACGACGAGATCGACTCCATCCAGCTGTTCGACCCGCTCACCGGTCGCATCCGCCAGAAGATCCCGCGTTTCACCATCTACCCCAGCAGCCATTACGTCACACCGCGTGAGCGGGTGCTGGTGGCCATCGAGGGCATCAAGGAAGAACTCAACCAGCGCGTCAAAGAACTGGTGGGCATGGGCAAGCTGGTCGAGGCCCAGCGCCTGGAGCAGCGCACCCGCTTTGACCTTGAAATGTTGCAGGAAGTGGGGCACTGCAAGGGCATCGAGAACTACACCCGGCATCTGTCGGGCGCCCGTCCGGGTGACCCGCCGCCCACGCTGGTCGATTACCTGCCACCCGATGCGCTGATGTTCCTGGACGAAAGCCACGTGATGATCGGTCAGCTGGGCGGTATGTACAACGGCGACCGCTCGCGCAAGACGACACTCGTCGAGTATGGGTTCCGCCTGCCCAGCGCGCTGGACAACCGGCCGCTCAAGTTCGATGAGTTCGAAGGCAAGATGCGCCAGGTGATATTCGTGTCGGCCACGCCGGGCGACTGGGAAAAGGCCCACACCGGCAACGTGGTCGAGCAGGTGGTGCGCCCCACCGGCCTGGTGGACCCGGTGGTGGAGGTGCGGCCTGCCACGCACCAGGTGGACGACGTGCTGCAAGAGATCCGCATCCGCGTCGAGAAAAACGAGCGTGTGCTGATCACCACGCTCACCAAGCGCATGGCCGAGCAGCTCACCGACTACCTGACCGACAACGGCGTGAAGGTGCGCTACCTGCACTCTGACATCGACACGGTCGAGCGCGTGGAGATCTTGCGCGATCTGCGCCTGGGCACCTTCGACGTGCTGGTGGGCATCAACCTGCTGCGCGAAGGGCTGGACATCCCCGAGGTGTCGCTGGTGGCCATTCTGGATGCCGACAAGGAAGGCTTCCTGCGGGCCGAGCGCAGCCTGATCCAGACCATCGGCCGCGCTGCGCGCAACCAGAACGGCATGGCCATCCTGTACGCCGATCGCATCACCGACTCGATGCGCAAGGCCATCGACGAGACCGAGCGCCGTCGCGCCAAGCAGATTGCGCACAACGAGGCGAACGGCATCACCCCACGCACCGTGCTCAAGAAGGTGAAAGAGTTGATCGACGGCGTGATGTCCAATGCCGCCAAGGACGACCTGAAGGCCGCCGAGGCCCTGGCCAAGTCCATGGAAGGCAGCGAAGGCTTGTCAGAGCGGGACCTCAGCAAGCGCATCAAGCAACTCGAAAAGGAGATGCTGGAAGCCGCCAAGGCGCTGGAGTTCGAGAAGGCTGCCCGCCTGCGAGATCAGCTGTCCATCCTGAAAGAGCAGGCCTTTGGTGCGGTGGTGCACGATCAGGTGATTCCCATTCAGGCGGGTCGGCGGGCGCCGTGACCTGCTAAAGCCTCACCACGGCGGGGGCGTGCTGGCATAGCATGACGTGATGACAGTCAACACTCCCTCAACTTCGCCCGCCCAGGTGGCCGTGCTCATGGTGTGCATGGGCAATATTTGCCGCAGCCCCACCGCCGAGGGCGTCTTGCGTCGTCAGCTTCAAGAGGCGGGCTTGGAGGGCTGGGTGCGGCTGGATTCAGCGGGTGCGCATGCCTACCACGTGGGCAACCCACCAGACGAGCGAGCCCAAGACCATGCCCGTCGGCGGGGGTATGAACTGGCGGATTTGCGTGCGCGCCAGATCCATGACGCCGATTTTGAGCAGTTTGACCTGATTCTGGCCATGGACTGGGACAACCTGGCCCTGTTGGAGGCCGAGTGCCCGGATGAGCCCGGCTTGCGCCACAAACTGCGACGACTGACCGAGTTCGTGCCGCCCCAGTCGCCCCTGGCCGGCGCGCAGGTGGTGCCCGATCCGTACTACGGTGGCCCTGAGGGCTTTGACCATGTATTGGACTTGGTCGAGGCTGCCTGTGAGGGTCTGGTGCAGCACCTGCGACAGCGACTCAGCAGCACCCGGGGTTGGCCTGCTCAGTGAGCACCCATCAGTCAGGCATTCCATGCCTCCGTGCGTCCGTTGGGGGTGAGTGACCCGAGCGTGACGCCGTATAGGCCCCGCCTATCCGGTTCATAGTCACAAATCTAGGGAACTCCCGTACCCAAAGTTGACCAAAAGCATGGGTTTCCCTATAATTGACTTAATCACTCGGGAATGTCGCTTTCTTGAAATGCCGTGCTGGCCGCCCCCCTTCAGCCCGGCGAGGCAGGCATGTCCCGGGTCCAGCAAAGGAGTGAGCCATGCGTCTGACCACCAAGGGACGGTTTGCCGTCACCGCCATGATCGATCTGGCCCTGCGTGAACACAGCGGGCCGGTGGCCCTGGCTGCCATCAGCCAGCGTCAGCAGATTTCTCTGTCGTATCTGGAGCAGCTGTTTGGCAAGCTGCGCCGGCATGAACTGGTTGAAAGCACCCGTGGGCCGGGTGGTGGTTACTCCCTGGGCCGCAAGGCCGACAGCATCACCGTGGCCGACATCATCGTGGCGGTGGACGAACCCATTGATGCCACGGGTTGCGGCGGCAAAGAGAACTGCATGGGCGAAGACGGTGGCCGTTGCATGACGCACGACCTCTGGACGAGCCTCAACGCCAAGATGATCGAGTACCTGGATTCCATCAGCCTCAAGAAGCTGGTGGACGACCAGCTCTCGAAGGGCATTTCCGTCGAAGCGCAGCCCATCAAGCGGGCGATTTCGTCGCAACCTGTGGTCAAGCCCATCAAGGTCACGGCACCGAACTCGGTGTTCGCCCTGGGCGCCGTGATGAGCAAGTGATTCTGCGGTGCCCCTCGACGGGTACCCGCAATGCAATAAGGGGCGGCCCCGCCGATCGGTGGGGGCGCCGATAATTAAGGGCCTGGCCCCCGATAGGCAGTTTTATGGACATGACCCCGCACTTCCCCATCTACATGGACTACGGCGCCACCACGCCGTGCGACCCCCGCGTCGTCGATGCCATGATTCCCTGGTTGCGCGAGCACTTCGGCAACCCCGCCAGCCGCACCCATGCCTATGGCTGGGAGGCTGAAGAGGCCGTCGAGAACGCCCGTAAGCAAGTGGCCGACCTGATCGGTGCCGACCCGCGCGAGATCGTCTGGACGTCTGGCGCCACCGAATCCAACAACCTGGCCCTCAAGGGTGCCGCCCAGTTCTACAAAAGCCGTGGCAAGCACATCATCACGGTCAAGACCGAGCACAAGGCCGTGCTGGACACCGTGCGTGAACTCGAACGTCAAGGCTTCGAGGCCACCTACCTGGACGTGCTGGAAAACGGCTTGCTGGACATGGATGTCCTGAAGGCCGCCATCCGCCCGGACACCATCCTGATCTCGGTCATGTACGTGAACAACGAGATCGGCGTCATTCAAGACATCCCCGCCATCGGCGCTTTGTGCCGTGAGAAGGGCATCGTGTTCCATGTGGACGCCGCCCAGGCCACCGGCAAGATCGACATCGACCTGGCCACCTTGCCCGTCGACCTGATGAGCCTGGCCTCGCACAAGACCTACGGCCCCAAGGGCATCGGTGCGCTGTATGTGCGCCGCAAGCCGCGCGTGCGCCTGGAAGCGCAAATGCACGGCGGTGGTCACGAGCGCGGCATGCGCTCGGGCACGCTGCCCACCCACCAGTGCGTGGGCATGGGCGATGCCTACCGCATCGCCAAGGAAGAGATGCACGCCGAAAACGTGCGCATCCGCGCGCTGCACGACCGCATGGTCGCGGGCCTGAAAGACATCGAAGAGGTGTTCATCAACGGCCACGAGACGCGTCG
>CAMTVS010000032.1:0-4752 GCA_947085235.1 uncultured Aquabacterium sp. | reverse complement strand
GAGCTCGTCAGGGATGGCGGGGCCGAGCTGTCGCGGACCGAAGAGCGGCTGGTGGAGATGAGCAATGGCTGCATCTGCTGCACCCTGCGCGAGGACCTGCTGGCCGAGGTGCGCCGCCTGGCCGCCGAGGGCCGGTTTGACTATCTGCTGATCGAAAGCACCGGCATTTCCGAACCCATGCCGGTCGCCGCCACCTTCGACTTCCTGGAGGAGAGCGGAGACTCCCTGCGCGACGTGACCCGCCTCGACACCATGGTCACGGTGGTCGACGCCCTGAACTTCCATCGGGACTATGCCAGCTATGAACGCCTGGCCGACCGTGGGGAGAGCCTGGGGGAGGATGACGCCCGCTCCATCGTCGACCTGCTGGTGGACCAGGTGGAGTTCGCCGACGTCATCGTGCTGAGCAAGATCGACCTGGTGGAGCCCCGCATCGCCGATGAGGTGGAGGCGGTGTGCCGCGCCCTGAACCCCGGGGCTCGCATCATCCGCGCGGTGAAGGGGGAGGTTCCCCTGGCCGACATCCTCGATACGGGCCTGTTCGACATGGAGAAGGCGGCCAGCGCGCCGGGCTGGCGTCAGGCCCTGGAGTTCGGCGCGCCGTCGGAGTCGGAGGAATATGGCGTCTCCACCTTCGTCTATCGCGCGCGGCGACCCTTCCATCCGCAGCGGCTGAAGGCCCTGCTCGAGCAGGAATGGCCAGGGGTCTGGCGCTCCAAGGGCTTTCTGTGGCTGGCCACCCGCATGTCCAAGGCCGGCGCCTGGAGCCAGGCTGGCGCGGCCATGAGCTTCGAATGGGGCGGCTACTGGTGGGCGGCGATCCCGCCGGAGCGGCGACCGCAGGACGAAGAGACCCGCCAGGCCATCTCCAGCCGCTGGCGCGCGCCCTATGGCGATCGCCGCCAGGAGCTGGTGCTGATCGGCAAGGACATGGACCAGGCCGCCCTGACCGCCCTGTTCGACGCCGCCCTGCTGACGCCGGAGGAGACCCGCCGGGGGCCCGATGTCTGGCGGCGGCTGGCCGATCCCTTTCCGGAATGGGGGCCTGCGCCCCAGCCGCAAGCCGTGCTCGCCTGAGCGCCCTGACTGAAGAAACGAGTCCCCTGATGAAAATCCTCCCTGCCCAAATGCTCGATGGGTCCGCCATCGGCCTGTCGGGCCTCTGCCTCGTCCATTGTCTCGCCCTGCCGGTGGCTGCGGCGGTCTCGCCGATGCTGGGGGTCTGGAGCGAAGCCGAGTGGGTGCATCTGACGTTTGTGCTGCTGGCGGCGCCCCTATCAGCCGCCGCCCTGGTGATGACGCGACCCCGCCGGCCGGCGGCCATGGCCCTGGCTGCGACGGGCCTCGCCCTGCTGGCGGCGGCGTTGTTCTTCCATGAGACGGAGACCGCCATGACCGTGGCGGGGGGCCTCATCCTGGCCTCAGGCCACCTGGTGAACTGGCGGGGCCGCCTGCATCCGCCCCATGCGCATGCGGCCTGACACGGTCCTGGCCCTGGGGCTGCTGGCGCTCGCCGCCTGCGGCCAGCCGCCCGAGGCGCCGGACCCACCGGCGGCCCGGCCGGTCGTCGCGGAGGCGCCGGCCTTGACGGCTGAAGCTGATCTGACCCCCCTGGGTCCCGGCCAGGATGAGGAGATGTGGGCTGAGTTCGAGTCCGGCCAGGCGCCGATGGCAGACGAGCTGGCCAGCGAGCGGGCCCTTCAGCTCACCCTGCCGACGGCCGATGGCCCCCAGTGGGCGAAGCTGCGCAAGACAAAGGTCTGGGTGGACGAACCAACCCAGCTGTTTCGCGCCAGCCATCCGGCCGAGGTCCGGGCCCTGGCGGGCAAGCCGTTCAAGATCCAGGGCTTCATGCTGCCCCTGGAAATGGCCGAGCGCACCACGCGCTTCCTGATCTCACCCTATACGCCGGTCTGCTTCTACCACCCGCCCGCCGAGCCGAACGAGGTGATCGAGGTCTGGCTGAAGCGCCCGATCCGCGCCGGCTATCACCTGGTGGAGGTGGAAGGCGTCCTGGCCCTCACCGACAATGGCGAAAAGGGCCTGTTCTTCCAGATCCGCGACGGCGCGGCCCGGGTCGTCCAGGAGGTGGACGGCGCGCTCTAACCCGCCAGGGCCGAAGCGCTGACCGCCTCCAGATCGCCGGCCCCTTGCGTCACTGCTGCGACCAGGCCGGGGGCGCCCGCCAGGACCTGGCCGGCATAGAGCCGCAGCAGGGGCAGGCGGGCCTGCATCCAGGGATCGTCAGAAGCTGCTGCGACCAGGGCCTGGCGGGCCAGGACGAAGCCGCCGATGACGTCGCCGGCCAGCTTCAGATAGGGGGTGGCCCCGGCGGCCGAGGGGGTTCCCCGGTTCTGCAGCATCCAGTCGGTGGCGGCCTCCAGGGCGCGGACGCCCTCGGCCAGGCGACGGCCGGCCTCGGTCAGGTCGGCCCGCTCGGTCAGCGCCTCGGCGGTCATGGCCATCTCGGCGCACAGGGCGTCCATCACCGAGCCCTCGCCCATGGAGAGCTTGCGCCCGGCGAGATCCAGGGCCTGGATGCCGTTGGTGCCCTCATAGATCGGGCCGATGCGGGCGTCGCGATAATGCTGGGCCGCTCCGGTCTCCTCGATGAAGCCCATGCCCCCGTGGACCTGGACGCCGAGGGAGGCCACCTCGACCCCCACATCGGTGGACCAGGCCTTGGCGATGGGGGTCAGCAGGTCCTGGCGGGCCTTGGCGCTGGCCCGGGCCTCGGGCGTGGGCGCCAGGCGGGCATGGTCGGCGAGCACGCCGGTCATGAAGCAGATGCCCCGGGCCGCCTCGATCTTGGCCTTCATCAGCATCAGGGTGCGGCGGACGTCGGGATGGTCATAGATGGGGGCCGGCGAGGCGCCGCCCCAGGCGGATTTTCCCTGCGTGCGGTCCTGGGCGTAGGCGAGCGCCTGCTGGAAGGCCCGTTCGGCGATGCCGACGCCTTCGACGCCCACCTGCAGGCGGGCGGCGTTCATCATGACGAACATGTGCGCCAGGCCCTGGTTCAGCTCGCCGACCAGTTCGGCCTGGGCGCCGTCGAACATCATTACGCAGGTGGGGGAGGCGTGGATGCCCAGCTTGTGCTCGATGGAGGCGGCCCACAGGGCGTTGGCCTCGCCCAGCGTCCCATCGTCCTGCACCGCGCGCTTGGTGGTCAGGAAGAGCGAGATGCCCTTCACCCCGGGCGGGGCGTCGGGCAGACGGGCCAGCACCAGGTGACAGATATTGTCGGCCGCGTCGTGGTCGCCCCAGGTGATGAAGATCTTCTGGCCATAGAGCTTGTAGCCGCCGTTCCCATCCGGCTCGGCCCGGGTGGTCAGCGCCGCCAGATCCGAGCCGGCCTGGGGCTCGGTGAGGTTCATGGTGCCGGTCCACTCGCCCGACACCAGCCTGGGCAGAACCAGCCGCTTCTGGCGCTCGGTTCCATGCTGGGTCAGGGCCTCGATGGCCGCCTGGGTCAGCATGGGGCAGAGGCCAAAGGCCATGTTGGCCGCATGGACCATTTCGAAGACCGCCAGCTCCATGGCCTTGGGCAGGCCCTGGCCGCCATGTTCGGCCTCGGCCGAGAGGCTGTTCCAGCCTTGTTCGGCGAAGGCGCGATAGGCGTCAGCGAAGCCGGGCGCGGCGGTGACCTTGCCATCGGCATGGCTGGCGCCGGCCTGATCGCCGGCCCAGTTGAGCGGGGCCAGGACCTCGGTGGTGAAGGCGCCGGCGGCCTCCAGCACGGCCGCCACCGTGTCGGCGTCCAGCTCCGGGAAGCTCGTCTCCACAAGGTCCCCATGGCCGGCGACGTTCAGGGCGAAGGCGATGTCGCGGACGGGGGCGCGGAAGGTCATGGACGGCTCCTGTTGAGGGAAGGCTATTTAGGCCGAGTGACGTTGCGTCACCAAGGCTTGCGGTCCCCAGGGCGACAAGGGGCGGGGTTTGCGGCTATCACCAGCGCGCCTTTGAGGATGGAACCATGACCATGACGCAAGCCGATGCGGCGGTGGATCGCGCCGCCCAGGCCCTGGCCAGTGGCGCGCTCGCCATCCTGCCCACCGAGACCGTCTATGGCCTGGCCGCCGACGCAGCTGACCCCCGCGCCGTGGCCGCCCTGTTCGAGGCCAAGGGCCGGCCGCGGTTCAACCCCCTGATCGCCCATGTGGCGGACCTCGCCATGGCGCAGAAGGTCGGCGTGTTCGATGAGCGCGCCGTGGCCCTGGCGCAGGCCTTCTGGCCCGGACCCCTGACCCTGGTCCTGCCGGTGGCCGACGGCGAGGCGGTGTGCGACCTGGCCCGCGCAGGGCTCGACAGCGTCGCCATCCGGGTTCCAGGCCATCCGCTCGCCCGGGCGGTGATCGCAGCTCTTGGCCGCCCGGTGGTCGCGCCTTCGGCCAACCGGTCTGGGCGTCCCAGCCCCACCACCTTCGCCGACGCCCTGGAGGAGACCGGGGTCTTTGCGCTGGCCGCCCTGGACGGCGGGCCGTGCGCCGTGGGGCTGGAGTCCACCGTGGTCGCCCTACTGGGCGAACCGCGCCTGCTACGCCCTGGCGCTGTGACCCGCGAACAGATCGAGGCGGTGATCGGGCCCCTGGCCGAGGCCGAGGATGACGCCCGCCGCTCGCCCGGCCGCATGGCCCGCCACTATGCTCCCCAGGCGCCGGTGCGCCTCGACGTCATCGCGCCGGAGCCGGATGAGGCCTATCTGGCCTTCGGTCCTGGCGCGCCGGAAGGCCCACGGGTGTTCAACCTCAG
>CAMTVS010000031.1:0-18809 GCA_947085235.1 uncultured Aquabacterium sp. | reverse complement strand
GCGCCTCATGCTGCACATTGGGCCAGACCTCGGTTTCCATCAACACCCCCACCGAGGGCTGGTGTCGCGTCAAAAAGCGCCGAACGGCCCCAGGGTTGTCATAAGGCAGCCACACCTGCGTATCGCCAGGCAGCAGCAAGGCCTGTCCGGCCTCTCGGCCCGTGGCGGTGGTGTGGGTGAGCAACAAGCGCATGCCGGGCAGGGCCTCACGCAGGGCGCGCACCAGAGGCTCGGCCGCCCGGGCCTCTCCCAAGGACACGGCATGCACCCACACCACAGGGCCAGCGCCTGGCGCCACGGTGGCGCCGCCCCAGCCCATGCGCTCGGGCCAGTGGGCACGGTAGCCCGGCTCTTCGCGCCCGCGCGACCACACCCGCCACAGGTAGGCGGGCGTGCCCAGTCTCAGCAGGAGCGAATACAGCCAGCGCGCCAGAATGGGTAGCCCTTGTGTCTTGCGTGGGGTGGGCGCTCAGTGCGCCGAGGCGCCCACGTGGGCGTCGGGCTTGACCGCCAGAATGGCCGCCATGAAGTGCTTCTGGATGCGCTCCAGCGCCTCGGGCGTTTGCCCTTCAAAGCGCAGCACCAGCACGGGGGTGGTGTTGGAGGCACGCACCAGACCAAACCCATCGGGGTAGTCGGCGCGCAGGCCATCGATGGTCGTCATCTCAGCCCCCTCGAACCGGGCCGTCTGGCGCAGCTTTTCGATGACGGCATGGTGCTCGCCTTCCGCGCAGGGCACGTTCAGTTCGGGCGTGCTGTGGCTGGTGGGCAGCGCGTTCAGCAAGGCGCTGGGATCGGCCTCTTTGGACAGGATCTCCAGCAGTCGTGCAGCCGTGTAGGTGGCGTCGTCAAAGCCATACCAGCGCTCGGCAAAGAAGATGTGGCCGCTCATTTCGCCAGCAAAAGGCGCACCGGTTTCTTTCAGCTTGGCCTTGACCAGCGAGTGCCCGGTCTTGTACATCAGCGGCTCGCCACCGGCGGCCCGAACGACCACCGCCAATTGCTGGCTGCACTTCACGTCGTAAATGATCTTGCCACCCGGCACACGCGACAGGATGTCCCGCGCGAACAGCATGATCTGGCGGTCGGGGAAAATGTTGTGGCCTTCCTTGGTGATCACACCCAGGCGGTCGCCGTCACCGTCGAAGGCCAGGCCCAGATCGGCGCCCTGCCCTTTCACGGCCTGGATCAGGTCCTGCAGGTTCTCGGGCTTGGAGGGATCGGGGTGGTGGTTGGGAAAGTCGCCATCCACCTCGGAGTACAGCTCGGTGACCTCGCAACCCAGTGCGCGCAGGATGCCAGGAGCCGACGCGCCCGGGATGCCGTTGCCCGAGTCGACCACGATCTTGAGAGGACGAGCCAGCTTGCAATCGCCCACGATGCGCTGCGTGTACTCGGGCAGGATGTTCAGCTCGGACAGCGATCCTTCGCCACTGGCGTACTCTTCACGCTCGATGCGCTGGCGCAGGCCCTGGATGTCGTCACCGTAAATGGCACGCCCTGCCAGCACCATCTTGAAGCCGTTGTAATCCTTGGGGTTGTGGCTGCCCGTGACCTGGATGCCGCTGTGGCAGCCTTGATCGCCGCGGGTGGCGGCCACGTAATACAGCATGGGCGTGGTCACGGCACCCAGGTCGATCACGTTGATGCCAGTGCTGCGCAAGCCCTTGATCAGGGCCGCACTCAGCGAGGGGCCCGACAAGCGGCCATCGCGACCGATGGCCACGGCCTTCTCACCCAGCTTCAGGTCTTCGGTGCCGAAGGCCTTGCCCAGGTGCTCGGCCACGGCCTCACTGAGGGTCTGGCCGACGATCCCGCGGATGTCATAGGCCTTGAAGATGGAGGCGGCAACTTGCATGGGGGTCCTTCTTGAATCGTTTGTGGATTGACCGTGTCTGATGGGGGCGAACCGTGTTGATGCGCCCGTGTTCCCTGGCTGACATTGTAGGCAGGGCTGCATGACAACCAAGCAATGATGAGACCATGTGCCACACCATTCCCCCGAAGGCGGGGACCGCGCGCCGCAGCGCGCGACTGCAACGGATGAGATACAGACGAAAAAAGCCACAGACGAAAAAAAGCCGCTGCAAACACGTGCTTGCAGCGGCTTTTGACCGTTGGCGGAGTGGACGGGACTCGAACCCGCGACCCCCGGCGTGACAGGCCGGTATTCTAACCGACTGAACTACCACTCCGCGTCGGTGACGACTTCACTTGCTTGCGCAAGCCAAGTGCCGTCAAAACTTGGCGTCCCCTAGGGGATTCGAACCCCTGTAGTCACCGTGAAAGGGTGGTGTCCTAGGCCTCTAGACGAAGGGGACTGAATCCTTCATACAACCTGATCGACGCTGTGCCTGGTTCAACTGCAACCTGGTCACCGAACAACCCGAGGGTCGCTGGTGGAGGTAAGCGGGATCGAACCGCTGACCTCTTGCATGCCATGCAAGCGCTCTCCCAGCTGAGCTATACCCCCGTGGAACAGCTGCTTTCGCAACTCTTCTTCGGTTTGCCCGGCTGCTTTGTTTCAAACAAAGCGTCGTTCAAGCGAGAATGAGAGTATAGCCCGTTTTTTGATGTCAGCGCAAGTTGTGTGCTCCGGGCCACAACATTCACACCGCCAGTCGCGCCAACACCACGTTGCGATCAAACAGGGCCAGCACGGCATCCACCGACGGTGTTTGCGAACGGCCACACACCAGCAAGCGCACGGGGATGGCCAGTTGCGGCATCTTCAGGCCGAACTCGGTCAGGGTGTCCTTCAGGGCCTGATTGATGGCCGCGGGCTCCCAGGCCACATCGGCCAGACGCTGGGCGAACGCAGCCACGGCGGGCTTCACCGCATCGGTCAGTTTCTCGGCCAGTTCTTGCGCAGGCGGGGTCACGTCGGCGCCGTACATGCTCAGCCAGTCGGCCAGCTCGACGGTTGTGGCGCAACGGTCCTTGAACAGGGCGCACATGGCCGCCAGGCGCGCATCATCAATCGAGGCAGGCAGGCTCAGGCCACGGGCTGCACATTGGCTGCGCACCAGGCCAGCCAGCATGGCGTCGTCGGCCGTCTTCATGTGCTGCTGGGCCACCCAGCGCAGCTTGGCTTCGTCGAACTGGCTGGCGCTCTTGCCCAGGTGGTCCAGGTTGAACCACTCGATGAGCTGGGCACGCGAAAAAATCTCGTCGTTGCCGTGACTCCAGCCGAGGCGTGCCAGGTAATTGACGATGGCATCGGCCAGGTAGCCCTCATCACGGTACTGCGTGACGGGCTTGGCGCCGTGGCGCTTGCTCATCTTCTCGCCCTGCTCATTGAGCACGGTGGGCAGGTGGGCATACACCGGGGGTTCTTTACCCAGGGCGCGCAGGATGTTGATCTGGCGCGGGGTGTTGTTGACGTGGTCATCGCCACGGATCACATGGGTGATGCCCATGTCCAGGTCATCCACCACCACACAGAAGTTGTAGGTGGGCGTGCCAATCATGTCGTCGCTGTCGGCCGGTGCGGGCCGAGCGATGACCAGGTCGTCGAGTTCGTCGTTGCTGATCTCGATGCGGCCCTTGACCTTGTCGTCCCACACGACGCTGCCGCCTTGCGGGTTCTTGAAGCGCAGCACGGGCTTCACGCCGGCGGGCACAGGCGGCAAGGTCTTGCCGGGCTCAGGGCGCCAGGTGCCGTCGTAGCGGGGCTTTTCCTTGTTGGCCATCTGGCGCTCGCGCAGGGCGTCGAGTTCGGCCGAGCTCATGTAGCAGGGGTAGACCAGGCCTTGATCCAGCATCTGGCGCACCACCTCCTTGTAGCGCTCCATGCGCTGCATCTGGTAGAACGGGCCTTCATCGTGGTTCAGGCCCAGCCACTGCATGCCCTCCAGGATGACATCCACCGCCGCTTGCGAAGATCGCTCTTCATCGGTGTCTTCGATGCGCAGGATGAACACGCCGTTGTTGGCGCGTGCAAAGGCCCAGGGGTACAGGGCCGAGCGGATGTTGCCCAGGTGGATGAAGCCGGTGGGCGACGGGGCAAAGCGGGTGCGGACTTGGGTCATGTCGGAATCAGGTGATCGGCAGGCGCTGGTGGAGCGCTGCTCAAGCATTCAAGGAATCGAGCCCGCGGGCCAGGTCGGCCGTCAGGTCATCGATGTGCTCCAGGCCCACGGCCACGCGGATCATGCCCTGCGTGATGCCGGCGGCCAGGCGCTGGTCTTCAGTGAGGCGCCCGTGCGAGGTGCTGGACGGGTGCGTGATGAGGGTCTTGGTGTCGCCCAGGTTCGAGGTGATCGAACACAGGCGGGTGTGATCGATCACATGGAAGGCGGCCTGACGCAGGCGTTTGGCGTCATCGCTGAGCACCGCCGGCGCCGGCACGGTGATCTCGCCCTGCGCCGGCTTGACCGTGAAGGACACCACCGCCCCACCACTGCCGTTTTGCTGCGCCATGGCCAGCGCATGTTGCGGGTGGCTGGGCAGACCGGGGTAGAACACCTGATCCACCTGGGGCTGCTGTTCCAGCCATTGCGCCAGCTTCAAGGCGTTGGCGCTTTGCGCCGCCATGCGAATGGACAAGGTTTCCAGGCCCTTGAGCACCACCCAGGCGTTGAACGGTGACAGGGTCATGCCTGCACCGCGCAGCGTGCTCATGAGCGGGCCATTAATGATGGCATCCGGGCCACAGATGGCACCGGCCAGCACGCGCCCCTGCCCGTCCAGGTACTTGGTACCCGAATGGATGATGAGGTCGGCGCCCAGGTCGATGGGCTTTTGCAGCGCCGGGGTGCAGAAGCAGTTGTCCACGGCCAGCCAGGCTCCTGCGGCATGAGCGATGTCGGCCAGCGCGCGGATGTCGCACACCTCGGTCAGCGGGTTGCTGGGCGTCTCGGCAAACAGCAGCTTGGTGTTGGGCCGCATGGCATCACGCCATTGCTGCACATCCGTCTGCGACACAAAGGTGGTCTCCAGCCCGAACTTGCCGAACTCGCGCTGCAACAGCGTGATGGTCGACCCAAACACGCTTTGCGAGCACACGATGTGGTCGCCCGACTTGAGCAAGCCCATCACCATCAGCAAGATGGCGCTCATGCCACTGGCCGTGGCAATGCAGGCCTCGGCACCTTCGAGCGCGGCCAGACGGCGCTCGAACATCATGGTGGTGGGGTTGGTGAAGCGCGTGTAGACGAAGGCTTCTTCTTCGTTGGCAAAACGCGCTGCTGCCGTGGCCGCATCGGGGTGGTTGAAGCTGCTGGTCAAGAACAGCGCTTCAGAGTTCTCACCCCACTGCGTGGGCGGCAGGCCTTCGCGCACGGACAGCGTCTCGATGCGGGCATCGGCGGGCAGGCCCTTGCGCGGCAGGCGTTTCTTGTCGTCAGGTGCGGCCATGGGGGCGCTCCGGTTCAGGGGCTGGTCACTCAGCGCGGTTCTGCAAGGCCAGGCGGGAATTGCTGGCGTCTTCCTCGTCCTTCTGCGTGAGGCGCTGCGATTCGATGGCGGCGAAGTCTTCGGCACTCACGTCGCCGGTGATGTACTCGCCATCAAAGCACGATGCCTCAAAACCCTTGATGGACGGATTGAGCAAGCCCACCACCTTCTTCATGGCTTCGACGTCCTGGTAGATCAGCGCGTCGGCGCCGATGATCTGACGCACTTCTTCGGTGGTGCGACCGTGCGCCACCAACTCGCTCTTGGTCGGCATGTCGATGCCATACACGTTGGGGAAGCGAACGGGCGGTGCGGCCGAGGCCAGATACACCTTCCGGGCGCCCGCCTCACGGGCCATCTGCACGATCTCTTTCGAGGTGGTGCCGCGCACGATGGAATCATCGACCAGCAACACATTGCGCCCCTTGAACTCCAGACCAATGGCGTTGAGCTTCTGACGCACGCTCTTCTTGCGCACGCCCTGCCCCGGCATGATGAAGGTGCGGCCCACGTAGCGGTTCTTCACGAAACCTTCGCGGTAGGGCTTGCCCAGCTTTTGGGCCAGCTGCATGGCCGAGGGACGGCTGGATTCGGGGATGGGGATGACCACGTCGATCTCGTTGGGCGGCATGGTTGAGATCACGCGCTGCGCCAGGGTCTCGCCCATGTTCAGGCGGGCCTGGTAGACCGACACGCCGTCGATGACCGAATCTGGGCGGGCCAGGTACACGTACTCGAACATGCAGGGGTTCAGGCGCGTGTTCTCGGCGCACTGCTCGGCGTGCACCACGCCGTCCAGGTCCACAAACAGGGCCTCACCCGGCTGCACGTCGCGGATGAACTTGTGGCTGGTGCCTTCCAGGGCCACCGACTCGCTGGCCACCATCACCTCGCGGCCCTCGGGCAGATCGGCCTCGCCGTAACACAGCGGACGGATGCCGAACGGATCGCGGAAGGCCACCATGCCGTGGCCGGCGATCAGCGCGATCACGGCATACGAGCCCTTGATGCGCTTGTGCACGGCCCGCACGGCCTTGAACACGGCCGCAGGCGTCAGCGGCAGCTCACGGCCGGCCAGTTCCAGCTCGTGGGCAAACACGTTGAGCAACACCTCGGTGTCGCTGTCGGTGTTGAGGTGGCGGCGGTCGATGTTGAACAGCTCTTTGCTCAGCGCGTGGGCGTTGGTCAGGTTGCCGTTGTGCACCAGCACGATGCCGAACGGCGCGTTCACGTAGAACGGCTGTGCTTCTTCTTCGTTGAAGGCATTGCCCGCCGTGGGGTAACGCACCTGCCCCAGGCCCACCGTGCCCGGCAGCGCGCGCATGTTGCGCGTGCGAAAGACGTCCTTGACCATGCCGCGTGCCTTGTGCATGAAGAACTTGCGGCCCTTGGCATCCGGCCCGGCCGTGACGATGCCCGCTGCATCCTGACCCCGGTGCTGCAATAGCAGCAGCGAGTCATAAATGAGCTGGTTGACCGGCGCCTTGGAAATCACACCCACGATGCCACACATGATTCACCTCGCAAAAAACTCGTCATCAATCGGTTGCCCGCCCACCCTCAGGCCGGCAGGTAGGCCAGCACTTCGGCTGGCAGCACTGGTTTGATCGTCAGCACGGTGGCTTGCAGCCAGGCCACGCCTTGGGACTGCTGCCACAACTCGGTATCGCGCAGCGGGGTCATGCTGAACAGCACGCACAAGATCATGGCCACCACCAGACCGCGCACGGCGCCAAAACCGGCCCCCAGCACGCGGTCAGGGGTACTCAAGACCGACGCCCGCACCATCCGCCCCACCACCCAGGACAAGAACGCCCAGGCCACCCAGGCCAGCACAAACGCCACCACCATGCCAGCGATCACGTTGAGCGTGCTGCCCAACTCGCCCACCGGCAGGTGCAAAGACACGTCATCCCCCAGCGTCTGCGACGCCGTGTAGGCCACCAGCCATCCAGCCAGGGCCATCACCTCCGTCACCAGGCCGCGCCAGGCCCCCAGCCCCAACGAGGCCAGCAGGCCGATCAGGATCAACCAGTCCAGCCAGGACACCGAGCTGGTCAGGGGGGCGGCGGCGTTCACATCCATGGTGCAACTCGATGGCGCGACCGTCTCACAGGGTCAGCACCTTGCCATCCAGACCAGCCTTGCGCAAAGCAGCCAGGGCCTTCTCAGCCTCGCTGCGTGAGGTGTAGGGCCCCATGCGCACACGGGTGCGCTTACCCGCCGAGGTGTCCACTTCTTGCGCGTAGGTCTTGATGCCCAGTCGCTCCAGCTTCTGTCGGGCTTCGCGGGCCGATTGGGGGTCGGCGAAGGCGCCGAACTGCACCACAAATCGTTCGTTGCTGGTGGGCTCAGCCGGCTTCGCTGCGGGCTTGGCCTCGACCTTGGCCGCTGCTTTGGGCTCAGGCTTGGGCTCAGGCTTGGGCTTGGGCTCGGCCTTGGGGGCGGGTTTGGGGGCAGCTTGGGGCTCAGGCTTTGGCGCGGGCTTCGGCGTGGCGACAGAGGCCGATACCGATGGGGCGTTCACCGTGGATGGGGGGGCCTCCTCCAGCCTGGCGACAGGCTGTGGCGTCGCCGTCTGCGTGGGCTCCGTGGCCGCCGCAGGTTCTGGCGATGGGAGGGATTCCGGCAGCACGGCAGGACCCACGGGCCCCGCCGGCGGCGCTGCGGGCACCACCTGCCCCCCAGCCGTCAATGGACCGGCGGACGGCGTGGCGCTTTCGGGCGTCACCCCAGCCACCCTGACGGCCACATCACGGGCCACCGGACGGGGCTGGGTTTCCAGAAATGTCGGGAACACCACCATGCCCCCCCCCACCAACACCAGCATGCCGATCAGGCGTCGGCGCGCGCGGGTGCGGGCGGCCTCGACATCGGCTGGGGTGCTGACCGCTGGTTCAGCCCCCGGGCGAAGGCCCGCGGCATGACGAAAGCGCTGAACAAGGGTCGACAACGGCATGGAGAAAGCGTGGCCTGCAGGTCAATGACCCGGCGCTGGCGTGGCAGCACCGGGCAGGTGGGGAGCATTCAGGCGGGGCAAGCCGTCGTGCAGCACCCCGCCCACGGTGTAGAAAGAACCAAAGATCACGATTCTATCCGCCGGGTCGGCAGCAGCCAGCGCCGCGTGCAACGCGGCCATGGGATCGGCATGTGTGGTGACGGCGGCCGACGGCAAGGCGCTGAGGGTGGACTGGGCACGTTCATCGGACACGCATTGCGCCAAGGTCTGAGCCGAGGCCGCCCGGGCCGTAGGCAGGTCGCAGCAGTACCAGGCATCCACCATGGGCAACAACTTGCGCACCATGCCGCCCAGGTCCTTGTCGGCCATGGCACCCCACACCGCATGAGTGCGCGGGAAGAAGCCCATCTGATCCAGGTTGACAGCCAGGGTGGCCGCGGCATGGGGGTTATGGGCCACATCCAGGATCAAGGTGGGCTGACCGGGGATGATCTGGAACCGCCCCGGCAACTCGACCGTGGCCAGCCCCGTGCGCACCGACTGGGCCGAGACCGGCAGGCGATGCCACATGGCCTCCAAAGCCGCCAGCACACCCGAGGCGTTCAGCAACTGGTTGGCCCCACGCAAGGACGGATACGCCATGCCGTTGAAGCGCTTCTGGCGCCCGCCCCACGACCACTGCTGGCGGTCTCCAGCGTAGTTGAAGTCGCGGCCAAAGCGCCACAAATCAGCACCGACCTGCTCGGCCTGCGCCACGACGGAATCGGGCAGCTGCGGGTCGGACACCACCACAGGGCGCCCTGCCCTCATGATGCCGGCCTTCTCGCGACCGATGCTCTCGCGGTCTGGGCCCAGAAACTCCATGTGGTCCAGATCGATGCTGGTGATGATGGCGCAATCGGCATCCACCACGTTCACGGCATCCAGACGTCCGCCCAGCCCCACCTCCAGAATGACGGCATCCAGACCGCTGCTGGCCAGCAGTCGCATGATGGCCAGGGTGGTGAACTCGAAGTAGGTCAGCGCCACCTCACCCCGGGCTGCCTCGATGGCGGCGAAGTGCGGCAACAAGTCATCGGCCTTCACCAACTCACCATGGATGCGGCAACGCTCTTCGAACCGCACCAGGTGCGGTGAGCCATACACACCCACCCGGAACCCGGCCGACTGCAGGATGCCTTCAAGCATCGCGCAGGTGGAGCCCTTGCCATTGGTGCCGGCCACGGTGAACACCACGGGCGAGCCGTCAGCAGGCTCCTGCCCGATGGGGGTGCCCAGCGTCACGCCCGCGCGACGCCACACCTCGCCCACCCGCTCCAGCCCCATGTCGATGCTGACAGGGTGCAGGCGCTCGCAGTGGGCCAGCCAGTCGTCCAGGGATTGAGGCGTCGCAATGCTCACGGCAGTCACATCGGTCATTCAAGCAGCTCCAGCCGCGTGGGCGGCCAGGGCCTGGTGGAAACAAAACGGGCTGCGTCAGCGCAGCCCGCCAGGGTTCGGGCTGCAGCGCAACCCGGTGGACAAGATCATGCCGCGACGGCGTCGGCGGGCTGGCGCAGCAAGATGGCCAATTGGCGGGCCACGGCCAAGCGCATCTCTCGGCGGTCCATGATCATGTCGACGGCGCCCTTTTGCATCAGGAACTCGGCACGCTGGAAGCCCTCAGGCAGCACTTCGCGCACGGTGTTCTCGATCACGCGCGGACCGGCAAAGCCGATCAGGGCCTTGGGCTCGGCAATCACCACATCACCCCTGAAGGCAAACGAGGCTGACACGCCGCCCATGGTGGGGTCGGTCAGCACGCTGATGTAGGGCAGTTTGGCCTTGGCCAGACGGGTGAGTGCGGCGTTGGTCTTGGCCATCTGCATCAGGCTCAACAGGCCTTCCTGCATGCGCGCACCACCCGTGGCGGTGAACGAGATGAAGGGGGTCTTGGTGTCAACGGCCGCTTCAACGCCGCGCACGAAACGCTCACCCACCACCGAGCCCATCGATCCGCCCATGAAGTCGAACTCGAAGCAGGCCGCCACCACCGGCACGCTGCACACCGAGCCGCCCATAACGATCAGCGCATCGGTTTCACCGGTGGCTTCCATGCCCTGCTTCAGGCGCTCGGGGTACTTCTTGTTGTCCTTGAACTTCAGGGCATCCACGGGCAGCACTTCCTGCCCGATCTCGTAGCGCCCTTCGGCATCCAGGAAGGCGTCCAGGCGGGCACGCGCGCCAATGCGGTGGTGATGACCGCACTTGGGGCACACGTTCACATTGGCTTCCAAGTCGTTCTTGTACAGAACGGTCTCGCAGGAGGGGCACTTCACCCACAGGCCTTCCGGCACCGAGCGACGCTCGGCGGGGTCGGTTGGCTGAATCTTCGGGGGAAGGAGTTTCTCAAGCCAGCTCATGGTCAACCTTTCAGGGAATCAAGGGCCGCACGGATCTCGGCGATGAAACCGCGGGCGGCGGCCACCACGGTGTCGGGAGTCTGCTCTTCCAGCAACTGCACCAGGCGCGAACCAATCACGACGGCATCAGACACCGCCGCCACGGCCTTGGCCGTCTCGGCATCGCGGATGCCAAAGCCCACACCCACGGGCACGCTGACATGGGCTTTGATGCGGGGCACCATGGCCGCCACGGCCGAGGTGTCCAGGTGACCGGCGCCCGTCACGCCCTTGAGCGACACGTAGTACACATAGCCGGCCGCAATGCGGCCCACCTCTGCCATGCGCTGTTCGGACGAGGTGGGCGCCAGCAAGAAGATGGGGGCCAGTCCCACCGCTTTCAAGCGGGCGGCAAACTCTTCGCACTCTTCGGGCGGGTAATCCACCACCAGCACACCGTCCACGCCAGCAGCTTGGGCGTCGCGCACGAAGCTGCCAGGGCCATGGCGCAGGTCGTGGTTCTCGATGGGGTTGGCGTAGCCCATCAGCACCACGGGGGTGTTGGCGTTCTGGGCGCGGAAGGCGCGCACGTCGTCCAGCACGTGGTTCAGCGAAATACCGTGGGTCAAGGCTCGCTCGGCGGCACGCTGGATCACCGGGCCATCGGCCATCGGGTCGGAAAACGGCACGCCCAACTCGATCACATCGGCGCCGGCCTCGGCCATCGCCAGCATGATGTCCACGGTCTTGCCCGGAAAAGGGTCGCCGCAGGTGATGTACGGAATCAGCGCCTTGCGCCCCTGCTCTTTCAGGGTGGCGAAGGTGCCGTCCAGGCGGGTGGTGGTCACAGTGCCCATCATGCACCTCCTTTGACCGACATGCCACGGCACGAAGGACGGCAGTAGAACTCGGCGCCGGTCAGGTCGGCCACGGTACCGATGTCCTTGTCACCACGACCGGACAGGTTGACCAGCACATGCTGATCCGGGCGCATGGTGGCCGCCAGCTTCATGGCATGGGCCACGGCGTGGCTGGATTCCAGCGCAGGGATGATGCCCTCGGTGCGGCACAGGCGATGGAAGGCGTCCAGCGCCTCCTGATCGGTGATGCCGACATACTCGGCGCGGCCGATGTCTTTCAGGTAGGCATGCTCGGGGCCGACGCCGGGGTAGTCCAGACCGGCCGACACCGAGTGCGTTTCGGTGATCTGGCCGTTTTCGTCTTGCAGCAGGTAGGTGCGGTTGCCGTGCAGCACGCCTGGCACACCCTTTTGCAAAGACATCGAGTGCTTGCCGCTCTCATAGCCCTCGCCCGCTGCCTCAACGCCGATCAGGCGCACCTGCTCGTACGGGATGTAGGGGTAGAAGATGCCCATGGCGTTGGAGCCGCCGCCCACACAGGCCACGACGGCATCCGGCTGACGGCCGATCTGCTCGGGCATCTGCTTGAGGCACTCTTCGCCGATCACGCTCTGGAAGTCGCGAACCATCGCGGGATACGGGTGCGGACCGGCCACGGTACCGATGATGTAGAAGGTGTTTTCGACGTTGGTGACCCAGTCGCGCATGGCTTCATTGAGCGCGTCTTTCAGGGTCTTGCTGCCGGACTCGACTGGCACGACCTTGGCGCCCAGCAAATGCATGCGGTAGACGTTGGGTGACTGGCGCTTGACGTCTTCAGCGCCCATGTAGACCACGCACTCCATGCCGTAGCGCGCGCAGATGGTGGCCGTGGCCACGCCGTGCTGACCGGCACCGGTTTCGGCGATCACGCGGGGCTTGCCCATGCGCTTGGCCAGCAGGGCCTGACCGATGGTGTTGTTCACCTTGTGGGCGCCCGTGTGGTTCAAGTCTTCGCGCTTGAAGTGGATCTGAGCACCACCGATTTCACGGCTCAGGCGGGCCGCGTGATAGATCGGGCTGGGGCGTCCCACGAAGTGGGCCAGCTCACGGCGAAACTCAGCCTTGAACTCGTCGTCGTGACGGTAGTGTTCGTAGACGTTCTTGAGCTCCTCGAGCGCGTAGATCAAGGTCTCGGACACAAAGGTGCCGCCGTAGGGGCCAAAGTGGCCTCGGGCATCGGGCTGTTGGTAATTCAGCATCTCAAACTCGGCAATCATTCTGCACAGGCCAGGCCCGGGCGCTCACGCTGCGTCCGCGCACAGCCGATCGGCTGCGCGCACCGCCTGGCAGAACTGGCGCATCCGCTCGGCATCCTTGATGCCCTTGGCAGACTCCACGCCGGAACTGACATCCACGGCCCAGGGCCGCACTCGCCTGACGCCCTCGACCACATTGTTGACGTCCAGCCCCCCTGACAGGATGAGCGGACGCCCCAAGGCCGATGGCAACAGGGACCAATCAAACACCTGCCCGCCCCCACCATAGCCCTCCACATGGGCGTCGACCAGGATGGCGCGGGCAGACTGGTAAGACTGCGCGAAGTCTACCAAATCGACCCCTGGCGCCATGCGGGCCGCCCGAATGAAAGGGCGTCCGAATTCGACGCAGTCCCTTGGCGACTCGTCGCCATGGAATTGGAGCAACGCATCCGGCACGGCGTCCAGCGCGTGGCGAACCTGCGCCGCCGTGGCATTGACCAGCAGCAGCACGGGCGTGACAAAGGGGGACAGACGTCGAGCCAGTTCGGCAGCACGCGCTGCCGACACATGACGGGGACTTTTTTCGTACAAGACAAAGCCGATGGCGTCAGCGCCAGCCTCGACGGCGGCGTCCACATCGGCTTCCCGGGTCAGCCCGCAGATCTTGATCCGCGTGCGATGGTGACTAGGCAGAGACATCCAGCAAGCCAGTCCGATGGTCTGGCGGGGTGTTGATACCCGATTGTCTCAAAAAGCAGGGAAAACGCCCAGCACCCACCCGGAATATCACCATACAAAAATCAGGCCGGCAGCCAATCCATGGCTGGCACCTGGGTGGGCAACCCCCAGGCCGGGTCGTAGCGCGGGCCCAGAAAGTACAAACCGTCTGGCGAGAACGTGGGCGCGGCCACCTTGCGGTCACGTGCGTCACGCACCTGGCGCACCCAATCGGGCGGCTGCGTGCCCGAGCCGACCGCGATCAAGCACCCCATGATGTTGCGGATCATGTGGTGTAAAAAGGCCTGCCCCTCGAAATCGAAACGCCAGTAGGCGGTGTCACCATCGCGCCGCACACAGCGGCGAATCTGGATATCGCGCAGGTGCTTGACGGGGGTGGGCGACTGGCACATCGACGATCGGAAGGACGAGAAATCATGCTCGCCCAGCAGGTGCGCTGCGGCCTGGCGCATGGCATCGCCGTTTAAAGGGCGAAACACCCAGCCCACGCGTCCTGACTCGAGCGCCGGACGCACGGGCGACTCCAGCAACACATAGGCATAGCGGCGCCCCCGGGCGCTGTTGCGGGCATGGAAGTCCGGGCCCACCTCATGCGCCCATTGCACGGCCACATCAGGCGGCAAGAACGTGTTGGTGCCGCGCACCCAGGAAAAAGGATCACGCTCCAACGGACTGTCCAGGTGGACCACCTGGTTGATGCCGTGCACCCCGGCGTCCGTGCGCCCGGCGCAGACCACCTTCAGCGGCACGGTGGCAAAGCGCTGTAGGGCGTGCTCTAGCACATCCTGCACCGTGCCGCCTTGAGGCTGCGACTGCCACCCCTTGTAGGCGCTGCCCACGTATGAAACACCAAGGGCGACCCGCCGGGTCGCCCTTGAGGCCGGGGCCTCCAGGGCCTCCGGCAGCTGGCTCAACACAGGACTCATCAAGCCAGGTTGTCGAGCATGGCTTGGGCCTTGGCCTTCAGGGCAGCATCGGTGGCCGTGTCCACCACCTCTTGCAGCAGCTCGCGAGCGCCATCCACATCACCAATCTGGCGGAACTCTTCAGCCAGCTCGAACTTGCGCACCATGGGGTCGTCGGAGACCTGGTCCAACTGGCCCGAGGCGGTGTCCGGCTCATCGCTCAGCAGCGACGGCTCCACCACCTCACCACCCGGCTCTCCCTTGCCAGGCTCATCCAGATCCAGGCTGATCGAGCCGAAATCGAAAGACGAGGCCGGTGCGGGCTCGGCCGGGGCGGCAGGCGCCGCGGGCGCGGGCTCATCCAGCGTCAGGTCAAAGTCCAGCGACGCAGAATCATCACGGGGGGCCTCGGCCGGCACATCCAGCACGGCCGGGGCGGTCTCAGCCACCGCGCCACCCAACTCGGGCAGATCGGTGCGCAGCTCTGGCAAGGAGCCCGCCTCGGTGATCGGGGGCGAGACCGAATCGGTCACAGCATCCAGAGGCGCCGGGGCGGAGATGTCCAGGTCCACGTCTGACAGATCGGCAGCCGTCAGCGACGCTGGCGCCGCCGCAGGTTCAGACTCCAGGCCCGTGGGCGCGAAGGTGTCCAGCGTGCTGGGGGTGGGCATCACCGAATGCGGCACGGTGCTGGCGCCCAGGGGCTATACAGCCGTGGCCGCTGCGGCCAGGGCAGCCACCGGAGGCTGACCACCGGGTTGGTACAGCGGATTCTCGGGGTCAATGCCCATGCCGAGCTCCTGGGCCTTGGCCCAGTCTTCACCCACGCCACCCGTCAGTTGGTACAGCTGGGTGGCAAGGGCTTCAAAGCCCTTGGTGTCACGGCGCTTGGCATACACCTCCAACAGCTTGGTGCGGATGGCCAGACGCTCGGGGTTGGAGCGCAGGGCCTCCTTCAGAATTTCTTCGGCCTGCAGGTCGCGGCCATAGGCCAGGTACACATCGGCCTCGGCCACGGGATCGACGTCGCCGATGGCGTCCAGCTGGCTCAGGGAGTAGCTCATGGACGACGGGCCGCCCGTGGCATCCCGCGTGTCGACACGCTGACCACCGCTGGCACCGAAGAATGAGTCGGGCTGCAGACGGCTTTCCAGGAAGGAGGTTTCACCCGTTTCGCTGCGGCGACGCGAGCGCAGGAACATGGCCAGACCAGCCAGCAGCGCCACACCAGCCCCGGCCCCTGCCAACAGCATGGGGTTGAGGGACTGCAGGAAGCCGGGCTCTTCTTCGGCCACCGGTGCGGGCGGGGCCATGGGAGCCGGCACCGGCAAAGACGGCGCCTGAGCCACCTCGGAGGCGGCTTCGGACGCCGCATCGGCGGTTTGCGTGACGGCCGCCTCGGAGGCTGCCATGTCGATCACCACAGCACTGGCCGGGGCGGATGCTGCTGACGCAGCCGCGGCGGTTGCTGCCTTGGCCGCAGCCTGCTCAGCCGCCAGCTTGTCGGCGGCCGCTTTCTCTGCGGCAGCCTTTTCGGCCGCGGCCTTCTCGGCGGCCAGCTTCTCTGCCGCCAGTTTGTCGGCCGCTGCCTTGTCAGCAGCAGCCTTCGCTGCAGCGGCCTTCTCGGCGGCCGCCTTGTCAGCAGCCGCCTTGGCCGCAGCAGCCTTGTCCGCCTCGGCTTTCTCGCGCACCTTGCGCAACTCTTCCAAGTTGCGGTTCAGCTCGGCCACGCGAGCGGCTTCTTCCTTCTGGGCACGGGCCTGGGCCAGCTTGTCTTCAGCCGCAGCACCCTTCTGGGCTGTCATGCCGCCCTTGCTCAGGGTGAGCTTGTCCGGGCTGGTCACGGCGGCTTGCTGACGGTCCTTGACCTCGGCCTCAACCTTGCCGCTGGCTTGCCGCTCAGGCTGGGCCTGCGCAGCTGCACCAGCAGCCTCCGCCAAGCGCTGACGGTAGGCACTGAAGTCGGCGCTTTGAGCTTGAATGATGCGACGAGCCTCGGGCTGAGACACGGCGCGCAGCTCGTCCGCCGACGGCACGCTCAGCACCACGCCCGACTTCAGGCGGTTCATGTTGTTGCCGGCGAAGGCCTGCGGATTGCTGCGGTACAGGCCCACCAG
This sequence comes from uncultured Aquabacterium sp., assembly GCA_947085235.1. Taxonomy (GTDB): domain Bacteria; phylum Pseudomonadota; class Gammaproteobacteria; order Burkholderiales; family Burkholderiaceae_C; genus Aquabacterium. The sequence goes on along the minus strand of CAMTVS010000031.1, from coordinate 2,211 downwards.
CATCTGGTCGAGCGAGACCCCATCCGGGATTTCTTTCTGGGCGATGCGCGACAGCGTATCGCCACTGCGCACACGCACCTGGCGATCGGCCGCTTCGGCGGCAGGCTCAGAGGCCGCCACTTGCGGGGCCTTGGGGGCCGGCGCTGGGACCTGAGCAGGCGACTGCGCCACAGGACGCGGCGCAGGCTCAGACGCCGCAGGCACAGGGGCTGACGGGGCGGGCTTGGGTGCCGCAGCCACAGGGGCAGGCGCCACCGGACGTGCCGGGGGCGTCGCCACCGCCGGTGCGGGCGCGGGCGCAGCAGCCACGGGCGCTGGGGCGCTGGCGGCAGGCTTGGGCGCCACAGCCACGGGGGCCGGGGCGACCACAGGCGCGGTCATGGCAGGCGGCGTGACGGGCGCGGCGGCACGGGCGGCCGGCGGGTCGAACAGCAGGGTGTACTCGCGCACCAGGCGACCCGAAGACCAGGCCAGGTCCAGGATCACGTCCACAAAGGGCTCTTGCACCGAGCGATCACTGCTGATGCGCAGGAATGGCCGACCATCGGCGCGACGCTGCAGGCTGATGTTCGTGGCCGACAGCACGGCGTTGTAATCCACCCCCGCGGCGCGGTAGGTTTCAGGTGACGCCACCCTCACCTGCAACGAGGCGGCCTCCTCGGCCGTCAGGCTGGTGACATCGATCTCGGCACGCAGGCTTTCGCCCAGGGCCGATTGCACATTCAAGCGCCCAAGACCGAGCGCCCACGCCGAGGCGGGCAAGAGGGCAACGCCCGACAACACGGCCGCAACGGCCACACGATGCAGGGAGAAATTCCCTGCGGACAACGGATGATCTTTCAAGGCGTCTCCCAAGTCGTCATGGGCTGAGCAAACAGCCGGTTGTCGCCAAAAAATCCAGCCTCAAAGGAGGACGCGACAACACCTGCAGACGGTACGCAGCAGAAATCACAATAACATCAAGCATATAGGGTGACAAGCTCATGCAAATACTGATCTGCCCCTTGCCCACGAATCATTTCCCCAGGAGAGATTCGTGGGTGTGCATTGTCGTGGCACGGCAACATACCCCGGCGCAGATTTTGTATCCAGACGTTGCAAACCCCGTCGCTCGAAAATCAAAAAAGGCGCCGACCGGGTCGAACGCCTTTTGAATCCAGCGGCAGAAGCCCCTGCTTCAACGGTCCAGCAGGATGCGCAACATGCGGCGCAGCGGCTCGGCCGCGCCCCACAGCAGCTGGTCGCCAATGGTGAAGGCACCCACATACTCCGGCCCCATGGCCAGCTTGCGGATGCGACCCACGGGGATGGTCAGCGTGCCGGTGGTAGCCACGGGCGTCAAATCCTTGATCGTGGCCTCGCGGGTGTTGGGCACCACCTTCACCCACTCGTTGTCGGCCGCGATCATGGCTTCAATGTCGGCCACGGGCACGTCCTTCTTCAGCTTGAAGGTCAAGGCCTGAGAGTGGCAGCGCATCGCGCCAATGCGCACACAGAAACCATCGACCGGGATCGGGGCCGAGCCAAAACCCTCACCCAAACCGAGGATCTTGTTGGTCTCGGCCATGCCCTTCCACTCTTCCTTGGACTGCCCGTTGCCCAGATCCTTGTCGATCCAGGGGATGAGCGAGCCGCCCAGCGGCACACCGAAGTTGGCCGTTTCGGCCTCGGTCAGCGAACGCTGCTTGGTGATGATCTTACGGTCGATCTCGAGGATGGCGCTCTTGGGGTCGTCCAACAGTGACTTGACCTCGGCGTTGAGTGTGCCGAACTGGGTCAGCAACTCGCGCATGTGCTGGGCACCACCACCCGAGGCCGCCTGGTAGGTCTGGGTCGACATCCACTCGACCAGACCGGCCTTGTACAGTGCACCCACCCCCATCAGCATGCAACTGACGGTGCAGTTGCCGCCAATCCAGTCCTTGCCGCCGTTGGCCAGTGCATTCTTGATGACCGGCATGTTGACCGGATCCAGCACGATGACGGCGTTGTCCTTCATGCGCAGCGACGAGGCCGCATCGATCCAGTGGCCATTCCAGCCCGCAGCACGCAGCTTGGGATACACCTCGTTGGTGTAATCGCCGCCCTGGGCCGTGATGACGATGTCACAGCGCTTGAGTTCGTCGATGTTGAAGGCGTCCTTCAACGTCGTCTCGTTCTTGGCCATGGCGGGGGCCGCGCCGCCCGCATTGGAGGTCGAGAAGAACAAGG
>CAMTVS010000030.1:0-8819 GCA_947085235.1 uncultured Aquabacterium sp. | reverse complement strand
GACTGGAGTTCAGACGTGTGCTCTTCCGATCTTTCCGGCATGGCCTGGATGATGGCGTCCCCCGCGCATGCGCAGGGTTACGCCGGTGCGCTGCTGAGTCTCTCCAACGTGGCCGACGGCTGCGTGCTGGCGGACAAATGCGATAAGCGCTCGGTCGCCGCCAAGGTCTATTTCGGTAGCCGTTTGCGTGAGGAAGACAAGCTGAAACTGGGCCCGGTGTCGCTCTCGGCGGTGGAGGTGAGCTACATCCGCGGTGGTACGGCCAGGTCCAGCCAAGTCCTGCCGGTCGAACGTGTTGACGAGGCGAACGGCGGGACGGTCTTTGAAGATGCGCAGTTCAAGTCGCGCGTGCGGGCCTCGGCTCTGACCTTGGCGGGGGTGGTGGAGTTGCCCATCGCGTCTGGTGTAACGGCATCTGCCAAGGCGGGGATCGCGTATGTGTCCGCCACCGCCAACGCGCAGATAGACGGCGATTCTTATGGATCCAAGTCCACCAATCGGATCAGTCCTTATCTCGGCCTGGGTATCCAGGTTGCCGTGACGCCGTCCATTCGACTGGTGGGTGGGTTGGATGCCTTCCGTTACAAGGCCGACACCGTTGTACCGTTTGTGCAGCAGGTGGACCGGCTCGGCCAACTTCAGGACTTGGCCAGCTACAGAAAAACGAGCCAGAGCGGCTTCGTGACCCAATTCGGCATCGGTGCTGAAGCCAGCTTCTGAGCAAGACGGGTCACGGCCTGCCGGCCTGGCGTGGACGGTGATCAGACTCTCCGTCCACGCCCACGTTGATGGCGGGGTAGCGTGAAAGCAATCTCAGCAGGTCCTGATCGGTGTTGACGCGTATCAGCTCCGAGTAGAACTCGGCCCCGAAGCCGAACGGGGGCGTGGGTAACCCCGTGCTGATCGGCATGGCCAGTGGATGCTCGCGTACAGCTCTGGCGACGGCGAGAATGGCAGCCGTTGACGTCCTGTGAGACGACGCCGGCAAGATCAGCCAGCCTGGGCTGTGTGCCGTCGCCTGAATGGCTCGCGCCAGCGCGTACGACCCTCCCTCGCTTTGACTGGGATGATGCGAGGGCTCCATGACCCGACACTCTGCGGGTAGCTCGCCGGCGAACTCGGCGAACCCGAAGGGCAGGACGCACACAGTTGGCAGCCCACTGCTGACGGCGCTCCGGACCGTGTCAGCGAGGTGAGCCCGCATGGCCCCCGGCCCATCCTGCAGCGGCCAGCTCTGGTGTCGAGCCCGAAGCAGCGCGACGATCAGCGTGGGCTGTGCTGGGGAGTCGTGGTTGGGTTTCACAGTGATCCAGTCTGCGCGCCCCTGCTGCACCGCACCACGGCAGCTTCACTTACGGGCTTACCCTCGCGCAGGCTTGATCCCGCTCATTTCAGGTGGGAATGGATCTGGCCGATACTTCCAGCATGGACAAGACCTCACATGATCTGGCGCAGATGCGCCGCCAGTACGAGTTGGCCGAATTGGACGAGACCCACGTTGCGGCCGATCCACTCCATCAGTTTCAGCGCTGGTTCGACGAAGCCGTCAAGGCCAAGGCGCTCGAACCCAACGCGATGACGCTGGCCACCGTGTCGCCCCAGGGGCGTCCGTCTACCCGCGTGGTGCTGCTCAAAGGATTGGATGAGCGCGGCTTGGTCTGGTACACCAATTACGAAAGCCGCAAGGGGGCAGAATTGGCGGGCAATCCGCACGCTGCGTTGCAGTTCTTCTGGCCCGAGTTGGAGCGTGTGGTGCGCGTGGAGGGCGTGGTCAGCAAGCTCGCAGACGCCGAATCGGACGAGTACTACCGCACCCGGCCTCTGGGCTCGCGAATCGGTGCCTGGGCATCGCCTCAAAGCCAGGTGATCCCCTCGCGTGCTGCGCTAGAGGCCACCTGGGCTGCCGAACAGGCCCGTCAGGGCGATGACCCGGTGCGCCCGCCGCAGTGGGGCGGCTACCGCTTGCAGCCGCTGTACTGGGAGTTCTGGCAGGGACGGGCTTCGCGCTTGCATGACCGGCTGGTGTTCCAGCGCGCCGAACAAGGCGCGGCCTGGCAGCTGTCTCGCCTGGCGCCCTGATTCATTTCCAGGGGCGGTGGCGTCAACCTTGCTCAGCGCGCCGCGTGGTCGACCCAGTCCGGAAAGCTTTGCTGGAAGGCCTCGATCTTCGGGGCCACCACAAACGCGCAGTAGCCTTGATACGGATGGCGGTCGAAATAGCGGTGGTGCTCGTCTTCGGCCACGTGGTAGTTGGCCACCGGTGCCACTTCGGTGACGATGGGCGCGTCGTACGCGCCTGATTGCGTCAACGCGGTGATCGCGTCGCGGGCCTCGGCGGCCTGCTCTGCGTCGTGCGTGTAGATGCCGGAGCGGTACTGCGTGCCCACATCGTGCCCCTGGCGGTTCGGCGTGGTGGGGTCGTGGATGCGGAAGAAGACCGCCAGCAGCTGCCGGTAGCTGACCACGGCCGGGTCGTAGCGCAGCCGAACCACCTCGGCATGACCCGTGTCACCGCGGCACACGCGTTCGTAGGTGGGCGAGGGGTGGGCGCCGTTGCTGTACCCGGGCTCGACGTGCGCGACGCCACGCACGCGCAGGAAGACGGCTTCCAGGCACCAGAAACAGCCTCCAGCAAAGGTGGCTTCAACCAGTGGCGCGGTGGAGGGGGCGAGCGGGGTGTTCATACCCAAATGCTAGCCAGAAATGAGAAACCCCCGGACTGAGCCGGGGGTTGGGCGGGCGTGCCGCCCGAGAAAGCTGCAGAGAGTCTGTCTGCCAACTTTCCGACCGCAGTGACTGCGGTCTGAGGAGATGCCTGTTTCGACAGGCAAGCTCAGGTTAAGCCATTTCCAGGCCGCGCGCAAGTGTTTTCCCTCGTCGGTGCGTTCGCTGCATTGCTCACGATCGCGTGCCCAGGATCTGCGCCACCAAGCTGTCGACGCGCTCGTTCACAGCGGCCGGCATGGTGATGGTGCGCCCCCATTCGCGTTGGGTTTCGCCGGGCCATTTGTTGGTCGCGTCCAGCCCCATCTTGCCGCCCAGGCCGCTGACAGGCGAGGCGAAATCCAGATAGTCGATCGGCGTGTTGTCGACCAGGGTGGTGTCACGCACCGGGTCCATCCGGGTGGTGATGGCCCAGATCACTTCCTGCCAGTCGCGGATGTTCACGTCGTCGTCGACGATGACGATGAACTTCGTATACATGAACTGGCGCAGGAAGCTCCACAGGCCGAACATCAGGCGCTTGCTGTGGCCCGGATAGGCCTTTCTCATGCTGATGATGGCCATGCGGTAGCTGCAGCCTTCGGGCGGCAGGTAGAAGTCGACGATCTCGGGAAACTGCTTTTGCAGGATGGGCACGAAGACTTCATTGAGCGCCACGCCCAGCACGGCTGGCTCGTCGGGCGGTTTGCCAGTGTAGGTGGAGTGGTAGACCGGGTTGTGGCGGTGGGTGATGCGGTTCACCTCAAACACCGGGAACCAGTCCTGCTCGTTGTAATAGCCCGTGTGGTCACCAAAAGGCCCCTCGAGTGCGTGCAGGTAGCCGCCGCGTTCCATCAGCGGCACGCCGTGCTCGCTTTCGCCTTTGTAGCCGGCCGGGGCGGGCGGAATGTGGCCCTCCAGCACGAACTCGGCGCTGGCGGGCACCTGCAGGCGTGCATCGCCTTCGCCCACGCCGGTGTCCACCACCTCGGTGCGGCTGCCGCGCAGCAGGCCGGCGAACTGGTACTCGCTCAGAGAGTCCGGCACCGGCGTCACGGCGCCCAGGATCGTGGCAGGGTCAGCACCGAGGGCCACAGCGATCGGGAAGGGTTGGCCGGGGTTGGCCAGCGCGAACTCACGGAAGTCCAGAGCCCCACCCCGGTGGGCCAGCCACCGCATGATGAGCTGCTTCTTGCCAATCAGTTGTTGCCGGTAGATGCCCAGGTTCTGCCGGCGGCGCGGGTTGGGCACGCCCTGCGGCCCACGGGTGACCACCAGGCCCCAGGTGAGCAGGGGGGCGGCGTCATCCGGCCAGCAATGCTGAATGGGCAGCTGCGTCAGGTCCACCTCGCTGCCTTGCAGCTTGACCTGCTGGCAGGCGGCGCTGCGGCTGGTGCTGGGCTTCATGTCCCACAAGGCCTTGGCCATTTGCAGCAGCTTGCCCGCGTCTTTCAGGCCGCGAGGGGGTTCAGGTTCCTTCAGGCTGGCCAGCACCCGACCGATGTCTCGCAGCTCACTGACGTCGTCTGCGCCCATGCCCAGCGCCACGCGCCTGGGCGTACCGAACAGGTTGGCCAGCACCGGCACCCGATGGGCCTGGCCTTGGGCGTTGACCGGTTGCTCGAACCACAGGGCGGGCCCCCCCGCGCGCAGCACACGGTCGCTCAGGGCCGTCATCTCCAGATGGGTGGACACCGGGGCCGCCACGCGGGTCAATTCCCCCTGGCGTTCCAGGCCGTGGACGAAGTCACGCAGGTCTTTGTATTGCATTTCTCTATATAAAGAATGAATTCTTTATGCTTGACTGGTTATTACTCCCCTGCCTAGAATCCGCCCCGTTCCGTCCTGGATGGTGTTAACCCCAGGTCGTTTGGGTTCCGATGTCGGGAACCGGGCGCCCGCTTCAGCGGAGCGCGAAGGCTGAGACCCCTGAGGGGCGGCCCATTATCACCGCGCGTCGGTGGCCACGATGGCGACAAGCCCGTGTCCCTGCCGGCCTGGGTGAGGAAAGGAGCAACATGGCAGAGCATGGACGACAAGGCGCCTCGCGCTTGACGACCGCCCTGAGCGATGTGTTGGAAGGCATTCGAGTGGTGAGCCACAACTCACTGGCCCTGCTGGGGCTGGGTGCGGTGCTGGTGATGGCCATGCTGCTGGGGCAACCCCAGTGGCGCCACCAGATGGAAGAACGGGCACTGACCTGGTTGATGGACCGGGCCAGTCAACGCGTGGCCACCGACGAGGTCAGTTCCGCTGACCTGCTGGCGGCCATGGCCGAGCCAGAGGCCATTCAGCGTGCCACCGCGGCGCCTGTGTCGGCGCTGACGCGTCAACAGGCCCAGATGGCGCAGTGGATTTCTCGCCGCTACAGCGTGGCGCCCGAGCCGGTGGCGCGCCTGGTGCAGGAAGCCTGGCACGTGGGCCAACGCATGGGCGTGGAGCCCACCCTGGTGCTGGCCGTGATGGCGGTGGAGTCGGGGTTCAACCCCTTTGCCCAGAGCCAAGTGGGAGCCCAGGGCCTGATGCAGGTGATGACCCGGGTGCACCACGACAAATATCAGGTGTTTGGTGGGCAGCACGCCGCCTTTGATCCGGTGACCAACCTGCGCGTGGGCGTGCAGGTGCTGCGGGACTGTATTCGCCGTGCCGGCAGCGTGGAGGGTGGTCTGAAGCACTACGTGGGCGCCGCCAATTTGCCGCATGACCAGGGCTACGTGGCCAAGGTGCTGGCCGAGCAGGCTTACCTGCGTCAGGTGGCACAAGGCGCGAAGGTGGCCCTGAATGCGCCGTTGCCCCGTGGGGTGTTGATGTACACCACGGCGCCGGCCGGTGAGACGGCGGTGCCCGCAGGCGCCGACGATGCCGTGGTGCCACCCGCCGCCTCGGGCCCGTCGGCCCCGGCTCAGCCGGTGACCCCGGAGGCGCTGCCGCCTTCGCCGCTGCCGGCTTCGCCCGACCGCCCCGAACGGGTGGCGGCGGCCTGACAGACGAGGCGTAAGCCGCTACAATCCGCCCCGTCACGCGACTGGCGATAACGGGCTGCTGTTGGCACTGCCGAGCAGCCCCAGGTGGTGAACCACCGGGGAGCGTGACCAGCCTGTGGCCTCACGAGGGGCCGCCAGCTGATCAGCCGTTCGCCTGGGCAGCCCTCACGCTCATCACCGTTGGTCGGTGGTGGCCCATGGGTCTTCAATCGTTGAAGAGGACTGCCAAGTCATGTTTGACCGCGCCACGCACACCATTGCTCACGTCGACCCCGAATTGTTCGCCGCCATCCAGGCCGAGAACACCCGTCAGGAAGACCACATCGAGCTGATCGCCTCCGAGAACTACACCTCGCTGGCCGTGATGGAAGCCCAGGGCTCCCAGTTGACCAACAAGTACGCCGAAGGCTACCCCGGCAAGCGCTACTACGGCGGTTGCGAACACGTGGACGTGGTCGAGCAACTGGCCATTGACCGTCTGAAGCAACTGTTCGGCGCTGAATTTGCCAACGTGCAGCCCAACTCGGGCTCGCAAGCCAACCAGGCCGTGTTCTTCGGCCTGCTGCAGCCCGGCGACACCATCATGGGCCTGAGCCTGGCCGAAGGCGGCCACCTGACCCACGGCATGCCGCTGAACATGTCGGGCAAGTGGTTCAAGGTGGTGTCCTACGGCCTGAATGCCGCTGAAGACATCGACTACGACCAGATGGAAGCCTTGGCCCGCGAGCACAAGCCCAAGCTGATCATCGCCGGCGCCTCGGCCTTCGCCCTGCGCATCGACTTTGAGCGCTTCGGCCGCATCGCCAAGGAAATCGGCGCCTACTTCATGGTGGACATGGCGCACTACGCCGGCCTGATCGCCGCGGGTGTGTACCCCAACCCCGTGCCGCATGCCGACGTGGTCACTTCGACCACCCACAAGAGCCTGCGCGGCCCGCGTGGCGGCATCATCCTGATGCGCTCGGAAGAGATCGCCAAGAAGATCAACTCCGCCATCTTCCCCGGCATCCAGGGTGGCCCGCTGATGCACGTCATCGCCGGCAAGGCCGTGGCCTTCAAGGAAGCTTTGAGCCCCGAGTTCAAGGCCTACCAGCAGCAGGTGGTGAAAAATGCCGCTGCTCTGGCCGACACGCTCACGAAGCGCGGCCTGCGCATCGTGTCGGGCCGCACTGAAAGCCACGTGATGTTGGTGGACCTGCGCCCCAAGAACCTGACCGGCAAGGAAGCCGAGGCCATCCTGGGCGCGGCACACATCACCTGCAACAAGAACGGCATCCCCAACGACCCGCAAAAGCCGATGGTCACCAGCGGCATCCGCCTGGGTTCGCCCGCGATGACCACCCGTGGCTTCAAGGAAGAGCAGGCTGTGGCCGTGGGCAACCTGATCGCCGACGTGCTGGACAACCCGCACGATGAAGCCACCATCGCCCGCGTGCGCGAGCAGGTGTCGGCCCTGACCCGTCAGTTCCCGGTCTACCGTTGATGCGCTGCGCCTTGCGTGTCGCTTGAAGAACAAGCCCGGCCTGGACGCCTGTCCACGCCGGGCTTTTGCTTGAGGGAGAGCCCCCCACCATGCGTTGCCCTTTTTGTGGCCACCCCGACACCCAGGTGGTGGAGACCCGCGACTCGGACGAGGGTGACAGCATCCGTCGTCGCCGCAAGTGCGGCAGCTGCGACAAGCGCTTCACCACCTACGAGCGCGCCGAGATCGAGTTGCCGGCCATCGTCAAGCGCGACGGGCGTCGCACCGACTACGAGCGCAGCAAGCTGAAGTCATCGCTGATGCTGGCCTTGCGCAAGCGACCGGTGCCCGCTGAGGCGGTCGAGCAGGCCATCGAGGCCATCGAGGCGCGCCTGCGCCAGTCGGGCGACAAGGAAGTGCCCTCCACCCAGCTGGGCGAGTGGGTGATGAAAGAGCTGCGCAAGCTCGACAAGGTGGCTTACGTGCGCTTTGCCTCGGTGTACCGCAGCTTTGACGACGTGAGCGAGTTCGTGGCCGCCATCAAGGAAAGCGGCAAGAAGGCGCGCGAAGGGGACTGAGGCTCAGCGCCAGCAGTCTTGCACGGTTCGTGTGCTGCCGGTCGGTTTGGTGATGGCGCGAAAGCCTGTTTGGTCGAGTTCGAAGGTGCCGCACGCATCGCCATTCATCATGCCGCCCGCTGTAGGGGTTGCTGTCAAGGTATACCCCGTTGCAGTGAGCGAGTTGGCTTTGATGCCGATGGTGTAAGTCTGTGTGGTGCCTGCCTCACGCGGGACTCGGGTCAGGTTTGCTGGCAGTTGAAAGGTGGTGTCGGTTCCACGCGGGGTGTTGTAGGCGTTCGTGGCAGCGTAATGCCGCTGCATGAATTGCGCGGCGTCCAGCAGCGCTGCCTGTGCCTGAGCCCGCTGACCGCGTCGGACGCTGTCTTGGTAGCTCGGATACGCGATGGACGCCAGGATCGCGATGATGGCCACCACGATCATGACTTCGATCAGCGTGAAGCCGCTCCCACGGCGACCCTGGACTTTTGAATGCGTGGCTTTGAAGATCATGGCGTTGGTGGGTTCAGGAGTTGACGCCAGACGCGGTCTTGAATGCGGCGTCCGGAGCAGTCCTTGATGGTCTGTCCGTCACGATCCACCGACTGCACAACACCGCGAAGGCAAGGATTGGGGGGAGTGATACCGGCACCAGTCGCGGGATCTCCGAGGATGACTTTCTCACCAGGACCCGACAGGAAACCACCCGCGGCGGGGCGATCACTGTCGTTGACCAGGCCATCTCCGTTGGTGTCTACCGAGGGGGTGGTGCTTCGAGCACCCGTCAAAGCTTTGATAAAGAAGGCATAGCCCACACCCTGAGCGCTGTCGCATGAGATCTCGTTTCTGGGGGGCTGAATGGCGGAGATCAGCACTGAGCGCCCAAACGGAACTGGATCGTAGATGGCTTGGGGACTGAAGCTGGAGACTCCACTCGCACCTGGAACAAGCAGGTCCAGGCGCCACCCCTGTTGTTGTGACCAGTCGATGGTTTCCGCACTCAGGTCGAAGAAGGTTTTGGCTTCCCCGTTGTTCTGTGTGACTCTCACCCGTTGCAGGATGGTTTGTTTTGCCAACTGCTGACGGGTGATGCTGGGCAGATCGGAAGAGCGT
>CAMTVS010000029.1:0-34039 GCA_947085235.1 uncultured Aquabacterium sp. | reverse complement strand
TCTGTTTAAAAACTCACTCACATTCGGAATTGATCAGAAAACTCACTCTTTCAAGCAATCTTTCTTTTCGTCTTCCGTGAGTATTTGAGTCGCTTGTCGCCACCCAAACACCCACGCTTATCGGCTGTTAATTTTTAAAGAGCGTTGCCAACTTTGGCTGGCTACTGATCCATCACTCGGCGACTTGGCTGCTGCCTTGTCGTTGCTGCGTTGTGATCAGCGAAGACCGCAATTATGTCATCGTTTTTGAGGCGTGCGCAAGTGGGTGTTGGAAAAAGACACAAATGACGCAAACAACTGTTGTGGGCGCCGCTCGTGAGGGTTCGTGTGCGTCGCGCAGAAATCCTTGTTCGGGGGTGGGATGCCAGGGCGCTCGGTGCGCTAGGCTTACACGGTGAACGCTGAGTTGTACGCCTCTCATGCGAGAGTGGGCCCAGGTGCGATGGCCGATGCGGGCACCGCTGGCGCCTGGCGGTACGTCTGTGTTGCGGGCGGACGTATGTCGTTGCTCAGCGTCAAGCTGGAACGGATTGATTGAGGAGTGTGTGTGGCGGGTCGTTTGTGTGTAGGGGATTGGACAGGCTTGCCGGCCTGGGCCGAAGGCGTGACGGCTTCGCTGCCGGAGGGTGCGGCACGTCATGTGCAGGTGTGGCGTCTTCAACCGGGTGATGCGGTGGAGGTGTTTGACGGTCGCGGGCAGTGCTGGATGGCGGAGGTGGCCAGCATGAGCCGGCGTGAGGTGACGGTGACCTTGCGCACGCCGCGCGAGATGTTCAGCGAGATGCCGGTGGCCGTGACCTTGGCGGTAGGCATGCCGGCCAATGACCGCATGGACTTTCTGGTGGAGAAGGCGGCCGAGCTGGGGGTGGCCCACATTCAACCCTGGATGTGTGCTCGATCCGTGTTGAAACTGGATGGCGACCGCGCCCTGAAGAAGGTGGCCCACTGGCAAGGCGTGGCGGCGGCGGCGTGCGAGCAATCAGGCCGCGCACGGGTGCCGACGGTGGCGCCCGTACAGACGCTGTCGCAGTACCTTCAGGCCTGCGCACGAGCGGACAACTCGGGCGTGCAACGTGCGGTGCTGAGCCCTCGGGCCGATGACTCGCTGGGGCGCTGGGCTCAAGCAGCGACAGGGCCTGACGCACAGTCGTGGGTGTTTTTGAGTGGGCCCGAAGGTGGGCTGTCAGCCGATGAGGAAGCCGCTGCGCTGGCGCAGGGCTGGCACGGCGTGCGGCTGGGGCCGCGTGTGCTGCGGGCAGACACGGCACCCCTGGCCGCCCTGGCCGTGCTGGGCAGCCTGCACGAGGGGTGAACGCTCAGTCGTCGTCCGCCGGGGATGGCTGCGGCTCGGGAGATGCGGCCGGGCGCGCGTCATGCGTACCGGCCACGACATCAAATCGAAACAGGCGGCACTCAATGGGGCCGTTGAACATGACGACGCGGCGGCTTTCCTTGAGGCGCAGGGCCGAGGGGAGCTTCATGTCGGGGCTGAGCACCCAGGCCGTCCAGCCAGCGTACTGTTGCTTCCATTGGCGAGCCAGTTGCTGGAAGAAGGTGCCGGCGTCGGCCTCGTCGAATTGCTCACGCCCGGCTCGATCGTCCGCCCCACGCGCCCGGTAGGCGTCTCGCGCGCTGCCTTTGGTGTCGATGCGCTCGCCGTACGGCGGGTTGAACATCATGACGCCCTCAGGGCATGGCGCCGGTCGCTGCAGCGCATCGGCGGTTTTGAACGCGATGGCGTGACGCACACCCGCACGCTCGGCGTTGCGGGTGGCGAAGTCGGTCATGCGGAAGGCGACATCACCCGCATAGATGGCAACTTGCGGTGCGCGCTGCCGGGCACGGGCGGCTTGACGCAGCTGTTGCCAGGCGCCCAGGTGGGGCTTGAAAGGCAAGAGCTTTTCAAAGGCGAAGTGGCGCTGCAAGCCGGGGGCGATGTCGCACGCGATCTGCGCGGCTTCGATCGGGATGGTGCCTGCGCCGCAACAGGGGTCGAGCAGGGGGCCGTCTTCGGGGCGGCCTTGCCAACCGGCGGCGGCCAGCATGGCAGCGGCCAGGGTTTCTTTCAGGGGCGCCTCACCGGTGTCGTCGCGCCAGCCACGCTTGAACAGGGCCTCGCCGGAGGTGTCGATGTAAAGCAGCGCGCGCGCCTAGTCCAGAAAGAGCTGGAAGCCGAGGTCGGGGTGGCGGGTGTCGACGCTGGGGCGCTCGCCGGTCCGTTCGCGCAGGTGGTCGCAGATGGCGTCTTTGATGCGCAGACCTGCGAACTGGAGGCTGCGCAGAGGGCTGCGGCGAGCAGCCACATCCACGCGCAGGGTATGGCGTGGCGTGATCCACTGCGCCCAATCCACCAGACGCCCCAGGCGGTAGAGGTCGTCTTCGTGCTGATAGTGAGATTCGGCCACGCGCCACAGCACGCGCTGGGCCAGGCGACTCTCCAGGTTGAGACGCATGGCCTGCTCCAGCCCCGCCTGCTGCCGGGCCGCGCCTTCAGGCAGCTCGGCTGAGGGGCGCACTTCGACGCCACCGCGGCCTTCAGACAGGCGAGCCGTCGGCCCCAGGATGCGACGCACCTCTTCTAGCAAGAGCGGTTCGACACCGCTGGCGCAGGACAGGAAGAGAACAGGCTCGGCCAAGACGCGTGGGGCCAGGTGTCCACCGCCCGAGACGGGGGCTGAGGCTGGCCGGGAGGGGCCCGACCGGGTGGGCCCTGAGCGAGAGGGGTTCGCCGGGACGCGGCGGGGACGGGGCGCAGAGGTGGTCATGGGCAGGCAGGCGGCTATGGAGCGACGGTCAGGGCAGGGTCAGGCAGACGTCCAGGGGTGGACTCAGGCGTTGAGCACGGCCAGCACGTCGGAGCGGAACTCGCGGCGGTAGAGGATCCAGAGCACCGCCAGGGTGCCGAGGGCAAAGAACAAGGGTGACACGAACCAGGCGATCACCGCAAACGACATGTAGTACGCACGCAAGCCGTCGGCAAAGCTTTCTGCAGCCATGCCCATGAGCTTGCCTGCGCGCTGGATGAATTCGTCGCGGTTGGCCTGACCGCTGTCGAACACGTCGACATTGGGCGCTGCCCCGACCAGGATGGCGCCGAAGGAGTACACGCGCATTGACCAGGTGAAGCGGAAGAAGGCGTAGATGAACACGGCCAGCAGGATGAGCAACTTGATGTCAAAGACCAGCAGCGACGTGCGGGCTGCAAATGGAATGTCCTTGACCAGTTCGCTGGCTCGGTCGTGCGTGCCCAACACCGCCAGCAAGCCCCCGAGGATCAGGATGGTGGTCGAGGCCCAGAAGCTGGGGCTGCTGGCCAGGTTCTGGGTGATGGCGGCGTCCACAATACGCTGATCCCGGTAGGTGACCTGGGCCATCCAGCGCATGCGGTAGTGGTTGGTGCTGGCCAAAAGGGTGCGCTGGACACGGGCTCGTCGCGCGGCAAAGACGGCGTATGCCACCCAGCCAAAGAAGAAGAGACCCAAGGCAACCCAGTCCTGCCAGGGCAGGAGGGTGATGGCGCGTTCAAGGGTGAATGGCATGACGGAGGCGGGTGAACAGCGAGGGCGCGCCCCACCAAGGGTGGGCCGCTCTCTGGACGATCAAAGCGACTTGCGCAGGTTGGCCGGCGCGATCTTCAGGGCTTCGCGGTACTTGGCCACGGTGCGTCGGGCGACCTGGATGCCCTGCTCTTCCAGCATGGTGGAGAGCTGGCTGTCGGACAAGGGCTTGGCGGGGTCTTCGGCAGCCACGAGCTGCTTGATCAGGGCCCGCACCGCGGTGCTGGAGGCGTTGCCACCGGCCTCGGTGTTGAGCGAGGAACCAAAGAAGTACTTGAGCTCGAACGTGCCGAAGGGCGTGTTCATGTACTTGGCGGTGGTGACGCGGGAGATGGTGGACTCGTGCAGGCCGAGTTCGTCGGCGATCTCTCGCAGCACCAGAGGCTTCATGGCAATCTCGCCATGGGTGAAGAAGTTCTTCTGACGCTCGACGATGGCCTGAGAGACGCGCAGGATGGTGTCGAAGCGTTGCTGGATGTTCTTGACGAACCAGCGGGCCTCTTGCAGGCGGGAACTGAGGGCGGCATGCCCACCGTCGCCGCCGCCACGCGGGCCTCGGCTGGCCCGCAGGGCCTGGGCGTAGAGGTCGTTGATGCGCAGCTTGGGCATGACGTCGGGGTTGAGCACGACCTTCCACTGACGGCCTGATTTCTGGACGATGACGTCGGGCACGATGATGTTGGCCTCGGCGCGCGAAAAGGCCCGGCCCGGCTTGGGCTCCAGGGTGACGATCAGGGCTTGCGCGGCCTTGAGCTCCGTCTCGTCGGCGCCCGTGGCGGCCATGAGCTTGCGGGTATCGCGGCGGGCCAGCAGCTCCAGGTGGTCGCGACAGAGGGCTCGCGCCACGGCGCAGGCCGGATGATCGTCATGCGCACGCAATTGCAGCAACAGGCATTCGGACAGGTTGCGCGCACCGACCCCTACAGGCTCCAGGCTTTGCAACCAGCCCAAGGCGCAGCGCAGGCGGGACATCATCTCGTCGCGGTCATCGTCATCGACCTCATCGCCCGCGCCCGCCAGTAGGCTGTCGGCGATGTCGTCCAGTGTGTCGGCCAGGTAACCGTCGTCGTTGAGAGACTCGATCAACACATCGACAGCCGCCTTGTCGGGGCCCGACAGCCGCATGCCATTGAGTTGCTGACGCAGATGCTCTTGCAGGCTGATGGATTCGCTGTTGCGCTCCAGCGGATCACGATCGTCGTCATCGTTCTGGCGCGAAGGCGTCTCGCGGATACCGTCGAAGTCGTCCCGCTCGGTGCCGTTTTCCCAGTCATCACGCTCGGTGGTGCCGGCCTCCAGGCCGTCGAGTCCAGCAGGCTCGGCATCAGAGGTGCCAGTGGCGTCGCTGTCGCTGCTGCGCTCGTCACGGGTGATCTGGTCTTGCCGCTGACGCTCGAACTCTTGCGCGGCCGAGGTGTCCAGCGCAGCGAACTCTTCCTCGGGCTCGAGGAAGGGGTTTTGCTCCAGCATTTGCTCCACCTCCTGGTGCAACTCGAGGGTGGAGAGCTGCAGCAGGCGGATGGACTGTTGCAACTGGGGCGTGAGCGCCAGATGCTGCGACAGCCGGAACTGCAAGGAGGGCTTCATGCGGCCGCCCTCACATGCGGAAGTGTTCGCCCAGGTAGACCTTGCGGACCTCGGCGTTGTCGATGATGTCGGTGGGCGCGCCCTCGGCCAGCACGCGCCCTTCGCTGATGATGTAAGCGCGGTCGCAGATGCCCAAGGTTTCACGCACGTTGTGGTCGGTGATGAGCACCCCGATGTGGCGCGCCTTGAGGAAGCGGATGATGCGCTGGATTTCCATCACGGCGATGGGATCGACCCCGGCAAAGGGCTCATCCAACAAGATGAAGCGTGGCTGGGTGGCCAGGGCCCGCGCAATCTCGACCCGGCGACGCTCCCCCCCGGACAGGGCCAGCGCGGGGCTGCTGCGCAGCTTGTCGATGCTCAGGTCGTGCAGCAGTCCATCCAGGCGCTGCTGGATCTCGCTGGCCGACAGGCGGCGGCCCTGGTCGTCGTGCTGCAGCTCCAGCACGGCCCGGATGTTCTCTTCGACCGTCAGGGCGCGGAAGATGGAAGCCTCTTGAGGGAGGTAGCTCAGGCCTCGGCGGGCGCGCTGGTGGATGGGCAGGCGCTCGACCCGCTCGCCATCAATGTCGATGCTGCCCGCATCGGCCCGCACCAAGCCCACGATCATGTAAAACGAAGTAGTTTTACCCGCACCGTTGGGGCCCAGTAGACCCACCACCTCGCCGGCGCCCACGGAGACGTGCACGTCGTGCACAACGGTGCGCGCGCCATAGCGCTTGCGCAAACCCTGGGCGTGGAGGCGCCCGGAGGGAGGGGTAGCGGCGGCCGCCTGGCGGCCAGTCACAGGTTCGCTCATGCTCAACGCCCCTGACCGGCGGCGTTGTCAGCACGGGGGGTGATCACCCCCTGCACCCGACCCTTGACGGCTCCCGGCGTGCCAGCACTGCCCGCCACCTGGAACACGCCCGTCTTGTTATCGTAGGTGATCGATTCACCGCTGACCTGATCCGCTGCGGTGCTGCCAGACAGGCGCCTCATCACGGCACGGCCAGCAAACAGCACGGTGTCGCTGTCGCCGTCGTAGGTGATGCGCAAGGCTTCACCCTCGATGAATTCGTTCACGCCTTCGCGCTTTTGCCGGAAATAGGCTCGCCCACCGGCACCGCCAGTCGCCACCGCCGACTGGCTGCCACTGCTGTTTTGCCGAACCTCGACCTTGTCCGCACGAACCACCATGCTGCCCTTGGTGATCTCGACGTTGCCACTGAGGATGTTCAGGCGTCGAGCTTCGTCCACCCGAGCCGCATCGGCCGCAAACACCAGGGGCTGGGCGCGGTCAGCGCGCTCGGCCCAGGCATGGCCCGCCAGGCCCCAGAGGGACACAGCGAGGATCAGAAATGAGGGAAAACCAGAGCGCATCAGCAGAATCTTCGGCATGTTTCTTGCATTGATTCTGCCACGAAGCGGGTGGGGGTGCCAGTGATGTTTGCACGGCACAGGGGCGCCGTCGTCACGACGGCCACCCCTTGCTCAGGACTCAAGCCGGACGACGGGCGCGACCGATCAGGAAATCGGTAGTGGCCAGTGTACGCGTCGGATTGCCGTTGAGCGAAATCGAGGTGTAGAACCGACCACCAATGCCCAGGGCGGGGACGCCGTCGATGCGGTAAGCATCGGTCAGTTCGCGGGCCTGGCGACACTTGGTCTGCACGGCAAACGACTGGAAGACACCCATGAACCGAGCGCGATCGACGCCGTGTTTGGCCACGAAGTCGCCAATGGCCTCGGGTGTGTCCAGGCGCTGACGCTCTTCGTGCATGGCCTTGAACACGCGCGGGTGCAGGGTATCGAGCAAGCCGAGTGACTCGATGGCGAAGTAGAGCTGTTGGTGGACGCCGAACGGCTTTTCGCGGAAGGCCACCGGGATGCGGCGGAAGGCTACATCGGCGGGCAGTTTGCTGGCCCAGCTCTCCACAAAAGGCTCGAAGTGGAAGCAGTGCGGGCAGCCGTACCAGAAGAACTCAACCACCTCGACCTTCCCAGCGGGGGCCGACACCGGCGCGGGCTGGTTCAGGCGCACGTAGTGGGTGCCTTCGATGGGGCCACCTTGGGCCAGCGCCTGAGAAGAGGCCAGGACGCCAGCCGAACCGATGACGGCGGCGGTCTGGAGAGAAAACTCACGGCGGTTCATGCACGACTTCCTTTCTTGAACTCAGGGCTGGACACGCACCAGGGCCGACTCGATGCCGGCGTCTTGCAGTTTGACGCGCACCGCGTCGGCCTGCTCTCGCTCGGCATAAGGCCCCAGGCGCACCCGGTACATGGTGCGGCCATTGACCTCGCGGGCCTGAAGACGGGCTTCCAGACCCATCATGGCCAGCTTGGCTTTTTGCTGCTCGGCTTCGGCCTGGCTGCCATACGCACCGGCCTGCACCTGGAAGTTCAACGCATCAGGGGCCGGTGCGGTGGACACGGTTTGCCCGGACAGGATCGCCGCCGGATCACGGGTGCTGTTGGCAGCCGCTGGGGCCGAGGCTGACTTGGCCGGCGCGGAGGGCGCCGAGGCGGGCGCCGAAGCGGCTTCAGTGGGCGCGGTCACCACGGCCGACTCCACCGACTGAGCCGGCACATCACGTGGCACAGCGGGGTTTTTGCCGTACAGGGGGCTGTTGGGGTCCCAGTTCTTGTTGCGCTCGGCCTCGGCCGCGTCATCTTCCGCCGTGCGCTGGGGCACCTTGTCGATGAAGGGCAAGGGCACCTTGGTGACGTAGACCGCCACGGCCAAGGCCAGGGCCAGCCCGACCAGCACGCCGACGATCATGCCCAGGATGAAGCCGCCGCGCTGGGGTTTGGGTTGAGAAGACATCATGATCCTTTCTGTGCCGGGGGCGAGATTCACATGGACTCGGGCGCACCCACACCCAACAAACCAAGGCCGTTGCGCAGCACCTGGGCCGTGGCGGCCAGCAAGGCCATGCGGGCCGTGCACAAGGCGGCATCATCCACCAGGAAGCGCTCAGCGGCGTAGTAGCTGTGGAAGGCGCCCGCCAAGTCGCGCAGGTAGAACGCCACATCGTGGGGCGCCAGACCCTGGGCGGCCTCGGTGAGCATGTCGGGGTAGGCCGCCAGCTTGGCCATCAGGGCCAGTTCGGTCGGGGCCGTCAAGCGGCTCAACTCGGCCTGGGGCCAAGCGGCACGATCACCCCCATGCTCGGCGCACCAGTCGCGCAACACCTTGCTGATGCGGGCATGGGCGTACTGGACGTAGAACACGGGGTTCTCGTCGTTCTGTTTCAAGGCCAGGTCGACGTCGAACACGAATTCGGTGTCGGCCTTGCGGCTGATCAGGAAGAAGCGCACGGCGTCCTTGCTGGTCCACTCGATGAGGTCGCGCAGGGTGACGTAAGAGCCGGCGCGCTTGGAGATCTTGACCTCCTCGCCGTTCTTCATCACGGTGACCATCTTGTGCAGCACGTAGTCGGGCCAGCCCTGGGGGATACCCACACCGGCGGCCTGCAGACCGGCGCGCACGCGGGCGATGGTGCCGTGGTGGTCGGAGCCCTGGATGTTGACGCACTGCTCAAAGCCGCGCTCCCACTTGGCGATATGGTAGGCCACGTCGGGCACGAAGTAGGTGTAGCCGCCGTCGGACTTGCGCATGACGCGGTCCTTGTCGTCACCGTACTCGGTGCTGCGCAGCCACAGGGCGCCGCCGTCTTCAAACGTCTTGCCAGCGTCTTTCAGCTTTTGCACGGCCGCTTCGACCCGGCCCGTGGTGTAGAGGCTGGACTCGAGGTAGTAGTTGTCGAAGCGGACGCCGAAGGCCTTCAAGTCCAGGTCCTGCTCGTGGCGCAGGTAGGCCACGGCGAACTGGCGGATGCCGTCGAGGTCGTTGATGTCACCGCTGGCGGTGAACTCGCGGTCATCCGCCTTGACGGTCTGCTGAGCCAGGAAGGCTTCGGCGATGTCGGCGATGTAGTCGCCGTTGTAGGCCGATTCGGGCCAGTCGGCGTCACCGGGCTTCAAGCCCTTCAGGCGCGCCTGGGTAGAGGCGGCCAGAGTGGCGATCTGCACGCCCGCGTCGTTGTAATAGAACTCGCGCGTGACCTGCTGGCCCTGGGTTTCAAACAGGTTGCACAGCGCATCGCCCAGGGCCCCTTGGCGGCCGTGGCCGACGTGCAGCGGGCCGGTGGGGTTGGCCGAGACGAATTCCACCAGCACCTTCTTGCCGTTGCTGGGCTGCCAGCCGAACTTGTCGCCCGCGCCGAGCACATCGGCAACGATGCTTTGCTTGGCCTCAGGCTTGAGACGCAGGTTGATGAAACCCGGCCCGGCGATCTCGATGGGCAGCTGCACCCATTGCTGCACGGCGGGTTGCGCTTCGAGCGCGGCGACCAGGGCGGTGGCCAGCTCGCGGGGGTTCTTCTTGAGGGGCTTGGCCAGTTGCATGGCGGCCGTGACGGCCAGGTCACCGTGGGCGGCCTGCTTGGGCGCCTCGAAAACGGGCGTGAAGGCATCAGGGGCCTCCGGGGCCACCTGCCGCAGGGCGTCGCCCAGGGCCGCCAGAAGGGCTTGTTTGGCTTGGATCATGCGGCGATTCTACGGGGCTGGACCCCCTGGACCGCGCCGCAGGACATTCTGCGCAGAAATGCACAGTCTGGGCGCGCCTATTCCACGCGCTGGCGCACTGCACAAGATGAAAAGATGCCGGGAAGCAACAGGAAACCTGGCATGGGTGAGTTAGACATCGACCTCGAGTCCGGGGTGATCGGCAAGTACCGGATTCTGCAAAGGCTGGGCGAAGGCGCCACCAGCGAGGTGTTCCTGTGCCGGGATGACTTCCACAACCGCAATGTGGCCATCAAGCGCGTGCGGGCCGCTGCTCTGGTCGATGCCGTGGACGGTCCGGTGTACGCTCGTTTTTTCGCGGCCGAGGCGGCCCTGGTGGGCCGGCTGCAGCACCCGAATGTGGTGCAGATCTACGACGCCGTGCCCGATCCGGTAGCCCCCTATGTGGTGATGGAGTACGTGCCAGGCACCACCCTGCGTGCCTATTGCCGGCCCGACCAGCTCTTGCCACTGGAACTGATCGTGGAACTGGGCTTCAAGTGCGCAATGGCCTTGGGCTATGTGTACCGCCAGGGGCTGATCCACCGCGACGTGAAGCCCGCCAACATCCTCGCGCTGACCAACAGCGCGGGCGACGTGACCGATGTGAAGCTCACCGACTTCGGCTCGGTGTTGAACATGACGGCCGAGTCCACCCAGGTGCACCAGGTGGGCTCGCTGGCCTACATGGCGCCCGAGCAACTGGATGGCCAGGTGCTGGACTGTCGGGCCGACATTTACTCGCTGGGGGCGGTGCTGTACCACCTGGTGGCGGGCAAGCCCCCTTTTGATGCGACCTCGCAGGCGGTGTTGATGAACCAGATTTACAACCAGGCACCCGCCTCGCTGGCCGGCATGCGCGCTGGCGTGAACGGCGCGGTGGACGAGGTGATCCAGAAGGCGCTGGCCAAGCGACCAGATGACCGTTACCCGAACTGGGATGCCTTCGCGCAGGCGCTGTCAGGGCTGATCGCCGAACACAAGGTGCCGCGCGGGCACCTGCAAGGGGTGCTGGATTCGGAGCGCTTCAATCTGCTGCGCTCGCTGGACTTTTTCTCCAGCTTTGGTGACGTGGCCCTGTGGGAGGTGGTGCACCGCGCCAAGTGGCAACGCTTTTCGTTCGGGCACGCGCTGTACCGACGGGGCGAGGAGGGGCGCACCTTCCACATCATTGCGCAAGGCAGCGTGGAGGTGTACCGCAATGGCAAGCGGGTGGCGCTGCTGGGGGCAGGCACCTCGGTGGGCGAGATGGCCTACCTGGCGCCCAGCCCCGAACTGCGGCGGCACAGCACGGATGTGTTGGTGACGGAGCCAGCCACCACCATCTCGTTCACCCCCGAGGCCATGCAACAACTCAGCCCCAACTGCCGACACCTGTTCGACGAGGCGTTCATCCGCGTGCTGGTGCGGCGATTGCACGCCGCCCACGAGGCATTGGCGCACCCGCGGCGCATCATGTGACCCCCTCCCTCGAGGGGCCGAAAGTCACCTCTGGCACGCTAGACTGACGATCGTTCGTGATTCACCTTGATCGACTCAGGAGCCTCGTCATGAAACACTGGATTGCCATCCTCGCCCTGGCCTGCGGTGCTGCCGCGCACCTGCCGGCGACCGCCAGCAACGCTCATCAGGCGTGTGAAGCCAAGGCCGCCGAGAAGAAACTGTATGGCGCCGCGCGCAACAGCTTCATCAACAAGTGCGAGCGCGACATGGCCCAAGGTGGCTGCCAGGCCCAGGCCGATGAGAAGAAGCTGCACGGCGCCGCGCGCAACAGCTTCGTGAAGAAGTGCGAGAAGGACGCCGGGGCCCACAAGCACTGAGCGCCGGGGCAGGGCGCCGGGCGGCGCCACCACCTCAATCGCCCGCCAGCCGCTGCCAGTAGGCGGGGTTGGCGTAGTGATCTTTCAGGTAATCCAGCCACAGGCGCAAGCGCAGGGGCTGGTGCTTGCGCTGGGCAAACACGGCATAAATGCCGTTGGGCGGTGCGGCGTGCTCGTCCAGCACGCTGACCAACCGCCCCTGGCGGATGTCGGCGGCCACCTCCCACCAGGAACGCCAGGCCAGCCCCAGGCCCTCCAGGCACCAGGCATGGAGCACCTGACCGTCGGAGCAATCCAGCCGTGAGGGTGGACGGATGTGGTGCACCTGCCCATCCAGGGTGAAGGCCCAGCCACGGGTCTGCCCCGCCTCGGAACTGAGGGTCAGGCAGGCGTGGTGCATCACGTCGGCGGGCAGCAGCGGGCGTCCGTGGCGGGCCAGGTAATCAGGGCTGGCCACACACAGGCGGCGGTTGTCGGCCAGGCGCACGCTGACCAAGCTGGAATCGGGCAGATCGCCCACGCGGATGGCGCAGTCGAAGCCTTCGTTGACCAGATCCACCAGGTGGTCGGACAAATTGAGAGACAGAGACACCTCCGGGTGCTGGCCCACAAACTGCGGCACAAGGGGCGCCACGTGCCGGCGACCGAAGCCGGCCGGTGCGGTGATGCGCAGGTGCCCGCTGGCCTTGATGCCGCCGGCGCTGACGCTGGCCTCGGCATTGGACAGGTCGGCCAGCACGCGCTGAGCATCTTCCAGGAAGGCGCTGCCCTCGTGCGTCAGGCTGATGCGCCGGGTGGTGCGCACCAGCAGCTTGACGCCCAGGCGCTCTTCCAGCCCGTCAATGCGGCGCCCGACCACGGCCGGGGCCACCCCCTCGGCCGCCGCCGCCGCGGTCAAACTGCCCTTGAGGGCAACAGCCACGAAAGATTCGATTTGCTTGAGTCGGTCCATGCCTGTGCCTTGCCTCTGATGAGGCCCGCTCCCAACCGGGATGTTGCTCAGGCCAGGGCCAAAAAACAATCAGGGGCCGGCCCACCCCCTCCGCTGCGATTCTTGCAAAAAAGTCATGAATCAATCGCGATTCATGGTCTTAATGCTTGATCCAGGTATCGAATAAAATCACGCACGGTTCATACGCTGGCAAGCCCATCCCGCCTGCCGGCTCTCAGCCAGGGCCATCACCACAGGCCCCGGCGCGCCAGTACCCATCTCCCTGTTGTCGCGTGCCCGGACGGCTGCTGCGTGCAGCGCTGGGCCACGGCCACGCCCCGATTTCATCGACATCCTGACGAGGTTTTCATGACCGCACGCACCCAAGTTCACAGCCTGCAAGTGGCCACCGAGCTCTTCCGCTTCGTCGAAGACAAGGTCCTGCCGGGCACCGGCATCGACAGCGCCAAGTTCTGGGCTGGCTTCGACGCCATCGTCAACGAGCTGGCCCCCAAGAACGCCGCCCTGCTGGCCGAGCGCGACCGCATCCAGACCGAGATGGACGCCTGGCACGCCGCCCACCCCGGCCCGATCGCCGACTTCGGCGCCTACAAGGCCCACCTGGAAAAGATCGGCTACCTGGTGCCCGTGCCTGGTGACGTCAAGGCCACCACCGCCAACGTGGACGCCGAGTTGGCCCTGCAAGCCGGCCCGCAGCTGGTCGTGCCCATCCTGAACGCCCGCTACGCGCTCAACGCCGCCAACGCCCGCTGGGGCAGCCTGTACGACGCCCTGTATGGCACCGACGCCATCCCTGAAGAAGGCGGCGCCGACAAGGGCAAGGGCTACAACCCGGTGCGCGGCGCCAAGGTGATCGCCTGGGCCCGCAACTTCCTGGACAAGGCCGCTCCGCTGGAAGGCGCTTCGCACAAGGAAGCCACCGGCTACAGCATCGCTGGCGGCAAGCTGGTCGTCGCCCTGAACGGCGGCAAGACCACCGGCCTGCAGAACCCCGAGCAACTGGTCGGCTTCCAGGGTGACGCCGCCGCTCCGTCGAGCGTGCTGCTGGTCAACAACGGTCTGCACGTCGACATCCAGATCAACCGCAGCACCCCGATCGGCCAGACCGACCCGGCCGGTGTGTCCGACCTGGTGCTGGAATCGGCCGTGTCGACCATCCTGGACCTGGAAGACTCCGTCGCCGCCGTGGACGCCTAAGACAAGGTGCTGGGCTACAGCAACTGGCTGGGCATCCAGCTGGGCACGCTGACCGAAGAAGTCGCCAAGGGCGGCAAGACCTTCACCCGCAAGCTCAATGGCGACCGCGTGTACACCGCACCCAACGGTGGCGAAGTCAAGCTGCACGGCCGCTCGCTCATGTTCGTGCGCAACGTGGGCCACCTGATGACCAACCCGGCCATCCTGTGGGGCGCCGAAGGCAAAGAGATCCCTGAAGGCATCATGGACGCCGTGATCACCACGACCATCGCCCTGCACGACCTGCAAGGCCACGGTCAGATCAACGGCCAGGCCATTCGCAACTCGCGCACCGGCTCGGTCTACATCGTCAAGCCCAAGATGCACGGCCCCGCTGAAGTGGCGTTTGCCGCCGAGCTGTTCTCGCGCGTCGAGCAGTTGCTGGGCCTGGCCGACAGCACCGTCAAGCTGGGCATCATGGACGAAGAGCGCCGCACCTCGGTGAACCTCAAGGCCTGTATCGCCGCCGCCTCGAGCCGCGTGGCCTTCATCAACACCGGCTTCCTGGACCGCACCGGCGACGAGATGCACACCGCCATGCTGGCCGGCCCGATGATGCGCAAGGGCGACATCAAGAACAGCGCCTGGATCGCCGCCTACGAGCGTCGCAACGTGCTGATCGGCCTGCAGATGGGCCTGCGCGGCCGCGCCCAGATCGGCAAGGGCATGTGGGCCATGCCCGACCTGATGGCCGGCATGCTCGAGCAGAAGATCGCCCATCCCAAAGCCGGCGCCAACACCGCCTGGACGCCGTCGCCCACCGCCGCCACGCTGCACGCCACGCACTACCACCAGGTCAGCGTGGCCGCCATCCAGCAAGACATCGAGAAGACCGGCGAAGATCCTCAATCTCTGCTCGACAAGCTGCTGACCATCCCCGTGGTGGCCCAGGCCAACTGGTCTGATGCCGAGAAGCAGCAAGAGTTGGACAACAACATCCAGGGCATCCTGGGTTACGTGGTGCGCTGGATCGACCAGGGCGTGGGCTGCTCGAAGGTGCCCGACATCCACAACGTGGGCCTGATGGAAGACCGCGCCACCCTGCGCATCTCCAGCCAGCACGTGGCCAACTGGCTGCACCACGGCGTGATCACCGAAGCACAAGTGCGTGACAGCTTCAACCGCATGGCCGCGGTGGTGGACCAGCAGAACGCCGGTGACGCCGCCTACGAAAGCCTGGTGGCCAACCCCAACGGCGCCGCCTTCCAGGCTGCGCTGGACCTGGTCTTCAAGGGCAAGGAACAGCCGAGTGGCTACACCGAGCCGCTGCTGCACGCGTGGCGGTTGAAGAAGAAGGCGCAGGCCTGATTCACACCGGTGAACGCAACCTGAGAGCGGCGCCCTGAAGGGCGCCGCTTTTCTTTCTGCGCCAGATCCAGCACAGCTAGGATGCGCAGACGCGACACCGCTTGTACCCATGACCACCATGATCAGCCCCTACCCCCACCTCCTCAGCCCCCTCGACCTCGGCTTCACCACGCTGAAGAACCGCGTACTCATGGGCTCGATGCACACGGGCCTGGAAGACGGCCGCGACCTGAGCGAGCTGGCCGCCTACTTCCGTGAGCGGGCCGAGGGAGGCGTGGGGCTGATCGTCACCGGGGGCTTCTCGCCCAACATCGCAGGCTGGGTCAAGCCGCTGGCTGGGCGCATGAGCAGCGCCTCATCGGCCAGGCGCCACCAGGTGGTCACGCGCGCCGTGCACGACGCCGGCGGCAAGATCGCCATGCAGATCCTGCACGCGGGCCGCTACGCCTACCACCCCTTCGCCGTGGCGCCATCGCGCATCCAGTCGCCCATTTCGCCGTTCACGCCGTTCGAGCTGTCGGCCGCCGGCGTGAAGCGCCAGATCAAGGCCTTTGTGAACAGTGCCGTGCGCGCCCGCGAGGCTGGCTACGACGGCGTCGAGATCATGGGCTCGGAGGGCTACTTCATCAACGAGTTTCTGGCGCGGCACACCAACCAGCGCACCGACGCCTGGGGGGGCGACTACAGCCAGCGCATGCGGCTGCCCATCGAGATCGTGCAGCGCACGCGCGAGGCCGTGGGCAAAGACTTCATCCTCATCTACCGCCTGTCGATGATCGACCTGGTGCCCGAGGGCAGCACGTGGGATGAGGTCAGGCAGCTCGGCAAGGCTATCGCCCAGGCGGGCGCCACGATCATCAACACCGGCATCGGCTGGCACGAGGCCCGCGTGCCGACGATCGCCACCAGCGTGCCGCGCGCGGCCTTCGCGTGGGTCACGGCCAAGCTCAAGCAGGACTTTGCCGAGGCGGGCATCAACATCCCGCTAGTGACCTCCAACCGCATCAACACGCCGGCCACGGCCGAGATGGTACTGGCCGGCGGCTACGCCGACATGGTGTCCATGGCCCGGCCCCTGTTGGCCGACTCACACTTTGTGGCCAAGGCGGCGGCCAACCGCGCCGACGAGATCAACACCTGCATCGCCTGCAACCAGGCCTGCCTGGACCACGTGTTCAAGAACCAGCTCTCGAGCTGCCTGGTCAACCCGCGCGCCTGCCACGAGACGACGCTGAACTTCCTGCCCACGGTGAAGAAGAAGCGCATCGCCGTGGTGGGCGCGGGCCCGGCCGGCATCACCGCCGCCACGCACCTGGCCGAGCGCGGCCACCAGGTCGAGCTGTTCGACGCAGCCAGCGAAGTCGGCGGCCAGCTCAACATGGCGCGCCAGGTCCCCGGCAAGGAAGAGTTCGACGAGATGCTGCGGCACTTCCGCAAGCGCATCGAGCTCACCGGCGTGAAGCTGACGCTCGACACCCGCGTGGACGCGGGCATGTTGACGGGCTTCGACGAGGTCATCGTGGCCACGGGCGTGACCCCCCGCGACCCGAAGATCCCAGGCCAGGACCACCCCAAGGTGCTGAGCTACATCGACGTGCTGCGCCACAAGAAACCGGTGGGCCGCAAGGTGGCCGTCATCGGCGCCGGCGGCATCGGCTTCGACGTGGCCGAGTACCTGGTGCACGACCACGAGCACAAGTCACCGTCACTGGATCTGGTCAGCTGGATGCAGGAATGGGGCGTGACCGACCCATCCACCGCGCCGGGCGGTCTGCGCACCGAAGGCCCCAAGCCCTTCCCACCCGCCCGCGAGGTGGTGCTGCTGCAGCGCAAGAAAGGCAAGCTCGGCGCCGGCCTGGGCAAGACCACGGGCTGGATCCACCGCGCATCGCTCAAGATGAAAGACGTCGAGATGCTCGGCGGCGTGAACTACGAGCGCATCGGCGACGAGGGCCTGCTGATCAGCTTCGGCGAGAAACGCGAAAACCCCACCTGGATCGCCTGCGATCACGTCGTGCTGTGCGCCGGTCAGGTGCCGCTGCGCGAGCTGGCCGATGCCTTGAGCCAACAGGGCAAGCCGGTGCACGTGATCGGCGGGGCGTTTGAAGCCGGTGAGTTGGACGCCAAGAAGGCGATCGACCAGGCGGCGCGGCTGGCGGCCACGCTGTGAATCTTGCTGCCTCGTAAGGCTCGCTCAAGGCGTCAGAAACGCCTGCACCGCCGCCACGGTCGCCGCTGGGTCTTCTTCGTGGGGCACATGGCCCAGGGTGTCAAACATCACCACACGGCTGCCCTGGATGTCCTGCTTGAACTTCTCGGCGTTGTTCGGCGGAATCAGCCGGTCTTGCCCGCCCCACAGGATCAGCGTGGGCTGCGTGATCGACGGGATCTGCTGGGCGAACTCACCACCGGGGCTCTGGCTGAAACGCTCGCCCAGGGCGGCGCGGTTGCCGGCACGCAGCGTCAGCTCGTAGTACCGATCCACCAGCTCGTCCGTCACCTTGGACGGATCACCGTACACATTGCGCACGCTGGAGTCGATCATGCTGCGCGGCAGCGTGTTCTGCATCAGGGGCTTGAGCGCCGGGATCTGTGCGATCTTGAACCCAATGGGCACCGACTGCGCGTCATACGGGTAGCCCGCCGCATCCACCAGCACCAGCTTGCTGACGCGTTGGGGGTGGTCCACCGCCACCTTCCAGGCCAGGTTGCCACCAAACGAGTTGCCGGCCAGCACGGCCTTCTGCACACCCAGGCGATCCATCAGGGCGATGACGAACTCGCTGTAGCGCGTGAGGCGGTAGTTGCCATCGGGCATGGGGCCGGTGAGGCCAAAGCCCGGCAGGTCCATGCGGATGACGCGGTGCTGACCCTTGAGGGCGTCCGTCCAGCCATCCCAGGTGTGCAGGCTGGCCGAGGTGCCATGCAACAGCACGATGGGCTCGGCATCATCGCGGGGGCCTTCATCGCGCACATGCACCGACATGCCCATGATGTCGACAAACTGCGATGGCGCCGAGGCCCAACGGGCCTTCAGGCTCTCCACATCCCGGTCCGGGGCCCAGCTGGTGGCCAAACCGCCCGCAGCCAACAGCACCACGGCCAGCAGCAGCCAGCCCACGATCTTCATCACGGTCTTCATCGACGTCTTCCCCAAGTTGTGCGGTGACATGCCACCATGCCCCGCCTGGGATTGTGAAGGATGTCCCCACCATCCCTTCGGCTGATGTCGCGCGAACTCACCTGAATGTCAGCAGCGACGGTGAGGCGCCTTCCAGGTGGCCATGCTCGTTGACGGACAACAGGTGCAGGCCATCCCGGCCCACATTGATCTTGGTGATGCCCGCATTGGCCAGCGTCCAGTTGATGGCAAAGGCCTGGCTGTCGTGCAGCCCCAGCAGGTGCGCACACACCACGCTGATGAACCCGCCGGAGGTGAACACCACGGCCTGGCCTTTGGCCGGCGTCTGCTGCACCAGGTCGTTCAAGGCGGCCACGCAGCGCAGTTTGAAGGCCGACCAGGGCTCGCTGTACTCCGCATCGTGGTTCCCCTCCACCCAGCGGGTCACGGCTTCGCGAAAAAAGGTCTGAAAGGCGCGTCGCGGGTCACCGCTGGCGGCCATGTCGGCCATCATCGTCGCCTTGTCGGCGTAACGCGGCTGGGCCACCTCGATCACGTTTTCGTGGTCGAACTCGTTGACCCCGGCGTGGATGGCCATGGGCACGTCCAGCGCCATGGCCGACAGGGCCGCACGGGCGGTTTCCTGGTGGCGCTGCATGGTGCCCGCCACCACGGCCTCAGGCGTCACGCCTCGGGCCTTCAGGGCCTGGCCAATCGCATAGCCCTGTTGATGCCCCAGTGGCGACAAGGCATCGTAGTTCTGGCTGCCAAACGAGGCCTGGCCGTGGCGGATCAGGTAAAGCGCACCCATGTCAAACCCCGTTCACCCTCACTTGGCGCCGTACTTCATCAGCTCCAGGCGGGCGATCATGCCTTTGTGGACCTCATCGGGGCCATCGGCCAAGCGCAATGAGCGGGCCTGGTTGAAGAAGGCCGTGAGCATGGTGTCGTGCGACACGCCCATGCCACCGTGCATCTGGATGGCAAAGTCCACCACGTTCTGCAGCATGGTGGGCGCCACCACCTTGATGGCCGACACGTCGGTGAGCGCGCTCATCACGCCCAGGTTGTCGATCTTCCAGGCGGCCTGCAGGGTCAGCAAGCGGGCCTGGTCGATGGCCAGGCGGCATTCGGCGATGCGCTCGCGGTTACCACCCAGGTTGATCAGGGGCTTGCCAAAGGCGACACGCTTCAGGCCACGCTCGATGGCCAGCTCCAGCGCCTTCTCGGCCGCGCCGATGCAGCGCATGCAGTGGTGGATGCGGCCCGGGCCCAGGCGGCCCTGGGCGATCTCGAAGCCACGGCCCGGCCCGGCGATCACATTGCTCAGCGGCAGGCGCACATTGGTGAAGTGCACCTCGCCGTGGCCGTGCGGCTCGTCGTACTCGCCGAACACCGGCAGCATGCGCTTGATCTCAACGCCCGGGGTGTCCAGCGGCACCAGCACCATCGAGTGCTGACCATGACGGCCCGCTTCGGCGTTGGGTGTGGCAGCCATGAAGATGCCGATCTTGCAGCGCGGATCGCCCACGCCGGAGGACCACCACTTCTTGCCATTGAGCACGATCTGATTGCCCTCGACCACCGCCGTGGCCGCCATGTTGGTGGCGTCGGACGAGGCCACGTCCGGCTCGGTCATGAAGAACACCGAGCGGATCTCGCCATTGAGCAAGGGCGTGAGCCACCGGGCCTTTTGCTCGTCGCTGCCGTACTTCCAGAGCACCTCCATGTTTCCGGTGTCGGGCGCGTTGCAGTTGAAGATCTCGGGCGCCATCATCGAGCGGCCGGTCTGCTCGGCGCTGAAGGCGTAGTCCAGCACGCTCAGCCCCGGGGCCAGATCGGCATCGGGCAGAAACAGGTTCCACAGGCCTTCAGCCTTGGCCTGGGCCTTGAGTTCTTCCACACGCGCAGGCACCTTCCACTGCGTCCAGTCGCCGCCATGGCGGGCTTCGTGGATTTCTTTCCAGTGCTGGGCCTCGACCGGGGCGATGCGCTGGTCGATGAAGGCACGCACGCGCTGGGCATAACTCTGGGCGCGTTCACTGGGCTTGAAATCCATGGCTGTCTCCTGGTCTGAGGCAAGGGGAATGTCGGTGGATGCTACGCCAGGGCAACACCTGCATCAAATGATGATATTTCATCCCAAGTCATGCATCACCCGCATGGCCTCGCGCGCGCCCTGGGCCACGCAGCCCCTCAGCCAGTGGTGCACAGGGTCGGCCTCGCGGTCGGCGTGCCAGTACATCCAGATGCCCATGGGCGGCAGCGCCACGGGCAGCTCGGCCACCACCAGGGGCAAGGCCCGCGTCAGCTGCTCGGCATAGGTGTGGGGCAGGGTCAGCAGGGCGTCGCTGTGGGCCACCACCTTGGCGGCCGCGAAGTAGTGCTGGCAGCGCAGGCTCACGCGCCGCTCGCCCAGGCCCAGCCCGGCCCACACCGCCTGCAGGGGGTCGGGCTGCTCAGGCTGCAAGGTCACCATCACGTGCTGGCAGTCAAAGTAGTCGGCCACGGTCATGGCGCGCGCGGCCAGCGGGTGGCCCTGGCGCATCAGCACCGACAGCCGTTCGTCGGCCAGATGCTCGCCCCGGATGCGGCCACTCACGCGCCGCTGCCGGTCGATCACCAGGTCCACCTCACCCTGGCTCAGGCTGCGCTCCAGCGCTTCCCGGGGCACACGCACACTGGCCAGGCCCACCCGGGGGGCGGCCTGGGTCAGGTGCGCCATCAAAGGCGGCAGGGTGATGGCCTCCAGCACATCGCGCATGCCCAGGCGCACGGTCATGTCCAGCGTGGCCGGGTCGAAGCCATCGGCCTGGGCCAGCACCGACTGCAGCCCCCGCAGGTGCGCCTGCACATCGGCGATCACCCGGCGCGTCAGCTCGGTGGGCACCATCTGGTTGCCCTGGCGCACGAAGAGCGGATCACCCCAGATGCGCCGCAAGCGCGCCAAGGCGTGGCTCACGGCCGGCTGGCTCAAATGCAGGTGCCGGGCCGCGCCCGAGATGCCGCCATGCACATACACGGCATCCATGACACGGAAGAGGTTGAGGTCGAGACGAGAAAACGGCGTGGCCATGGGCCATCACCTTACACCGGCAGGCGTTCATTCGTGGGATTTGGGCACCATTTGTGAGCACCGATCTGACGCAGACAGGCCATAATCTCGACATCGGCCGCACAGGCCATCTGGAGCCACCACCTTGGACAGTCACCCTTGGTGACCGCCCACTCCGGCCACGACGGTACCGCTGTCGTGTCACCCCCGCCGCCCTGAGGGCCTGCGGGGCGCATGCAGGAGGGGGCGGCAACCACCACACCCCTCACCCACCCGCTGCCTGCGTGCCCGGCTTGACCGGGACACCTGCTGTGCTGGAGACCGCATGCTCAACGTGTTCACGCTGGCCAATGGCCGGCTGTTTCAAGAAGAAATCGCCCACCTGGATGCCCCCATCGGCACCCGGCCGATCTGGATCGACCTCGAAGACCCCACCCCGGAAGAAAAAGGCTGGCTGGCCGTGCACTTCGGCCTGGTCATCCCCGGCGACATCATCGACGAAGACCTGGAAGAGTCCGCCCGCTTCTACGAAGAAGACGGTGCCATCCACATCCGCTCCGACTTCCTGATCGACGACCACGACTCGCCGCGCAACGTGCGCGTGGCCTTCATCCTGCACGACAACATCCTGTTTTCGATCCACCGTGAAGACCTGCCCGTCTTCCGGCTGCTGCGCATGCGCGCCCGCCGCATCCCGGCCCTGATCGAAGACGCCAAGGACGTGCTGCTCAAGCTGTACGACGCCGACGCCGAGTACTCGGCCGACACGCTGGAGGGCATCTACGACGAGCTGGAGACCGTGGGCCGCCGCGTGCTGAAAGACCAGATCAACGACGAGGCCGCCGCCGAGGTGCTGGCGGCGATTGCCCGCCAGGAAGACTTGAACGGCCGCATCCGACGCAATGCCATGGACACACGGCGCGCCGTGAGCTTCATGATGCGCGCGCGCATGCTGAGCGCCGACCAGTTCGAAGAAGCCCGCCAGATCCTGCGCGACATCGACTCGCTGGACAGCCACACGGCCTTCCTGTTCGACAAGATCAACTTCCTGATGGACGCCACGGTCGGTTTCATCAACATCAACCAGAACAAGATCATCAAGATCTTCTCGGTGGCCTCGGTGGCCTTGCTGCCGCCCACGCTGATCGCCAGCATCTACGGCATGAACTTCCAGCACATGCCGGAGTTGAGCCAGAAGTGGGGCTACCCGCTGGCCCTGGGCCTGATGCTGTTGTCCATCGTGACACCGTTCTGGTACTTCCGCCGCAAGGGCTGGTTGAACTGAGTGTCGTCCACCACGCTGCGCTCGATGATCAGGGCCCTGCCCCCCGGCCTGGGGCGGGTGATGATGGCCACCACCCTGGTGGTGCTGAGCTTCAGCCTGCTCAACCCGGTGCTGGCCGTGCGCCTGCAGCAAACCGGCGTGAGCGCCACTGCCATCGGCCTCTTCGCCACCCTGCCCTTCCTGGCGGTGGTGGGGCTGGTGCCCTGGGTGCCCGCCTTGTTCAGGCGCCTGGGCGTGGGCCAGGCCTATCGCCTGGGGCTGGGGCTGGAGCTGCTAGCCTGCCTGGGCTACCTGCTCACCGACGACTTCTTCACCTGGTGCGTGCTGGGCCTGCTGGCTGGCCTGGGCGCGGCCGCCGCCTGGAACGCCACCGAGGCCCTGGTGGCCCACAACGTGCCCGCCACGCACCGAGGGCGCCTGACCGGGCTCTACCAGACCCTGCTGGGCGCCGGCATGGCCTTGGGCCCCTTCCTGCCCGCGCTGCTGGGCCTGGATGCCACGGCGGCCAACGTGATGGCCGCCGCCTGCCTGGCCCTGGGGCTGTGGCTGGTGCTGCCATCAGCCGTGCTGAACCTGCGCGCCATGCACGAGCAACATGCCCACATGGGCCTGTGGCAGGCCTGCCGGCTGGCGCCGTCACTGGTGTGGGCCGCCATCGTGGGCGGGGTGTTCGAGGTGGGCCTGGGCTCGGTCACCGTGGCCCATGGCGCCGGGCTGGGCCTGACGCTGGCCGCCGCTGCCTCCATCGCCGGGGCCCTGGGCCTGGGCAGCTTTCTGCTGCAGTACCCCACCGGCTGGCTGGCCGATCACCTGCCCGTGCAACGCCTGTTCGCGCTGGCGGCAGGCATCCTGGGCCTGAGCGCCCTGGCGCTGTCACAAGCCCCCGAATGGCCGCCCCTGTTCTGGCTGTGTGCCGGGCTGTGGGGTGCGGTGGGCGGTGCGCTCTACACCCTCAGCATGATCCGTGTGGCGCATGACTTCGCCCACACCTCGGCCCTGGCCGGCACCTCGGCCATGATCGCCGGCTACACCGCCGGTGGGGCCATCGGCCCGGTGCTCAGTGGCTGGATGATCGACCACCACGGCGTGCTGGGCCAGAGCCTGTGGCTGGCCACGCTGGCCTTCAGCCTGTGGTGGATGCGGCCCCAGCGTCAGGCGCCGACCTCGCCCGACAGCGAGGTCTGAGCCCTGCGCCCCGAGAGCTGCGCCAGCACCTCCTGCAGTCGCCGAGCGGGCACGGGCTTGTGCAGCAACAGCAGACCCGAGGCGTGGGCCTCACGCAATCGCTCCGTGGTGGTGTCGGCGGTCACCAGCACCGCTGGCACGCGGCGCTGCACACGCGCCCACACCTGCTCCACCGCCTGAACCCCTGAGCGGCCCTCCCGCAGCCGGTGATCACACACCAGCACGTCGGGCTCAAATCGCTGCAGCACGGCGCTGGCGGCGTCGGCCGACTCGGCCACCTCACACCAACAGCCCCAATCCGACAGCAACTCGGCCATGGCCTGCCTGACCGACTCATCGTCATCGATCAACAACACCTTCAGGCCCATCAGTCCGTCATCCATCAAGGGCGCGACCTCGACATGGGTCACCGCCTCGCGGCTCACGGGCAGGCTCAGCCGAAACACCGAGCCCCGCCCCGGCACCGAAGACAGGCTGACATCCACGCTCATGGCCCTCGCCAATCCACGCACAATGGCCAGGCCCAGCCCCATGCCCTTGCGCTGATCCCGCTCCGGATTGCCCAGCTGGTGAAACTCCTGAAAGATGGCCTCCTGCTGATGAAGGGGAATGCCCATCCCGGTGTCCCAGACCTCCACGCACACCCGCTCGCCTCGACGACGGCACGCCACCAGCACAGCACCCCGCTCGGTGTAGCGGATGGCGTTCAGCAACAGGTTGCGCACGATCATCTCGACCAGGGCCGGATCGGCATGCGCCACCACGCGGGTGTCGCGCAGGCGCAAGGCCAAGCCCTTCTCTTCTGCCCAGGGCGCCAGCTCCTGCACCAGCCGGTGCAGCAGGGGCTGCAAGGCCATCGGCTGCCGATGGGCCTGCACCACACCTGCGTCCACCCGCGAAAAGTCCAGCAGGGTGTTGAGCATGTCGCTGGCCGCTGTTTGCGAGGACTGCACCTGCTGCAGCAGATGGGCCGCTCGGCCTTCCCAACCCAGGCGGCTCAAGGCATCCAGGTACAGGCCAGCCGCATGCAGAGGCTGCCGCAAGTCATGACTCACGGACGCCAGGAACACAGTCTTGGCGCGGTTGGCGGCATCAGCTTCGGCACTGGCCTCCTCGGCCAACTGCCGCGCCTCCTGGGCTCGCCGCGTCTGATCACGCAGTTGGCTCACGAGGCGTTCGTTTTCTCGGTGCAACTCGATGCTCCGCTGCGCGGCACGGGCGCTGTGGTACGAGAACACCGTCATGGCGACCAGGTAGATCAACACGCCCACCGCCAAGGTCAGGTGAACGCCGTCTTGCGCTTGCAGCAGGCCTGTGGCGTTGGTCAGCGCACCGCTCAGCCAGAACGCCACCGACATGGGCCACGACATGCCCAGCACCGCCAGGCCAGCCGAGCTCAAGCCCGAAAAAATGCCCAACACCAGCACGGTGGATGCCGGCTGATCCGGGTGCACGAACAACCACGACAAGGCACCCCAACTCAGCCCCTGGATCATCCAGACCACGCGCATCACGCGGGCATAGCGCAGCGCGTCTGCCCTGGCGGCCAGCCGACCATTGAGGTGGGCCCGCGCCCACCAGCCCATCCACGCCCACCAGGTCACCCAGGCGGCCCAGATGAAGGTGCCGCGATCGTGCAACACATGGTTCAGGCTGAGTGCACAGATCCAGGCCGTCAACGCGGTGCCCCACAAGGCCACCGGCATGTTGCGGTCCATCAGGGCCATCTGTCCCGACAAGGCAGGCTGGTGCTCGAAACGCAGGGATTCGGTCCACAGCACGCGCCACCACGGTGCGCGTCGGGATGATTCGCTCATGGCGTCAGCACGCCGCGCTCCACCGCGCGGGCATAAGCCTCTCGCCGGCTGGTGGCCTCCAGCATGTCGGTCAGCCAGGACACCTGCACACGCACCTCGGTCTCGCTCAAGCCCAGGTGCTTGGCGATGGCCTTGTTGGGCACATCCCGCCCCAGCAGACGCAGGATCTGGGACTGCTGCTCGTCAAGACGGAATGGTTCGCGGAGCGTGGTAGATGCCGGCGCTCGCGTTGCGGACGAAGCGCTGGACGACAGCGACGACGGCCCGTACGTCAGCCCGGTGAAGGCCATGTGCCCCTGCATCAAGGCCTGCAGTGCCTCGACGATCAAGGCCGGTTGGGCAGACTTGGGCACCCAGCCGCGGGCCCCCGCCTCGCGGGCACGCGCCACGCGTTCAGGCCGAGAGTCCGCCGACATCACCAGCACCGGAAGGCCTGGGGCCAGGCGCTGCACGTCAGGCAAGGCCTGCAAGGCGTCCGCGTCGGGCAAGCCCACATCCAGCAGCATCACATCGAAGGCATCCGTTAGATGAACGGCGGCCAGTTGAGTCACCGCCCCGCTCCACGACACCGCCTGCTGCAAACGCACATCCGGCCAGTGAGCCTCCAGCATCTGCCCCAGCCCGATGCGGAACAGTGCGTGATCATCAACCAGCAGAAGATGCGGAGCCTTCGGCGACATGCGCTCAATCAAGAATGGAAGGCGATCAGTATCCCACCGAGCCCACCCGGGGTCATTGGCAGGATACGACAAGGAACCTCCCCCATGAGGGGGAGGCCCCGCAGACAGCCAGTGCGATCAGCGGGCCCGGCGGTTTTTGACCGACTTCGACAGGATCTCGAGCACCTTCTCCGAGTCATCCCAGCCGATGCAGGCATCCGTGATCGACTGACCATAGGCGAGCTTGGACGGATCATCCTTGCCGGGGGTGAACTTCTGAGCGCCCGCGCACAGGTGGCTTTCCACCATCACGCCGAACACCTTCTTCGAGCCACCACTGACCTGGGCTGCGATGTCCTCGGCCACCACCACCTGGCGCTCGTGCTGCTTGGAGCTGTTGGCGTGGCTGAAGTCCACCATCAGCGAGGGATGCAGCTTGGCCGCTTCCAGATCCTTGCACGCCGCTTCCACGCTGGCAGCATCATAGTTCGGGGCCTTGCCACCGCGCAGGATGACGTGGCAGTCGGGGTTGCCTGCCGTTTCCACGATGGCCACTTGACCGTTCTTGTGCACCGACAGGAAGTGGTGCGGGCGCGAGGCCGACTGGATCGCGTCAGTCGCGATCTTGATGTTGCCGTCGGTGCCGTTCTTGAAGCCGATCGGCGCGCTGATGCCCGAGGCCAGCTCGCGGTGGATCTGGCTCTCCGTGGTGCGCGCACCGATGGCGCCCCAACTGATCAGATCGCCGATGTACTGCGGCGAGATCACGTCCAGGAACTCACTGGCCGCCGGCACACCCAGGCGGTTGATCTCCAGCAGCAGATGGCGGGCCATGCGCAGGCCCTCGTCGATCTTGTACGACTCATCCAGGTACGGGTCATTGATCAGGCCCTTCCAGCCCACCGTCGTGCGGGGCTTCTCGAAGTACACCCGCATCACCACTTCCAGCGTGTCCTTGTAGCGTTCGCGCAGAGGCAACAGGCGCTTGGCGTACTCGATGGCCGCTGCGGGATCATGGATGGAGCACGGGCCGATGATCACCAGCAGGCGGTCGTCCTTGCCATGGATGATCTTGCGGATGGCCTTGCGCGTGCCCGCCACCAAGGTCTCCACCGCCGTGCCACGGATGGGGAAGAATCGGATCAGGTGCTCAGGCGGCGGCAGGGGCGTGACGTTCTGGATGCGCTCGTCATCGGTTTGCGAAGTCTTGTCGGCGGGCGGGACCCAGCCGGCTGCGGCGCTGGATTTGGCGGTCATGGGGCGTGTTCCTGTTGCGGGGTCGGTCGAAAAAAAACCGCCGGGGTGAACCGGCGGTTTTCAGGATTTGACGTGGTTCGCTTAAAGGGCGTCCACTCCTGCGCCGGTCTGGGGCGGGAGATGAAAGATCCCAAAATAAAAGCGAACGGTCGTGTTCATGAACAGCAATGTAGCATGAGCGTGGCGCCACGCATCGTGCGCACCATCAAATCCGGTGATGACCCTGATAGCCGACACGGTCGCGAACCGTCTGAGGCCATGCTCTTCAGCCGCGACCTGGATGCGTGCTCAGCCCTGCATCAACCTTGCGCCTGAGCCAGCAAGGTGGCCGCATCGCTGACCGCCAAGCCGCCGCCCTGCTCGTTGTTCAGGTGCGTGACCACACCGTTCTTGACCAACATGGAGAAGCGCCCCGAACGCAGCCCCAAGCCCTTAGCGCTCAGGTCCAGCGTCAGGCCGGTGGCCTTGGCAAAGTCGGCACTCCCATCGGCCAGGAATCGCACCTTGCGACCTGCTCCCAGGCTGCGCGCCCAGGCGCCCATCACGAAGGCGTCGTTCACGGCCACGCACCAGATCTCGTCCACACCGGCAGCCTTGAACGCCTCGGCCTGCTCGATGTAGGCTGGCGCATGGCGCTCGGAACACGTGGGCGTGAACGCACCTGGAAGACCAAACAAAGCGATGGTCTTGCCCTGTGCGGCCTTGGTCACGGACACGGGATTCGGGCCCAAGGCACACCCATCGGTGGGCTCGTCAATGAACTCGTACAGCGTCACATCAGGCAACGCGGCTCCTGGCTGGATCATGAAAGGCTCCTGAGATCGTTCAGACAATAAAAAACCGGCTGTCAGTATCACTGACAACCGGTTCATTGACAGGACCGAGCGCAAGCCCCCGCCCCTGTCAGGGCGATCACACCCAGCGATCAGGCTGCTTGAGCCTTCTCGACCAGACGCGACACGACCCAGTTCTTGGTCTTCGACAGTGGTCGACTTTCGACGATCTCGACGATGTCACCGAGACCGAACTCGTTCTTCTCGTCGTGAGCGTGGTACTTGGCCGACTTGGCCACGATCTTGCCGTAGAGCTCGTGCTTCACACGACGCTCGACCAGCACGGTCACGGTCTTGTCGCGGCCGGCAGAGACGACCTTGCCAACCAGGCTGCGGACAACCTTGGCGCGGGTTTGAGCTTCCGTCATTTGGCGGCTCCTTGGTTCTTCTTCTCGGTCAGAATGGTCCGAGCGCGAGCGATGTCACGACGGGTCTTCTTCAGAGCAGAGTTGTCCTGGAGCTGCTGGGTCGCACGCTGCATGCGCAGATTGAAGTGCGACTTCAACAGGTCCTTGATTTCGGTTTCCAGTGCGGCCACATCCTTGGCGCGCAGTTCAGAGGCTTTGTTAGCCATGTCTTTCTCCTTGCGCGTCAATCAGATGCCAAACTCGCGGCCCACGAAGGTCGTGGACAGCGGCAGCTTGGCGGCAGCCAGCTTGAAAGCTTCGCGAGCGAGTTGCTCGGGCACACCCTGGATCTCGTACAGCACCTTGCCCGGGGTGATCTCGGCCACGTAGTACTCCACGTTACCCTTACCGTTACCCATACGGACTTCGGCAGGCTTGTTGGAGATGGGCTTGTCCGGGAACACGCGGATGAAGATGCGGCCGCCACGCTTGACGTGACGCGAGATGGCACGACGGGCAGCTTCGATCTGGCGGGCGGTGATGCGACCGCGCTCGGTCGCCTTCAGGCCGAACTCGCCAAAGGACACATCGGCGCCACGGGTGGCGACACCGGTGTTGCGGCCCTTGTGCTCCTTGCGGAACTTGCGACGATTAGGTTGCAACATGTTTATTCTCCTTTCGCTTCAGCAGCAGGAGCTGCCTTGCGAACGCGCTTGGCGTCAGCGGCCACGGCGGGCTTGTCGCTGCCATCGGCAGGTGCACCGTCAGCACGGGGCGCGCCACGGCCACCACGGGGACCACGACGGTCACCAGGGCGATCGCTGCGAGGACCGCGGCGGCTGCGACGGTCGTCTTCACGATCGTCACCCTTCAGCACGGGGGCTTCGCCGTTGGCCAGGCGGTCGCCACGGTACACCCACACCTTCACACCGATCACACCGTAGGTGGTGTGGGCTTCAGAGAAGCCATAGTCGATGTCGGCGCGCAGGGTGTGCAGAGGCACACGACCTTCACGGTACCACTCGGTACGGGCGATTTCGGCGCCGTTCAGACGGCCACCCGACATGATCTTGATGCCTTGGGCACCCAGACGCATGGCGTTTTGCATCGCACGCTTCATGGCGCGGCGGAACATGATGCGCTTTTCCAGCTGCTGCGTGATCGAGTCGGCGATCAGTTGAGCATCGACTTCAGGCTTGCGCACTTCTTCGATGTTCACCGACACCGGCACGTTCAGACGGCGGGCCAGTTCAGCCTTCAGGTTCTCGATGTCCTCACCCTTCTTGCCGATCACCACGCCCGGACGAGCCGAGAAAATGGTGATGCGGGCGCTCTTGGCAGGACGCTCGATCAAGATGCGCGACACAGCCGCGTTCTTGAGCTTCTTCTTCAGGAATTCGCGGACTTCCAGGTCTTCAGCCAGCATCGAGGCAAAGTTGCGGTTGGTGGCGTACCAACGCGATGCCCAGTTGCGGGTGACGGCCAAGCGGAAACCGGTTGGGTGGATTTTCTGTCCCATGATTCAGCCTCTCGCTCAGTTGCCCACGGTGACGTAGATGTGGCAGGTGGGCTTGCTGATGCGGTTGCCACGGCCCTTGGCACGGGCAGTGAAACGCTTCAGCGTGGCGCCTTGCTCCACATAGATCGTCTTGACCTTCAGTTCGTCGATGTCAGCGCCGTCGTTGTGCTCGGCGTTGGCGATCGCGGACTCCAGGGCCTTCTTGATGATGCCAGCGGCTTTTTTCTGGGTGAAGGTCAGGATGTTCAGAGCCTGATCCACCTTCTTACCACGGATGAGATCGGCCACCAGTCGACCCTTGTCGACCGACAGACGAACGCCGCGAACGATTGCTTTCGTTTCCATCGCAGCTGCTCCTTATTTCTTGGCTTTCTTGTCGCCAGGGTGACCCTTGAATGTCCGGGTCAGGGCGAACTCGCCGAGCTTGTGGCCAACCATCTGGTCCTGGATGTACACGGGCACGTGCTGCTTGCCGTTGTGCACAGCAATGGTCAGGCCGATGAACTCAGGCAGGATGGTCGAACGACGCGACCAGGTCTTGACGGGCTTCTTGTCCTTGGTGGACACAGCCTTTTCAACCTTGGCCAGGAGATGGTGGTCCACGAAGGGACCCTTTTTCAGAGAACGAGCCATTTCAGCCTACCTCTTACTTCTTGCGACGCGAAACGATGAACGTCTGCGTGCGCTTGTTGTTGCGGGTACGGTAGCCCTTGGTCAGCGTGTTCCACGGCGACACAGGAGCTTGACCTTCACCAGTACGGCCTTCACCACCACCGTGCGGGTGGTCGATCGGGTTCATGGCGGTACCACGGACGGTCGGACGGATGCCCTTCCAGCGGATGGCGCCGGCCTTGCCGTATTGACGCAGGCTGTGCTCTTCGTTGCTCACTTCACCCAGGGTGGCGCGGCATTCGATGTGGATCTTGCGAACCTCACCGGAGCGCAGGCGAACCTGAGCGTAGGTGCCTTCACGGGCCATCAGGACGGCAGAGGTGCCGGCCGAACGGGCGATCTGACCACCCTTGCCAGGCAGCAGCTCGATGTTGTGAATGGTCGAACCCACGGGGATGTTGCGGATCGGCAGGGTGTTGCCGGTCTTGATCGGGGCTTCAGAGCCGCTGATCACCACCGAGCCCACCTCCAGACCACGGGGAGCGATGATGTAACGACGCTCACCGTCGGCATAGCACACCAGAGCGATGTGAGCCGTGCGGTTGGGGTCGTACTCGATGCGCTCGACCTTGGCAGGGATGCCATCCTTCGTGCGACGGAAGTCGACCACGCGGTAGTGGTGCTTGTGACCACCACCCTTGTGGCGAACCGTGATGTGACCGTTGTTGTTGCGGCCGGAGTTCTGCTTTTGCGGCTCCAGCAGGGGTGCGTAGCCTTCGCCCTTGTGCAGGTGCTTGTGCACCACCTTCACCACGGCACGTTGGCCGGGCGTGGTCGGTTTGAGTTTGACGACAGCCATGATTACGCAGCCTCCCCGGAGAAGTTCAGCTCTTGACCGTCCTTCAGGCACACGAAGGCCTTCTTGGCGTGGTCGCGACGACCAATGCGGCCGCCAAAGCGCTTGACTTTGCCCTTCTGATTCAGGACTTGCACCGACTTCACTTCGACCTTGAACAGCAGCTCAACAGCAGCCTTGATCTCGGGCTTGGAAGCGTCGCGCAGGACCTTGAACAGCACTTGGCCGCGGGTCTCGGCAGCAGCGGTGGCCTTTTCCGAGATGATCGGAGCGACCAGCACCTGCAGCAGGCGGCTTTCATCGAATTTCAGAGTGCTCATGCGAACATCTCCTGGAGCTTGTCGATCGCGGCCTTGGTCACGAGCACCTTCTTGTAGTGCACCAGCGACAGCGGATCGGCGTAACGGGGCTCAACCACCAGCACGTTCGGCAGGTTGCGCGAAGCCAGGGCCAGGTTGTCGTCGACGGTGTCGGCGATCACCAGCACGTGGTCGAGGTTCATGGCCTTCAGCTTGGCAGCCAGCAGCTTGGTCTTGGGGGCTTCGACAGCGATCGAATCCACCACGGCCAGGCGGCCTTCACGGGCCAGCTGAGAGAAGATGGTGGCCATGGCGGCGCGGTACATCTTCTTGTTGACCTTGTGGGTGAAGTTTTCTTCAGGCAGGTTCGGGAAAATCCGACCACCCCCACGCCACAGCGGCGAGGACGACATACCAGCACGAGCGCGGCCGGTGCCCTTTTGGCGCCATGGCTTCTTGGTGGTGTGCTTGACCTGCTCACGGTCCTTCTGGGCGCGGGTGCCTTGACGGGCATTGGCCTGGTAGGCCACCACGACCTGGTGAACCAGGGCTTCGTTGTAATCACGGCCGAACACGGCGTCAGCGGCTTCCACCTTGGAGGCGGCCTGACCCTGTTCGTTCAGGAGTTCCAGCTGTGCCATCAGTTGGCTCCTTTCTTCACTTTGACCTTCACGGCAGGGCGAACGGTCACGAAACCGCCCTTCGAGCCGGGAACAGCACCCTTGACCAGCAGCAGTTGACGAGCTTCGTCAACGCGCACGATGTCCAGGTTCTGCGTGGTCACGGTGTCCACACCCATGTGACCGGTCATCTTCTTGCCGGGGAACACGCGGCCAGGATCCTGGGCCATCGAGATCGAACCGGGCACATTGTGCGAACGCGAGTTACCGTGCGAAGCGCGCTGCGAACCGAAGTTGTGACGCTTGATGGTACCGGCGAACCCCTTACCGATCGAGGTGCCTTGCACGTCGACCTTTTGGCCAGGCTGGAACAGCGAGGCAGGAGCGATGGTGGCGCCAGCCTTCAGTTCAGCCGCCACTTCGGGGGCCACGCGGAATTCGCGAGAGATTTCGCCGGCTTCGACGCCAGCCTTGGCCAGGTGACCAGCTTCGGGCTTGGTCACGCGCGATGCCTTGCGGGCACCGAACACCACCTGCACGGCGGTGTAGCCGTCGGTCTCAACGGTTTTGACCTGGGACACGCGGTTGTTGGACACGTCGAGCACCGTCACAGGCACGGCGTCGCCGTCGTCTGTGTAGATGCGCATCATGCCCACCTTGCGACCCAGCAATCCGAGGCGATTGCTAAGACTCATGATTTTTCTCCAGCCCCGCGATGGGGGCCTTTTACACACACCCGACATCGATTGGCCGGGGGCTCGAACTTCCTGCCGCCAGATGGCTGAGTCGGCGCGCCTTGCGAGCACGCAATACCCAACCGCCCGATTGCGGGAAAGCCTTCGACTGTAGCAAAGC
This sequence comes from uncultured Aquabacterium sp., assembly GCA_947085235.1. Lineage (GTDB taxonomy): Bacteria > Pseudomonadota > Gammaproteobacteria > Burkholderiales > Burkholderiaceae_C > Aquabacterium. The sequence continues at coordinate 708 of CAMTVS010000029.1, read as the reverse complement.
CACACCAAAAGCGCAAGCCCTTTGCACAGGCAAGAAAAAACCGCCCCTCAGGGCGGTTGGGAGAACCAGGCCGATCAGGTCAACAGACCTGACTGAGCCTGCTGCATCACTGCAGTTTGATTTCCACGTCCACGCCAGCCGGCAGGTCCAGCTTCATCAGGGCGTCAACCGTCTTGTCGGTCGGGTCGACGATGTCCATCAGACGCTGGTGGGTGCGGATCTCGAACTGGTCACGCGAGGTCTTGTTGACGTGCGGCGAACGCAGGATGTCGAAACGCTGCAGGCGGGTCGGCAGGGGCACGGGACCCTTGACGATGGCGCCGGTACGCTTGGCGGTTTCCACGATTTCAGCCGACGACTGGTCGATCAGCTTGTAATCGAAGGCCTTCAGGCGGATACGGATCTTCTGTTGTGCCATGACACACTTCCTTTGAATTAAAGAGCGATGACGCTCACCACCGAGCCGTTGGCAGGCGGTGAGCTCGTGTCATGCAGAATCAGTCGAGGATCTTGGCCACGACGCCGGCGCCGACGGTGCGACCGCCTTCACGGATGGCGAAGCGCAGGCCTTCTTCCATGGCGATCGGGGCGATCAGCTTGACGGTGATCGACACGTTGTCGCCAGGCATCACCATTTCCTTGTCGGCCGGCAGCTCGATCGAGCCGGTCACGTCGGTGGTGCGGAAGTAGAACTGAGGACGGTAGTTG
>CAMTVS010000028.1:0-11646 GCA_947085235.1 uncultured Aquabacterium sp. | reverse complement strand
GCCATCCTTCGTGCCACGGGCTCGCCCGTCAGCAATGACGGGCGTGGATTGAAACAACAGCAACCGCACGCCAAAGCGCCTCATTGTCGGGCTCGCCCGTCAGCAATGACGGGCGTGGATTGAAACCCGCCACCGCCGCCCCCATGCCGCGCACGACTGCGGGCTCGCCCGTCAGCAATGACGGGCGTGGATTGAAACATGCCCGACTCGAAATCGGCCTACGTGCGCACGCGGGCTCGCCCGTCAGCAATGACGGGCGTGGATTGAAACAGCGTCGCTCTGCGTAATGGAGATGGGGCGCTCGTCGGGCTCGCCCGTCAGCAATGACGGGCGTGGATTGAAACTCGTCCTTCCTGAGCTATCAGCTTGCGATAGCTGCGGGCTCGCCCGTCAGCAATGACGGGCGTGGATTGAAACCGCTTGTTCGTGGGCGACATCGAAAGCGCAGAGCGGGCTCGCCCGTCAGCAATGACGGGCGTGGATTGAAACCGGGCTCAGAAGATCGTGCAGGCGCGCGAGGCCAAGGGCTCGCCCGTCAGCAATGACGGGCGTGGATTGAAACAAACTGAGACAGATTGGGCTGCGTGCCAAACGCCGGGCTCGCCCGTCAGCAATGACGGGCGTGGATTGAAACCCGGTCGAAGACGGCACGACGCGCTCGGATCACTTGGGCTCGCCCGTCAGCAATGACGGGCGTGGATTGAAACACGGGTCGGCATCGTCAGCCACCTCGGTGATGGTGGGCTCGCCCGTCAGCAATGACGGGCGTGGATTGAAACCCATCTGGTCCTATCTTTGAGTTGCAGTCCGGCGGGCTCGCCCGTCAGCAATGACGGGCGTGGATTGAAACGACAACGTTATTAGACAGACGACGACCGAAGCAGCGGGGGCTCGCCCGTCAGCAATGACGGGCGTGGATTGAAACGATGTGGGGCCTGAGCGGGTCAACAGCCTGCGGGCCGGGCTCGCCCGTCAGCAATGACGGGCGTGGATTGAAACAACCCGGCCGCCTCAGGTGATTACACCATCGACCGGGCTCGCCCGTCAGCAATGACGGGCGTGGATTGAAACCGTGGTGGACACGGCTTGCAGCGCCAGCGTCTGCCGGGCTCGCCCGTCAGCAATGACGGGCGTGGATTGAAACGTTGCCTGGCAGCTCGAAGGGCAGGGCACACAAAAAGGGCTCGCCCGTCAGCAATGACGGGCGTGGATTGAAACGCCATGCTGCTGGACTCAAGCCACGGCCACGACAGGGCTCGCCCGTCAGCAATGACGGGCGTGGATTGAAACTTGCGCATTGGTGCAAGAAGTTCTGCGTGGGCGCAGGGCTCGCCCGTCAGCAATGACGGGCGTGGATTGAAACAAGCTGCCTGTCGTGGGCGAGTTCCTGCCCGGTGGGGCTCGCCCGTCAGCAATGACGGGCGTGGATTGAAACATGTTCCAGGACGAGGCCGCGGACGCCAGCAACCAGGCTCGCCCGTCAGCAATGACGGGCGTGGATTGAAACTGGATGCACGCTGCAGCCGGGGGCGTGCGTCCGGGGCTCGCCCGTCAGCAATGACGGGCGTGGATTGAAACGATTTTCCGGAGCCCTTTTTACCCTGTATGAGGTCGGCTCGCCCGTCAGCAATGACGGGCGTGGATTGAAACAACTACTTTCCCCAAGTCCAACATAGCCGCGGGTGCGGCTCGCCCGTCAGCAATGACGGGCGTGGATTGAAACAACGCAGTAGAGGTAATCCTCTTGCGGGTAGATGGGCTCGCCCGTCAGCAATGACGGGCGTGGATTGAAACCAGGCTGAAAGCCTCGGCCTCTCTGGTGCCTGCCCGGCTCGCCCGTCTGCAATGACGGGCGTGGATTGAAACATGGACAGGTTGCGCTCTTGCAACCAAACGTCCAGGCTCGCCCGTCAGCAATGACGGGCGTGGATTGAAACATCTAAGGAGCACTTGAGAACAAACACCCAGCAGGGTGGTACCCGTCAGTTACGGCAGACATGGATTGAAACAAGTGGTCGCCCAGCCGTGGTGCTTGGGCTCGTTAAGACTCACCTGTCAGCAATGGCGGGTGCGGATTGAAACCCGGGCGGGCAGGGCTGCAGGCCCTGGGCTGAGCCACCTCTGGCGCGTTCCGTCCCACCCTGCGCGGGCAGCAGGTAAAATCGGCATCCCCTCCACAGCCCCTGGATCTACACCATGCCCCGCTGTTCCTGGACGGCCTGGACTGCGCTGCCGCGCACTCTGGGCCTGATGGCCGCCGTGCCCTGGTGGCTGCCGCTGACGCTGACCAGCGTTCCGGCCACCGCCCAAGTCGTGCTGACCGCGCCCACGGCGCCAACGGCCACCACCAGTTCCACCACGAGCACCGAGGGGCCCCTCTCGGTGACCGACACCCGCACCGAGGTGCCCACCGACTTCCGGCCTGCGCGCCAGATCTCGCTGCAGTCGCTGCGCGGTCGTGCCAGCTTTGGCAAGCCGCCTGAAGTGAGCATCGACGGTCAAGCCCTGCGCCTGGCCCCGGGCGCCCGCATCCGCGACGAACAGAACCTGTTGGTGCTGTCGGGCCAACTGGCGGGCCGTCGCCTGGCCGTGAACTACACCCTGGACACCTATGGCCTGGTGAAGGACGTGTGGCTGCTGCGCGCCGACGAGCTGCAGCGCCCCTGGCCCCGCACCCGCGAGCAATCCACCACCTGGCGCTTCGACCCCCTGCAGCAGACCTGGATCAAACCATGAGCACCGACACCGCACAAAAAAAGGTCTACATCAAGACCTATGGCTGCCAGATGAACGAATACGACTCGGACAAGATGTCCGACGTCATGAACGCGGCCAAGGGCTATATGCCCACCAACGACCCCGAAGAGGCCGACCTCATCCTCTTCAACACCTGCTCCATCCGCGAGAAAGCGCAAGAGAAGGTGTTCTCTGACCTCGGTCGCGTCAAGCACCTCAAGGACAAGGGCGTGATGATCGGCGTGGGCGGCTGCGTGGCCAGCCAGGAAGGCGCCGCCATCATCGAGCGCGCGCCTTATGTGGACGTGGTCTTCGGCCCGCAAACACTGCACCGCCTGCCCGCCATGCTGGAAAAGCGCCAACAACTCCAGCGCCCGCAGGTCGACATCAGCTTCCCCGAGATCGAGAAGTTCGACCACCTGCCGCCGCCGCGCAAGGAAGGCGCCTCGGCCTTCGTGTCGATCATGGAAGGCTGCTCGAAGTACTGCAGCTACTGCGTGGTGCCCTACACGCGCGGCGAAGAAGTCTCGCGCCCCTTTGACGACGTGCTGACCGAGGTCGCCGACCTGGCCGACCAGGGCGTCAAGGAAGTGACCCTGCTGGGCCAGAACGTCAACGGCTACCGCGGACGGATGGGTGACACGACCGAGATCGCCGACTTCGCCATGCTGCTGGAGTACGTGGCCGAGATCCCCGGCATCGAGCGCATCCGCTTCACCACCAGCCACCCGAACGAATTCAGCCAGCGCCTCATCGACGTCTACGGCAAGACGAACAAGCTGGTCAACCACGTGCACCTGCCCGTGCAGCACGGCTCCGACCGCATCCTGATGGCCATGAAGCGTGGCTACACCGCGCTGGAGTACAAGAGCACCATCCGCAAGCTGCGCGCCGTGCGGCCCGACATCCGCCTGTCCACCGACTTCATCGTGGGCTTCCCGGGCGAGACCGACGACGACTTCGACAAGCTGATGAAGCTGGCCATGGACATCGAGTTCGACGCCTCGTTCAGCTTCATCTTCAGCGCCCGCCCCGGCACGCCTGCCGCCTCGCTGCAAGACGATACCCCGCACGAGGTCAAGCTCAAGCGCCTGCAGACGCTGCAGGCCTACCTGGAAAGCAATGTGCAGCGCTACAGCCAGATGCTGGTGGGCACCACGCAGAAGATCCTGGTCGAAGGCCCCAGCCGCAAGGATCCGTCCGAGCTGATGGGCCGCACCGAGTGCAACCGCATCGTCAACTTCGCCGCCGGCCCCACCCAGGCCCTGCGCGAGCGCCTGGTGGGTCAGTTGATCGACGTGAACATCACCCAGGCCTATCCGCACTCCCTGCGGGCCGAACTGCCGCTGCGTGATGCGGCCTGATCGGCTGCCTGATCAGGCGGCCTGAGCCTCAAGCCCCAGAAGCCGTCTGAAGCGCCTTGCACAGGCGCTGTACGTGCTCGACGGTGTGGGCGGCTGACAGTGAAATGCGCAGCCGCGCTGTGCCCGCCGGCACGGTGGGCGGGCGGATGGCGGGCACCCAGATGCCCTGCGCATCCAGCGCGGCCATGACGGCCAGGGCATCGGCATTGCTGCCGATCACCAGGGGCTGGATGGCCGTGTCCGAGGGCATGAGGCGCCAGGTGCTGCCGGCCTCCAGGCAGCGCCCAACCCCCTCCTGAAGTTGTTGACGCAAGGCCTGCAGGTGGGTGCGCCGTTGTGGCTCATCGCGGATCACGCGCACGCCCGCCCGCAAAGCGGCGGCGATGTGTGCGGGCGCAGCCGTGGCGAACATGTAGGTGCGGGCCTTCTGCATGATCCACTCGATCACGGCGGGCGAGCCAGCCACAAAAGCCCCGGCCACACCGGCCGCCTTGCCCAGCGTGGCCATGTAGACCAGGCGGTCCAGCCGACCTTGCCAGGCCGGGGCCACGCCCTCGGCGCCCGCGATGCCATGGTGCGCCAGCGTGCCTTCGCCTTGGGGGCCCAACACGCCAAACCCATGCGCATCGTCGATCATCAGCAAGGCGTCAAAGCGCTCGCACAGGTCCAGCAGGGCCGGCACATCGGCCACGTTGCCATCCATGCTGAACACCGCGTCAGACACCACCAGCTTGCGCCGGGCCGTGCTGCCGCGCAAGGCCGCTTCCAGCGCGGCCAGATCGCCATGGGGCACGATGTGCGCCTCAGCGCGCGACAAGCGCACGCCATCGATGATGCAGGCGTGGTTCAGGGCATCCGAGAACACAGCATCGCCCTTGCCCACCAGGGCGGGAATGGCGCCCACGTTGGCGGCATAGCCCGCGTAGAAGTACAGCGCCCGGGGCAAGCCCACCAGGGCTGCCAGCTCGGCCTCCAGGGCTTCGTGCTCAGGGCTGTGGCCGCACACCAGGGGCGAGGCCGTGGCCCCCACGCCGTAGCGGTCGATGGCGGCGTGCGCAGCCGCGATCAAGGCCGGGTGTTGCGACAGCCCCAGGTAATCATTGCTGCCAAACGACAGGCGCTGCTGCCCATCAACGTTGTAGGTGGTGGCGCGCAAGGCCTCGTCGTGCGGGGCCAGATCGGCCGGGGCCTTCCAGGGGGCCACCTGGCGGCGGCGGCGCAGCAGGTGCTGGTCGGCCAGGGCCCGCAGCTCGTCATCAAACCATGTAGTCATCGTGCGAGGGTACCAGCGAGCGTCGACTCATCGCCGCCAATCGGCGAACAGGCCTTCGCGGGCGGCCTCGGTGATGGCCACCACACCCGGGTGCGTGATGCGCCGCTCCACGGTGATGACGTGGAACTCTTCGATCAGATCACTGGCCTCGCCCAGCAGCACCGAGTCGTACTGCCGCCGTACCGAGGCATCCAGCACCTTGGGTGCGATGTACACACCCAGGCCCTGCATGCCCAAGGACTTGACCATGGCGCTGTCATCGAACTCGCCCACCACCCGGGGGCGCAGCTTGTACTTGCCCAGCCACTGGTTCAGGCGCAAGCCCATGGCCGACTCGCTGCCCGGCGACAGCAAGGGGGCGCCGTCCAGCAGGGCTGGAAACTCGGTGCCCAGGGTGGCGGCCAACTCGGTTGAGGCATAGAAGCCCACCTGCGAGCCGCCCAGGCGGTGGGTGTAGGCATTCACGCTGAGCGCGGGGGGCAAGGGCCGGTCGGACAACACCAGGTCCAGCCGGTGCACCGACAGATCGGCCAGCAGGCTTTCGATCTTGCCCTCGCGGCAGATGACACGGAAAGGCTGCGCGCCCACCATGGCTGGTGCCATCAAGCGGCCCGCCACCAGCTTGGGCACGGCATCGACAATGCCCACCCGCAGCTCGACCGGGCGCTGCACGCCCCGGGGCTGGCGCAGCACCTCTTCCAGCTCGGAGCCCAGGTGGAAGATGTCGCGGGCGTAGCTGTAGACCAGCTCGCCCGTGTCGGTCAGCTCCAGTTTGCGGCCTTTTTTGCGAAACAGCGGCCGCCCGACGGCGTCTTCCAGCAACTGGATCTGGCCGCTGACCGTCTGCGGCGTGACGTGCAGGTGCTCGCTGGCCTTGACCACCCCGCCCATGCGAGCGACCGCCCAGAAGTACTGCAGGTGCTTGTAATTCACTTCGGTTTTTCCTTCAGATCAAGGAATGAAATTCGAATTTACATGACTTGGGCGCTTCCGTAAATTGCAAGGCATGTTCAACCGGTCCCCAGGAGCGTCTCATGAACGTGTTCATCCACACCCAAGGCCTCAAGCTGTCCCGCGAAGACCACGAGCACATCCGCAGCCGCCTGCGGCAGGTGCTGGCCCGCTTCGGCCGGCGCGCCATGGGCGCGACGCTGCACCTCAGTGATGTGAATGGTCCGAAGGGTGGCGTCGACAAGGACTGCCACCTGGTGGTCGAACTGGAAGACACCACCGCCGTGGTGCGCGACCGGGGCGATCAACTGCGGGCCCTGGTGGACCGCTCCCTGCACCGCGCCGTGCAAACCATCACCCGCCAGATCGGCAAAGCCCGCGACCGGGCCGTGCGGGCACCCCAGTTGGGGCGCCACCGGGCCGGATCCCGCAGCCGTCAGGGCTGGTCGTCGATGGACGATGCCGCTGGCGCCACGTGAACCCACTCTCTTTGATTTTTTGACCCAAGGACTGACACCATGTCATACGACCCGAACACCCAAGCCCGCGCGATGTCGCTGGGCACCGCCAGCTCGCAGGGCAACGCCCTGTCGGCCAGCAGCCAGCGCGTGCTGCGCAACACCTACGCCTTGCTGGGCCTGACCCTGGCCTTCAGCGCTGGCGTGGCCGCCGTCTCGATGAGCCTGGGGCTGCCGCACCCGGGCCTGATCCTGACGCTGATCGGCTTCTTCGGCCTGAGCTTCCTGATCAGCAAAACGGCCAACAGCGGCCTGGGCGTGCTGGCGGTGTTCGCGCTGACCGGCTTCATGGGCTACACCCTGGGCCCGATCCTGAGCTCGGTGCTGTCGCTGCCCAATGGCAGCGCGATCGTCACCAACGCCCTGGGGACCACGGCCGTGGCCTTCCTGGGCCTGTCGGCCATCGCGCTGACCACGAAGCGTGATTTCAGCTTCATGGGCAAGTTCCTGTTCATCGGCGTGCTGGTGGCCTTTGCCCTGGGCCTGGGCGCCATCTTCTTCGAGATGCCGGCCCTGAGCCTGGCCGTGTCCGGCATGTTTGTGCTGCTGATGAGCGGCATGATCCTGTACGAGACCAGCCGCATCGTGAACGGCGGCGAAACGAACTACATCCTGGCCACCACCAGCCTGTTCGTCTCGATCTACAACATGTTCGTCAGCCTGCTCGCCATATTCGGCCTGGGCGGCAACAACGAATAAGTCCGGGCTGCCCACGCAGACCCCATAAAGCCCGAGCCGGTCGCCGGCCGGGCTTTTTTCATGGCCTCACAGGCTCTGCAACTGCGCCCGCACCTCGTCGGCTTCGGCCAGCACGCGCTGCACGATCTGCTCGACGCAGGCCACATCGTGCACCAGGCCTTGTGACTGGCCGATCAGCTGCACACCCTCGTCCAGGTTGCCTTCGTGAATGGCCTTGCGCATGGCCAGGGTGGCCGCGCCAAAGTAGGCCACCTTCACGGCTTCCAGCGGGCCCAGGCGCAGCACATCACGGCCCAGGGCACCCAGCGGGCGCTGCATCTCTAGTGCGGCCTTCAAGGCGCGGGTGATGGCCACGGGCGGGCTCAGGCGGCGGCGCGTGTAGCGGCGGCCACCGGGGGTGTGCATCACCCGGCATGGGTAGCTGTCGAAGTTGGGCGAGTAAATCGTTTCTTCGGCCTGCTTGCTCACGATCATCTGCTTGGTGCGCTCGTGCACCGGGCTTTCGATGGACGACGCAAAGCGCGTACCCATGGCCACGGCATCGGCGCCCAGGGCCAGCGCGGCCACCAAACCCCGGCCATCGGCGAAACCACCCGCCGCGATGATCGGCAGGTCACGCCCCTGCTGGGCGCACATCTGGCGCACGATGGGCACCAGCACCATCGACGACACGGCGCCCCCGTGGGCGGCGGCCTCGTGCCCGGTCACGATCAGGCAATCCACACCGGCGCCGATGGCCGAGCGCGCGTGGGCCTCGTTCGAGATGGTGGCGATCACGCGCCCGCCGTACTGGCGAGCGCCTTCCATCACCCACTCGCCCTTGCCCATGGACACATTGATCACGGGCACCTGCTCTTCCAGGGCCACGCGGGCGCATTCGGCCGCGCCGGGCAGCAGCAGGCTGCAACCCACGCCAAAGGGGTGGTCGGTCAGGCGGCGCACCTCGCGGATGGCCTCGCGGCAGGCCTGCGGTGTGAGCCCGCCCGAGGCCAGGATGCCCATGCCACCGGCGTTGCACACGGCCGCCACCAGGCGGGGCACGGCGATGTAGGTCATGCCGGGCAGCACGATGGGGTGCTGGATGCCCAGCAGGCGGGTGAGGCGGGTGTGCATGTCAGGCTCCGAAGAAGGCGGGCGGCAAGTGCAGGTGCTCCGCCACCTCGTCAGGCGTGCTGCCCGGAGCCCAGCCCAGGCGGCCCAGCATCGGGGCCTGCAGGCGGCGCTGCAGCGTGGCCACATTGGCATCCTGTTCGGACATGTTCGGGTCGACCAGGTTGGCCACCCAGCCCGCCAGGGTCAGCCCCCGCGAGAGCACGGCTTCTTGCGTCAGCAGGGCGTGGTTGAGGCAGCCCAAGCGCAGGCCCACCACCAGGATCACCGGCAGCCGCAGGCGCACGGCCAGGTCGGCACTGGTCACCCAGCCGGGCTCGCCGCGATCGGCGTCGGTGTCATCGTCACGATCGTGCAGGGGCACGATGAAGCCCCCGGCGCCCTCCACCACCACCGCATCGGCGTGTTGGCGGAGCGCATGGAAGGTGGATTCCAGGTGATCCAGGTCGATGCGCTCGCCCGCCCGTCGGGCCGCGATGTGGGGCGACACCGGGTCGGGCAAGGCGTAGGGGTTGTCGAACTGCGGCGGCACCGCCAGGGTGCCTGCGGCACGCAAGGCCGCCACGTCGTCATTGAGCCAATGGGCTGAGCGGCCTTCCTCGGCCTCCACCCAGTCGCAGCCCGCCGCCACGGGCTTCATGCCCACCACCCGCGCATGGCCCGCGCGATGCAGGGCGCGCAGCAGGGCCGCGCTGACGCGGGTCTTGCCCACCCCGGTGTCGGTGCCGGTGACGAAACAGGCCAGAGTCATGGACGGGTCTCCTCGTGAGGTGCGATGTGGTGGGGCGCTGCGGGGCGGTCAAGCCATGCGCAAGCCATCTGCGGAGGATCCGCTGGATGAAGGAGTGGCAAGCGGGGGCTCGTCGGCCAGCACCCGGTTCAACACGGACAACAGGCCGTCAGCCAGGTGGCGCTGGTCGGCCTCGGTGAGCCCATAGGGCGGCATCACGTACAGCGTGTGCCCAATGGGGCGCAGCAGCAAGCCAGCCTGCAGCGCAGCACGGTGGTAGCGGGCCGCAAAGCCAGGATCGGCGGTGTCGATGTCCCAGGCCCAGATCATGCCGATGTGCCGATGGGCGCGCACGCGTGGGTGCTGGTTCAGGGGCTGCACCAGGGTGTTGAAGCGCTCAGCCGCCTCGCGGTTGCGCGCCAGCACGTCGCGGCCCTGCGCGTCCTGCGCGGCGAACGTGTCCAGCACGGCCAGCGCGGCACGGCAGGCCAGGGGGTTGCCGGTGTACGAATGCGAATGCAAAAAGCCATGGGCCACGCGGTCATCCCAGAAGGCCTGGTACACGGCATCGGTGGTCAACACGGCCGACAGGGGCAGCACCCCGCCCGTCAGGCCCTTGCTCAGGCAGATGAAGTCGGGGCGCACAGGCTGACCATCGTCGCCCACGGCCTGCTGATGGGCAAACAGCGTACCGGTGCGGCCAAAGCCCACGGCGATCTCATCGGCGATCCAGTGCACGCCGTACTGATCGCACAGTCGGCGCACGGCCACCAGGTAGGCCGGGTCGTGCATGGCCATGCCCGCTGCGCCCTGCACCAGGGGCTCCAGGATGATGGCAGCCGTCTCGGCGTGGTGCTGGTCCAGCCAGGCCGCCAAGGCGTCGATGCAGTGCTGCAGGTGCTGCTGGGCGCTGACGCCGGGCGCGGCCTGCCGTGGGTCTGGCGAGGGCAACGTGGCGCTGAGGCGCAGCAGCGGCGCATAAGACTCGCGAAACAGCGGGATGTCGGTCACCGACAAGGCACCCACGGTCTCGCCGTGGTAGCCGCCTTGCAGGCCGATGAAGCGGTGCTTGCCCGGCCGCCCCCGGTTGCGCCAGCTGTGGGCGCTCATCTTCAGCGCGATTTCGGTGGCGCTGGCGCCATCACTGGCGTAGAAGGCATGGCCCAGACCGGTCAGCTCGGCCAGGCGCTCGGACAACTCAACCACGGGCGGATGGGTCAGGCCTGCCAGCATGATGTGATCCAGGCGCTGCAGCTGGTCGGTGATGGCCTCGCGGATGGGCGCGAAGTTGTGGCCGAACAGGTTCACCCACCACGAGCTGACGGCATCCAGGATGCGATGCCCCTGATCGTCGATCAACCAGGGGCCGTCAGCGGCCACGATGGCGCGGGGCGGCACCAGCTCGTGCCCCTTCATCTGGGTGCAGGGGTGCCAGACGGCGTGGCGGCTGCGTTCGGCCCAGGTGCTCATGGTGGTCAAGCGCGGGGCCGGTACACGCAGCGGTCGCCGGCGGCGCGCGAGACGGCCACGGCCGTCACCTGGGGCAGATGCTGGTGCACCTGGGCGTAGATGAAGACGCACAGGTTTTCCAGCGTGGGAGCGCCCAGACCGGCCACCTCGTCCAGGAAATGATGGTCGAGCTGGCTGCGCACGTCGGCGATCACGGCGCGCAGCACGGCCAGGTCCACCACCATGCCGGAGTCGGCCTGGCGCTCACCCGCCACGATGACCTCGGCCGTGTAGGTGTGGCCGTGGATGCGACGGCTGCCCGCCGCTTCCTCGGGCGACACGTGCCGCTTCAGCGTGTGCGCCGCATCGAAGGAAAAGGTCTGGCTCAGCTCGAACATCTTGGAATCCTCAGCGACGGTGGGCCGTCATCGGTGTCATCAGAAACAGGGTGGCAGCCGCCTTCAGCGGATGCCCAGGCTCTTGTGGGTCTGCACGCTCAGCAGCCAGCGGGGATGGTCCAGGCACCACTGCACGGCCCATTCCATGGCCTGTCGGCGGGCGATGGGGTCGGCACTGTCCATGGCCTGCACCCGCCACTGCTGGAAGTCCAGTTGCTCGAAGGCCCGCAGATCATCGTCAGAAAACCCGGCCTGCGGTACCACCACCTTCAACTCGTGCCCGCTGCGCTGCACCAGCGGGGCGCCCGCCTTGGGGCTCACGCAAATCCAGTCCAGGCCAGGCGGGGCCGCCACCGTGCCGTTGGTTTCCACCGCGATCTCGAAACCCTGCGCATGCAGCGCAGCGATCAGGGCCTCG
>CAMTVS010000027.1:0-17391 GCA_947085235.1 uncultured Aquabacterium sp. | reverse complement strand
CAGATCATGGTCCGGGGCGCGCCCAAGCATGTGGCGGCCTACGCCAAGGAATTCCTGTTCACCGACGCCCAGATCCGCCAGCCGGTCCGCAGCCTGTCCGGCGGCGAGCGCAACCGCCTGCTGCTAGCGAGGGCGCTGGCCCAGCCGGCCAATCTGATGTTGCTGGACGAACCCACTAACGACCTGGACATGGAGACGCTGGATCTCCTGGAGGAGATGCTCTCGGACTATGAGGGCACGCTGATCCTGGTCAGCCACGATCGCGATTTCGTCGACCGGCTGGCCACCTCGACCATCGGCCTCAATGGGCGTGGCCAGGTGGTCGAGACCCCCGGCGGCTGGCTTGACTTCCTGAGCCAGAATCCCGGATTCTTCGGCGTGTCCCCGGCCAAGGCGCCGGGGGGACGTCGGGGTCAGCCTGCGCCCACCGCGCCGGCGCTCGCACCGGCGCCCCCACCTGCGCCTAAGGCGGCCAAGCTTTCCTACAAGGAGCAGCGCCGGCTGGAGGAGCTGAACGGCCTCATCGCCGAACTGCCAGGCAAGATCGCCGTGCTGGAGACCCAGCTGGCCGACCCTGGGCTCTACGGCCGAGACCCCGCCGCCTTCGACCGGTTTGGTCAGGCCCTGGCGGCGGCCCGGGGAAGGCTCGAGGCTGCGGAAATGGAATGGCTGGAGCTGGAAGAACGTCGCGAGGCCCTGGAGGCCGGGCGGTAGTCGCCAGCGGCCACACCTTCCTGTGGACGGATACAATCGTCTGAATTTGCAGGGAAACTGATCGAGGAGTCACAGGCTGTCCACAGCCTGTCCACAGGGCGATCACAGGATTTCCAACGCGGGCCGAACTCGGGCGCTTGCTGCATAGCGGGTTCTGGCTCAAGGTCAAGGGGTCGAGAGGGACTGCAGCCCTGGCTGACCGGGAAACCGGACAGCAGATGGAGCAGAAGGTTCCCGGACCGACGGCGACGGGGCGACCCGGCGCCTGGGTTCGAGGACACCGGCGTGACGGAAACCTGCGGGGAAGCCCGCGTTCGAAGTCACACCGACCTTGCGATACAGGTCCGAAAGGGCCTGGAATGAGGGCGACGCCGCGGCCTGCCGCAGCGCCGCCCTCTTGCCATGCGCGGCCCCTTGCTGGAGCGGCATGCTGCATCGCGTCGTGGCGTGCGGGGGGCCCTGAGCCCCTCCCCGTTTAACCATTTGGCGCCAGAGCTTGACCATAGTGTCCCCAATTCGGGGAGCGAACGACCCATGCCGATCAACAGGGACCTCCGACGCGACGCGCTGCTCGGGCTGATTCTGACGATCAGCTTCGCCGCGAGCGCCCTGTTCTGCGTCGCCCTGACCCGGGAGAGCGGCGGGGTTGCGACCCTGTGGCTGCCCAGCGGCCTGATGGCTGCGGGCTTTGTCCTGCTCCCGCTGCGCCGTGCAGCCTGGCTGGCGGCTGGATGCACCCTGGCCGGCGTTTTGGTGAACCTCGCCGTCGGCGCGCCTGTGGACGCCCTGCCCCTGTTCGCGGGCCTGAACCTGTTCGAAGCCGGCATGGCCGCCCTGATCATCCGACGGATCTGTGGCCAGCGGCGCCGGATCGCCGATCTGGCGACCCTGTTGCGCATCGCCCTGTTCGCCATCGTGCCGACCACCGCCCTGACCGCCATCCTGGCCGGCGCCTTGCTGGGCTATCTGACCCAGTCGACGCCCCAGATCGTCATCGGCTGGTTCACCGCCAACGCCCTGGGCATGGCGATCAGCCTGCCGGCCGTCATGCTGCTGGCCGACCGCCGCGCGGGCCATGACTCTCGCCGCGCCCCGGCCGAGCAGATCACCATCTATGGCCTCGTGGCGCTGTTGAGCGCTGTGGCCTACCTGCCCCACAGCTTTCCGACGCCCATGCTGCTGACGCCCGCCCTGGTCGCGGCCGCCTTCCGGCTTGGTCCCCGCGGCGTCGCGCTGTCGGCGCTGATGATGGCCATCATCGCCACCACCATGGTCTCCCTCGGGCCGGCCTATCACGGCGCGCTCAGCCAGCCGCAACGCATCCTCAACCTGCAGTTCATCATCGCCACGGCGCTTTTCACCAGCCTGTCGGTGGCCCTGATCCTGTCCGAGCAGGCGCGCACGCGGCGGATGCTCGCCATGCGCACGCGGGCCGCCAAGCGCGCCCAGGACCGGGCCCAGGCGGCCGGGGCGGCCAAGGGGGAATTCCTGGCCACCATGAGCCACGAAATCCGCACGCCGATGAACTCCATCCTTGGCTTCACCCAGACCCTTCGTCGCCGCCAGGACCTGCCCGATGAGGCGCGCCGCCAGCTGGAGCTCATCCACCGGGCGGGCGGCTCCCTGCTGGCGGTGGTCAACGACATCCTCGACTACTCACGCCTGGAAACCGGGGAAGTGGAGCTGGCCCTCGCCCCCCGGACACCCAGGGCCGTGGCCCAGGACACCCTGGAGATCATTTCTCCCTCGGCCGAGGCCAAGGGCCTTGAGCTGCTCCTGGAGGAGGTCGGCCCAACGGACCTGCCGGTCATGGTGGACGATCTTCGGGTGCGGCAGATCCTGTTGAACCTGCTGGGCAATGCGGTGAAGTTCACCGCCGCCGGGCAGGTCCGGCTCAAGATCACCGCCCGCGACCAGGGGCCGGACGTCCTGCTGCGTTTCGAGGTGCAGGACACCGGCGTCGGCATCCCCCGTGAGCTGATGCACCGGCTGTTCCGCCGCTTCTCCCAGGCCGACTCCTCCGTCGGTCGGGCCTTTGGCGGCTCAGGTCTGGGCCTGGCGATCTGCAAAGGCCTGGTGGAGGCCATGGGCGGCCTGATCGGGGTCAAGAGCCAGCCGGGCTCGGGCTCGGTCTTCTGGTTCGAGATCGTCGCTGAGCATGCCGCCGCCGCGCCGGAGGTGGCCGAGCCCGCCCATGCCGACGCCCTGGGTCAAATCAGGGTGCTGCTGGTGGATGATCACGCTATGAACCGGGACCTGGGCGCGACCGTCCTGGATCTGCTGGGCTGCGAGGTTGAACTGGCCTGCGACGGGGCCGAGGCGGTTGAAGCCGCCAGCGCGGGCGGCTTTGACGTGATCCTGATGGATATCCACATGCCGGTCATGGATGGTGTGGAGGCGACCCGCAGAATCCGCGCCCTGGGTGGCGAGGCCGGGCAAGTCCCCATCATCGCCATGAGCGCCGATGTCATGCCCGAAATGATGGAGCGTTGCCGTCGCGCGGGCATGTCTGACACCTTGGGCAAGCCCATTCAGATTGAGTCCCTCCATGCGGCGCTCGCGCGATGGACGCAGGCCCCGGCCGACCGGGACGCAGCGACCACCCTCCCCGCTGTCGCCTGACACGCAAACGTCTCGGCGCGCAAGCGGCTTGGCGCAGGCCCGACGGAGCCCTACCTATAGGGCGGGCTTGTTCTCGGGGGATTTCATGGGACTTCTACGGCATCTCGGCATCGCTCTGGCCGCCCTGGTCTGCGCCTGCGCGCCAGCGGCCGACACCGACGACGTCACGGGCGCTGAAGGCCTCACCACCCTCCGGTTCGCCACCGACTGGCGGGCCCAGGCCGAGCACGGCGGCTTCTATCAGGCGCTGGCCACCGGCGAGTATGAGAAGCGCGGCCTGAAGGTGGAGATCATCCAGGGCGGACCTGGCGTCAATGTCCCCCAACTGCTGGCCGCCGGCGCGGTGGACATGGGCATGGGCTCCAACAGCTTCATTGTCCTCAACCTCGCTCAGGAAAAGGCGCCGGTGAAGGCCGTCGCGGCCTTCATGCAGAAGGACCCGCAGGTTCTGATCGCGCACCCTGATCAGGGGATCGAGACCATCGCCGACCTCAAGGGCCGGCCGATCCTGTTGTCGGACGCCTCGGTCACCGCCTTCTGGGTGTGGCTGAAGGCCAAGTACGGATTCACCGACGACCAGGTGCGCAAATACACCTTCAATTCCGCCCCCTTCCTCTCGGACAAGCGCGTGGCCCAGCAGGGCTATGTGACGTCTGAGCCCTATACGATCGAGAAGGAGGCGGGCTTTGCGCCCAAGGTCTTCCTGCTCGCCGACAACGGCTATCCCGGCTACGCCACCATGGTGCTGGCCAGGGACCAGCTGATCGCCGACAATCCCGAGGCGGTCCGCGCCTTCGTGGAAGGCAGCATCGCCGGCTGGCGATCCTATCTGGAGGGCGATCCGGCCCCGGGCGACGCCCTGATAAAGGCCGACAATCCGGAAATGACCCAGGATGTGCTCGACCAGGCCCGGGAGAAGCTCAAATCCTACGGCATCGTCGATGGCGGCGAGCCGGCCATGACCGGGCGGATGACCGAGGCCCGCTGGACCGAGTTCCTGGAGATGGCCAAGGCGCAAGGGGTCTATCCCGCCGATCTGGACGGGGCTTCGGCCTACACCCTCGACTTCCTGCCCTAGGCCGCATCACGGATGGAGCCGTTCGTCGCCGAACTGGCGAAAGTTGAGGTTGAGTACCCGGGGTCGGGCCTGG
Source organism: uncultured Aquabacterium sp. (assembly GCA_947085235.1). Lineage (GTDB taxonomy): Bacteria > Pseudomonadota > Gammaproteobacteria > Burkholderiales > Burkholderiaceae_C > Aquabacterium. The sequence continues at coordinate 12,904 of CAMTVS010000027.1, read as the reverse complement.
CCCTCGGGCCTCTCGACCTCGCCCTCTCGCCGGGCGAGATCACCGCTCTGGTCGGTCCATCCGGCTGTGGGAAGTCCACGGCCCTTCGGCTGCTGGCCGGACTGGAGAGTCCCACCCGAGGCCAGGTGCGCCGTACCGCAAGGCGCGGCGAAAGCGCGGTGGTTTTCCAGGCGCCGACCCTGGCCCCGTGGCTGTCGGCCCGGGACAATGTGGCCCTGCCCCTGGAATTGTCAGGCATCGCCCGGCGCGAGGCCCGCACCCGCGCCGAGGCTGCGCTAGCCCGGGTCGGCCTGGCCGGCGCAGCCGGGGCGCGGCCGGCCCAGCTGTCCGGCGGCATGGCCATGCGGGTCTCCCTGGCCCGCGCCCTGGTGACCGAACCCCGGCTGCTCCTGCTCGATGAACCCTTTGCGGCCCTTGACGAGATCACCCGCCGGGCCCTGGCCGATGATGTGCTGCGGCTCTGGGCCGAGACTCGGCCGGCCATCGTCTTCGTCACCCACAGCGTGGAAGAGGCCGTCTATATGGCCAGCCGCGTGGTGGTGTTCAGCCGCGGTCCGGGGCGGATCGCCGGCGAGATGAGCGTGGCGGGCCCAACCCCGCGGCCGGAGGGCTTCCGCACCACGGCCGGCTTCCGGGCGACGGTGGAGGCGGTTTCGACGGTGCTGGCCAAGGGCATGGAGGCGCCGGCATGAAACGCCTCACCGACATCCTCGCGCCGCTGGTGCTGATCATAGCTCTGCTGGGCGCCTGGGAGGCCGCCTGCCGGCTCCTGGAAGTTCCGGCCTATTTCCTGCCCACGCCGAGCGCGGTGGCCGCCAGCCTCTGGGCCGACGCCCCGACCCTGGCGGCTTCAGCCTACAACACCCTGGCCATGGCCCTGGCGGCCCTGGTCCTGGCCAGCCTGTCGGCCCAGGCCCTGGCGCTCATGGTGGCGCTCAGCCCCATCCTGGAGCGGGCCATCAAGCCTCTGGCCGTGGTCCTGCAGGTCACACCCGTCGTGGCCATCGCCCCCCTGGTGGTGATCTGGGCGGGTATCGACAACCCTGAGCGGGCGATCATCGCCCTGGCCGCCCTGGTCGCCTTCTTTCCGATCTTCTCCGGCGCGATCACCGGGCTAAAGGCGGCTGACCCGGATCTGGAACGTCTGTTTGACCTCTATGGCGCGGGTCGGGTGAAGCGGCTGGTGCGCCTGCGCCTGCCCTCGGCGGTGCCCTTCCTGCTGGAGGGCCACAAGGTGGCTGCGGGCCTGGCCCTGATCGGAGCTGTGGTGGCCGAGTTCGTGGCGGGTTCCGGCGGCGCGCAGGGGCTTGCCTGGCGAATCCTGGAGGCCGGCAATCGCCTGCAGACCGCCCGCATGTTCGCCGCCCTCGTGGTCCTGGGTCTCATGGGCGCCCTGCTCTATGCGGGCCTGGCGCGCCTCGAACGCTCCGGCCTGCGCTGGTGGCGCGGCCGTTAGCCGCGGGTTAAGCCGCCGCCCCTAGAACAGAGGGGCATGATCTCGACTCGCGTCCTCACCCCCTTGGCTGCCGGCCTGCTGCTGGCGAGCGCCGCTGCGGCGTCCGCCCAGACCGTGGTGCAGGATCGCTATGGTCCGCCGCCGGCCGCCGCCGCGTATCAGGTCCAGCAGGGCGTCAGCGCCTATGGCGGCCAGATGCTCGGCTGGGCTGGCAAGCGGAGCCCTGCGCCCGACCAGGCCGCTATTGCCGCGCAGGCCCGCCCCGAACCCATGGCTCTGGCGCGGCAGTTCGCGCCGCAGGCCATCGCCGCCCCAACGCCCGCCCCGCGCCCGGCGTCCGGCGTCCAGCCCGGCTACGAGCCGGTGCTTCGCGCGCCCCTGCCGCCCGCCGCCGATCCCGCCCCTGATCTCCTGGGCGGCCCGCCTTCTGGCCCCCTGCCCACCAGCATCTATGGTCAGGCCCCAGCCGCCGCACAGGCGCCTGCCGCCCCCCGCGCCTACGCCCAGGCGTCCGCAGCGCCCCGAGCCGGCGGCAGCCAGCTTTATTCTCTGCACCGGGAGTACGGCATGACCCCCGACGCCATCCCCGCGCCGCCTGCCGGGGATAACTTCATCCTGGTCGGCCCCCCTGACTCGCCCGAGGCCCCGGGCGATGAGGACGAGCCCGCCCAGGGTCTTGATCGTCAGTTCTGAGTTCCGCCATGACCCGGTCCAAGCTTCACGACCTGATCGCCCTCGCCAATGAGCCATCCAGCGCCCGTCGGCGGGAATTGCTGCGCGGGGTGACCGACCTGTTCTTCGTCGGCGATGGCGACCACGGGACGTCCGAACTCGCCCTGTTCGACGACGTGATGGGCCAGCTGGCCAGCGACATGGAAGAAGCGGTTCGCGAGGAGCTGTCCCGGCGCCTCGCCGGCGCGTCGGCCCCGCCCCGGCACCTGTTGCGGGATCTGGCGCGTGACACGGCCATTTCGGTCGCTGAGCCCATCCTCACCGGCTCCTCCGCCCTGACCGACGACGACCTGCTCGCCGTCGCCCACACCCGCGGCCAGGACCACCTGCGCGCCATCAGCCAGCGGCGCCAGGTCTCGGCGGCCGTCACCGAAGCCATTGTCGAGCGTGGGGACGACCGCACCCTCGACACTCTCCTGCGCAACGACGGCGCTGAACTCTCGCGCGAGACCCATGAGCGGGTGATCGACCGGGCCATGGCCAATGCTGACCTGCATGCCGCGGTGGTCAGCCGCCGCGCGGTGCCGGTCGACCTGTTGAACGAGATGTATTTCGTCGTCGAGGCCCAGCTGCGAGACGCCATCCGCGACCGCAACAGCGAGGTTGATCCCGAGGCCCTGGAGGCCGCCCTGGCGGCCAGCCGCAAGAGCCTGGCCACCCGCGACGGGGCCCTGCCCGACGACTATGAGGAGGCCGAGCGCGCCGTGCGCCTGCTGAAGCTGCGCAACGGTATCACCCCGCCGGTGCTGGCGGCCTTCCTGCGCAACCGCGAGACAACCAAGTTCCTCGTGGCGCTCTGCGAACTGGCCGATATCGACTTCGGCACGGCGCGGAAAATCCTGGAGCGACGCGACCTGGACGCCCTGTCCATCGTCTGCAAGGCCGCCGGCTTCGAGCGCTCGCTCTACCTGACCTTCGCCGTTCTCATTCTCGACCGGGAGGCCAACGCCATGGGCCGCGCCCGGGAGTATGGCGAACTGTTCGAGGCCCTGCCGCGGGAGGCCGCCCAGCGCACCATCCGCTTCTGGCGCATCCGCCGCCAGACCGGCGACGTGGCCGCGGCCTAAGGCGCGGCGGCCGCTGCGGCCGCACTCGGCTGCTGGTAGCGGATCGGCAGCGTGATACGGCCGCCTACCGTCGGAAGTCCTTCAGCGCTCCAGACTGACGTCTGGAACGCACCCGTCAGACCAAGCGCCGCAGCCCCAAAACCGAGTCCCTCAGGTGTTTCGGACCGAACGGCGCAGTCGCTGAGCCGGCCACCCTCGGCGATGTCGCAATCCACAAGTATCCTGGCCTCGGACACGCCTGCCGCGCGGGCGGCTGCAGGATAGCTCGCAGCGAACATCTCGCCGGTCGGCATGCTGCGCCAAGTTGGCCGGCCAACGACCGGGGAGCCCCCTTCCGCCATCCTGGGATCAAAGGCGACGGTGTAGCTGACCTCAATGCCCTTGACCTGCTCTTCGAGCCCAGCAGGCGGCTCCAAGACGAAATGGTCGCTTAGGGTTCGGGCCGCAGCTCCAAAGGCGTAGCCACGGGGCTCTTCATTGACGATCAAGCAGCGCTTGAGGCGGTAATCCTCCTGAATATAGCAACGCACGGAAGCTGCGCCGGTCGCGCCATCCCTGGCCGCCTTGGCGGGATAGGCCGCGGCCGTCTGCGCCGCCGTGGGCGCCGCCGCCCAGGTGGGCTGAGTGAGAACGCGGTGGTTGAGCACCGCAGTAGCAGCGGAGTGTCCAGACAGGTGGCTTCCGATCCGAGGCCCACCATGGTCGAAGACAATGTGCACCGCGACCCGGCCTTCGACCGCGACACCGTCGAGTCTCTCGGGCGTCACGCGAAGCTGCGGCGCGATGGCGATGGCGGCTGATCCAAAGCCATTGCCTGATGGTTTCTCGCTCAGGACTTCGCACCCATACAAGGCGCCTTGCAGACTCACCCGACACCCAATTGTGGCGTCACCCGAGACGCCTTTCTGGAACGCCTCAGTTGGGTAGACAGACATGATCATTTCACCCGTGGGTCTACGGACCCAGTCGGGCGGCGTGCGAACCGGTTCGGCGGACGCTGCAAGGCTGGTGGCGGAAAGGACGACGCCAGCTAGACCGCCAACTAAGAAACGAAACGCCACTGTACACCCCCACACCAGTTTTCCGCCACCATGGCATGTGGGATATCGACTCAACAGCCCTGAGTGGCGGCCCCCCCAAGATTTTAAGCCGCTGGAGGACGAAAAGGTCTGTCTGGTGAAGACGTTGTGACTAGACCCCGTCGCGGGGGACCGCGCGGACGCGGAGGCGCTCCATGGCGTCGATGGCGATCAGGGTGAAGGAGCGCAGGCCTTCTTCGGCGAAGACGTCCAGGGCCGCCTGCAGGGCGAGCGCCGCCGAGGCGCGCTCGCCGCGATCCTTGCCGGTGATGTCCAGGCGCGCCTCATAGATCCGCGCCAGATTGACCTGCGCCAGCGCCCAGCTGACCGGATCGACGCCAGCCCGGCGATGGGCCAGCTCGATCTTGAAGGCCGCTTCGGCGGCGTCCAGGACCGCCAGGTCGCCGGACAGCTCCGCCGACCGGGCCAGGCACAGGGCGCGGCCATTGGAGGCCTCGGCCCGCAGGGCGAGCGCTGGCGCATCGGCCAGGACGAGTCCTGCCCGCTCATAGCAGGTGACGGCCTGTTCGAAGGCCCGTTCGCCAGCGGTGGCTTCGCCCAGAATCTGCAGGGCCAGGCCAAGGGCCGCCTGCATCCGCGCCCAGTCCAGGGGGCTGTGATCGCGGGCCAGGTCCTCGACCACGTCGGCGAGACAGGTGACGGCTTCCAGGATCTGCTCGATATCGCCGCTGACCTCGCCCATCAGGGCCAGGATCTGTCCGCGCAGCGCCGCGGCGCGGGCATGGGCCAGGGGCTCATAGGCGCCGTCGAGGCCATCGGCCACATCGGCGGCCTCATCCAGCGCCATCTGCAGGATATCAGGATCCTTCAGCCGGGCGCCCCAGCCGGCCAGCATGTCGGCGCGCAGGGTTCGCGCCTCGGCGATCAGCAGATGGGCGGCCGAACAGCGGCGGGTCAGGGCCTGCAGGGCCGCGATGGGGGCGGAGAACCGGGCGGCGGTGACCCGGGCGGCCTGGGCGTCCCCCAGGCTCATGCGGCGACGCCCTTCGATCAGGGCCAGGCCGACCTCGGCCAGGGGCGCGGCCAGCCCGCCGCGGGCGGCCTCACGGGCTTCACGGAAGGCGATCTCGGCGGCGGCGTTCAGCCCCTCCTCGCCGAACAGTTCGGCCCCGAGCAGGGCGCAGAAGGCCTGTTCACAGCGGGCGCGGGCCCAGCCGTCGGGGCGACGCTCCCGGTCAAAGGCGGTGGCGGCGGCCTCGGCCTGGGCGGCGGCCTTGCGCAGGGTGGCGGCGTCGCCGGAACGGCGGGCCACTTCACGCCAGACGATGGCGGCTTCCAGGCGGCGCTGGGGTTTGTCCTTGGCGCTGATACGGCCGGCGGCGGCATCGGCGGCCTTGCCTTCGTTGCGCAGCAGGGAGAGGTCGAGCAGTTCCAGCAGGGCGGAGTCTCCCCCGGCCAGACCATCACGCGCCGGACGCCAGCCCCCCTGGGCCCCAAAGATCCGCTTCAACTCCCGGCCGAACTCAAACATGCCGTGGCGCTCCGTCGTCATCAGAGTCCCGCGGCGGGACGCCCCGCGCGGGTTCAGGTGAGACAGAGCAAAGCCGGAGCCGCGGCGATTAACAAGTGATTAACTTTTGAACATGGTTAACGGAACCTTGTCGTCGTCAAGCAAAACAAGGCTCTCGCACCCGCGCCTTAATGCCTGAACCGATTAAGCCAGGACCGATATTCAGGCGAAAATTGCGCTCAGCTCATCGGGCTTGAGGATGCGCCAGGCGCCAGGCGCCAAGTCCGGCGGCAGGGAAAGCCCGCCGATCTGGTCCCGGTGCAGGGCCTCCACATGATTGCCGACGGCGGCGAACATGCGGCGCACCTGATGATAGCGCCCCTCGGTGATGGTCAGGCGGGCCTGGGTGTCCGACAAAGGCTCCAGCGTCGCGGGCGCGAGGGGCTCGGTCTCGGACTCCAGCATGAGGGTCCCCGCGGCGAACACCGCCGCCTCATCCCCGCGCAAGGGACGGGCGAGCCTCGCCACATAGCGTTTGGTCACATGGCTGCGGGGCGCGATCACCCTGTGCAGAAGCGGGCCGTCGTCGGTGATCAGCAGCAGGCCTGTGGTGTCCAGGTCCAGACGCCCGATGGTGGAGAGGCCAGGCATCCGCGCCCGCCAGCGCCGGGGCAGAAGCTCATAGACGCTGCGGCCCGGCTCCCGGTGGGAGCAGACAACGCCCAGCGGCTTGTGCATCAGCAGGGTCAGGGGCGCGGGCGGGTCCACCGGCGCGCCCTCGATCGTCATGCGCTCGGGCAGGTCGGGAACCACCGGAATCTTCTGGCCGCCGTCGCTGAGGACCGCGCCGTCGAACACCACCGCGCCCTTGCGCAGCAGACCCTGGACCTCGCGGCGCGATCCATAGCCCAGATTGGCCAGCAGGCGATCGAGCCTGGCCATCGGGACCTTGCTCACCGCCGGGCCTCATAGAGCTTGTAGCCGCCCTCCTCGGCCAGCAGCTTGACCTTGGTCCCGAAGCTGTCGGCGAGCGGCCGCTCATAGGGCAGATGACGGTTGGCGACCATCAGCAGCTTGCCGCCGTGCCGTAGAGCCTTGGCGGCCTGGGCGATGAAGGCCGCGCCCAGGGCCCGGTCTTCGGCGCCGCCATCGTGGAAGGGCGGGTTCATCACCACGAAGTCCAGCTCGCTCAAATCCGGCGCACCCTGGCGGATATCGGCCCAGACCACGTGGGCCCGGGGATCGTTCACATTGCGGGTCGCGCACTCGACGGCCCGGCGGTCGATGTCGATCAGGGTCAGCCTGGTGACCGCCGCAGACGCCAGCACCCCGTGGGCCAGGTAACCCAGGCCACAGCCGAAATCGGCGCCGACGCCAGCCTGGAACGGCAGGCGGCCAAGCAGCAGGGCGGTGCCGGGGTCGATCCGGTCCCAGCTGAATATCCCAGGTTGGGTCCAGAGGCCGAGGTCCGGGGACAGACGCGGGGCGCCGGCGGCCAGGGCCTCGGCGAGGTCGGGCTCAGCCGGTCGAACAACCTCGCAGATGCGATGGTGACGTCGGGCGTCCTCAGCCACCTCCAGCCCGAAGGCCTTGAGCTCCTTGGCCAGACGCGAGCCGCCCTTGGCCTTGGGGGCGAGCGCCGTCATCGTCCCGCCGACCTTCAGGGCCCGAAGCCCCTGTGCCAGGACGTAGCGGCGCTCCACAGTGCCCGGCGGCGCCAGGATGGTCAGGCTTTCGAGGGACTGGTCAGGAACGGCCTCGAGCGACTCCGAACCCGGGATCAGCGGCGAGAGCTGAGCTGCGCCCGCAGGCGGCTCGACCAGCTCCCGCGGCGGCAGGCCATAGACAGCGTGGACCGCCATCGCTCAGGCCCGTTCCTTCGAGCGTTCGAAGCGGACCTTGGGATAGCGCTCTGCCACATAGCCGATCTCCCAGGTCGACTTGGCCAGGAAGACCGGCTGTTCGTCGATGTCGCTGGCCATGGCGCCGCGGTGCTTGCCGGCGAAGTCTTCCACATCGACCTTTTCGCCGCCCAGCCAGCGGGCCTCGGCATAGGGGGCCGGCTCGAAGGAGACCTCCAGCTGGTATTCGTTGGCCAGGCGGTCGGCCATGACCTCGAACTGCAGCTGGCCGACGGCGCCGACGATGAAGTCGGCCCCAATATTGGGGCGGAACAGCTGGGTGACGCCCTCTTCGGCGAGGCCTTCCAGGGCCTTCTTCAGGTGCTTGGCCTTGAGCGGATCCTTGACCCGCACCCGCTGGAGGATTTCCGGGGCGAAGTTGGGCAGGCCGGCGAAGCGCAGCGTTCCGGTCTCCGACAGGCTGTCGCCCACCCGCAGGACCCCGTGGTTGGGAATGCCGATGACGTCGCCGGCGAAGGCTTCCTCGGCCAGCTCCCGGTCCGAAGCGAAGAACATGATCGGCGAGTTGACCGACAGCTGGCGGCCGGTGTTCTGCACCTTCAGCTTCATGCCCCGGGTGAACCGCCCCGAGGTCAGGCGCAGGAAGGCCACCCGGTCACGGTGGTTGGGGTCCATGTTCGCCTGGATCTTGAAGACGAAGCCCGAGACCTCCCGGTCGCCCGGCGCCACATGGGTCGCCTCCCCGCCCTTGTGCGCCGCCACAGCCTTGGGTGGCGGAGCGTAGGCGCCCAGGCCCTCCAGCAGTTCGGCGACTCCGAACTTGCGCAGGGCCGAGCCGAAGAAGACCGGCGTCATGTGCCCTTCCAGGAAGGACTGCGGGTCGAAGGGCTTGGAGGCCTCCTGAACCAGCATTGAACCCTCCTCCACCTCGGCCTGCTCCTCGGGGTCGAGATAGGAGACCACCGCATTGGACTTGAACGCGATGGGATCGGGGTGGCCGTCGTCGTCAGCCGTCTTCTTCGCGAAGGGCAGGAAGCGGCCCCGGCGCAAATCCACCATGCCCTTGAACCGGCCGCCGGAGCCGGCCGGCCAGTAGAGCGGCGCCGGATCCAGCGCCAGCTTGGTGGAGATCTCGTCCAGCAGCTCGAAGGGGTCCTGCGCCTCCCGGTCCATCTTGTTGATGAAGGTGACGATGGGGATGTCGCGCAGGCGACAGACCTCGAACAGTTTCAGCGTCTGCGGCTCAATGCCCTTGGCGGCGTCCAGCACCATGACCGCGGCGTCGGCGGCCGTCAGGGTGCGATAGGTGTCCTCGGAGAAGTCCTCGTGACCGGGGGTGTCGAGCAGGTTGAACATCAACCCCTCGTGGTCGAAGGTCATGACGCTGGCCGAGACCGAGATGCCCCGCTCGCGCTCGATCTTCATCCAGTCCGACCGGGTGCGGCGGTTCTCGCCCCGGGCGCGGACCTGGCCCGCCGCGCGGATCGCCCCGCCGGCCAGCAGCAGGTTTTCCGTCAGCGTGGTCTTGCCGGCGTCCGGGTGGGAAATGATCGCGAAGGTGCGGCGGCGCGCGGCCTGGGCGGCGGGAGATTGAGTCATGGCCTCGCGTTAGCGCGCGCGGCCCTCAGACGCAAACGGCGCGCGCGTCAGAGGCGCCTCAGGCCGCCAGTCGACGCCACACCTGGCGATCGCAGGCCAGCATGTCGAGGTCGCCCTCGTCCTGGCGAACCTTCAGGTCCTCGAGAGCTGCCTGGCCAAGCTCGGCGAAGCGGATGGTCACGTCCTGCGGATCAGCCTCGAAGCTCGGGACCACGAACAGGGCGCCGGTGATGGTCGGCGCCTTGGCCTGGATCAAAGCCGCCAGCCGCCGGGCGCGGTTGGGGCGCTCCAGATGCAGCAACGGCGTCTCGGCATAGAGCTCCTGGCCCATGCGCATGATCGATGGGAAGGACAGCGCCCGAAACCGGTCGGCCGTCAGGCGCGGCGTCAGCTTCATCTCGGCGAGATCGAGGACCACGTCGTTCATGAGGAAAAGCATCACCGTACGCCTGCACTGTTCGGGGGAAGACGCACCCTGCTCCATCCTGGCTTTCGGTTCGGTGGACGAAAGGGGTTAACGGGGCGTACGGCTCAGCTCAGCTCAGCTCAGCTCAGCTCAGCTCAGCTCAGCGCGCGACCTCAAAGGTGTCCGAAGCCAGGCCAAGCTCGGCCATGGCCCGCAGATCACGCAGAATGCCCCCTGGCCCCTCAGGCGCGTCGGGATCGTCGCCCAGGCGGGTCAGCCAGCCCCACATGCTCAGCCGATGGTGCAGCATATAGACCCACAGGGCGCGTTGCGGGTCGGGATGGTCGACGGCGCCGTAGCCCTCAAGGATCGGGCCGGGGCTGCGCGGGTCCTCGTGGGCGCAGCAGAACAACGTCTTGGCGAGGTCGAAGAGGCGGTCAGCCGAGCGGGCGTTGCCGAAGTCCACCAATCCGGTGAGCCGCAGCCGCCCATCTGCGGCCCGTTCGGCGAGGATGTTCCCCTGGTGGAAATCGTCGTGGCACAGGACTGGCCCGCCGCTCTCCAGCAGCACATCGGCGTTCTGGGCGAACAGGTCCTCCAGCCGGCGGGCGAGGTCGGCGTCGCCGCCGCGGTCGCCGAACCGGCCCAGGGCGCGCCCAAAGGTTCCGGCCATGTAGGCGGCGTTGGTCGGTTCAGGATCGATGAGACCCTGATCGTGAAGATAGCCATAGGCCGGCATCGACGTGGTGTGGAACGCCCGCACCAGGGCGCCCACCTGCCGATAAACATCGTCGAGATCGGGTTCTGCGAACCACTGGCGAAGCGGCGACCCTGGGACCCAGGTGGTGAGCGCATAACGCAGGGGCAGTATGGCGCGTGACTCGTCGAACACCAGCCAATGCGGGATGGTGATCGCCGTGTCCGCCTTCAGCATCTCCGCCACCCGCCGCTCCTTTCCGGGACGCCAGGCGGGCTCGTCGGCATAGAGCTTGAGGACCAACGGATCGCCGCCGCCCACAAGGTCGATACGATAGACCTCGGTGCTGCCGCCCTGCAAAGGCGTGATGCGATCTGGCGAGAGCTTGGGATCGAACCCGGCCAGAATGGCGGCGGCCTGGTCCAGGCTCACATCGAAGGCCAGTCGTTTGATCGGCGGCACGGCCTTCGCTCCATCGTCGGATTCGCGGCGTAACCCGTAGATGGCCACCGCGACAGCGGCATGTCGGGACCGGAGGCTAACCGCGCACAAATCCCACAGACCTGCTGGCGAGCGCCAGCCTGCGGAAGCGGGCTGTCGCGAGGGTCCCTACCCTTCTTCCACCGGCTCCGTAAGAAAGTGGCGGCCCTGCTTGTCCTCGACCTCCACGACCCAGATGTCGGGATCGATGCGGGCGGCGCGGGCGACATAGGCGTCCACCTCGGGCTCCTCGGTGGCCATGGTCGGGCGCATCCAGATCCGTTCGCCGTCGCCCCGGGTTGCCTCGGCATAGAGCCGCACGGTTTTGTCCGACAGGTTCACGGCCTTGACCAGGACCGCGCCGGCCCGCGCATCACCCTTGCGCGCCACCACGCCAAAGCCGCCGGAAAGCTCGGCCCGTCGGATCAGGGCCGCGGCCCAGACGTCCGTCGACAGGATCATGTCGGTCCCTCCGTTGCGCGGCCTGCTTAGGGCACGGCTCGCAGGTCGCCGCAAGTCGGTGACGGCGCGGATGGAAAACGCCCGCCGCTAACCGAACGACAACCGCTCGCGGGCGACAGTGGGGGAAAGGCCCCAGAGCCGCAAAACATGAAACGAGTTGGACGCATGACGATCAGGCGCGACACCGCGCGGCGTCGGGCGGTTCGGTGGATGGGATCGATGGTCGCCGCGGGGCTGCTCGCAGCGCCCATGGGCGCGCTTGCCGGACCGCTGGACCTCTATGTCGAGCGCACCGCCATGGCCGCGGCTGACCTGCGGTGCGGGTTCTTTGACGCGGGCCTGCGCGCCGCCCTGGAGGCGGGCCGCATTCAGACCCGTAACGCCGCCCTGCGCAGCGGCGCCAGCGCCGACGACCTCTCCCGGGCCGACGCCCGGGCGCGGGCCTCGGCCAAGACCGTCATCTGCGATTCCGAGGCGGTGATGGCGGCGGCGGCCCATGTGCGCAACGCCTTTGACGGCTTCGCCAAGCTGCGGCAGATCACCTATCCCGGCGAGACCGCCGACTGGCGGGCCGACCGCACCGCCAGCGCCGAGGTCCATCGCTGGCGCCTGGCCCAGCAGACTGAATTCGCCGGCGGTCAGATGGTGTTTGGCCTGGCCGGCCGCGACACCCGTCCGGTGCTGCTGGCGCTGGCCAGCTTCGCCGATGGACAGGCCCCCTTTGGCGCCCGGCTGGTGCTGCGCGACAGCGGCCGGGCGAGCCAGCCCTATCTCGATCTGCGGGGGGACCTCGACCTCTCGCGGCGCATGCCCCCGGCCGGCGCCCGGCGCAGCTATGCCGCCGAGGCCCGCAGCAAGGCCGGCCTCGATCTTCGGCCCGAGACCATGGGCGCAGGTTGGGCGTTCCGGTTCCCCGCCGAGGCCGCCGAACGCCTGGCGACCCTGCATCCGCGGGAGGCCGTGGCGGTGGAGTTCCTGTTCAGCGAGGGCGTTCCGGTGCGCCGGGTCTATGTGGAGGTGGGCGACTTCGCCGTGGGCCACGCCTTCCTGCGGATGGCCGCGCGCTAGGGCGCTCTCAGGAGACCGGCGTCTCAAACGGCTCGGCCTGCGGGACCGGCGCCTCGGCTGGCCTGTCAGAAGTCGGCAGCAGCACCGGCATCCGAACGGTCACGGTGGTGCCTTCGCCCACAGCGCTTTCCAGGATCATCTCGCCGCCGTGCAGCTCGGCGAAGCTGCGGACCAGGGACAGGCCAAGGCCTGTGCCGGCCGCCCGCCGCTCGGCGTCGCCGGCCTGTTCATAAGGCCGGCCGACCCGGGCGAGGTCCTCCGGACTCATGCCCATGCCGGTATCGGCGACCACCAGCTCCATCATCCCACCGACCGCCTGCAGGCCCACGGTCACGGCGCCATTTCGCGGGGTGAATTTCAGGGCGTTGGAGACCAGGTTCAGAGCGATCTGCTTCAGCGCCCGGCGGTCGGCGTCAATCTCCAGCGGCTCCCGGGGCAGGACGCCGCGCAGCTGTACGCCGGCTCGGTCGGCCTGGCCGCGCATGAGCCGCAGGACGGCGTTGACCGCCTCGCGGCCGTCGAATT
>CAMTVS010000026.1:0-105821 GCA_947085235.1 uncultured Aquabacterium sp. | reverse complement strand
GCTCTGACCTCAGCCCTGGGCGTGGGCGCCCCGCTGGCTCTGCAGCTGGCCACCTTGAGCGAAGCCGCCGCGCAATCAGCGCCTGATTACAAGGCCGTGGTGTGCCTGTTCATGATGGGTGGCAACGACGCCTTCAACACCGTGCTGCCCACCGACACCGATTCGTGGGATGCCTACCAGCACACGCGCGGACAGACCGGCGGCAACATCGCGCTGTTGCCTGCGGGCACCGCGCCAGACACCGCAGCGGCGGCCAGCTCGCCTGCGCGTTATGGCGGTGTGCGCCCCATCACCCTGGGCAACGCAGGCGGGCGTGGCTTTGCCGTGCACCCGCTGATGAACCGCACGCAAAGCCTGGTGAACAGCGGGCGCATGTCGGTGTTGGCCAATGTGGGCCCGTTGATCGAGCCGCTGACCCGTGTGCAGTATGAGCAAAAGGTTCGCCGCCAGCCGGCACGCTTGTTCTCGCACAACGATCAGCAGAACATCTGGCAATCGTTCCAGCCCGAGGGCGCATCGCGCGGTTGGGGTGGGCTGATGGCCGATGCTTTTGCAAGCAATAACGGCAACAGCATGTTCACGGCCTTGTCGGCCAGCGGCAATTCGGTGTGGCTGTCAGGCCGCGATGTACGGCAATACCAACTGGGCGTGCAAGGCGCCACACGCATTGGCAACGTGTGGACGAACGATCACCTGCGATCGGCCCTGCAGCGCGTGGTGAGTGCACAAGCGCACGGCGGCCACGCCGGCATGCGCCACGTGATGCAGAAAGAAAGCGGCGCCATTGGTCAGCGCAGCGTGGTGGCTGAATCCACCCTGAACGGGGTGCTACCGCCCGCCACCGATGCGGCCTTTGGTTCTGCGAATGACTTAAGGTACACAAACTTAACCGGCTCATCTGCTAGTAACCCGTTGGCTCAGCAACTGCAGGTGGTGGCTCGCACGATTGCAGCCCGCAATGGCCTGGGCATGCGCCGGCAGGTGTTTTTTGTGTCGCTGGGGGGCTTTGACACCCACGACTCACAAAACAGCAAGCACGCCGATTTGATGCTGCGCCTGGACCACGCGCTGGGCTACTTCAACGATACGCTGCAACGCCTGGGCATGCAAGACCAGGTGCTGACCTTCACGGCATCGGAGTTTGGGCGCTCGTTCACATCCAACGGCGATGGCACCGACCACGGTTGGGGCGGCCACCAGTTTGTGATGGGTGGCGGCCTGACCGGCGGCCAGTTGTACGGCCAAATGCCCACCCTGGTGCGCCGCAACACCAGCAACAACAGCTTTGATGCCAGCACCCAGCAAATTGCCAGCGGGGTGCTGATACCCACCACCTCGGTCGACCAGCTGGCCTATTCGGTGGGGCGCTGGATGGGCGTCTCAGACAGCCACATGATGAGCGTGCTGCCCAACCTGGGCAACTTCAACGCCAACACCCGGCTGGTGTTTGGCGCTTGAACCCTCGCTTGCTGCGCTGGTTTGCAATCAATGATTGCAATGCTTACAATGATTGCATTGTGAGCAACTGCCGCCGACGGGGTTCTGAACCATGGCCAGCATCACCATCCGAAATCTGGACGACGAGATGAAAGCGCGGCTGCGCCTGCGGGCGGCGCAGCATGGCCAATCGATGGAGGCCGAGGTGCGGAGCATCCTGCGAGGCGTGCTGCTGCATGACCTCGCTCAAGAGCAGCCTTTGCCTGCGCGCATTCGCCAGCGCTTTGCTGAGGTGTATCAGCAGCATGGTGAGGTGGATGACTTACCCATCCCCCCTCGACAAGCCAGCCGTGTGCCGCCACAGTTTGACTGAGCGCGCACATGCTGCTGGACACCAATGTGCTCTCTGAGCTGATGCGGCCCAGGCCAGACGCTGCTGTGCTGGATTGGTTTGCAGCACCCGCAGCGCAGGTGCCCATGAGCATCAGCGTCATCACCAAAGCCGAAATCTTGCTGGGCATAGCGCTGTTGCCCCATGGACAAAAGAGATCCGCCCTGGCCCAAGCGGCTCAGGCCATGTTTGACGCTGATTTCAAAGACCGCGTGCTGGTGTTTGACACCGGCACTGCCGAGGTTTACGCCCGAATCGTGGCGGAGCGAAGCGTCATGGGCCGCCCCATGAGCACCGAGGATGCCCAGATTGCCGCCACAGCCCTGCAGCACCGCCTGCCGCTGGTAACGCGCAACACACGCGACTTTGAACATGTATCGGGTCTGCAGCTGATCAACCCGTGGCAGGGATAATCAGTCCCCATGCCCCCCTCATCCCTGGGCCCCGAACCCACCCCCGCCGCGCCCGTCTGGCGCCGCGCCCTGCTTTATGCCTTGTTTGCCGGCTTCGCCCTGTGGTGCGTGCTGGCGTTTCAACGCGACCTGGCACAAATCAGCCTGGCACCCTTCAAAGAGGGTTGGTGGGCCGTAGCGGCAGCGGCAGGTTTATCGCTGCTGAACTATGCGCTGCGGGTGTTGCGCTGGCAGTGGTACATGCGGCGCGCGGGGCACCACCTACCGTGGGGCTTCACAGCCTTGGCCTTCATGTCGGGCTTTGCCTTCACCTTGTCGCCCGGCAAGGTAGGCGAGATGGTGCGCGCCCGCTATTACCTGCCCAAGGGGGTGCCGCTGTCGGCCACCACAGGGGCGTTTTTTGTGGAGCGGCTGCTGGATTTGCTGGTGATGATTTTGCTGGCCGCCGTGGCCTTTGCCGAGCTGCAGGCCTACAGCCACTTTTTGTGGGTGGCGATTGGCCTGGTGCTGGCACTGTTGTTGAGTGTGGCCGTGATGCCCTGGCAGCGCTGGGCAGAAGCCCTGAAGGCCACCCGCCCCCGAGGATGGCGTGCCGCGATGCTGACGGGCGTGGACATGTTTGCGCAGTCGCGCCAGTTTTTGTCGCCCGGCCTGTTGTTGGCTGGGCTGGCTGTGGGCCTGGTGGCCTGGGGCGTGGAGGCCTGGGGCCTGTACCTGGTGGCCCAGGTGGTGGTGCCTGAGCAGCTGACGCTGGCCGGGGCCACGGGCATTTACGCCATTGCCATCATCGTGGGGGCCTTGTCGTTTTTGCCAGGCGGCCTGGGCAGCACCGAGGCGGTGATGACCGCCCTGCTGTACACCCACGGCATCCCGATGCCGCAAGCCATTTTGTTGACGCTGGTGTGCCGGCTGCTGACCCTGTGGTTGGCCGTGGGCATTGGCTGGCTGTGTGTGTGGGCCCTGCGTGGGCGCGCACAATAGGCTACCATCATGATTGATATGGTCATGATGATTGGGATGATGCCATGATGATTGAAACGTCGGCGGTGGCCTTTAGGCAAAACCTGGGCGAGATGCTGAACCAGGTGCAGTATCGGCAAGACCATGTGCTGATCAGCAAAGATGGCAAGCCGGTGGCCGCCTTGGTGGATGTGAAGTTGTATGAGCGCATTCGCCGGCAGCGGGCGCGTTTTGAGGCCCTGGGCGAGCGCCTGACGGCCGGGTTTGCCACCGTGCCGGCCGAAGAGGGCATGGCCGAGATTGAAGCCGCCTTGCGCGCCGAGCGTTCAGGCGCATGAGGGTGGTGCTGGACACCAATGTGCTGCTGAGCGGCCTGGCCTACCCGGCCAGCGTGCCTGGGCGCATCGTGGCCGCATGGCGGGCGGGATCGCTGGAGGTGGTGCTGAGCGAGTTCATTTTGGACGAACTGCGCCGGGTGCTGCCGCGACTGCAGGCACGCCACGGCTTGAGCGCCACCGAGGTCAACGACCTGGTGGATTGCCTGGCTTTTGAGGCCGACCTGGTGGAGCCTGACCCCACCCATGAACCTTTGTTGACCGACACCTGGGACCAGGCCGTGCTGGGCACCTGGCGCGCGGCCAAGGCAGACGCCTTGATCACAGGTGACAAGGCGCTGTTGGCGCTGGCGCCGGCCTACCCGGTGTGGTCGCCCGCTGCGTTTTGGGAGCGCTTCGGGGCGTGATGATTTCTATGACAACTGCAAGCAACCGCCCCTTGGCCGTGGACCTGGACGGCACCCTGATCCACAGTGATGTGCTGCTCGAGAGCTTTTTGCTGCTGATCAAGCGCAACCCGCTGTACCTGCTGCTGGTGCCGTTGTGGCTGCTGAAGGGCAAAGCCGCCTTGAAGCAGGCGATTGCCAGCCGGGTGCAGCTGAACCCGGCCGCCCTGCCCTACAACCAGGCCTTCGTGGCTTGGCTGCGCGAGCAAAAGGCCGCTGGCCGCCCGGTGTGGTTGTGCACGGCCTCAGACCGTTCGTTGGCCGATGCGGTGGCGCAGCACCTGGGGGTGTTTGATGGCGTGCTGGCGAGCGATGGGCAGCTGAACTTGTCGGGCCGGAACAAGGGCAAAGCCTTGGCGGATCGCTTTGGGGCCAAGGGCTTTGACTATTGCGGCAACGCCCCGGTGGACCTGGCCGTATGGCGTGAAGCCGCTGGCGCGGTGGTGGTGAGCAACTCCAGCAGCCTGTTGAAAGCCGCTGCCGCCGAAGCGCCCGTGCAGGCGCAGTTTGCGGGCGCCAAGGGCGGCCTGCGGGTGTGGTTGAAGGCGCTGCGTGTGCACCAGTGGGCCAAGAATGGCCTGGTGCTGGTGCCCTTGCTGGCAGCGCATGAACTGGGCAACCTGGCCTTGCTGGGCCAGGCGCTGCTGGGGCTGGTGGCCTTCAGCCTGTGCGCGTCGTCGGTGTATTTGCTGAACGACATGCTGGACCTGGAATCAGACCGGCAGCACCACAGCAAGTGCCGGCGCCCGTTTGCAGCCGGGCAGTTGAGCCTGCTGGCGGGGCTGGCCGCAGCCCCCTTGTTGTTGGCCGCCGCAGCGGTGCTGGCCTGGTGGCTGCCTGACCGCTTCATTGCGGTGCTGGCCATCTACTACGTGGCCACGCTGGCCTATTCATTCGTGCTGAAGCGCATGGTGATGGTGGACGTGCTGGCCCTGGCCGGGCTGTACACCATCCGCATCGTGGCGGGGTCGGCCGCCACAGGCATTGAGCTGTCGTTCTGACTGTTGATTTTCTCGATCTTCATCTTCTTGAGCCTGGCCATTGTGAAGCGCTATGCCGAACTGTTTGCCATGCGTGAGCAGGGCAAGGATTCGGCCAAGGGCCGCGGCTACGAGGTGGCCGACATGAGCCTGCTGCAAAGCCTGGGCACGGCATCGGGCTACCTGAGCATTCTGGTGCTGGGGCTGTACATCAACACACCCGACAAGACCTTGCTGTATGCGAACCCGAAGTACATGTGGCTGCTGGTGCCCATCATGCTTTACTGGATCAGCCGGGTGTGGATGCAAACGCACCGGGGCAAGATGCACGACGACCCGCTGGTGTATGCGCTGAAAGACCCGATCAGCCTGCTGACGGGGGCAGCAGCGGCCGTGGTGTTGGTGATGGCGGCATGAGCACGCCCGCCCACCGGCCCGTGGTGATGTCGTGGGGCCGCGCGCTGCGCGAGCCGCACGAGGTGCTGGGCATGCCCCAGCGCCACAGTGCCCTGCCCTTGCCTGCCGAAGGCAGTGCCCTGCCCTATGGCAACGGCCGCAGCTATGGCGACAGCGGGCTGAACCCGGGCGGCACATTGATCATGGCGCGGCAGTTGGACCGCTTCATCAGCTTTGATGCGGCCACCGGGGTGTTGCGCTGCGAGGCCGGTGTGCTGCTGGCCGACATTTTGAAGCTGGTGCTGCCCCAGGGCTGGTTTTTGCCCGTGACGCCGGGCACGCAGTTTGTGACGGTGGGCGGTGCCATTGCCAACGATGTGCATGGCAAGAACCACCACGTGGCAGGCAGCTTTGGCAACCATGTACGCTGCCTGGAGCTGCTGCGCTCAGACGGCAGCCGCCGGCTGTGCAGCCCCACCGAGCATGCCGACTGGTTCGGCGCCACGGTGGGCGGGCTGGGGCTGACGGGCCTGATCACCTGGGCCGAACTGCAGCTGCGCCGCGTGCACAACCCCTGGCTGAACAGCGAGACGATCAAGTTTGGCAGCGTGGACGGCTTTTTTGAGCTGAGCGCCCAATCAGCGCCCACGCACGAATACACCGTGGCCTGGGTGGATTGCGCCGCCAGCGGGCCACGCCTGGGGCGCGGCCTGTTCAACCGCGCCAACCACGCGCCAGCCGTGCTGAGCGATGACGAACTGCGCCGCCTGCCGGCTGGGGCCGCACCGCCCACGCGCAACATGCCGCTGACGCCACCCGTGTCGCTGGTGAATGGGCTGTCGCTGCGGGCCTTCAATGTGCTGTACTACCACCGCCAACGCCAAGCGCAGGTGCAAGGGCTGCAGCATTACCGGCCCTTCTTTTACCCGCTGGATGCGTTGCTGAACTGGAACCGCATGTACGGCCCGCGAGGCTTTTACCAGTACCAGTGTGTGGTGCCACCCACCGATGCGCTGAAGGTGACACGCACGCTGTTGAGCACCATCGCCCGCAGCGGCAGCGGTAGCTTTTTGGCGGTGCTGAAGCAGTTTGGCGATGTGGCATCGCCAGGGTGGTTGTCGTTTCCGCAACCGGGCACGACGCTGGCGCTGGACTTTCCGAATCAGGGCGAGCGCACCCTGCGCCTGTTTGCCAGCCTGGACGCCATCGTGCGCGAGGCCGGCGGGCGGCTCTACCCCGCCAAAGACGGGCGCCTGCCCGCCGAAATGTTCCAGGCCGGGCACCCTCGCTGGTCGGAGTTTGCCGCCTATGTGGACCCGCGCTTCAGCTCGGGCCTGTGGCGCCGGGTGGCTGGGACCACCCCCTTATCTGCATCATCCACATGAAACACATTTTGATCATTGGCGCCACCTCGGCCATCGCCGAGGCCTGCGCCCGGCAGTGGGCTCAGCAAGGGCACAAGCTGTTTCTGGCGGCACGCAACGCGGCCCAGTTGAGCAGCATCGAGGCCGACCTGCGCACGCGCGGCGCCAGCAGCGTGGGCCACGTGGTGTTTGACGCGCTGGACGAAGCCGCCCACGCCCCCCTGCTGGCCCAGGCCACCCAGGCCATGGGCGGCTTGGACACGGTGCTGATTGCTCACGGCACCCTGAGCGACCAGGCCCGCGCGCAAACCGACCTGGCCTATGCCCGCCGAGAGATCGAGACCAACGGCCTGAGCGTGGTGCAACTGATGGGCCTGGCGGCCGAGCAACTGGCGCCGCAGGGGCATGGCTGCATTGCGGTGATTTCGTCGGTGGCGGGCGACCGGGGCCGCCAGAGCAACTACGTGTATGGCAGCGCCAAGGCCCTGGTGAGCGCATTTGCCTCGGGCCTGCGCCAGCGCCTGACGCCCCTGGGCGTGAATGTGCTGACCATCAAACCCGGGTTTGTGGACACGCCGATGACCGCCGCCTTCAAAAAAGGCGCGCTGTGGGCCCAGCCTGAGAAAGTGGCCCGGGACATCACCCGCGCGGTGGAACGCGGCCAGGGTGTGCTGTACACCCCGTGGTTCTGGTGGGGCATCATGGCGATCATTCGAACCGTGCCCGAGGCGATCTTCCGCAAGTTGAAACTTTGAGCTTCGGGGTTTGAGTTTTGTCAAAGGTTCCCCCCTACTCCCGGGGTGGTGAATTCCCGGTGGCTCGCTACAGTCGCAACTGTTTGCAACAACCAGGGAAGGGGCACCATGAAATTCGCTCTGAACACGGTCAAGACGACCATCGCCGCCGTGGCACTGGCCGCTGCCTCGACAGCCGCCACCGCCGCCACGGAATTCAACTTCAACGACAAGATCGTGCTGGGCTACCCCAGCGTGGTAACCCAGACCAAAGACGGCATTGGCCTGACGGTGAAGGGCTTCAGCGCCAACGGCAGCCAAGCCAAGCTTGACGTTGACTTCTTGCTCGGCCTGGGCGTGGTTGAATACAACTGGATCTTCCCCGAGCTGGATACCCGCGTTGAAGGTGGCGAGTACCTGCTGTTCAAGTTCACCGAAACGGTGACACTGGACAACTTCCTGCTGGCTGATCTGCCCTGGGGCTCGAACAACTTCTTCATCAACGGCACCAAGGTGCGTACCGATAACCGCATTGCCGACATCAGCGGCATTGGCGCCTCGGACACCTTCATGTTTGCCTCGAGCAAAGACGCCTTCCGCGTGAAGAGCATCACCGTGACCCCGGTGCCGGAACCCGAAGCCATCGCCATGATGCTGGCAGGCCTGGGCGTGGTGGGGCTGGTGGCCGCTCGCCGCAAGAAGGCAGCTTGATACCGGTTTGAAGTTTTTGATGGCTTGATCGCAAATGTTGGCCCGTGAAAGCGGGCTGAACTGTGGGCCGAGGCGCGTACACTGCCTCGGTCTTTTTTTTGGCTGAACGACCTTGCTGAAACGCCTTGCCCTGATCGTGTTGCTGCTGTTGGTGCTGCTGTTGGGCGGTGCTGTGCTGGCCTTGATGTCGGTGCCCCAGGGGCATGCGTTGGCGGCGCCCGGCCCGGCGCCCCGCCCCACCGAGAGCCTGAAGGAGGTGAAGGCGCTGATGTCGCGCGATGCGATGTTCAGCGCCCTGGGCGGGCAACCGATTGCCCTGAGCGTGCCCCTGCAAGACCTGAATGCCGTGATGCAGGATGTGGCGGGGCGACTGGTGCAGGGCGGCGCCCGCGTTGAGTTGAAGGGTAGCGACTTGGTGCTGCAGGGCAGCGTGCCGCTGGAGCGCACGCCCCTGCGCCTGCTGACCCCCTTGGGTGACTGGGCCAACCTGTCCGTGGGCCTGGGCCTGCGAGCCGAAGGGCCGCCAGTGCTGAAAGAGGTGCGCGTGGGCCGCCTGAGCCTGCCCCCGGGCCTGGTGTTATGGGGTGCCCAGCAAGTGCTGGACACACAAGAGCTGCTGGCCCCCGCGCAGCTGATGCTGGCCGCGCTGAAGCAGGTACAAGTGAACGACGACCGCCTGAACGTGACCGTGCATTGGACGGACGCGCTGCAAGGCCAAACCCTGGCCTTGGTGGTGCCCACTGAAGACTGGCCGCGCCTGCAGGCCTACCATGCCCAGGTGGTGGCGGCGATGGAGCGCGTGCCGCAGGCTTCCAGGATGGGCCCGGGCATTCCTATGCGTGAGTTGTTGCGCACGGCGTTTGTGCAAGCCCAGCAGCGCACGATGGCGCATGGCCTGCTGCCCGTGACCGACGAAAGCCTGCCCGCCAGCGAGGTGGCGGCACGAGAAAACCGAGCGGCCCTGGTGGCGGTGGCCCTGGCGGCCAACAAGTTGTCGCTGCACCAACTGCTGCCCAGGGTGGACGGGCAGGAGGTGACCCCCTTGCCCATGGCGAGCGTGCGACTGAATGGGCGAGAAGACTTTGCGCAGCACTACACCATCTCGGCCTTGATGGCGCTGATGGTGGGCGGCCGTGTGGCCGACACGGTGGGCCTGTACAAAGAGATGATGGATGCCAGCAAGGCGGACGGTGGCAGCGGCTTCAGCTTCAATGACCTGGCGCTGAACCGCGCAGGCATTCGGCTGGGGCAACGTGCCCGCCAGGACGCCATGGGCCTGCAGCAGCGCCTGGGCGGCGATGAGGCCTTGGTGAGCGACGACGATTTCATCCCCAAAGTGGACGACCTGCCGGAGTTTTTGGGGCGCGATGAGTTCGTGCACCGTTATGGTGGCCTCAAGGACGGGCGCTTTCAGCGTCAGATGCAGGACATTGAGGACAGGGTGTCCGCTTTACCAGTGCTGAAGTGACTGGACCCCCCTCATGAAGGGGAGTGGTGCACCTGCCACGCTGTGGCACAGTCCGTGCATTGGGTTTTGTACCTGTGTTCCTTGTTCCTCTAGGGAGTTTTCCATGATCATCCGTCAATTGGCCGTTGCGGCCGCCGCAGCACTGTCGGTTAATGCAGCTTTTGCAATCGGCGCTTACGACCCCGACCTCGGTACCGATCCGTTCAAGGAAATCGTTATCGGTGCGGTGGCCATGGGCGGCAACAAGTACGACTTCACTTTCGATCTGGTCACCAAGACCGGCATCATCGGTGAGCTGGAGTATTTCGGTGCCCCAGCCACCATCACCTCGATCTCGGTGTTGAAGGATGGCGCGCCCTTGAGCTCCGCGGTGTTTGCTCCCAATCCGAACAGTGGTAGCTTTAGCTTCCTGGGTTTGGGCACTGGCAGCTTCACCCTGTCGATCTCTGGCAGCGCAGCACCTTACAGCGTGTTTGTGGGTTCGGTGACCGCTGTGCCCGAAGCCGAAACCTACGCCCTGGCCCTGGCTGGCCTGGGTGTGGTCGGCCTGGTGGCCGCCCGCCGCCGCAAGGCTCAGTGATCTGAACCCCCTCGGGGGTTCGACACCTCAACAAGGCGCCTTCGGGCGCCTTGTTTGTTTTGAGGCTCAAGGTTGCGGGGCGCTCACCCCGGCAAGCTGATCACAAACCGGCTACCGCCGCCTTCCCGGGCGGCGCAGATCACCCGGCCGCCGTGGCGCTGCGCGATCTGCCGCACCAGGCTGAGGCCCAGACCCACGCCGCCGGCATGCTCGGCATGGCCGGCCAGGCGGTAGAAGGGCTCGAAGATGCGTTCGCGCTGGTCGGCGGGCACGCCGGGGCCACGGTCGTTGATGGCGATCTGGATGGGCCCGGTGGGCAAGCGCGAGAGCTCCAGCAGCACATCCGGGCCGCCGTAGCGGCGGGCGTTTTCAAGCAGGTTGCGCACGGCACGGCGAATCAGGCGTTCATCGGCTTCGTAGGCGTGCAGTTGCGGGTGGGGTTGGATGTCGACCTGCGCGCCCACGCGCTGGGCTTCTTCGGTGACAAGGCCCATCAGGTCGACCGGGGCGCGCTGCAGTTCGGTGCGGGCATCCAGGCGGCTGGCCAGCAGCACTTCTTCGACCAGGGCATCGAGCTCGCGGATGTCTTGATGAATCTCGGCTTTCATTTGCTCCAGGCGCTCAGGGGGCAGCTCGTCCATGAGCGAGATGGCCATTTTGAGGCGCGCCAGGGGCGAACGCAGTTCATGGCTGGCGTTGGCCAGCAGGCTGCGGTTGGAGGTGACGAGGTCTTGAACCTGTTGAGCGGCTTCGTTGAAGCTTCGGGCCAGGGCAGCCACCTCGTCGCGCCCTTCCACCGCCACGCGGTGAGCCAGATCGCCCGCCCCGAAAATCTGCACGCCCTGGCGCAGGGCCTTGAGGCGGGCCGTGAGGCGGTTGACCACGGGCCAGGCGCCCACGGCCACGGCCAAGAACAGCACCACCAGCGAGAGCAGGAAGGCGGGCAGACCCTGGGCCAGCCACGGGGGCACGATCCAGTTCATGGGGCTAAGCCAGGGCTCCATGCGGGGCGGGGCGGGCGGGGGGGCCACCACACCTGGCGGCACCTCAAAGAGCGGGGCCCGGAAGCCCGGCCCGGAGGCCTCTGGCATGGGGCCCGCCGGCGCCCCTTTCAGGCGCACGAAGGACGGGCGCAAGATCCACAAGGTGCGGCCATCAGAGAGGCGGGCGGTTTGCATGCGCTCCAGCAACTCGGGGCGGCGCTGAAGGCGGTCGGCCAAGAGTTGCGAGGTGGCGATGCGGCGGCCCTGGGGGTCGTCCAGCGCCATGGGCAGGCGCAGACGATCAGCCCAATCCAGGAAGACCAGCGCCTGCTGGTCACGCGGGGCATCGACCGTGGGCAGGCTGTTTTCGAGCAGTTCGGCCCAGGCGGCCGCGCGTTCGTTCCAGGCGGTGATGCTTTGGGTCTGCGCACGTTCGTGCTCGATGTTGTGCTGTGCCAGCCAGCCCGACACGAGGGCGAACACCAGCAGCACCGCCACGACGGTGAGGTAAATGCGCAGGGCCAGGGTTTTCATGCCGCGTCGGCGTCAGCGTCCTGCTTTTTGGCGAACACGTAGCCCACGCCGCGCACGGTGAGGATGCGGCGAGGCTCTTTGGGATCGTCTTCGATCGCCGCGCGGATGCGGGAGATGTGAACGTCGATGGAGCGGTCGAAGGCCTCCAGGGGGTGGCCTTTGAGGGAGTCCATGATCTGGTCGCGCGAGAGCACGCGGCCAGGATGGCGGGCCAGCACGGAGAGCAAGTCGAACTGGTAGGACGTGAGGTCGCAGGGTTGACCATCGAGGCGAACCTGGCGCAGGCCGCCATCGATCTCGAGCCGGCCAAAGCGCCAGAGGTCACTGTCGTCGGCCTGGGCGGCGGTGCGGCGCAGCAGCGCACGCACGCGGGCCAGCAACTCGCGCGGCTCGAAGGGCTTGGGCAGGTAGTCGTCGGCCCCCACTTCCAGGCCCACGATGCGGTCGGTGGGCTCGCCCCGGGCGCTGAGCATGAGCAGGGGCAGGCTGCGCGTGCGGGCCGAGGCGCGCAGCTCTTTGCAAAGATCGAGGCCATCGCCATCGGGCAGCATCAGGTCCAGCACGAGGGCGTCGAAGGCCTGGCGGGCCAGGGCTTCACGCCCGGCCCCCAGGCTGGGCGCGGTGGAGACCTGGTAGCCGTGCCCTTTGAGGTAGTCGGCCACCATGGTGCTCAGACGCAGGTCGTCGTCGATGAGGAGGATGTGCTCGGTCATGTCCATGATTGTCGCGCGCTCCGGGGTGGTTTCAACAGGCTCAGCGGCTGTGGTGCTTGCCGCGGCGCTCTTGCATGGCCTCGGCCAACTGCGCGCGTTGAGCGGGCGTCAGGATGCGCGCCACCTCGAGCATGAAGCCGTGGTTGGCGTCGGTCATGCGCTGGTGGTGGGCGTTCATGCGCATGCGCAGTTGATCCAGCGCCTTTTCGTTAAGCTGCGGCTGGGCCCAGAGCTTGAGAGCCTCTTGATGCAGGGCGCGGCCCTCTTGCATGAGCGGCGCACGTTGTTCGCGGGCCTTCTGGGCTACGGCACGGAGGGCCTGGGTTTGCGCGTCGGTGGCCTGGATGCGTTGGAGGAAACGCTCGGTATAGCGCTCGGCCTTTGGACCGGGGTGCAAGAGCGGCATCACACCGGCGTGGAGGCCATGGGCGCCGTACCCACCGTACGCGCCCTGTGCGCCTTGCTTGCCGTGCATGCGATCGCGGTGGTGTTGGCCGCCAGGGTAGGCTTTCGGGGCACCCGCTGCCGAAGCGGCAGGCTCCACTGCCGAGGCTGCTGGCGCAGGGGCAGCGGCAGGGCCTTGTGCCCAGGCCTGCGAGGTGAGCAGCACCATGGCGGCTGCTAGGTGGCCGAGGGGGCGAAGGGTGCGGGGGTGCTTGTGGTTGTGCATCAGAGGCTCCGGGGTGTGGGGTTGCAATGACAACCCTTCCAAGCCTTCATGCTGATGGCGGGGGGTAAAGGCCGCGTGGCCACGGGGTAAAGATGTGTGAACCGGAGCGGTGGCTCAAAGGCTGTACTGCCACTGCAGCATGACACTGCGCCCGGCCTGGGGCAGGTCGTTCTGGATGAGCACGGGCAGGCGGCTGTTGGGCGAGTACCAGCTGGGCTCTTTCACCCGGGCATCAAACAGGTTGCGTACGCTCAGGCTCCAGCGGCCCCACTGGGGATGCTGGGGTGAGCGCAGGTTCACATCGACCGTGGTGTAGTTGGGCACCTTGGGGCGGACATCGCCAGGCGCCCGATCACGAGCGGCCACGCGGTTGGCCTGGGCACCCAGCGTCCAGCCGCCGTCCAGGGCCCAGTCGGCGCGGGCATAGAGTTGATGTCGCGGGGCATAGCCCGCCGACTGACGAGAATGGTCATCGGCCGTGCGTTGAAAGGCGTAGTGGCCTGAGAGCTGCAACTGCGGCAGGAGGGCATGCCGAGCCTCCAGCTCGAAGCCCTCGCCATCTTGCCGGCCCGAATTGAGGCGCGTAGAGGGCAGCCCCTCGCTGCGGATGATGTCGCGCATCTCGTACCGAAACAGGCTGAGCTGGGCGTGGGTGTCCGCCCTCGCCTGCCAGGAAAGCACCAGCTCATGGGTGCTGATGCGCTCGGGTTGGAGCTCGGGGTTGCCGCGCACAATGGGGTCGTTGACGCTGTAGAGCTCGGCAAACGACGGGGCCCGGAAGGCGCGGCCGTGCAGCAGCTTGACGGTGAGGTCGTGCCGGGCATCCCACACCAGGGCCAAGCGGGGGGTGGTGGTGCGGCCAAAGTCAGAGAATTGATCGTGTCGGACGCCGGCGGTGAGCTGCCAGTCGGGCGCGATGGTCCACTCGTCCTGCAGATAAACGTAGCTGACGCGGCGCTGTTTGGGCGGCATGAAGACCTGATCGGGAGGCACCTCGATGACCTGCACGTCGGGCGTGATGGGCGTGGGGATGCCACCATCGACCTGTGTGAAGTTTTTGAACTCTTGCGTGCGGTACAGGTGCAGGTTGTCGTGCCCGATGCCGAGGCGGATCTGATGGTCATCCCAGCCGGTGTAGGTGAACACGGCCGAGCCCCGGACCTGCCGCTCCCAGGTGTTGGGAGCGCGGATGAGGCCTTGCGGGAAGGCGCCACTCCAGGCGCCGGGCGGCATGATCTGCAGCAGGCGTGGATGGGTGGTGGCGTAGGTGAAGGCGCTGAGGTTGAGCGACATGCGCCAGTCGGGACTGAGTGCGAGGTTGTTCAGGCCCAGATCCAGTAACCAACGCTCGGTGCGGCCGTAGCCCACGGGGTCAAGCGAACTGCCCGCCCCGGCCCCGGTGCCCACCTTGTCGCGCAAGCGGTAGCTGAGGCTGGCGCGCCATGCGTCGCGGCGCAGGTTGATGCTGGCATCGAGCGCCTCAGCACCCGTGTTGACGGGCCCCGGGGCCAAGCTGGCCTCGGTGCCCAGTCGGCCATCAGCCACGGTTTGGGCATCAGCGGTGACGATGCCGCGGTGGCCATCGGTGTGACCCCAGCGCAGATAGGTAGCCACATCCCAAGCACCCCAATGACCGCCGTGGGTGATCCAGGCGTTGCGCGTATTGAAGCTACCAGCACGCACGCCCACCGTGGTGCCCAGTTGGTCAGCGGCGGTTTTGGTGACGATGTTGATGACGCCGGCGTAGGCATCGGCCCCGTAGAGGGCTGAGCCTGGCCCCCGGATGACTTCGATGCGGGCGACGTTGTCCAGCGGCAGACCGCCCCAGACATTGCCCCGGTTGCCCACATACAGCATGGTGATGGGCACGCCGTCTTGCAACACCAATGTCTGGGGGTTGAACTCGCTGTAGATGCCCCGGATGACGTACTGCGGGCTGTAGCCTTGGGCGACCCGAGACACATGCAAACCCGGCACGGATTCGAGCACCTCGTCGAGATCAGCGGCCCCCATGGCAGCGATGTCGTCGGCCGTGATGACCGTGGCCACGGCCGGGGCGCGACGCAGGGACTGGGCCGAACCGGCGGCCAGGGTGATGGTGGCCTGGTCCCCAAAGGCCATGGCCAGGTCTTCTTCATCAGAGGCCGGAGCGGCCTGGACGGACAGGCCCCACAGACAGACGCCCACGCACCAGGCCACACGGCTGAGCCTCAAGTGGGGGCGTGGTCGGTGTGGGGAGCGTGGACTCACGGTTGGCCTCGATGCTGCCAGACCAGGCCCAGGGCTTGACCGATCCAGTCGATCAGCTCGTTGTGGGGCACGGGTTTGGCAATGAAGTGGTTGGCGCCGGCCGATTGTGCCTGGGCACGGTCTTGTTGACCAGCGTTGGCCGACAGGGCCAAGATGGGCACAGCCGCACCTGCAGCGCCGGAGGCCCGAATACGGTGCATGGCCTCCAGCCCGTCCATGACGGGCATGACCAAGTCCATCAGCACGAGATCAGGCGCTGTTTGAGCGAACTTGGCCACCCCCTCGGCGCCATCGGCTGCCTCGGTCAAGTCAAAGCCCAGCGGCTGCAGCAAGGCCAGCAGCAGCTCGCGGTTGACGGGCACATCATCGACCACCAGGATGCGGCGGCGAGGCCCCTCATAGCCCGCAGGCATGGCCAGCGGCGGCGGCAGGGCGAGGCTGCCCTCAGCCAGGGGCACTTGCAGCTCGAAATGGAAGGTGCTGCCCTGGCCCAAGGTGCTGTCGAGCAGGATCTCGCCACCCATGAGGCGCACGAGCTGGCGACAGATGGCCAGACCCAGGCCCGTGCCCGCCGCGCGGCTGCGGGCGTCGCCTGCCTGCTCGAAGGGCTCGAAGATGCGTTGCTGATCTTCGGGGCGGATGCCAGACCCGGTGTCGCTCACCTCAAATCGCAGGCGCACCTGGGACGCATCCGCAGCGCTGGCATCGGCATCGATGTCGGGCAGGCGCGAGACGCGAAGACTGACCGTGCCCCGTTGGGTGAACTTGACCGCGTTGCTGAGCAGGTTGAGCAACACTTGGCGCAAGCGCTTGTCATCCAACAGCACACTGACTGGCACCTCGGGCTCACACTCCGCGGTGAACTGCAAGTGCTTTTCGGTGGCCTTGATGTGCATGACCTCGACCAGGGTGCGCACGGTGTCATGCAGGTTGACGGGCGCTGGATGCAGCGTGGCCTTGCCGGCCTCGATCTTGGACAGATCGAGGATGTCCACAATCAGGGTGAGCAGGTGCTCGCCACTGGCATGCACGGTGTCGAGGATGTTGAGCTGGCGCGGGCTGAGGCTGGCATCCATCTTGAGGATCTGCGAGTAGCCCATGATGGCGTTGAGCGGGGTGCGCAGCTCATGGCTCATGCGCGCCAGGAAGTCTGACTTGGCCTGGTTGGCCACCTCGGCACGCTCTTTAGCGGCCTGCAGCTGGTGGGTACGCTCGTCCACCAGCTCTTCAAGGTGGTCGCGGTGATCGTGCAGTTCCTGCTCGCGGTCTTGCAAAACGGCAATCATGCGGTTGAAGGCGGTGGCCATGGCCTGTACGTCGCGGGGCCCCTCCACGGGGGTGCGCACATTGCTTTCGCCGCGCTCGGCACGCGTCATGGCATGCGACAGTGACACCAGCGGACGCGACAAACGCTTGGACAGGTAGCGGATGCCCAGCAGGAACACGCCCACCACCAACAGCGCCGACACCAGGTTGACCGTGAAGATGCTGGTGACCATGCGGCCCAGGGTGTCTTTGCTGATGACCACGGCCACATAGCCCAGGTATTGCGGGGTGCGGGGCGTGAGGTCGAACGGCGAAGCCATGACCGACGTGAGCACCGGCGCCACGATGCGCCAGGCGCGATCACCCTCAGACTGCACGAAAGGCTCGGTCACGGTGCTGGGCACTTGCGGCGGCTCGGTCTGCAATCCGGCATCATCATGGCCACGCACGATGAGGGGGGTGCCGTCGGCCGTTCGCACCTCCACCCGCATCACATCGGGGAAGGCGAGCGCCGCTTCAACCGCCTCGACCACGTTCTCGGGGGCGCCGGCCAGCAGGGCGAGCTGGCTTTGTGCCGCCAGGCTGGCGGCCACGCCCAGGCTTTGCTGCAATAGGTGATCTTTGATTTGCCGACTGCCCTGCCAGGCGCTGCCAATCGACGCCACCAAGGCGATGGACAAACCGCCCAGCGCCATGGTGAACAGGATTTGCTGGCGGAAGCTCATGACCTGCGACCATCGTCGCCAGGAGCCGCTGCGGAAGAATGATCGAAGTTGTTGCACCTTAGGATTCCGGCAAGACGAGGTCGATGCGCTGAGACAAGGCGCTGAGATCCAGCCCGAGATGACGGGCTGTGCGGGTGTTGATGGCGGTGCGCACTTGGCGCAGAGTCTGAATGCCCCGCGCCAGGCCCTGAGGGACTGAGGCTTTTTGGGCGAGGCGAGCCAGCTCGTGCCCGACCTCGACGTTGTCGGGGTACAGGGCCATCAGGGCCCCACGCCGCACCGGGGCCAGGCCACTGGCGATGAGGGCGAAACGTTGTGACCACGATTCACGCAGCAGCATGGGCAGGATGGCGGCGTCATCGGCCGTGATGGTGTCTTGGGGCAACCAGATGACGTCAATGCGGCCATGGATGGTTGGCAGCAGTTCCTGGTACGTGCGTACGGCGGATTTGAGGTCGGTGGCTTCGTGCACCACCAGGTCCAACCCATGTTGTCGAGCGGCATCACGCGCCAGTCGGATCAGCCAGGCGTTCTGACGGGGATCGTGCACCACGACCACGCGACGGATGCTGGGCATGAACACGCGCAGTCGGCCAAAGAGCAGAGAGGGGTCAGGCGCCAGGCTGTGCACAGCCAAGCCCTGGACATCGGCCTCAGAGACGGACACGACCCCACCGACCACGACCGGGTAGGACGACGTCAGGTCTCGGCCCAGCTTGAGCCCACTGCGCCCCAGCGCGATCACCGCCGAGATCTGCTCGCGCTTGAGGCGATCCACCACCTGCGACACGGGGGTATTGGCCGGCAGCGCCCAGAGCAGCGAGGGCTGCGCACTGCGCTGGTCAATGCCCTGCGCCATCTGCAGAAACACCGAGCGGAAGGGCTCGCCGATGTCGGGGTACAGCACGGCACAGCGCGGCCGGCCGGAACCGAGCGCCGGAGCAGGCGCTGCCAAGGAAGCCGCACCAACCGCACCCCACCACGGCGCCAGCGCGCCGGCGACCAAGCCCCCGGCCACGCGGCGACGCGGCAGGGATGGCGCAACAGGCAACGGCAAATCGGGCTTGCGCATGCAGAAGGCGGCCCCCGGAACGGGGCGACACTCATTTCATGGGGTGGTGTGCCCGCATTCTGCGCCTTGGCAAGGTGGGGCGCCCCAAAGAAAAACCCCGAGGATCAGTGATCACTCGGGGCTTTGCGTGTGGCGGAGAGGGAGGGATTCGAACCCTCGGTACGGGGATACCGTACGCCTGATTTCGAGTCAGGTACATTCGACCACTCTGCCACCTCTCCTGGAAACGGGGCGCCGGGGTCAATTCGGCGTAGCCCATGACTATAGCAGAGATTTCAGGGGGTCAGTACCTCAGCACCACCCAGGTAGGGGCGCAGGGCGGCCGGGATGCGGATGCTGCCATCGGCCTGCTGGTGGTTCTCCAACACCGCCACCAGCGCGCGGCCCACGGCCAGGCCTGAGCCGTTGAGGGTGTGCACCAGCTCGTTCTTGCCTTGGGCATTCTTGAAACGGGCCTGCATGCGGCGGGCCTGGAAGGCCTCGCAGTTGGAGCACGAGCTGATCTCGCGGTAGGTGTTCTGCGCGGGCAGCCACACTTCCAGATCGTATGTTTTGGCGGCGCCAAAGCCCATGTCGCCCGTGCACAGGGCCATCACGCGGTAGGGCAGCTCCAGCTTTTGCAGGATGGCCTCGGCGTGGCCCACCATGGCTTCGAGCGCGGCGTTGCTTTGCTCGGGCGTGGTGATCTGCACCATCTCGACCTTGTCAAACTGGTGCTGGCGGATCATGCCGCGCGTGTCGCGCCCGGCGCTGCCCGCTTCCGAGCGGAAGCACGGCGTGTGGCCGGTGAGTTTGATGGGCAGCTGCTCCAGCGGCACGATGGTGTCGGCCACGGTGTTGGTGAGCGTGACCTCGCTGGTGGGGATGAGGTACCACTTGCCTTCGGCCGCCTCTGCATCGCCCGAGGTGACATGGAAGAGGTCTTGCTCGAACTTGGGCAACTGACCCGTGCCCTGCAGCGCTGGGGCCTTGACCAGGTAAGGCGTGTAGCACTCGGTGTAGCCGTGCTCTTGGGTTTGCACATCGAGCATGAAGGCGGCCAGGGCGCGGTGCAGGCGGGCGATCGGGCCCTTCATGAAGTTGAAGCGCGAGCCCGAGAGCTTGGCGCCGGTGTCGAAATCCAGGCCCAGCTTTTCGCCCAGGTCCACGTGGTCTTTCACCTCGAAGGCGTAGGTGGCGGGCGTGCCCCAGCGGCGCACTTCGACGTTGCCGGTTTCGTCGTGGCCCACGGGCACGTCGTCTTGCGGCAGGTTGGGCACCGACAGCAGCATGGCCTGCATCTCGGTCTGGATGATCTCGAGCCGATCGGCGCTGGCCTTGAGCTCGTCGCCAATGCCGCCCACCTGGGCCATCACGGCCTCGACCTGGGCGGCTGTGTCTTCACCCTTGGCGGCCTGGCCCTTGAGCATGCCGATCTGCTTGGACAGGCTGTTGCGCTGCGATTGCAGCTCTTCGGTACGGGTCTGGATGGTCTTGCGCTCGGCTTCCAGCTCGCGGAAGCGGGCCTCATCCAGGAAGGGCTGGGGGTTCTTGCGCTTGGCCAACTTGGCAAGCACGCCGTCCAGGTCTTTGCGCAGCAGGGCGATGTCGAGCATGGTGTGTGGTGGTGTTTGTTGTTGTTCAGTGGGGGCGCTGGTTGGGCAGCGGGCGATCCAAGCCCGTGCCGCCCAGACCCTTGGGCAGCGGGAAGCGCACGTGTTCT
This sequence comes from uncultured Aquabacterium sp., assembly GCA_947085235.1. Taxonomy (GTDB): domain Bacteria; phylum Pseudomonadota; class Gammaproteobacteria; order Burkholderiales; family Burkholderiaceae_C; genus Aquabacterium. The sequence goes on along the minus strand of CAMTVS010000026.1, from coordinate 85,691 downwards.
TCAACGCCCTGCATGCGGCGCACGGACACGGCGCCCATGTCCTTCAAGCGGGTGATGACGCGCTGTACCAGCACATCGGGCGCCGAGGCGCCGGCGGTCAGGCCCACGCGAGGGCGGCCGTCGAACCAGCTTTCCTGCAGGTCGTCGGGGCAGTCGATCATGTAGGCGGGGGTGCCCAGGCGCTCGGCCAGCTCGCGCAGGCGGTTGCTGTTGGAGCTGGTGGGGCTGCCCACCACGATGACCACATCCACCTGCGGTGCCATGATCTTGATGGCGTCTTGCCGGTTTTGCGTGGCGTAGCAAATGTCTTGCTGCTTGGGCTCGCGGATGTGGGGGAAGCGGGCCTTGATGGCGGCCAGGATACCCGCAGCGTCGTCCACCGACAGCGTGGTTTGCGTGACCACCGCCAGCTTCTCGGGGTTGCGCACCTGCACGCGGGCCACGTCGGCCTCGTCTTCGACCAGGTAGATGCCTTCGGTGACCTGGCCCATGGTGCCTTCCACCTCGGGGTGGCCCTTGTGGCCGATCATCAGGAACTCGTAGCCCTCGCGGTGCAGCTTGGCCACCTCCACGTGCACCTTGGTGACCAGCGGGCAGGTGGCATCGAACACGCTGAAGCCGCGGGCATCGGCCTCGCGGCGCACCTCCTGACTGACGCCGTGGGCGCTGAAGATGAGCGTGGCGCCCGGCGGCACCTCGGCCAGGTCTTCGATGAAGATAGCGCCCTTGGCCTTGAGGTCGTTGACCACATAGGTGTTGTGCACGATCTCGTGGCGCACGTAAATGGGCGCGCCGAACTGCGCCAAGGCGCGCTCGACGATTTCAATGGCGCGATCGACCCCGGCGCAAAAGCCGCGGGGCTCGGCCAACAAGACGTCTTCAACCTGGCTCATGCCCTGCCCTTTCACAGCACGCCAATCAGCTGCACCTCGAAGGTGACGGGCTGACCGGCCAAGGGGTGGTTGAAATCGAACAGGGCCCACTCGCCAGCGGGGTCCATCTCGCGCACCACACCCGCGAACGAGCCCTGGCCATCGGGCGTGGGGAACTGCACCACATCACCCACGTTCCAGGTTTCATCGGGGTCACCCAGCTCGCGCAGCAGCTTGAGGGCCACGCGCTGCAGCATCTCGGGGTTGCGGGGGCCAAAGGCTTCGCCGGCGTCCAGTTGCAAGGTGGTGCGGGTGCCTTCAGACAGGCCGATCAGGCGAGCCTCGATGGCGGGCGAGAGCTCGCCCGAGCCGATGGACAGGGTGGCGGGCTTGTCGTTGAAGGTGTTGACCACGTCGCCGCCGTCCGGGCCGGCCAGACGGTAATGCAGGGTGAGGAAGGAGCCAGGGGCAACGGTGGGCGCGGGGGTGGTCATGTGGTGAACCCACCCTTCGTGAGGATGGGCAGGCAAAGATGGCGAAGCCACAATTTTAGGTTTACTCCACACCCAGAGGACGCACCCGATGAAAGACCTGCCTGCCGACATGCGGCCGCGGGAGAAACTGCTGGCCTTGGGGCCCGCCGCCCTGAGCGATGCCGAGCTGCTGGCCCTGCTGCTGCGCACGGGCCTCAAGGGCCTGGGCGTGCTGCAGATGGCCGAGCAGGTGCTGCGCGAGCTGGGCGGCTTTCATGGCCTGCTGAACGCCGCCCCCGAGCGCCTGCGGCGTATTCGGGGGCTGGGGCCAGCCAAGCGGGCCGAGTTGGTGGCGGTGATGGAGATGGCCCGACGGGGCCTGCAGGGCGGCCTGAGCGCGCAGCCGGTGTTCAGCTCGCCCCAGCTGGTAAAGGATTACCTGTGCCTGCGCCTGGGCGCCCTGCCCCATGAGGTGTTTGCCGTGCTGTTTCTGGATGCCCAGCACCGGCAGATTGCCTGCGAAGAGCTGTTCAGGGGCACGCTGACGCAGACCTCGGTGTACCCGCGCGAGGTGGTGAAGCGTGCCCTCGAATTGAACGCAGCCAGCGTGATCCTGGCCCACAACCACCCCTCCGGCGTGCTGGAGCCTTCACGGGCTGATGAATTGCTGACGCAAACCCTCAAAAGCAGCCTGAACCTGGTGGATGTGAAGGTGCTGGACCACATCGTGGTGGGCCGCACTGGCGCCGTGTCGTTTGCCGAGCGCGGTTTGATGTAAGGCCAAATCGGTTAGGCTTCGGCCCGTGAGCCGTGACGCCAAACCGCCTGCCAGTGTCAGCCTGCGCGACTTTGCCGACCTGAAGCGAGCCTTGAAACAGGCCGCCAAGGAAGCGGCGGTGCGGCTGGAGCAAGAGCGCGCCGAACAGGCGCGGCGCCAAGCCCGAGAGACGGAGGCAGCGGTGTTCCGTAAGGCCGTTGGCGCGGTGCACCCCCTGGCCGACACGGGGCGCCATGTGCTGGACACACCCAAGCCCAAACCCATCCCGGCCCGCCGGCAAGCGGATGAGCAGGCGGTACTGCAGGAGTCGCTCTCGGACGAGTTTGACGTGGAAAGCCTGCTGGAAACGGACGACACCCTGTCCTGGCGCCGCCCCGAGCTGGGCATTGACGTGGTGCGCAAACTGAGGCGCGGGGTGTGGGCGCTGCAGGCCGAGCTGGACTTGCACGGACTGCGCACCGACGAAGCCCGAACGCGGCTGTCGGCCTTTTTGCGCGATGCGCAAAACAAGGGCCTGCGTTGTGTGCGCGTGGTGCACGGCAAAGGGCTGGGCTCGCCGGGGCGCCAACCGGTGCTGAAGGACAAAACCCGCCGCTGGCTGGTGCAGAGCGACCGGGTGCTGGCCTTTGTGCAGGCCCGGGCTGACGAGGGCGGGGCAGGCGCCCTGGTGGTGCTGCTGCAGCCGGGTGGTCGATCTGGATCAAATTCGTCGTCGAACACCTCCGTTTGAGGGCTGTTCAGCTTGGACCCGAGGGTCTAACATGTATCGGAATGTTAGAAATCTCACGGGTTGCCCACATGTCTTTGTTCGCACGCTCCGGTTCGTTGATGTCGCTGCTGGCCACGGCCTTGCTGGCACTGGCGCCGCATGCCTCAGCGGCCACGCCTGGCTTGGTGCAAGGCGCCAACGGCTGGTATGAAGACATCCGCTTCTTCACACCAGGCACGGCCGCCGTACCAACCCGGGTTGGTGTAGAGACCGCTCCGGGCAGCGGTGAGTTGGCATTCACCACCGTCACCGCCGGCACGATCTTGGGCTGGGGCGATCAACTTGCCAATTCAACATCTCCTGTTTCCGTGGGCTTTCTTGATGTGCTGCAAAGCACCTCTGCAGCTTGGCAAGGTTTGGGAGTCGGGCCCAACGGATTGATTGATCCGGATGAAAGCTTGTCACTCGTGATGCCACCCAAGACCGAGATCGGCTTGGTCGGCATGACTGTTTTCTTCCAAGGCAACGTCACACCCGACATCAAGGTGCTGGATTTTGATGGTCCTTGGATTCGGCTGAATAGCGGCTCACAAGCTCTGCTGCCTGGACTGACGACGACGATCACGCCTGTCAGCAATGACGTGCAGCAGTTGCAGTTTTGGTTTGCGCAACCCTACCAAACCAGCCTGTTGACCATCTCAGGCAGAAGCAGCGCCTACCATTTGGGCGCCATCCAGATCGCTGCCGTGCCCGAGCCCGGCACCGTGGCCATGGCCGTGACCGGCCTGATGGTGGTGGGTTGGGCGGCGGCTCGCCGCCGCAAGCAGCCGGCCTGACACCCCAGGCACGGGGCTCAGACGCCCCGGTTGCGCATCCAGTCGGCGGTTTGCATGAAGGACTGGTTCAGTCGTTCGTGCAAGACGGGGTCAACGCCCTGCTCAGCCATGGCTTGGTCCATGCAGGCCACCCACTCATCGCGCTCGCGGATGCCGATGGAAAACGGCAGGTGTCGCGCCCGCAGGCGCGGATGCCCGAAGCGCTCGATGTAGTGATTGGGGCCACCCAGCCAGCCGCACAGAAACCAGAAGAGTTTGTCGCGGGCTTCGTCCAGTGACGGACCGTGGGCCTGTCGCAGGGCCGTGTAGGCGGGCTCCAGGTCCATCAGGTCATAGAACCGATCCACCAGGGCGCGCACGGCGGGCTCACCGCCCAACCACTCAAACGCTGTCACAGCGGGTGCCGGATCGGCCCCGCCCTCAGAAGTCACATCACTCATGCGCTCAGTTTGACACGGTGGCGCGGCTGTACAGCCGGGTGGCCACCTGCACCACCCCCTGGGCCGCCGGGCTGCCGGGGTGCAGCTCCAGCAGCAGGGTGCGCTTTTGCACGGCCTCGCGCACGCTGGCGTCTTGCGGGATGTCGCCCAGGTAGCTCAGGCGAGGAGTGCCGCCTGCGGGCAGCTGCACGAAGCGCTCGACCACCTGCTGAAGCTGGTTGCAGATGCCCCGACCATCGCCGGCGCGCGCCACCTGGTTGACGACCAGGTGCAGTTGCTCACGCGACTGCTGGGCTGCCAGCACCTTGATGGTGGCGTAGGCATCGGTCATGGAGGTGGGCTCGGGCGTGGCCACCACCACCACCTCGTGCGCCATGGACACGGCATACAGCACCACGTCCGAGATACCGGCACCGGTGTCGATGATGATGACGTCGTAGCGGGGCTTGACCGCGTCGAAGATGCTCTGAAGCTGGTCGCGCACCTCGGGCGTCAGGCGGGAATACTCGACCAGACCGGAGCCGGCCAGCAACACGGAGAAGCCACCGGGCGCCGGCAGGATGGCTTCATCCAGCTCGGCCTTGCCGGTGAACACGTCGTGCAGGGTGATCTTGGGATAGAGGTTGAGCACCACATCCAGGTTGGCCAAGCCCAGATCGGCATCCAGCACCAGCACCTTCAGGCCTTGCCGGGTGAGGGCCGCCGCCAGGTTGGCGCTGAAAAAAGTCTTGCCCACGCCCCCCTTGCCGCTGGTGACGGCCACCGTGCGGGCCAGACGCACGGGCGAGGACGAGGAAACGTCAGGAGTGGACATGGTCACCATCATGGGATCGTTTTCGGCAGGTCTGCGTCATTTCCTGAGGGTGCCCAGGCAGGAATATTGTTGGGCGCAGAGTCATCGGCATGGGCATTGGCTTCGGCGGCGAACTCATCGCCTTGACCAAAGCTGCCAAACAGCATGCCTTTTTCTTCGGCGCTGACCACCGTGAGGGGTGGCATGTCGAGGCAGGTGCGGTTACGCCCCTCGGCCTTGGCGCGGTAGAGCTGCTGGTCAGCGCGCTCGGACCACAGGGTGGACAGTGAACGCACCCACTGCGGTGCAAAAGCCCCGCCGATGCTGACGGTGACGTGCAACTGCTGTCCGCCCACGATGGCGGCGGCCTGCTGGGCCACCTTGACGCGGATGCGCTCGGCCACCGCTTGCCCGAACGCAGGTGGGCAATTGGGCAGGATGATGGCGAATTCCTCGCCCCCCAGGCGGGCCACCAGGTCCATGGGGCGCACGCAATCTTGCAGGCACTGGGCCACGGTCTGGATGACGACGTCGCCGGCGGCATGGCCGTAGGTGTCGTTGACCTTCTTGAAGTGATCGATGTCGGCCACGAGCAACAAGGCGGGCTCGCCCACGCGGGCGACACGGTCGATTTCGCGGGCGATGGCCGCCTCGAACTGGCGGCGGTTGGCCAGACCGGTCAGGGCATCACGGCTGGAGAGGTCACACAAACCATCCACGATGGCCTGGAGCCAGGGCGTGCCGCCGGGCGCCAAGCCCTCGGGCGCCTGCCAACCCGCCTGCTGCAACAGGGAGAGGGCCTGGTCCAGTCGCAGACCGTCGGCCTGGGCAGACGTGGTGCTGGCGGCGGCAGCCTGGGCGGGCGCGGCGGGATTGATGGCGGGCTCCTGACAAGGTTGACCAGTGACGAGTCAGTCTAGCAGCGCCGAAGGCGGGCATGGCACGGTATTGACACGGTTCGTGGGCCCAACTCGACTCATGGAAGACCCCAGCGCCCCGGCATGCTCAAGTCCCTACCCAGGAGTCCGATATCCCAGATGAGGCCCGTGGGTCTTGTTGCCCTCAGCCTTGCCGTGTTGCTTGAAACCTGGCCCCTTCGCCCATGACGACTGCCATGACCGACGCCTTGCCCCTGGATCGCGAGTTCGACTTCCAGCCGAAGGATTTCGCCCGTGTGCGCTCGCTGATCTATGCGAGGGCAGGCATCAGCCTGCACGAGGGCAAGCAGGCCATGGTGTACAGCCGCCTGTCGCGCCGCCTGCGCGACACCGGACACCCCTCGTTCGACGCTTACCTGCGCTGGCTGGAGAACGCCACGGGCGCCCAGGCCGAGTCCGAATGGCAGGAGTTCGTGAACTGTCTCACGACCAACCTGACCTCGTTCTTCCGTGAAGAGCACCACTTCCACGCGCTGGCCGATTGGCTGAAAGCCCGTGGCAGCCAACCCACCCGGATCTGGTGCTGTGCCGCCTCGACGGGTGAAGAGCCCTATTCGCTGGCCATGACGGTGGCCGAGGTGCTGGGCCTGCACGCACCGGTGAAGATCGTGTGCAGTGACATCGACACCAACGTGCTGGCCAAGGCCTCTCGCGGGGTGTATGAAGCCGACGCTCGTGGGCTGTCGCCCCAGCGCCTTCGGCAGTTCTTCCTGAAGGGAAAAGGCGGCAATGAGGGCAGCATCCGCGTGAAGCCCGAGCTGGCCCGTCTGGTGGAGTTCCGCCCCTTCAACCTGATGCAGACGCACTGGCAGCTGGGTGAGCCCTTCGACATCGTGTTCTGCCGCAACGTGATGATCTATTTCGACGCTCCCACCCAGCGCAAGGTGCTGGAGCGTATCCACGGCGTGATGAAGCCCAAGGGGCTGCTCTTCGTGGGGCATTCGGAGAACTTCACCGATTCGCGCGACCTCTTCACCTTGCGCGGCAAGACGATTTACGACAAGGTGTGAGCACCGACCAGGCCTTGAGGACACTCCATGATCAGCACCCCATCGGCACCCGCCGCACGCCCTGGCCTGTCGTCAGCCCCACCACCTGGAGGGGGCCTGGCATCGCAACGCACTGACCGGCTGGTGCGACTGAAGTCGCGCATCGCCAAGCCGGGTGAGGCCTCGTTCTTTTTCTACGACTCGCACTTCCGCAGCGAAGCGGTGAAGGTGTTGCCGGGCGAGTACTTCGTGTTCAACGAAGACGTGCTGATCATGACCACGCTGGGGTCGTGCATTGCCGTGTGCCTGTGGGACCGGCAAGCCAAGGTGGGTGGCATGAACCACTTCATGCTGCCCGACAACGGAGGCGGTGGTGCCAGTGACTCAGGGCGCTATGGCTCGTATGCGATGGAACTGCTGATCAACGAGATGCTGAAGCTGGGCGCCTCGCGCATGACGCTGGAGGCCAAGGTGTTTGGCGGCGGCGCCGTGATCAGCGGCATGAACAGCATCAACGTGGGCGAGCGCAATACCACGTTCGTGATGGAGTACCTGAAAACCGAACGCATCCCGGTGGTGTCCAAGGACGTGTTGGACATCTATCCGCGCAAGGTTTGTTTCTTGCCGCACAGCGGCAAAGCCATGGTGAAGCGCCTGGCCCCGAGCAACCCCGAAGCCATCGTGCAACAAGAGCGCATGGCCGCACAGAAAGTGGTTCCCGCCAGCACCGGCGGTGGCACCGTCGATCTGTTCTGAAGACACGGAGACATTCAGATGGCCAAGATCCGAGTGGTGGTGGTGGACGATTCCGCCCTGGTGCGCAGCATGCTGACCGAGATCATCAACCGACAGCCGGACATGGAGTGCATCGGCGCCGCAGCCGACCCCCTGGTGGCGCGCGAGATGATCCGTAACCTCAATCCGGACGTGATCACGCTGGACGTGGAGATGCCGCGCATGGATGGCATCGACTTTCTGTCCAAGCTGATGCGGCTGCGCCCCATGCCCGTGGTGATGGTGTCCACACTGACCGAACGGGGTGCCGAGGTGACCCTCAAGGCGCTGGAGTTGGGCGCCATCGACTTCGTGGCCAAGCCCAAGATTGGCGTGGCCGATGGCCTCAAACAGTTGGCCAACGAAATCACCGACAAGGTGCGGATTGCGGCCAAGGCGCGCATTCACCGCAGCCCCACCCCTGCCAACGCCCCCGCGGCACCGGCAACCACCAGCGCCCGGCCCGGCGCGGGTGCCGGTGGTGGCGCCGCGTCATCGCCTGCGGCATCGGCCGCCAGCCCAGCCAGCCTGGGGCGCTTGTCCACCGAGAAGCTGGTGTTCATCGGGGCCTCCACCGGCGGCACCGAGGCCACCAAAGAGGTGCTGCTGGCCCTGCCCGCCGACGCCCCCGCCGTGGTCATCACCCAGCACATGCCGCCCGGCTTCACCAAGAGCTACGCCGCGCGGCTGGACAGCCTGTGCCGCATCCGCGTGAAAGAAGCCACCGATGGCGAGCGCGTGCTGCCTGGACATGCCTACATCGCCCCGGGGGGCATGCACCTGAGTGTGGAGCGCTCGGGGGCCAACTACATCGCCCGCGTGCAGGATGGCGACCCGGTGAACCGCCACAAGCCCAGCGTGGAAGTGCTGTTCAAGTCGGCCGCTCGCGTGGTGGGTCGCAATGCGATTGGCATCATGCTGACCGGCATGGGCGCCGATGGTGCCAAGGCCATGCGCGAGATGAAGGATGCCGGGGCCTACTGCGTAGCGCAGGATGAGGCCAGCTGCGTGGTGTTCGGCATGCCGCGTGAGGCCATCGCGGCCGGTGCGGTGGACCAGGTGTTGCCGCTGAAAGATGTGGGCCCGCACCTGATGGAGTACCTGCGGACCACCGTGGGTCAAGCCCTGAGCCGGGTCTGACGGGCTCAGGCCCTCACGCCATCACGCACTCAAGGCCGGCCCACAAACAACATCAGCGTGCTGCCCCGCACGGGGCTGTAGCCCACAGCGCCATACACCGGGCCAATGGCCGTGTCGGCCCCGAGGTACAGGCTGGTGCCCAGCTTGTAGCGCCCCTCGCCCACCTCTTCACGACGATCCCAGGCGTTGCCGGCTTCCAGGCTGGCGCCCAGGTAGGTGCCCCGCGTCAGGCTCATGTCCGTCAGGCGCACGCGGTAGCCCAGGCGCACCAAGGCCACCTGCGGCCCGCTGATCTGGAAGGGGGCGTAGCCCGAGAGTTGTTGAAAGCCCCCCAGGCCGTAGCGCGGGATGGTGGGCTGGGGCCCATCACTGAGCTGCAACTTGCCCTGCAGTGACCAGGTGTGCAAGCCCCAGGTGCTGACCACCTGACCTTGCAGGCCCAAGAGGCGCAGTCGATCTTCATCAATGGGTGCGCTGCCCCGGTCGGTGAGCCGCCCATGGAACCACTGGCCATCCACGCGCCAGCCCTTGAGGGGGAAGAAGGCGTGGTCGAGCTGATCGAACACGGCGCGCAGGCGCCAACCCTCTTCGCGCCAGCGCTGCAAGGCGGGTGGTGACGTGGTGATGCGATCCACATAGTCATCCGACACCAGGCGGGGCTCGTCACGCAGGTTCTGCGTCACCCAGCCCAGGCGCCACTCCCCCAGCTCACGCCAGTTCAAGCCCACATCCAGGGCCAGCTCGCTGCGCTGGCGCCGCACCTGGGCGGCGGGCTCGCTGTCCGGGTCATCATGAAACTCGACCGTGTAGCGCTGGGTGCCGGCCGAGGCCGACCAGAACGCACTCAGCCCATCCGGCAGGCGCAAAGACCAGGGGCTCCACCATTCGGTGGACAGGGCGGGCGATGAGCCCAGACGCGCAAAGTTGCGCCACTCGCTGCCATCGTCGTCGGCCCATTGCCGGGTGTGCACCAGCTTCACATCGAAGGTGCTGCGGCCCCGGTTGTCGGCGCTGAAATCCAGGCCCATCTGCAGGTAGTTGGGGCCCCAGGGCTTGTCTTGCAGCATGAAGACCAGGCCCTGCCCGCCATCGGCGGCAGGCTCCAGCCGGTAGTCGGTGCGGAGGTAATCGCCCGTGGCGGCCAGGGTGACCAGATCACGCTCAGCACGCGCCACATCAAAGGGCTCGCCCGGCTGGCTGCGCAGGATGTCGGAGCGCGCATCAGGCTTGGTGAGCTGCGAGCCCTCGAAGCGCACATAACGCAGCGCCGGTGGCGGCAAGGCACCCAGGCGATGGCCCGCCCGCCACTGGGCGTAGTCGGCCTCGGACAGGCGCAGGTCCTGGAAGCGCAGTGCCAGGGCATCGGCCTGGGTCTCGCCCAGGGTCATGAACTCCACCGCGCGGGTGAAGTCGGCGGCCGTCAGGTTTTGCAACTGGGGTGTGATCAGCACATCCTTGGGCGTGAGCGTGGCCAGGCTGCGCTGCACGTTCTGCTCGGTCAGGATGTTGATCATCTGGGCCGTCACGCCCGTCAGGGTGGACAAGGTGTCACGCGGGGCCAACGGGGTGCCCACGTTGACCACGATCAGCCGATCGGCGCCCATGGCCCGTGCCACATCCACCGGGGTGTTGTTGACCAGGCCCCCATCGCCCAGGATGCGCCCATCAACCTCCACGGGGGCAAAGATGCCTGGCACCGACATGGAGCTGCGCAGCGCGGTGGCCAGGTCGCCCTGGTCGATGACCACGGGCTGACCGGTCTCCATGTCCGTGGCCACGGCGCGAAAAGGGATGGGCAGCTGATCGAAATGCGCCTTCTGGCTGGCCGGCAAGGTCAGGCGGCGCAGGTGGGATTCGAGCACGCGGCTGGACAGGGAGCCCAGGGGAGCCTTCAGGCCATCGCGGCCCACGCCCACTTCAATCAGGGGCGAGACCTCAAAGTCTTGCTCTTTGCGGCGCTGAGACAGCTCCGGCCGGTCCACCCGGCTGGCAAACACATTGCCCCAGTCGAGCCGCTTGACCTCGGCTTCAATCTGATCGGCGCTCAAACCACTGGCGTACAGCCCCCCCACGATGGCCCCCATGGAGGTGCCCGCGATGACATCGACCGGGATGCGCTCGCGCTCCAGCACCTTGAGCACCCCCACATGGGCCAGGCCCCGCGCGCCACCGCCGGACAGCACCAGACCGATGCGGGGGCGACGAGGTTCAGGTGCCACCTTGACGGCGGGCGCCTCCACACGCGAGGGCTCAGCCGCCGCAGGCGCTGGCGCCGCGACCAGATAGAGCGCCACAACGCCCATGCCGAGCAAGGCCGAGACACGGGGACCAGAGAGGGGTGCGCGCAACACAGTCATGAACCTATTGTGCCGGGTCAAAGTCCATGCCGAGAGCTGCACTGCCTGCCAAGGAACTTGACCTGGGTCATGGCGACGGCGGGCCAAAAGGTGTCTGATGTGAACACCCCTCGGGGTACTGGACCACACATCATCACGGAGCGCACCATGCAAGCCTGGATCAATTTCTTCACCACCGACTATGGCCTGATGAGCTTGGCCGTGATTGCCTTCATGTTCGTGATGCTGGGTTACATCGGCTGGTTCGTGAACAAGCACGTGAAGGCCGACACCGCCGAGCATGATCGTCTGGTGCGCGAAGGCCGCGCCCAGTGACGCGGCGGCACCTCAGGCGTATCGCTTGAGGAAGTCCTGGTACGCCAGGGCGATGCCCTCATCCAGCCCCACCCGGGGCTGCCAGCCCAGCGAGTTGAGCAGGCTGACATCCATCAGCTTGCGCGGCGTGCCGTCAGGCTTGCTGGTGTCAAACGTCAGGCGGCCCTCAAAGCCCACCACCTTGACCACACGCTCGGCCAGCTCGCGGATGGACACATCCGTGCCGCAGCCCACGTTGATCAGCGGGCCGTCAAAGCCCTTTTCCATCAAGAACACGCAGGCATCGGCCAGATCGTCGGCGTAGAGGAACTCGCGCAGCGGCGTGCCCGTGCCCCACACCACCAGTTCGCTGTCACCCCGCTGCTTGGCCTCATGGGCCTTGCGGATCAGGGCGGGCAGCACGTGGCTGTTGTTGAGGTCGTAGTTGTCGTTGGGGCCGTACAGGTTGGTGGGCATGGCGCTGGTGTACTGGCGCCCGTACTGATGGTTGTAGGCCTCGGCCAGCTTGATGCCGGCGATCTTGGCAATCGCATACGGCTCGTTGGTCGGCTCGAGCGGGCCGGTGAGCAGGTACTCTTCTTTCAGGGGCTGCGGCGCCAGCTTGGGGTAGATGCAGCTGGAGCCCAAAAACATGAGGCGCTGCACGCCTGCGAGGTGGGCGCCGTGGATCAGGTTGGCCTCGATGACGAGGTTCTGGTACAGAAAATCGGCCCGGTAGGTGTTGTTGGCCTGGATGCCGCCCACCTTGGCTGCGGCAATGAACAGGTAATCAGGCTTTTCGGCCTGCAGGAAGTCGTGTACGGCCTGCTGGCTGAGCAGATCAAGCTCTTGGCGGCTGCGGGTGATGACCTGGCTGTAACCCGCCGACTGCAGGCGGCGCACGAGGGCGCTGCCCACCATGCCGCGGTGGCCGGCCACAAAAATCTTGGCGTTGGATTGCATGGGACTGAACTCCTGTTCGTCACAGTATAGACAGCGCCGACGCCGCAGCCGCTCTCGACAAACCCCACAAATGCACTGTCGCAGAGGGCACAGAACCGACAAACTGCGCGCTGAACATCGCGCCTGAATTCCTGTGGCGACACCCCGGATTCGGTCGCGTTGAGGCCCGTCTCCCTGGGAAGCATCGCCCCATCGAGACACCTACGCGACGCGCTCCAAAAGCTGGCACCACCTTTGCAATGCCGACCATGCATCGCGCTGAATCCTCCACAGCGCGAGCCCATCGGACAGAAAGGGTCGCCACATGAACGTGCCAGTCAAACCGGGTGCCAATCCCGTCTATCTGGACTACGCCGCCACCACCCCCGTGGACCCCCGGGTGGCCGCCAAGATGCTGCCCTACCTCACGGAGCGCTTCGGCAATCCGGCCAGCCGCTCGCACGCCCACGGCTGGGCCGCCGAAGAGGCGGTGGAAATCGCTCGCGAGCAAGTGGCCTACCTGATCAACGCCGACCCGCGCGAGATCGTCTGGACCTCCGGCGCCACCGAGAGCAACAACCTGGCCATCAAGGGCGCGGCCACCTTCTACCAGCAAAAAGGTCGCCACCTGGTGACCGTGGCCACCGAGCACAAGGCCGTGCTGGACACCATGCGCGAGATGGAGCGCCTGGGCTGGGACGTGACGGTGCTGCCCGTGGGCGACGATGGCCTGGTTGATCTGGCGCAGTTCGAGCAGGCCCTGCGGCCCGACACCGTGCTGGCCTCGGTCATGTTCGTGAACAACGAAACCGGCGTCATCCAGGACATCGCCGCCATCGGCGCCCTGTGCCGTCGCAAAGGTGTGCTGCTGCACGTGGACGCGGCCCAGGCCACCGGCAAGATCGCCATCGACATGAACGATCTGCCCATCGACCTGATGTCGATGTCGGCCCACAAAACCTACGGCCCCAAGGGCATCGGCGCCCTGTATGTGCGCCGCAAGCCCCGCGTGCGCATCGATGCGCAAATGCACGGCGGCGGCCACGAGCGAGGCATGCGCTCCGGCACGCTGCCCACACACCAGATCGTGGGCATGGGCGAGGCCTTCTACATCGCCGCGCACGAGATGGGCGCCGAAGCCGAGCGCATCCGTGGCCTTCGTGAGCGTCTGTGGACGGGACTGCAGTCGCTTGAAGCCGTGTCCCTCAACGGCCATGCCGACCGGCGCACCGCCGGCCACCTCAACGTGAGCTTCAACTACGTGGAAGGCGAGTCGCTGCTGATGGGCATGAAGGATATCGCCGTGTCTTCCGGCTCGGCCTGCACCTCGGCCAGCCTGGAACCCAGCTACGTGCTGCGCGCCATGGGCCGCAGCGACGAGCTGGCCCACAGTTCGGTGCGCTTTTCCATCGGGCGCTTCACCACGGCCGACGAGATCGATTTCACCATCGCCCGCGTGCAGGAGGTGGTCAGCAAGCTGCGCGAGATGAGCCCGCTGTGGGACATGGTCCAGGCAGGCATCGACCTCAACACCATCCAGTGGGCCGCGCACTGACGCCCCCCTGCCCCCCAGCCCCGTACAACCCCACACCGATTCAGGAGCCCCACATGGCCTATAGCGACAAAGTCATCGACCACTACGAAAACCCGCGCAATGTCGGCTCGTTCTCTGCTGAAGAAGATGGTGTGGCCACCGGCATGGTGGGCGCCCCCGCCTGCGGTGACGTGATGAAGCTGCAAATCAAGGTCAACCCGTCCACCGGTGTGATCGAAGACGCCCGCTTCAAGACCTATGGCTGCGGCTCGGCCATCGCCTCCAGCAGCCTGGTGACCGAATGGGTGCGTGGCAAGACGCTCAACGAAGCCCTGTCGATCAAGAACACCCAGATCGCCGAAGAACTGGCCCTGCCGCCGGTCAAGATTCACTGCTCCATCTTGGCCGAAGACGCCATCAAGGCCGCCGTGGCCGATTACCGCTCACGCTTTGCTGGTGATGGCGGCAGCACCACCGGTAACAACACCGACTCCGTGACGCTGGCCGAACAACCGGCCTGCCAACCCTCGTGATCAACCCCATCGGAAGGACGCCACCATGGACACGACCATCGCCCCCCCCGCCCCCACCGACATCCCCCTGGGCAGCCCACTGAACTTCAGCAGCGCTGCGGCCGCCAAGGTGGCCGAACTGATCGCTGATGAAGGCAACCCCAACCTGAAGCTGCGTCTGTACGTGACCGGAGGCGGCTGCTCTGGCTTCTCGTACGGCTTCGCCTTCGACGACCAGATCAACGACGACGACACCCGCATCGACAAGGATGGCGTGAGCATGGTCGTCGACATGATGAGCCTGCAGTACCTGATGGGTGCCGACATCGATTACGAAGACGGCCTGGAAGGCTCGCGCTTCGTGATCCACAACCCCAACGCCCAGACCACCTGCGGCTGCGGCAGCTCGTTCTCGATGTGAGGAGGCCGTCATGCCTGTCACGCTTTCAGACAATGCGGCCCGTCACGTCGAACGCTCGCTGAGCAAGCGCGGCAAGGGCATCGGCCTGCGCCTGGCGGTCAAGACCAGTGGCTGCTCTGGCCTGGCGTATGCGCTGGAGTTTGCCGACGAAGCCCTGCCTGAAGACCATGTCTTCGACAGCCGCGGCGTGAAGCTGCTGGTGGACGCACGCAGCCTGCCGTTTCTGGACGGTACCGAACTGGACTTCGTGCGCGAAGGCCTGAACGAGGGCTTCAAGTTCCACAACCCCAACGCCAAGGCCAACTGCGGCTGTGGCGAGAGCTTTGCCGTCTGATTCCGTCACGATTTCAGGGAGGACCCCACCATGGCGCTGCTGCAGATTGCCGAACCGGGCCAGAGCGCCGCGCCCCACCAGCATCGACTGGCTGCGGGCATCGACCTGGGCACCACGCACTCGCTGATCGCCAGCGTGATGAGCGCGGTGCCCCGGCCACTGGCGGATGACCTGGGCCGCATCTTGCTGCCCTCGGTCGTGCACTACGAAGCGCCCGACAGCCCGCCGACGGTGGGCATGGACGCCCTGGCGCGCCAGGCCACCGACCCGCTCAACACCATCGCCTCGGTCAAGCGCCTGATGGGGCGCAGCCATGACGACGTGGTCAAGGCGGGGCGCCTGCCCTACAACATCGTGGAGCAGCCGGGCATGGTGGGCGTGCAGACCGCCGCTGGACTGCGATCGCCGGTCGAAATTTCGGCCGACATCCTGCGCAGCCTGCGCGCACGGGCCGAACAATCGCTGGGGGGTGACCTGCACGGCGTGGTCATCACCGTGCCCGCCTACTTTGACGATGCTCAGCGCCAGGCCACCAAAGACGCCGCACGGCTGGCCGGCCTGCAGGTGCTGCGCCTGCTCAACGAGCCCACCGCCGCAGCCATCGCCTACGGGTTGGACAAGGGCGCCACGGGCACCTTCGTGGTTTATGACCTGGGTGGTGGCACCTTCGATGTGTCGGTGCTGCAGTTGAGTCAGGGCGTGTTTGAGGTGCGCTCCACCGGCGGCGATTCTGCGCTGGGCGGCGACGACTTCGACCGCGCCATCGCCTTGTGGTTGGCCGACCAGCAACAGCAAACCTGGAGCAACCTGAACCCCGTGCAACAGCAGCACCTGCTCATCAGCGCACGGGCGGCCAAGGAGGCCTTGTCCAGCTACGACGCGGTGGACGTGTGCGGCCAGACGCTCACGGGCGAGGCCTTTGCCGAACTGGTCAAGCCCCTGGTGCAACGCACCTTGCAGGCCACCCGCCGCGCGCTGAAAGACGCACAACTGACCATCGAGGAAGTGGATGGCGTGGTGCTGGTGGGCGGCTCCACCCGCATGCCCGTGGTGCGCCGCGCTGTGGCTGAGTACTTTGCCAAAGACCCGCTGACCGACCTCAACCCCGACGAGGTGGTGGCCCTGGGCGCTGCCATCCAGGCCCACGCCCTGGTGGGCAACAGCACCGAGGGAGACTGGCTGCTGCTGGACGTGTGCCCGCTGTCGCTGGGCCTGGAAACCATGGGTGGCCTGGTCGAGAAGATCATTCCACGCAACACACCCCTGCCTGCCTCGCGGGCGCAAGACTTCACCACCTTCAAGGATGGCCAGACCGCCATGAGCCTGCATGTGCTGCAAGGCGAACGTGAGGGGGTGAAGGACTGCCGTTCGCTCGCACGATTCGAGTTGCGCGGCATTCCGCCCATGGTGGCCGGTGCGGCCCGCATCCGCGTGACCTTCCAGATCGATGCTGACGGCCTGTTGTCGGTGTCGGCCCGCGAGCAAAGCACGGGCGTGCAGGCTCAGGTCGAGGTCAAACCCGCCTATGGTCTGAACGACGAGCAGATTGCCCGCATGCTGGAAGACAGCGTGGGCCGTGCCAGCGAAGACATGGCCCTGCGCATGCTGCGTGAGGCGCAGATCGACGCCCGTCGCCTGCTGGACGCCACCGATGCCGCCTTGCATGAGGACGGCGATGCCCTGCTGAGCGCTGTTGAGCGCCAGCTCATTCTGGAAGCCATGGACCTGGTGGCCGTGCAGTTGCAACACGACAGCAGCGCCGATGCCGTCAAGGCCGCCTGCCAGGCACTCAACCAGGCCACCACCCATTTCGCAGCGCGGCGGATGGATGCGTCCATCCGCAAGGCCCTGTCCGGGCGCGCACTGGACGCCATCACCTGAACACTTATCGGAGCCCATCAATGCCACAGCTCACCGTCCTTCCCCACCATGAGCTGTGCCCCGATGGTGTCAGCTTCGACGTCAAGCCCGGTCGCTCGCTGTGCGAGGCCTTGCTGGCCCATGGCGTGGCCATCGAACACGCCTGCGACATGGTGAGTGCCTGCGCCACCTGCCATGTGCTGGTGCGCGAAGGTGCCAGCTCCCTCCCCCCCGCCGATGACGACGAAGAGGACCAGCTCGACAAGGCCTGGGGGGTGGAGCCCTGCTCGCGCCTGGCCTGTGCAGCCCGCATCGGCCAGAGCGACATCACCATCGAACTGCCCCGCCACAGCCGCAACCATGCGCGTGAGCGCGTGGCTTGAGCACGTGGTCTGAACGCACCGCGCAGCCTGTGTCGAACACGACGACAAACCCGACAAGGCTGACGTGCCAGACACACCAACACCACGCAATATCCAGCCGATTCCCAGGTAAGCCACGATCAACACAAGGTGGCACAGCGATTGCAGAAACAAGCCCATCCACCACTGGCTTCAAGTAGGCAGACATGGCTCACCCGGTGATCAACGACACCACCCTGCGCGACGGCGAACAGACCGCAGGCGTGGCGTTCACCCTCGATGAAAAAACGGCCATCGCACGCGCGCTGTCCGAGGCCGGTGTGCCCGAGATGGAGATCGGCATCCCGGCCATGGGCGAAGACGAGGTGGCAGCCATCAACCACATCGCCTCGCTGGGCCTGAGCAGTCGCCTGATGGTCTGGGGCCGCATGTGCGACAAGGACGTGCTCGCCGCGCTGCAATGCGAGGTGGACATCATCCACCTGTCCATCCCCGTGTCGGACATCCACCTGCAACACAAGCTGCAGCGCGACCGCATCTGGGCCATGGAGCAGGTGGAGCATTACGTCAGCCAGTTGCACGCCGCCGGCCGCGAAGTGTCTGTGGGCGCTGAAGACGCCTCGCGTGCCGACCCGGTCTTCCTGACCGAACTGGCCCGCCTGGCCCGGCGTTGCGGCGCTTCGCGCATCCGCTTCGCCGACACCCTGGGCGTGCTCGACCCCTTCAGCACCTTCGACGCCATCAGCATGCTGCGTCACTCCGTGGACCTGGACATCGAGATCCACGCCCACAACGACCTGGGGCTGGCCACGGCCAACACCCTGGCCGCCATCCGCGCCGGGGCCACGCACGCCAACACCACCGTCAACGGCCTGGGCGAGCGGGCTGGCAACGCCGCCCTCGAAGAAGTGGTGATGGGCCTCAAGCACGTGCATGGTCTGAACTGCGGCGTGCGCCCGAGTGAGTTGGTGCGCATCTCCAAGCTGGTGGAGCGGGCCTCCGGTCGGCCCGTGGGCGCCAGCAAGTGCATCGTCGGCGATGCCGTGTTCACGCACGAGTCGGGCATCCATGTGGACGCCCTGGCCAAGCACCCCGCCACCTACGAAGGCTTCGACCCGGCCGAGCTGGGCCGCCAGCGCCAGACGGTGCTGGGCAAGCACTCGGGCTCGCGCGCTGTGCGGCTGGCCTACCAGGCCCTGGGCCTGCCGGTGGACGAGCCCCAGGTGCCGCAGTTGCTGGAGCGCGTGCGCGCACACGCCGTGCGCACCAAGCGCTCGCCCACTTCCAGCGAGTTGCAGCAGTTCTACCTGGAGTTCTCGCCCATGGAAGGACAACCCTCATGAGCAGCCCGCAGACCGAGCCCGTGCAATTGGCCGCCGCCAGCACCGACGCCGCCCCGCTCGGCTGGTGGCAGATGCTGCGCGAAGACGTGGCCTGCGTGGCCCAGCGCGACCCGGCCGCGCGCTCGCGCCTGGAGGTGTGGGCCATCTACCCCGGTGTGCACGCCATGGCCTTGCACCGCATGGCCCATGCGCTGTGGCTGTCGGGCTGGCGCTTCCTGCCCCGCTGGATCGCCTTCGTGGCCCGCTGGTGGACCCACATCGACATCCACCCCGGCGCACGGATCGGCCGGCGCTTCTTCATCGATCACGGCGCGGGCGTGGTCATCGGCGAGACCGCCGAGATTGGCGACGACTGCACCCTGTACCACGGCGTGACCCTGGGCGGCACCACCTGGCAGGCCGGCAAGCGCCACCCCACCCTGGGCAATGGCGTGGTGGTGGGCGCGGGCGCCAAGATCCTCGGCGCCATCGTGGTGGGCCACGGTGTGCGCGTGGCCGCCAACTCGGTGGTGATCGACCCGGTGCCCGAAGGCGCCACCGTGGTCGGCATCCCCGGCCGGGTCGTGGTGCGCGAGGCCTCGCGCCCCCGCCGCACCGCCGAAGGTTTCATGCCGGTGGACCTGAACCACCACCTCATCCCCGACCCTGTCGGTCGGGCCATGACCTGCCTGCTGGCGCGGATCCAGGAACTGGAAGAGCGACTGGACAACCCTCAACAACCGGAGTGACGCCATGATGGACGACCTCACCCAGCAACTCAAGCAGCTGTCTTCGGCTGAAGACTTCCTCAACTACTTTGGGGTGCCCTACAAGCAGAGCGTGGTCCACGTCAGTCGACTGCACATCCTCAAGCGCTTCTACCAGTACATCCGGCAAGAGCCCACGCTCCCGGAGACCTCGGAGGAGCAGCTCTACACCGTCTACCGCGACCTGCTGATCAAGGCCTATAGCGACTTCGTCAGCTCCACGCCCGCGCAAGAGAAGGTGTTCAAGGTCTTCCAGGAGGCCAATGGCGACCGCCACGTCACGCTGCAAAGCCTGAAGTCGTCCATCGGTGTACCGCCGCCCGTGCCCACCCAGCCGTCTGTAGCACCCGCGACCGCAACCGCCCAACCCTAAGACGTCCAGAGCCCTTTGAGGAGCCCGCCATGCACATCGTGGTCTGTATCAAGCAGGTGCCAGACTCGGCCCAGATCCGCGTCCACCCGGTCACCAACACCATCATGCGTCAAGGGGTACCCGCCATCGTCAACCCCTACGACCTCTTCTCGCTGGAAGAGGCCCTGCGCCTGAAGGACCAGTTCGGTGGTCGCGTGACGGTGCTGTGCATGGGCCCACCCCAGGCTGAAGAAGCGCTGCGCAAGTGCGTTTCTTTCGGTGCGGACGACGCCGTGCTGGTGACCGACCGCGCCTTCGCCGGCGCCGACACCCTGGCCACGTCTTACGCGCTGGCCGCGGCCATCCGCAAGCTCAGCAGCGAGCAACAGGTGGACATGGTCTTCACCGGCAAGCAGACCATCGACGGCGACACCGCCCAGGTCGGCCCCGGCGTGGCCAAGCGCCTGGGTCTGCAGTTGCTCACCTACGTGTCGCGCATCGTGGAGACCAACCTCGACGAAGGCACGATCACCGTGGATCGCCGTGGCGAAGGCGGTGTGCAGGTGCTCAAGACCAAGCTGCCCTGCCTGATCACCATGCTGGAGAACACCAACGAGATGCGCTTCGCCTCGCTGCCCGCCATGATCCACGCGGCCGCCTACCAGGTGCGCAAGTGGAACAAGGACGACGCCGGCATCGAAGACGTCACCAAGATCGGCCTGAAGGGATCGCCCACCGTGGTCAGCCGCGTGTTCGGCCCCACGCCGCGCGCCGAGAAGGCCGAGATGCTCACCGTGGACACCTCGTCGCTGCGCGATGTCTCGCTCAACCTGATCCAGTCGATCTTCACCCGGCACCCCACGCTGGAAGGCGATCTGGTCGAGCAACTCAGCGCCTGAGCCCCACAACACACCACCGCACCCACGCTGTCATCACCTCTTTGGAGCACTGTCATGAGTGAAGCCAAGCCTGCCCTGAAACCCGCCGGACGCGGCCGCAACCTGGAGTTGTCGGAAGAACTCAAAGCCTACAAAGGCGTCTGGGTGTTCATCGAGCACGAGCGCGGCCACGCGCACAGCGTGTCGTGGGAGTTGCTGGGCGAATGCCGCAAGCTGGCCGACCAGCTGGGCTCACCCCTGTGTGGCGTGATCCTGGGTGGCCCGGACGAGCCACTGGACGACTTTGCCAAAGAAGCGTTCAGCTTCGGCGCCGACCACGTCTACTTCATGCGCGACACGGTGCTCAAGGGCTACCGCAACGAGCCCTTCACCAAGGGCCTCACCGACCTGGTGAACAAGTACAAGCCCGAGATCGTGCTGCTGGGCGCCACCTCCCAAGGCCGCGACCTGGCGGGCTCGGTGGCCACCACCCTGCTGACCGGCCTGACGGCCGACTGCACCGAGCTGGCCATCGACCCCAACACCCGCGCCCTGGCCGCCACGCGCCCCACCTTCGGTGGCTCGCTGCTGTGCACGATCATGACCCTGGCCTACCGCCCGCAGATGGCGACCATCCGCCCCCGCGTGATGGCCATGCCCCGCGCCGAAGAAGGCCGCAGCGGCACCACCAGCGAAGACACCCTGGGCCTGATCGAAACCAACATCGTGACCAAGCTGCTGGACTTCATTGCGGACGCCAACAGCAACAAGATCAACCTGCCTTACGCCGACGTGATCGTCAGCGGGGGCAAGGGCCTGAAGACGCCCGAGAACTTCAAGCTCGTCTTTGACCTGGCCCGAGTGCTGGGTGGTGAGGTGGGCGCCACCCGTCCCTGCGTGCAGGCGGGCTGGGTCGAAGCCGATCGGCAGGTGGGCCAGACCGGCAAGACGGTGCGACCCAAGCTCTACATCGCAGCGGGCATCAGTGGCGCCATCCAGCACCGCGTGGGCATGGAAGCCAGCGACGTGATCGTGGCCATCAACACCGACCCCAACGCCCCGATCTTCGAGTTCGCGCACTACGGCATCGTCGGCAACGCCCTGCAGGTGCTGCCCGCCCTCACCCAGGCCTTCCAGGCCCATCTGGACCAACGCATCCGCAAGGTGGCCTGAGCCCCGTTCACCAGGAGAGACGTCATGAAAGCCAATCAGAAGTTCGACGCCATCGTCGTGGGTGCCGGCCCCTCAGGCAACGCGGCCGCTTACACCATGGCCAAGGCCGGCCTGAAGGTGCTGCAGATCGAGCGCGGTGAATACCCCGGCTCGAAAAACGTGCAGGGCGCCATCCTGTACGCCGACGCGCTGGAACGCATCATCCCCGACTTCCGAGAAGACGCCCCGCTGGAGCGCCACATCATCGAACAGCGCATGTGGGTGCTTGATGATGCCAGCTTCGTGGGCAGCCACTTCCGCAGCGAAGACTACAACAAGCCCCCGTACAACCGCTACACCATCATCCGTGCCCAGTTCGACAAGTGGTTCAGCTCCAAGGTGCGCGAGGCCGGCGCCCTGCTCATCTGCGAGACCACGGTGCAAGAGCTGATCATGGACGGCGACAAGGTGGTGGGCGTGCGTTGCGACCGCGAAGCCGGTGATGTGTTCGCCGACGTGGTGGTGCTGGCCGACGGCGTCAACAGCACCCTGGCGCGCAAGGCCGGCTTCCACCCTGAGATCAAGGCCGGCAACGTGGCCCTGGCCGTCAAGGAAATCCTCTTCATGCCCGAAGAGCTGATCCAGCAGCGCTTCAACATCAAAGAAGAAGAAGGCGTGGTCATCGAGATGGTCGGCAAGATCACCGACGGCATGATGGGCACGGGCTTCCTCTACACCAACAAGGACTCGCTCACCATCGGCATCGGCTGCATGCTCTCGGACTTCAAGAAGAACGAGAACAAGACCTCGCCTTACACCCTGCTGGAAAACCTCAAGCGCCACCCCAGTGTCGCGCCCCTGATCGAAGGCGGCGAGATGAAGGAGTACTGCGCTCACCTGATCCCCGAAGGCGGCTTCTTCGCGGTGCCCAAGGTGTATGGCGAAGGCTGGATGATCGTGGGCGACTCGGGTGGCTTCGTGAACGCCGTGCACCGCGAAGGCTCCAACCTGGCCATGACCACCGGCCGCCTGGCCGCCGAAACGGTCATCAACGCCAAGGCCGCCAACAAGCCCCTGACGGCCGCCACGCTCAAGGCCTACCAGAAGGCGCTGGACGAATCCTTCGTGATGAAGGATCTCAAGAAGTACCGCGACATGCCCAAGGTCTTCCACGAGAACCCGCAGTTCTTCACCACCTATCCGGAGCTGCTCAACAAGGCCGCCCGCACCATGGTGACGGTCGACAACATCGACAAGAAGACCAAAGAGCGTGAAGTCTTCGCCAGCTTCAAGACCGCCCGCAGCTTCACCGGCCTGGTGGGCGACGCCTTCAAGCTGTGGCGCGCCTTCCGTTGACAGCCCCTTGACTTGAACCAGGAGCAACACCATGACCCCCATCAATGTCAATGTGGAAGAAAAGCTCTTCCAGAACCGCTACAAGGTCGACGCCGGCCGCCCGCACATCAAGATCAAGGACACTTCCGTGTGCCGCGACGAGTGCAAGGACCGCTCGTGCACCTTCGTGTGCCCGGCCTCTTGCTACAAGACCGAAGGCAATGGCGCGGTGACCCTCATCACCGATGGGTGCCTGGAGTGCGGCAGCTGCCGCATCATTTGTTCCGAGCACAGCAATGTCGAGTGGGAGTACCCGCGCGGCGGCCACGGCATCCTGTTCAAGTTCGGGTGAGCCATGGACAGCATCGAGTTCTTCCTGGCGCACGCCATCCAGCTGGAGTTTGAAGCGGCCCGCCGCTACGAAGACCTGCGCTCGGCCATGCAGACCGCCGGCAACCAGGAGGCCGAGCAGTTCTTCAAATGCATGGCCGAGTACTCGCGACGCCACCTGCAAGAGGCCATGCGCCGAGGCGGCTTTCGCGAGATCCCGAAGCTGGCCGCCCATGAATGGCAGTGGCCCGATGGCGTCAGCCCCGAGCAGGCTGCATGGCACGGCGTGGACGGCTTCATCGAAGAGGCCGATGCCTACCGCCTGGCGCTGGACGGCGAAGAGCGCAGCCAGTTGTTCTATGCCGCCATCAGCGCCGAGACCACCGACCCCGAGGTGCGCCGCATGGCACGCGAGTTTGCCGACGAAGAAGCCGAGCACGTGCAGGCGCTGGAAGCCCTGATGGGACGCAAGGCCGCCTGAGCCGCGACATTTCTGAACGATCTCCGGAGTAACCCATGTCCCGACCCGAACGCAGTGTGTTTGTCTGCTCTCAACAGCGCCCGCCCGGGCATCCCCGCGGCTGCTGCGCCGCCCAAGGCAGCCAGGCCGTGCTGCACACCTTCTGGCAAGAACTGCAGGCGCGCAACGCCTACGACCAGGTGGGCATCACCTACAGCGGGTGCCTGGGCCCGTGCGATGGCGGCGTCAACGTGCTGGTGTTTCCCGACAGCGTGCTGTACAGCCGCGTGAAGCCAGAAGACGTGCCGGAGATCTTCGAGAAGCACCTGATCGGTGGCGAGGTGGTGGCCCGACTGGCCGCCTCGGCCTCGGCCTGGTGATGGCACGGTGACGCACACAGCGATCAGGGGCCACACGTGAACCTCTTCACCGGTGAATCCTCCGACGAGTTCTTCGGTGGCGAGGTGCCACCACAAGTGCGCCACCTGATCGACGACGCCCGGCAGGAGCCCAACCCTGCACGGGCCTTGGCCCTGCTGTGGACGGCGCAGGTCTGCGCGCCGGACTGCCCCTCGCTGTACTACTTGCTGTACAAATTCCACGCCCGGCACGGCGACATCGTGCAGGCCGAGTTTGCGGCCCTCAAGGGGCTGGAGGTGGCCGCGATGCAGGCCGGTCTGCCCCTGCAGTGGCAAGAGGTGCACGCCGACATGAGCGACTTCCAGCAGCCCGGACCGGCCCGCTTCTGGCTGTTCACGCTCAAGGCACTCGCCTTTTTGCGCCTGCGCCAGCGCGACCCCTTCGGCGCACGGGCTTACCTGCGCAAGGTGCTGGAGCTCGACCCAACGGGAGGCACGGGCGCCGGCGTGATCGACGCCTTGCTCAAGGGTGCGGCCTGAGCACCTTCGTACTCAAGGGGTGTAGACGATCGGGGCCAGCGAGTTGCCCGGAGCGATGCTGGTGCAGTTGTTTGGTGCGGTCTTTCCGGCAAAGCGAGCGTCCACCCAGTCGGTCGCCCAGGGCAGCCACAAGGCCATGGTGGTGAAGTGGCTGGTACCCCACTCCTTGTGCTGCACGGGGACGCCCTGGGCGCAATATTGACGAGCCAGTGTGCGCACATCGCCGGCCAGCATCACGCCATCGCCCTTGCCCCACAGGGGTGAAGTCTTGGTGAGTTCCCAGACGCCACCAGTGCCTTGACCGATCTGCAGCGGGATGGCGGGCGTACCGCCCGTGCCCATGATGACCTTGTTCACCGCTTCCACGTATTCTTTGATCTTGGTGCGATCCTGGTACTCGGGCTTGACCAGGTCCTTCCAGGTCACGTTGCGGTACAAGCCCAGCACGTAGGCGATCGAGGCCTTCTGCATCTTGTCGTAGACCTCCAGGCCGCGGGGCGAGAGGTACTTCTTGATGTCGATCTCGTAAGAGCGCGACACCCCGATGACCGCCATGGGCATCACACCACCCCAGATGGTCGCACCCTCGACATACGTCAGGTTGTGCTCCGGGCTCACGAGCGTGCCGCCGAAGGCAGCGCCGATCAGGTTGGGCGTGAGGTCTGGTGCATAAGTGGGGGCCAGTTCGGCCGCCCATTCGGTGGCGATGGCGCCTCCCGAATAACCCATCATGACCACCTTGGCATCTTCGCTCAAACCAACCTGAGGCGCCTTGAGCGCTGCACGAATCGAGTCCAGCGTGTTGTAGCCGTACTCGGGGCCTGCAGCAAAGTTCGCCTTCTGGCCTTCGGTGTCCGACACCACCACGGTGTAGCCCTGCTTCACGTACTTGCCGAAGAGGATGGTTTCAACGGCTGGCAGCAAGTCAGGCAGACGTTTGCCGCCCGCATAAGCCCGAGAAGGCCCATCTTCAGGGTTGAGCGAGTCGTAGAACGACTGGTACGAAATCACCTTGTTCTTGTTGGCACAGCTGGCCGTGCTGCAATCCGGCGTGAAGATGGTGGTGACGTTGGCGGCTGGGCGCATCAGGGCGTCGGTCGAGCGGTACACCAGTTGCGTCGCGTTGAGCTTGGTCTTGAAGCCCGCCACATAAACCGCGATCGTGCGACTCTTGAGAACCGTACCCGGTGCCGCGCTGGCCAATGCGGCCGTGTCGGTGAACTCGAAGAAAGGATCGGTGGCAGCCTGCGTCACGGCAGGCAACATCGCAGCGGTAGCGGCTGCGGCCACGAGCATGCGGGAACGGCGGAT
Source organism: uncultured Aquabacterium sp. (assembly GCA_947085235.1). Lineage (GTDB taxonomy): Bacteria > Pseudomonadota > Gammaproteobacteria > Burkholderiales > Burkholderiaceae_C > Aquabacterium. The sequence continues at coordinate 59,527 of CAMTVS010000026.1, read as the reverse complement.
CGAACGCTGGGACATGGGTGACTCCTGAGTACACGTGTTGTCGTATTGGAATGACCAGAGTCTCCATGTCTTTGAAGAATTTGACACTGACCAAACCGGCCAAGCGTTGGCTCAAAGGAGCATTTCCAGGGTTACACCGGATGCCCTGTCGCACAAATTCACGAGGGTCTACCCTTGAACACACATGATTTACCCCGCAACAGCGCACAAAATTGCGAAAAATCATCGAACTGTCGGATACCCGACAATCAATGATCACCGATCAGGGCCACGCCCTTGATCTGCGCGTACACGGCCATGCCCAGGTGCAGACCCAAGCCATGGGCCGAGCGCCGAGTGATGCGGGCCAGCAGCATGGATGCCCCATGGCTCTCGCCTTCGCCGGCCAGCCGCAAGCGCAGGGTCACCGTGTCAACACCATCCTCGCGCATGGCCTCCAGCACCGCCGGCACGATGTTGCTGATGCTGCTGTCTGGCGCACGGCTCAGCGCCACGCTCACGTCGCGCGCGAGCACCCGCACCCGCACGCGGCTGCCCACCGCCTGTCTCAGCAATCCCACCCACAGGTGATGCGCGCCAATGGCCAGGCGGGTCTGCCCATAGGCCTCGTCGTGTGACACCACCTGAGCCGTCAGCAGGGCTGCCGCGTCTTGTGGGTTGGAGCTCAGCGACAGGTTCACCATGAGCTCATCGGCCGGGCCGCTGGCCTGAACCTGCCCGCCGGCCATCAACACCAGGTGATCGGCCAGCCGCGCGGCTTCATCGTGCGCGTGCGTCACATACACCATGGGCAGGTCCAGTTCGCGGTTGAGGCGCTCCAGGTAGGGCAGGATTTCGGCCTTGCGAGGACCGTCCAGGGCCGACAAGGGTTCGTCCATCAACAGCAGGCGGGGGCTGGTGAGCAAGGCCCGCGCGATGGCCACGCGCTGGCGCTCACCACCCGACAGGCGATCGGGGCTGCGGTGCAGCAGGTGACCGATGCCCAGCAGGTTCACTGCTTCATCGAGGTGGATGCGCTGCAAGGCCTGGGGCACGCGGCGGCGCCCGTAGTCCAGATTGCCCCGCACCGTCAGGTGAGGAAACAGGCTGGCCTCCTGGAACACCACCCCGATGGGCCGCTGGTGCGTGGGCACGAAGGGGCGTCCTCGCTCGTCGTCTTGCCAGGTGTCGTCGCCCAGCGCCACGCGCCCCTGCGCCCGCGTCAGGCCTGCCATGGCCCGCAACACCGAGGTCTTGCCGCAGCCCGAGGGCCCCAGCAACACGCTCACGCCTTGCGCGGGCAGGTGCAGGTCGACGTTCAGCTCAAAGCCCGGATACCGCAAGGCCAAGGCTGCATGCAACTCAGACACCGGCGCCTCCCTGGCCGTGACGATTGGCGCGGCCGCGATCGCCAATCAGGTACAGCGCCATCATCACCGCGAAGCCGAACAGCACCATGCCCGCCGCCAGCAGGTGGGCCTTGCCGTAGTCCATGGCCTCCACATGACCGTACAAGGCCACCGACAGCACCTGGGTGGCGCCAGGGATGTTGCCGCCGATCATGAGCACCACGCCGAACTCGCCCACCGCGTGCGCAAAGCCCAGCACGCCCGCCGTCAGGAAGCCCGGGCGGGCGAGCGGCAACACCACCGTCACGAAACGATCCCAGGGGCTGGCGCGCAGCGTGGCCGCCACCTCCAAGGGGCGCGGCCCGATGGCTTCAAAGGCCTGCTGCAATGGCTGCACCACGAACGGAAACGAATGCAGCACCGAGCCCACCACCAGGCCCGTGAAGGTGAAGGGCAGCAGGCCCCAGCCCATGGACTGGGTGAACTGCCCCACCGGCCCATGGGCACCCATCAACATCAACAGGTAAAAGCCGATCACCGTGGGGGGCAGCACCAGCGGCAAGGCCACCACCGAGGCCACCACGCCCTTGAGTCGCGAGCGCGTGCGGGCCAGCCACCAGGCGATGGGCGTGCCCAACAGCAGCAGCAACACGGTGGACCAGGCCGCCAGTTGGGCCGTCAGGCGCAGGGCATTGAGGTCGGCAGCGTCCAGCATCACAGCCCGTACCCGAAGGAGCGGATCACCGCTTTGGCCTTGTCGCCCCGCAGGTAGGTCAACAGGGCCGCCGCCGCCGGGTTCGACCGACCAGAGCTCAAGAGCACGGCATCCTGCAGGATGGGGCTGTAGTGCGTGGCCGGCACCACCCACATCGAGCCTTCAAACGGCCGGTCTGGCGGCGCCACCTGCGACAGGGCCACAAAGCCCAATTCCGCGTTGCCCGTGGACACGAACTGAAAGGCCTGGCCGATGTTCTCGCCCTGCACGATCTTGGGCTGCACCGCCTCCAACACCTTCATGGCCTGAAGGGCCTGCAGGGCGGCAGCACCGTACGGTGCCAGTTTGGGGTTGGCCACCGCCAGGTGTTCGAAGCGGCCTTTGCCCAGCACCGCACCCTGGTCGTCCACCAGGCCGGCTTGTCGGCTCCACAGCACCAGGGTGCCTTTGGCGTAGGTGAACTGCTGCCCCGCCACCGCCAGGCCTTCGGCCACCAGCTTTCTGGGCGTCTCGTCATCGGCCGCCAGCAGCACTTCGAAGGGAGCGCCCGCCTTGATCTGGGTGTAGAACTTGCCGGTGGAGCCCGTGACCACCACCGTGGTGTGCCCGGTGTCGGCCGCGAAGTCTGCGGCGATCTTCTTGAAGGGCCCTGCAAAGTTGGCCGCCACGGCCACCTGCACCTCGCCGGCATGGGCACTTGGAACCCAAGCCACCAACGCACCAGCGGCCACGACTGAGGTCAATGTAGACCAACGTACTGTACTGAACATGCTCATCATCAACTCCTTCAATAAATCCATCCGCGGGGCCCTCAGCCCAACACCGACAAAATCACGCTCGAGGACTTGAAAACCGCACACGCGCGAATTCCAGGCACGAGACCCAGCGCAACGACGGACTCATGAGTCACGACCGCCGTGACTGTTTTGCCCTGCCCCAGACCCAAGGTCACCTCCGAATTGACCGGCCCCTCCACGACGCGCAGAACCTCGCCCCATAGATGGTTTCTGGCACTGGTGCGCAGCGCTTCATCGGTCAGCAACAGCACCGCCGACGCCTTGACCAGGGCCACCACCTCGGTACCGATGGACAACTCCAGTTGTTCTGCGGAGTCGCGCGTGACCACCGCCACCAGTTCGTGTTGGGCGTCGACTCGTAGATACACCTCGTAGTCGACATCGCCCTCACGCAACCCGACAATGGTGCACACGAACTGGTTGCGCGCAGAGGTGCGCATGGCCATTCGGCGCAACAGTTGCTGAAAGGACCGGACGTTGCCCGCGTCCACTTCCGCCCACTGCACCATGAGCCTGTCCAAGGCCTGCTGGTATTCGGTTTCAACGGCCCTGTACAGGGCAATGACCTTCCGGCCATGCGCAGTGAGCACCGTGCCGCCTCCGTGCTTGCCACCGGCAATGCGTTCCACCAATGGTTGGTCTGCCAGGTTGTTCATGGCGTCCACTGCGTCCCATGCCGCCTTGTAAGACAAGGGAACGTGTTTGGCGGCCTGAGAGATCGAGCCATGCTGGTCGATGGCCTCCAGCAAGCGGATTCGGGTATCGCCCAGAAAGGTCCCCATGTCGGTTGCCACTTCCAGGCGACCGAGAAGGCGAGGGGGCGCAGGTCGAGATGAACGAGGCATGAGTGTCAGTTTTGTAGCGTTATCAACAGTCAGATACAGCGTCAGGGCGTCATTCCTCAGAATCGGCACACCAACTTGGTCGGTCATGTATGGCGGGTATATCGCACTTCGGCCTAGACTGGGTTCGTTCCGACATTTCTCTGTATACGACAGAACATAACGCAATCAGCATGCCAGGTTTCAACTGTGAGTTCTGTGAATGGAGTACCCGATGAAAGTCAGTGCACGCAACGTATTCAAGGGCAAGATCACCCAGCTACAGCCGGGTGCCGTCAATGCCGAGGTGACACTCGCCACCACAGGCGGCGACGTTCTGGTCGCCATCGTGACCTCAAGCAGCGTCAAGACGTTGGGCCTGACGGTTGGTGAGGACGTCGTGGCCCTGGTGAAGGCGCCATGGGTGATGCTGTCAACCCAAGATGCCAACTGGACATTCAGTGCACGAAACCAGTTGCAAGGCACGGTGACATCAATCACCAAAGGCGCCGTCAACAGCGAGGTTGGCCTCGCGCTGGCGGGAGGCTCCGAGGTCTTTGCCGTGGTCACCAACGAAGCAGTTTCAGAGCTGAACCTACAGCCAGGAAGCCCCGCGACCGCGATCATCAAAGCCAGCCACATCATCCTGGCGAGCCCACGCTGAACGTCCCGCCGCTGCGACGTGCGATGCAGGAGAAGGCAAGCGATCATTTCGGCATCCGCTCGCTGAACACGTAGAAGTCGTACGCCGTCCGCCCATCGGCGCCGGTGGTGATCATGCGGTGTATCAGCCAACGCCCATCGCGCATGCGCCAGGCCACCAGGTCTTCATGAAGCGTTTCGCTCACCGGAAAGCGGTAGTGGCAATAGCACGGCAGATCTTCTTCATCGAAGCCGATCCAGCGCTCGGCCCGTGCCCACCGGTCCCGGTTCACCTTGTGCGAAGGACTGGTGCGGCCCTCTCGGACCGCGCTACGGGTTTCAGTGGATCAATGCGGCCTCAGCCGCCAGAAGGCGCGTGGGTGTAGCACTTCTTGGGGCAGATGCGCGAGCAGGCCGTGCAGCCGATGCACTGGTCCTGATGGGCGATGGTCATCACCTTCTTTTCGTACTCTTCGTCATCGTCGTCCTCATCGCCCGACAGGCGCACGTGCTCGCCCTCGTCGTTGAGGCCCACCAGTTCCAAGACGCCGCGGGGGCAGACCTTGAAGCACCGGCCACAGCCGATGCAGGTCTCTTCGTTGATCTGTTGCACGAAGTGCGGTTCCCAGCTCGCACCGCTGGGCAGGGTGACGGTGAAGTGGCTCATGTCCAGCTCCTCACGCGGCGGCGGCCGCAGCCTGGCGCGCGGCCATCAACGCGGCATGGGTGTCGTGGCAGCGCTGGGCCACCTCCATGATCTTCTCCCAGTTGGTGGGCAGCTCTTCGGAGAGATCGTGCAGGTCCATCTTGGCCTGCGTGGCCTGGGCGTTGAGCTTCTTCAACTGGGCCTTGCGTTCATCGGCGTCCATGGTGGTTCTCGGGTGCGGTGGGGTTGGAGGGAGGGCTCAGGCGCCGTACTGGGCCACGGCCGGGAAGTCGCGGACCATCTTCACGCCGTCGGTGACGAACTTGCCACCCTGATCGGCCAGCTTGGCCAGCGAGGCGAAACCGAAACGGTGCACATCGCGCAGTTGCTTGTTGACGACCACCAGGCGGCCGGCCAGCAACACGATGCGCCCGAAGCCTTCGTGGCTCATCTTCATCATGGGCGTGACCATCTGCCCGGTCTCACGCTCGATGGCCACGCCCACGGCGTTGTAGAACAGTTCCAGACGCCAGAGGATTTCCGGGTCCGGGTCACCGATGATGGGCAGCTCGCGGCGTTGTTCGGCCGTCAGGATGTAGGGATCGAGCAGCGTGCGGTCGCTCTTGCCGTCCCAGGTGCCATGGGTGTCCTGGGCGCGCAGCACCTTCACCAGCTCACGCACGAAGGGCGTGGCCATCAGGGTGGCTTCGTCGCTGGCTTGATCGGCGGACTCAGGGGCGCTCGCCACGGCGGCATCAGTCATGTTGAACCTCGTCTTCGTCTTCAAAGGATGGGGTGGCGGCCTGGCCCTTGGTCAGGGCCTTGCGCAGCCAGGGGGGCGGGGTGCCACGCAGCACCTCCTGCAATTTGTCCAGGATGTCGAGGATGGGCTCGGGCTGAGCCACCTTGATCGGATGGATCTTCGTGGCCACCACGCGGGCGGCGGCCGAGCCACCGATGGCGGCCACATAGAGGATGGCGCAGTCGTGGATGGCGGCCAGCTTGGGCGCCAGCTTGTCTTCGTCGCCGTCTTCTTCCAGCTTGCCGCCGAACTCGAAGTTCTCGACAAAGTGGTAGCCGTCGGTGCTGACGTCGTACACGGCGATGTTCTTGGCCCAGCCAAAGTGTGCGTCGACACGTTGACGGTCCTGGGTGCTGAAGGCCACTTTCATGAGGGAACTCCGGTGGGGTTGAGGGAGATCTGAACCGGCTGAGCCACGCGGGTGGCGGCGTCCGGCAGAGGCCAGTGATCGGGGGTGGCGTGGGCCAAGTGACCCATCATCAGATTGGCCACTTCGAACAAGAAGGCACGCGTGCCGCAGTAGCCCACCATCAGGCGGTGGGAGTTGCCGATGCGGTCGAAGATGGGAAAGCCCAGGCGCATGAAGGGCTTGTCCAGCCGCTCGGCGGCCTGCCGCCCGTGCGAGTGCGTGATCAGCACGTCGGCCTGCGCGGCGCCCTGTTCCAGGTCTTCAAGATCACCAATGAGCACCTCGGCCGTGGGCACACGCTCCAGCACCGGCGAGCTGGTGGTCGTCACCACGCTGACCAGTTCGGCGCCCATCTCCTGCAGCGTGCAGGCGGTGGCGTACAGCAGGTCGGGCTCGGCCCCCAGGGCCACCTTGAGCTTGCCCAGGTAGAAGTGGGCGTCCAGCATGGCGTCCAGCAGCTGGCTGCGCTGGCGGCGTATGCGCGCCGGCACCGGATGGCCGCTGAGTTGCGACAGCAAGTGCACCAGGCGGTCGTTGCAGGCCAGGCCGGTGAGACGATCCAACACGTGCAGCGGCACGCCCGTCAGGGTGTGCAGCGCTTCGCCCGCCTCGCGCATCTGCTCACCGACGGCGATGGTGGCCACGGCCTCGCCCATGGTGGCGGCCTCGGCCCGAGTCGTGCCGCCCAGGGTGGTGCCGCGCCAGTCGGGCGGGATGTGGCCGTCCAGCGAGCGCGACACGTCCGGCAGCACGGTGGTCACGAAGCCGAAGGCCTCGGCCAGCTCCTTGAGTTCGTCGATGTCGGCCGCCGTCAGGTGGCACCCCGGCAGCAGGTTGAGGCGTTGCGGGTTGACCGTGCGCGTGGCGGCGTCACAGGGCTGCACCAGGGCTTTGACCAGGGCCGTCACGGCACGCGCATAGCCATCCTGGAAGGCGCCGATGTAATCGGGCGTGGAGACGTACACCAGCGCCGTGTCGTTCAGGATGGGCTGGCGCTGGCGCACGAGGGCCAAGTAGCCTTCCACGTCATCGCCCTTGGTTTCGGTCAGCCCCGTGGAGCAGATGGCGATGACCGCCGGCTTGGCGCGCTTGTGGATGTTGAGCAAGGCCGACTCGAGGTTTTCATAGCCACCCAGGATGGTGGTAACCTCGTTCATGGCCGTGGTCTGCAGGGGAATGGCTTCCTTGAAGTGCCGCACCAGCAGCACCAGACCGAAGGACGTGCAGCCCTGCGAGCCGTGCATGACGGGCATGCAACCGTCCAGCCCCATGAAGGCAAAGCTGGCGCCCAGCGGCTGGCTCATCTTGAGCGGGTTGACCGCGCAGGCTTTCTTGGATTCTCGGACCTGGGCCATGCGTCTCACTCCCTCAGGCCGCCGCAGCAGCGGTGGCGGTGACCGGTTCAGCGGGCAACATGCCGGCGTCCACTTCGTCCCATGGCGCGGGGATGCGCACCTGCTCCCACACCGGGTTGTGCAGGGCCTTGTCGATCTCGTAGACCAGCTCCACCATGCCCTCGTAACCGGCGTAGGCGTGGTGGCGTTCCTGGTTGATGTCCAGCCAGGGCATGCGGGCCTTGAGCGCGATGAACTGTGAGCGGCCGCCCGACAACATGATGTCGGCACGGGCCTCGCGCAGCATGTCGTACATCTGCCGCGGGGTCATGTCGTCGATCATGTGGGCGCTGTCTTCTGCGGTCAGGCCCATCAGTTCCTTGATCTTCTGCTTGTCTTCCTTGGTGGACTTCTTCACCGAGGTGCCGACGATCTCCATGCCCACCTCCTGCAGCGCAGACACCACCGACCAGCTCTTGACGCCGCCGGTGATCAGCAGCACGCGCTTGCCCTTCAGCCGCTCTTTGTAGGCTGCGAGGCGCTGCCAGGCACGGGCCTCTTCCACCTCGATGAGGCGCTCGGTGCGGTCGAGCAGGTCGGCGCCCGCGCCTCGCGCCACCAGCAGGCGCGAGATCTGACGCAGCGTGTCGCTCATGTCAGAGATGCCGTAGAAGGAGCCTTCGAAGTACGGGATGTCCCAACGCTGCTGCATGCGCGTGGCGATGTTGATCATCGACTTGGAGCACACCATCATGTTGATCTTGGCCCGGTGGCTGCTGGCCACCTCGTGGTAACGGCCATCGCCCGAGATGCAGCTCAGGATGCGGATGCCCAGCGCGTCCAGCAAAGGCTTGATCTGCCAGAGCTCACCCGAGAGGTTGTACTCGCCGATGATGTTGATATCGTAGGGGGTGGTGTATTCGGGCTCTTGCGTGCCGATGACGTGGTCCAGCAAGGCCTCGCCGCCCAGCTTGTTGCCCAGGTTCTTGGGGCCGGCAAAGCCCGGGCTGTTGACCGGGATGACCGGCACGCCGAACTTCTCGGAGGCCCGCTTGCACACAGCCTCGATGTCGTCGCCGATGAGGGCCGTGACGCAGGTCTGGTACACGAACACGGCGGGCGGGTGCTGGCGGTCGATGATCTCGCGGATGGCCTTGAACAGGCGCTTCTCGCCGCCGTAGATCACGTCCAGCTCGTTGATGTCGGTGGTGAAGCCGGTGCGGTACAGCGTGCTGCCCGACGAGGCGCTGTGGCGGTTGTCCCAAGAGTTGCCCTCGCAGGCGATCGGACCGTGTACGAGGTGGGCCACGTCCACGATGGGCTGCAAGGCGATCTTGGCGCCATCAAAGGCGCAACCACCCGCGGCCGCGCCCGGCGTGAGTTGCTTGGTGCAACCCTTCTTGCGCTCCTTGTCGCTCTTGGTCTGGTTCTTGTCGCAACCAGGCTCGTCGAACACTTCGGCGATCTTCTGCTTGAGCGAGGCGGACATGGCTTCCTCCAGGTGGTGCTGATCCTCTTTCAGCACAAACGATGCCAACCCTGATGTGATGGCCTTGCCCTGGGGGCAGCGCTTGAGCCACGGCGACAACAGACCGAAGACGTCGACAAACCGAACAGCGTCTGTCGGGAACCTGCCAAAACGTCGCCGGGTGGTGAGACCGACTCAAGCGCTCAGTTGCTTGATCTGATCAAAGGTCTGCGCCATCTCGTGCACATCCACTTCATGCACCTGTGCTGCAGCGAACACGTCGTCGCCTTGCAACCACCGCCGGCCGGTGTCGTCATCGTCCAGCGCGATCAGAAGCGCCTGGTTGAGCTCGTAAGCCAGCCACGGCAGGCCCGCATCGCGCAAGGCGCTTTGCAAGGCGTTCTGAACCAGGCTGCGCACCCGCATGTGCGGCTCGGAGTACGGGATCTGGTCGATCTTTCCAGCGGCCGCGCGGGCGCAAGCCTTGCGATCGTGCGAGGCCAGCCCCCGGCAGGCCAGTGGCCGCACCTGGTAGACCACACACACGCCTTGGGCGATGAAGGGGCAGCGCTGGCGGGCCGCCACACGGGCCTGTTCGCCCAGGCCGGACGTGGTGTCATGGGCCGCGGCCACCTGGGCGCGAAGGTCCACGCCACGGGCCCGCAAGGCCGGCGCGACGGCACGGATGAAGTCGGCCAGCAACAGCACCTCGGGGGCGGTGGCCGTGACACGCAGGGTGCAACAAGTGGCGCACCCGCGCCCACAGTCCACCGGGGGTTGATCGACGCACTGCCGCGCCACATTGGCCTCGAAGCTCTGCCAGGCGGGCACCAGCAAGGCCTCGGGCAGTCGGGCCCTCGCGCGCGGCTCGCTCAGGATGGCGCTGAAATGCGCGTTCAACTGCTGGAAGTACGCCAGCGAATCGAGCGAGGCGCCGGCCGTGGTCATGGCGGGGGCGTCAGTTCTCGGCCACCACGTCCAGCGCCAGCAGTTGCTCGCGCAGGGCGTGTAAGGCGCGCCAGCCTCCGGGGGCGGTGAACAGGGGCTCGACCGGGTCTTCCGACGAGAGCACGGCAGACTCTTCCGTCCACCACAGGCGCAGGTCTCGCAAGGGCCCGGCCTCCTCGCTGGCCCCCAGGCGCGCACGCAAGGCCGCCTCACAGGCCTGCTCCACGCTCACGGCCTCGGGCTGAAATTGACCTCGGCCCAGCAGGTGGTCGGCGCGGTACAGCGGCGTGTCCAGCCCGTGCTCGGTGGCCAGGGCCCAGATGCCCGGCAGGCGCTCGGGCACCGTCGGGTCGGCCGGGTCGGCGTCCAGCATCTCCAGCAACTCGCGCGGGGTGGCTACGTCGTGGATCTCCCAGAGCTGAAGCTCGTCGCCCGCCGCCACCTTGGCCAGCAGGTCTTCACCGTCGTAGGCGAACCAGGCATGTGGCTCGCCAGCGTGGGGCACCTCGACGATGAAGATCATCACTCCACCCCTTCCATGGCAGCCTTGTTCCACACGATCTTGCGGAAGCGCTCGTTGATGGAGGCGGGATCGTTGTCAAAGGCCCGACGCGACACGTCCAGCGCACCTTGTGCGATGGCGGCCTCGTCGTGCCTCAAGGGAATTCGTCCACCCATGTGGGTGGCCCCCGGAACCGCCTTGGAAATGGCCTGGCGGTTCGGGTGTTCTATCAGCGGAACGAGGTTGTCGGTTTCCCGAACCCCGGCCAGGCAGAGCCAGCCATCGATGACCTCGACCTTGCGGCCGTCCTGAGTGGTCTTCACATAAACGGGCTCTGCCATGATGGCCTCCTGGTTCAGCGGATGATGTCGTACGAGTAGTCGGTCTTGCCCGGGATGATGGTGTTGGCGTCCAGGGCCTCGAAGAACTCATCGAGCAGGGTCACCAGCACGCGCAGGCCGCCCTCGTAGCCCCAGATGGGGTAACGGTGGTAGTGGTGGCGATCGAAGATCGGGAACACCATGCGGATCAGCGGCGTCTTGGTGTCGCGCTCCAGGTACTTGCCGTAGGTGTTGCCGATCAGGAAGTCCACCGGCTCGGTGTGCAGCAGCGAGCGCATGTGCCACAGGTCGCGCTTGGGGTAGGCCTTGCAACCCTTGCCGTACGGCGAGGCGTCGAACAGGGCCTGCACCTGGGCGGCCCAGTCGTTGTCGCCGTTGGTGGCCATCACGTGGGCGGGCTCGGCACCCAGCTCCAGCAGGAACTGGGTCAGGCCCAGCATCTGGTCGGGGTCGCCGTACAAGGCGTAGCGCTTGCCGTGCAGGTGGGCCTGGCTGTCGGCCATGGCGTCCAGCAACTGACCACGCTCCTTTTCCAGCTCGGCCGGCACGGGCTTGCCCGTCAGCTTCGACAGCGCCATCAGGAAGGCATCGGTGCCGGCCACGCCGATCGGGCTGTTCAGCACCACGACCTCCTGGCCCTTCTCACCGATGTACTTGGTGGTCTTCTCGCAGCAGTGCTCCTGGAAGACGATGGTGGCCTTGGCGTGCAGGGCGCGCTCGACCTCTTCCTTGGTGGTGCCGCCTTCATACATGCGGAACTCGCCGTCGGTGGGGGTGTTCCACACTTCAGAGGGATCGCAGATGATGGTGTAGTCCACACCGAACAGATCGAAGATGCGGCGGATTTCCTTCATGTTGCCGACGACGAAGCCGTCGAAGCCACCGATGAAGTTGATCGACTCGTTGGGCACGCGCTCCAGTGCAGGGGCCGTGCCCGACTTGCCGTCCCAGAAGTGCTGCAGGATGCCCAGCAGTGCGTTGTCGTAGCCGGTGATGTGGCTGCCGACGAAGGCCGGGGTGTGGGCAAAGGGCACGTCGAAGGCTTCGGGCACCGAACCCTTTTCCTTGCTCGTCTTGATGAAGGCGTTCAGGTCGTCGCCGATCACTTCGGCCATGCAGGTGGTCGACACGGCGATCATGTCGGGCTTGTACAGGTTGTACGTGTTGGCCAGACCGTCGATCATGTTGTTCAGACCACCGAACACGGCTGCGTCTTCCGTCATGGACGACGACACGCAGGACGTCGGCTCCTTGAAGTGACGCGAGAAGTGCGAGCGGTAGTACGCCACGCAACCTTGCGAACCGTGCACGAAGCTCATGGTCTTGGCAAAGCCGTTGGCCACGAACACCGCCCCCAGCGGCTGACAGGCCTTGGCGGGATTGACCACCAGCGAGTCACGCTTGAAGTTCTTCTCTTTGTAGTCTTCGGTCTTGGTCCACTCGACGATCTGCTTGATCTTCTCGTCGGGGTGATTGAACTCGAAGGCCTTCTTGCCTTCCAGCATGGTCTGGTATTCCGGCTCGCGGAACAGCAATTCGTGGTCAAGGACCTTCTCAGCACTTTGGGGCATGGTGTTCTCCTGCAGCGGTTTGCAAGTGGGTAAGGGGGTTCAGTTCTTCCAGGGCGCCTTGGTCAGTGCCCAGACGGGGCTGCTGATGGCCATGTCCATGTCACGGGCGAAGATGGCGAAGCCGTCGTAGCCGTGGTAGGGGCCGGAGTAGTCCCAGCTGTGCATCTGACGGAAGGGCACGCCCATCTTCTGGAAGACGTACTTTTCCTTGATGCCCGAGCCGATCAGGTCAGGCTTGACCTTGTCGACGAACTGCTCGAATTCGTAGCCGGTCACGTCGTCATAGATCAGCGTCGCATCCTTGATGTAGTGGGTGGTGCGCTGGTAGTCGTCGTTGTGGCCGAATTCGTAGCCGGTGCCGACCACGTCCATGCCCAGATCCTCGTAGGCGCCGATCACGTGACGGGGACGCAGACCGCCCACGTACAACATGACCTTCTTGCCTTGCAGGCGGGGCTTGTACTTGTCGATGACGGCTTGCATCAGCGGCTTGTACTTGGCGATCACCTCTTCGGCCTTGGCCTGGATGGTGGCGTCAAAGTGCGATGCGATTTCGCGCAGCGACTTCTCGATCTGGCTGGGGCCGAAGAAGTTGTACTCCACCCATGGGATGCCATACTTCTCTTCCATGTGCCGGCTGATGTAGTTCATCGAGCGGTAGCAGTGCAGCACATTCAGCTTGGCCTTCGGCGTGTTTTCCAGCTCGGCAATCGTGCCGTCACCAGACCACTGAGCAATCACGCGCAGACCGATTTCTTCCAGCAGGATGCGGCTGGACCAGGCGTCGCCACCGATGTTGTAGTCGCCGATGATGGCCACGTCGTACGGCGTTGCTTCGAACTCGTACTCTTTCTTGGTCTTGCCATCGAACACCCAGTCGCGGATGGCGTCGTTGGCGATGTGGTGACCCAGCGATTGGGACACGCCACGGAAGCCTTCGCAACGCACCGGCACGATGGTGTGGTTGTTGTGTTCCTTGGATTTCTTCTTGGACACGGCTTCGATGTCGTCACCGATCAGGCCGATCGGGCACTCGGACTGCACCGAGATGCCCTTGTTCAGGGGAAACAGTTCCTGGATCTCGTCAACGATCTTCTCGAGCTTCTTGTCGCCGCCGAAGACGATGTCCTTTTCCTGGAAGTCGGAAGTGAACTGCATGGTCACGAAGGTGTCCACGCCGGTCACACCGATGTAGTAGTTGCGACGAGCCGCCCAGCTGTACTGACCACAACCCACGGGACCGTGCGAGATGTGGATCATGTCCTTGATGGGGCCCCACACCACACCCTTCGAGCCGGCGTAGGCGCAACCACGGATGGTCATCACCCCGGGCAGGGACTTGATGTTGGACTTCACGCCGCAGTCGGGCTTGCCTTCTTCATAGGTGCCCAGGTGCTTGGCGCGCCGTTTGGCCATCTTCTCGGGATAGGCCTTCAGCACTTCATCAATCAGGGCCTTGTTGGCGGCCTTGCGTTCTTCTACGGTCATGCTCATGGTGAGACTCCACAGGGGGGCGGTTATGGGGGTGGCCGCGTCCGGGTTCGGGGAGGGACTTGGAGCCCCTCCCTTCAACCCTTCAAGGCCGGTGAGGTCAGGCGGCCAGTTCAGCCGCGGTCTTGCCGACCTGGCTTTCGTCGATGGACTTCATGATTCCGTGTTCCATCAGCAGGTCTTCCAGCTCGTCCATGGTGATGGGGGTCGGGATGATGCCCTGGCCCTTGTTGGCATGGACCTTCTGGGCCAGCGTGCGGTACTCGGCGGCTTGCTTGGAATCCGGTGCGTACTCGATCACGGTCATGCGGCGCAGCTCGGCGTGTTGCACGATGTTGTCGCGCGGCACGAAGTGGATCAGCTGGGTGCCCAGCTTCTTGGCCAGCGATTCGGCCAGTTCCAGTTCCTTGTCGGTCTGGCGCTCGTTGCAGACCAGGCCGCCCAGGCGCACACCGCCGCTGTTGGCGTACTTCAGAATGCCCTTGGAGATGTTGTTGGCGGCGTACATGGCCATCATCTCGCCCGACATCACGATGTAGATTTCCTGGGCCTTGTTTTCACGGATGGGCATGGCAAAGCCGCCGCACACCACGTCGCCCAGCACGTCGTAGGACACATAGTCCACACCTTCGTAGGCACCGTTTTCTTCCAGGAAGTTGATCGAGGTGATCACACCGCGACCGGCGCAGCCGACTCCGGGCTCAGGACCACCGGATTCCACGCAACGGATGTCGCGGAAGCCGATCTTCATGACGTCTTCGATTTCCAGGTCTTCCACCGAACCGGCTTCAGCAGCCAGCGACAGGATGGTGTCCTGGGCCTTCGCGTGCAGGATCAGGCGGGTGGAGTCGGCCTTGGGGTCGCAGCCGACGATGAGGATCTTCTGACCCATTTCAGCCAGCGCGGCCAGGGTGTTTTGCGAGGTGGTGGACTTACCGATACCACCCTTGCCGTAGAAGGCGATCTGTCTGAGGGACATAGCAGTTCTCCAATGAAGGAAGAGGTTTGAAAGCAGGTTGCGAGGTCGCGACCCTGGGAGCCTTCGGTGCCGTTATCGGTCTTCTTCTTGCCGTCACTCGCTGGCCAGACATGGTCTGCGCGGAACCCTTTCCGCAACTGGCGTGCCAGCTTTTTCATCGCCCGCGTTTCACCCCTGTTTTTGCCCCCTCTTCCCAGGGAAACAGCGTGTTCATGGGCCTTGTTGGTCTGGTTTGTCGGGCCTCGACACACCCGTCCGACGCTGTCTGAAAGCCGACAAAACCGTCGCGCCTCGTCATGAAGGACACAGCGAAATGTCGACCGACCTGCTCAACATCAAGTGCGTTCCCTCACAACGCCCTGGTCATGGCTTGGCACGCGCCTTGCGCTGTATAGGCACACGGACCACCACCCAAGCAAGGAACATCATGTCTGCCATTCTCGAAACCGTCACGATCAATCAGACCGCCTTCGGCCCCCTGGACGCTGAGAAGCGCCTGCAGAACCCTGTGTTCAAAGGCCCCACGCACGTGACTGGCCGCTTCGGCTTCCGCGGCGAGCTGGCGCTGCGCTTTTCGGCCCAGATGGCCGATGAGGCCCGCCCGCCCGAACTCACCTGCGACCAGGTGATGGCCGTGGCCCAGGCCGGCAGCAAGACCATCCCCTTCTTCGTCGGCTACCTGCTGTCCTTCGAGCACCTGAAGGACGTGGCTGAAGTGCTGGGCGATGCGCTGAGCGCCGGCGGCAAGTACTTCCTGTTCTGCAACAACATCGACCTGAGCCGCAAGTACCAGGTGCCTTACAAGGGCGCGATGTTCTATGTGCTGCCGATCGACGAAGCCACCGTCTACAACGAGTTGCTCGAGCTGCTGTACCTGGAAAAGAACGACCTGAAGAAGCTCGACACGGCCGCCAAGCTGGACATCATCGCCGACGCTGCCATGAAGTACGACATCACTTTCGACACCATGACCTACGCCGAAGGCGTGGCCACCATGGGCCCCGTGCGCAACCCCAACGAGAACCGCCCGGTCTGAGGTCGCGCCATGCCGATCTACGCCTACCAGTGCCAGGGCTGCGGCGAGCACTTCGAGTTGCTCGTGCGCAGCGACTCGACGCCAACCTGCCCCCACTGCGGCGCGACGGCCTTGACCAAGTGCGTGACGGCGCCGGCGGCGCCGGGCAAATCCAAGGCCTTGCTGCAGCGCGCCCGCGCCCAGGCGGCCAAGGAGGGGCACTTCAGCAACTTTTCGGCGAAAGAACGTCCGAAGTTCTGAAACAAGCCTCACCAAGGTCAAAGGGGCCCCGACAGGGCCCCTTCTTCATGGACGTGCCATCACTTCAGACGAAGCTCAGCACTTCCACGGTCACGGGATCTTCACCCAGCACGGCCTGACAGGCCAGGCGCGACTTCGAGCCCACGCCCACCATGGTGTCGAGCTTTTCGTTCTCGGTCTTCTGGATCTTCGACAGGCTCTTGCGGCCTTCGTGCACGAACACGTGGCAGGCGCCGCATTGGCCCTTGCCCTCGCACTTGCTGAGGATGGCGGCGCCAGCGGCCTTCAGCGCCTCGAACAGCGTGACGCCCGGCGTGGCTTCAAAGATGGTGTTGGATGGAAGGATGGTCAGCGTGGTCATGGTCATTCTCCAGAGGCGGGGTGGGACAAATCGGCCATCAGGCCTTCCAGGGCATCGGGCAGGCTCATCGCAATGCGGGTGATGCCTTGCTCTTCCAGAAAGCGGCGCTCCATGCGGGTGGGCTCGTTCGGCAACACGGCCCAGTGCCGTCCGGACGATCGCTTCATGATCTGACGCGCGAAGCTGCGGGTGAGCTGGTCGTCAAAGCGACAGCCCATGAACAGGAAGGAGCGCCCGGTGCGCCGTGTTTGCACGGCCTGCGGGATGGGCGTCTGGATGTCGATCTCGGTGAGCACTTCCACATAGTCGGCATCCGAGACCAGGTAGTTGGCCGCCGGCGCATGACCGCCGATGGGTCGGTACAGCAGCGTGGTCCAGTCGGCCTCTTCGGGCGTCACGCGCTGGCCGCTGGCGTCGTAGCAGGCGTACCAAGTGCCGAAGTGTTCAGACTGCGACAAACCCTGCATCTGGCCCCACCCGGCCTCACCGTGCACCTGGTGCAAGGCTTCGCTCATGGTGTCGTCGTACCAGCTCTCAACGATCAGCGGCAGCGACAAGGTGGCCAGCCACAGCTGCAACGGGTGCGGCTGACACGGGGCAGAGAAGGCCTCGTTCATCAGCGTGACCACCGTCTTGCGGTGCTTGAAGTTCTCGATGTACTGGGCGGCCTGGGTGAGGCGCTTGCGAATCTTGTGCGGCACGGTGGCCTTGGTTACCAGGCGCTCCACGAGCGCCTCGGGCGTGGCCGGCACGGGACTGGGCTCTGCGCCCAGTTGCAGGATGCCCGGGCCCAGATAGGGAATGGCCTGCGCCTGCAGCAGCGCCTGGCGGGCTTCACGCAAGATGGCCTGGGCCTGCTGGACGTCGCCTTCGGCGGGGGGAGAGATGACGGCGGACATGCGCAATGCCTTTCAGTAGATGGCGGCCCCGGCGCCCACGTTCACGGAGGCGTCCTTGAGGGTCTGAACAATGAAGCGCACCTCGTCTTCGTCAAGGTGGCAGTGGAAGGGCAGCACCAGCGAGCGGTCACCAATGCGTTCGGTGTTGGGCAGCAGGCCGCTGCGCTTCCAGCCACGTTGCTGGTAATGGAACTGCTGGTGCAGTGGCTGGCAGTAGGCCGCGGTCTCGACGTTGTTCGAGTCCATGTCTTCGATGAGCTGGTTGCGCGCACTGGCCGTGAAGCGCTTGCCGAGGTGGATCTTGTAGAGCATCCAGTGCACCTCGTCGACGTCTTCGGCCAGGTACGGCGGCTTGATGCCTTCGAAGCTCTGCATCTCGGTCTGGTACCAGGCCTCGACGTGTTTGCGCCGCAGCAGGATGTCGTCGATGCGGCTCAGCTGGGCCAGGCCCACCGCCGCGTCGATCTCGCCCATGGACGCCTGCCAAGGCACGCGACTGCCCACCGACACGGAACGGCGGTCGGACAGGCGCCGCTCGCGCAGGTAGCGCAACTCGTCGGCCAGACCGAAGTCGTCGCATACCACCATGCCGCCCTGCCCGGTGCACAAGGCCGAGGGCTGAGAGAAGTCGAACACGGCGGCGTCGCCAAAGGCGCCCACCCGGCGGCCCTGGTAGCGCGAGCCCACGGCCTCGGTACTGTCTTCCAGCAGCTTGAGGCCATGCTGGTCGGCCAGGGCGCGCAAGGCCGACCACTGCGCGGGGTGGCCGTTGACGTTGCTGGCCAACAGAACGCGCGTGCGCGGGGTGATGGCGCGCTCCGCCGCGGCGGGGTCGATGCAGCCCGACCAGTAGTCGATGTCCACCATCACGATGGTGGCACCCACCAGCTCAATGGCATGGGCCACCTGGTGCCAGGCGTAGCCCGTGGTCAGCACCTCGTCGCCCGGGCCGATGCCCCAGGCCTTGAGCAGCAGGCACACGCCCAGGGTGCCACTGGCCACGGCCACACCGTGGCGCCGGCCCACCCACTCGGCCATCTCGTGCTCGAAGCGTTCCACCACCGGCCCGCTGGACAGGCGCGGGCTGCGCAGGGTCAGCAACACCTGCTCCATCTCGTCCGTGCCGATGTCCGGGTCGGACAAAGCCAGCCAGTCGTCTTCCAGATCGTCGTCAGACATGCGTTGCTCCTTGTGGACCGAGGTGGTGAAAAGCCCGTCAGGCCTGCGTCAGCACGACGGCCGAAGCATGGGCGGGATCGGACGTGACGCTCCAGCAATGGCCGTCGGTGCTCATCAGGTAGGCACTTCGACCAGAGACCCGCATCACCGGGGTCTCGCGGCGCATGTCGAAGTCGTCCATCACCAGGGCCTGCGCTGGGGCCAGATCAGCCTTGATCTGTTGCGCGGCGGTGCGCACGGTCTCGGCCCGGGCGAGGATGTCGGCCAGGGTCTGCAGCTGTTGAGGTGTGAAGGCCATGGCGCACCTCAGGCTTCGGCTTCGCCCACCGAGGTGCGGCGCGCTTCCACGGTGATGGGCAGGGTGGTGCCTTCGGCCATCTCGGGCAACTGCAGCTCCCAGCCGTTGGCCAGCGTGACGGCACCGCCCCACATGCCGGGCCGCTCCATGGACACGATGGGCTCCTCCAGGTCCTTCTTGGGGACGTAGGCCGACAGCACACCGGCAGAACTTTTGCGGATCATGACTTTCATGCGGGAACTCCTGTGGGGGAACGGGGGGCGGTGGTGGATTCAAGGGCCGAGCGCAAGGACTGAGGCCAGCGCTCGGCCAGGGACATCAGGGCGGCCTCGGGCGTGTCGACCGACAGGGACAGGCGCACGGCGCACAGGGCTTCGTCACGCGGCACGCCCATGGCCGTGAGCACGGGCGAGGCCGCCTGCCCACCAGACGAGCAGGCCGAACCGGAGGCGGCCATCACGCCCAGCTCGGACAGGCGCTTCAGCGCCAGGTCGGCGTGCACCATGCCCAGCCGCAGGTAGCTGGTCTGGGGCAGTCGCGATGGCGTCTGGCCATACACATGCAACTCGGGACAGGCGGCGCGCAGACGGGCCTCGAACTGGTCGCGCAGCGCGGCCAGCTTCACGGTGCGCTGGTGCCAGTTGGCCGAGGTCCATTGCTGCACGTCGGCGGCCACGCCCATGCCCACGATGGCGGGCAGGTTCTCGGTGCCACCACGGCGACCGCGTTCTTGAGAACCCTGGAACAGCGACGTCCAGTTCAGACCGCGGCGAACCAGCAGGGCGCCCACGCCCTTGGGGCCACCGAACTTGTGGGCCGACACCGAGACCAGATCGGCCCCGCTGCGCTCGAACTCGAAGGGCAGCTTGCCCACCAGCTGCGTGGCGTCCACGTGCAGCAAGGCACCACGGGCGTGGGCCAGGCGGGCCATCTCGGCCGTGGGCATGAGCACACCGGTCTCATTGTTGGCCGCCATCACCGACACCAGCGCGGTGTCCTCATTGATGAGGGCATCGGCCTCGTCCAGCCGCAAGGAACCCTGCGCATCCAGCCCGATCACACGCACCGAGGCGTCCTGGCGGGCCAGATGCTGGGCCAGCTTGTGCACACCGGCATGCTCTGCGGCACTCAGCACGAGTCCACGGCGGCCGCCGTGGCCGATGGCGCCCCGCAAGGCGATGTGGTTGGCCTCGGTGGCCCCGCTGGTGAACACCACCTCGGTGGGCTGACACCCCAGGAAACGCGCCACCTTGGCCCGGGCTTCCTGCAGGCAGCCCCGCGCGGCCTGCCCCGCCTCATGGGGCGACGACGGGTTGGCCCAGTGACGGCGCATGGTGTCCAGCACGGCATCGGCCACCTCAGGCAGCACGGGGGTGGTGGCGTTGTGGTCGAGGTAGAGCATGGCGTGTTCCCTGGGCTGGCTCAGGGCCAGAAGATCCGTTCTTCATCACGACAGACCACATCCAGCAGCGGTGCCAGGCTGTCGGCCTGGCTGTGCAGCACCCACCGGTCCTGGCTGTGCGCGCGCCAGTGGACGGCCCAGCCATCGTCCAGCCGTTCGAACCACGCGATCAGGATGTCGCCGCCCTCGGGGTCGACGTTGCGCGAGCAACAGGGGCTGCTGACGATCCAGCCGGTGGGGCCGGCGGTGAGGTGTGGCTGCACGTAGCGGTAGCGCACCCGGCGCGACAAGGCCCGTTCGATGCGGCGCGCCGTGAGGTCCAGCACCAAGGCTGGCCCCACGGAGCGGACGGTCTTGTCGAACGGGGCGGTCATCACGGCGCAAGCTCCTGCAGCGCGGCCTCAGTCTGAGCGCGGGCGTCACGGGCCAGGTTGACCAACTCCATCGCCAGCATCAGGGCTTCGTCTTCACAGGCCACGACGCAGCCATCAAAGTCCACCAGGTAGATCGAGCGCTTGCTGGCTTCGTCCAGCCCCACCTGCACCACTTCACCTTCGGCGCCCGTCTCCACCAGGGTGGCGCCTTCAGCCACGTCCGGATAAGAGCCGTCGTTGACCAGGTCGCACAGGGCCACGACACGCTGGCCCCACTGGAAGGCGGGGGGCTCGATGGGCACCATGCCCTCGGGCACTTCCTTGGGGGCGAGGTCGATTGCTGGGGTGTCCATGGGGTGTCCTTTCATCTGGCCGTGGGGCTCAACGCAGTTCATGCAGTTGGTCGGCTTTCTCGCCCAACTGCTCAAGGATGTCGTCCGGCAGGTGGTCCAGCGTCATCAGTTCCTTGGCCCGCATGCCCACGCGGTAGCCGTGGTCGGTGAACTCGACCGCGTAGATGTAGAACTGCTGCAGGAAAGTGCCGATGGAGACCACGTAGCCGACGTCGCCCTTCTTGACGAGCACATCACCGATGTCCTTGCCTGTGAAGGTGCCGTCGTTGCGGATGGTGGTGCGGCTGACCACGCGCTCGCCGTACAGAAATCGCGGCGGGTTCGCGATCTCGATCACGTCGTCATCACGATTGATGTCACCCATGACACAGCTCCTGGTGGTCGGTGGAATCGTCGGAATCAGGGGGCGGCGGATCGCCGTCCAGCAGGCGCTGGATGGCCAACTCGCGGATCTCTGCCGCCGGGTCTTGAGACAGCCGATGCAACACATCGGGGCGGGCACGGTGGACCACCTCCCAGCGCACGAGCAGGTCGGTGTCTTCGGCCAGGGCGCCCAGCAAGCCCGCCGGCGCGCGCCGGGCCACCACGCGGCGCACCAGCTCGGAGGGGTCGTGCGCCAGGCGCCACAAGGCGGGCATCTCCAGCCGCTCGGCCACCTCGGTGCGCACCTCGGGGTCGTGGTCGTCCGCCAGGGCTGACAACAGCGCCACGGGCTGCCGACGCGCCACGATGCGCCGCACGCCGTAGTCGCTGTCATGCGCCATGGGGTTCAGCAGTTCGACCGGGAGGCGCTGCGCCACGCGCAGGCGCACCTCGCGGTGGGGGTCGTTCATCATCGAGGTCAGCCTGTGCGGGGGCAGCCTCAGGGCCACCTGCAGGCGCACGGTCTCGTCCGGATCATTGGCCAGGCGCTGCGCAGCGAAGACCTCGGCATGGCGAACCGCGATGGCCCGCACCTCGAAGTGCGGATGCCGGGTCAGTTCGTTGGCCAGCTCCGGATGCCAGCGCATGAAGCGGTCGATCCGGCGGGCGTAGGCGTCTTCCACGCAGGCATGGCCGACCTGGCAGCCCCCACGGGCCTGCAGGCTGCGGTGCGCACACTGCGCGCAGTCGAGCGCCTGCCCATGCCAGCCCATGGCCGGGATGTCGACGTCCGCCGGGTCCATCATGCCGGCCTCCGGCTGGGGCTGGCGGTGGCCATCACGGGGGTGCAAGGCTCGTCGTCCAGGTCGTCTTCATCCAGACCATGGCTGTCCAGCACCTCGGCCAGCACGGCCCCGCCCAGGCGGTCCAGCGGATCCAGCCGTTGCAACTCCGTCAGCGCCAGGCGGGCGGTGTCCAGATCACCCAGGCGCAGGCACAGGTAGGCATAGCCCTTGAGGCTGAACAGGTAAAAACGCACGGCCGCGTCAAAGCGCAACTGCTCGTCGCTCAAACCGGGCGAGATGTCCACCTGACCCACCACCTCGCGCTTCAAGGCCTGCCGCGCCAGGCTCATGGCCTGCACCGCGACCTCACGCGCCTGCGCCAGACGGTGGCCGTAGAAGTGGAAGCGGTAGCGGGCGATCAGCACCGCCGGATGACCTGCCGCCAGGGCCTCGGCCTCGTCCAGCAAGGCTTCGGCCTGTTGCACATCGTTGCGGCAGGCACCAGCCCGCGCCAGCAGGTCCTGCACCTCGGGCAACAAGCCGCCGCCCAGCACCGCCAGATCGAAGCCGGACCAGGGCGAGTCCTCATCCAGGGCCGCGTTCGGCGCTTCAACGGGGGAACGCTCGGGTGCGGTCATCGTGGGCTCCAGGCGGTGGGCGCGTGTCCAGAGATCAGGCCGCCGGACGGCTGCCGACCTTGATGGACTCCAGCGTGACCGACGCCACGCCTGGCACCTTGGGTGCGGCACTGTCGCTGGTGCTGCAACCGCAAGGGCCGGCGTTGGGGTTGAAGAAGGTCAGGCCCGACTGCGTGGGCGTGTCGGCAAAGTCCACCGTGACGCCTTGCAGCATCAGGCGCGACTCGGCGGGCAGGAAGATCTTCAGGCCTTCAACCGTCACCGTCTGGTCGCCGGCCAGGGGCTGGGCTTCGACCGTGAACTCACTGTTGTAGCCCGAGCAACCGCCCGCGCTCACCACCAGTCGAAAACCTGCGCCTTCCGGATGGCCCGAAAACCGAACCATGCGCTTCATGAACCGCTCGGCCGCTGTGGTGACCGTCATCTCGATGGACATGCTGTGTGCTCCTTCAGGCTTGGACGATGCAGCCGTCCACAGGGCAGACCGACACGCACTGGGGCGCGTCGAACTGGCCTTCGCACTCGGTGCACAGGGACGGGTTGATCTTGAAGACGCCGCCCTTTTCACTGATGGCGACGTTGGGGCACTCGGGCTCGCAAGCCGAGCAGCCGGTGCAGGTGGAGGCAATGATCTTGAGGGCCATGGTGGTTCTCCTTCAGGGGGGTCAGGAACGTGGGGTGGGGATCAGGCCGCGGCTTCCGAGGTGTAGGCACCCTGGCGGATCGAGGCGTCGCCCCGCGCCTGGTGCACGATCTCGCCGCTCGCGATGCGGCTGCAGTAGTCCGCAAACCAGCTCAGTGCGGCCTTCTCGATGAACTCGTGGGCGTACTGGTCGACCGGCTCGATGCCGGCAGCCTTGAGCTCGTCACGGGGGCAGGCGCCGATCTTGGCCACCAGCACGGCGTGGCAATCGTTGATGGCCTTGACGATGGACGGCAGTTGCTCGTCTTCGCCATAACCGCCCTGGCAGTACAGGTCGACGCGGCGGTGACCGACGAACAGCGCCTCACCGGCGGAGACCTCGAAGATCTGGAACTCGGTGGCGTGGCCGAAGTGCAGGTTGACGCGGCCATGGCCTTCGGTGGCCACGGCGACCAGCACCTTCATGGCGGGGTCGACTTCGGGCATGCTGGCCTTGGCTTCTTCCAGGGCATCGACCTTGGCAGCGTGCTGGGCCTGGCGTTCGACTTCCACCTTGTCCTGGTAGGCGCGGCGGCGGTCGAGGTCGTAGACCACCTCCATCTCTTCGATCTTGTCGAGCGTGAACTCTTCCGAGCGGTCTTCGCCCAGCAGGCCCACGGCGTCGGCACGGCACTGGCGGCAGTGGCGCATCAGGTTGGCACCACCGGCGCAGGCGTCCTGCACGGCCTTGAGCTCTTGCGCGGTCGGGCCACGCTGGCCGTTCAATCCGAAGTAGGTGCCGTGCTCGGGCTCGGAGATGAGCGGCATGATGTTGTGCAGGAAGGCGCCGCGCTTCTTGACCTCGCGGTTCACTTCGATCAGGTGCTCGTCGTTGATGCCGGGGATCAGCACCGAGTTGATCTTGGTGAGCACGCCACGGGCGGTGAGCATCTCCAGGCCGAGCATCTGGCGCTCGTGCAGGATCTTGGCGGCCTCATAACCGGTGATCCGCTTGTGGTTGTAGAAGATCCAGGGGTAGATCTTCTCGCCCACGGCCGGATCCACCATGTTGATGGTGATGGTGACGTGGTCGATGTTGTACTTGACGATCTCGTCAACCTGGTCCGGCAAAGCCAGGCCATTGGTCGACAGGCACAGCTTGATGTCCGGCGCCTGCTCGTGCAGCATGCGCATGGTGTCGAAGGTCTTCTTGGGGTTGGCCAGGCTGTCGCCAGGGCCGGCGATGCCCAGCACGGTCATCTGCGGGATCTCGCTGGCCACGGCCAGCACCTTCTTCACGGCCTGGTCGGGCGTGAGCTTTTGCGAGACCACACCGGGGCGCGACTCGTTGCTGCAGTCGTACTTGCGGTTGCAGTAGTTGCACTGGATGTTGCAGGCCGGGGCCACGGCCACGTGCATGCGGGCATAGTGGTGGTGAGCCTCTTCCGAGTAGCAGGGGTGGTTCTTGACCTTTTCCCAGATCTCGGCGGGCATGTCGTCGGGGCCGCCCGACGAGCCACAACTGGCTTTTCCGCTGCCTCCGGTGGTGCCGCAACCACCGGCGGATTCTTCGATTTCAGGGGCGGCACCCAAGGGACGGATCTGAGTGATTCCGACGTAGGCCTTGGCTGCAAGTGGGGACTGTTCCATGGGCTTCTCCCGGCAAAGGATGGGTGTTGAGGACCTTGCCGGGCCACTCATTGCCAGATCCGTGCCACCCCACCAATCGCCTCGAAATACCGATGAACACTAGGGAAAGTCGATTTCCCACCCACTTTTTCGCTGGGCTATTTGGTGGCTTTTGCAACACCCTCGACACCCGGGTCTGTCGAAACCATGACAAAGGCGACAGCCCTTCGGCCAATCGCCCCCTGGGCGGCGGCTCACCTCAGGTGGCACGAAGTTCGCATCCCTTGGTCGACCACGTCGCAGGAGCGGGCCATGAACGTGACGGATCTGGACGAAGAAGTCGAAGACCTGAAGGTGCTGCTGAAGGAGTACGCCAGTGCGGCGTGTCCACCACCGGCGGGCCTGATCGAGCACATGGCGCGCGCCGCCATGCAGCCCAATCACCTCTGGGAAGACCTGGGGCTGAGCAATCGGGATGAACTGCAGGCCTTGATGCAGCGACACTTTCCCACGCTGAAGGCGCTCAACCACGCCAACATGCGCTGGAAGAAGTTCCTGTACCGGATGCTGTGTGAGCGCGCGGACGTACTGATCTGCAAGTCACCGAGTTGCGACAGTTGCAGCGATCAGCCGGTGTGCTTCGGCCCGGAGTGAGGCACCCCGGGCCCGGCTGAGGTCAAAGAGACGAGCTCAAAGTGGCCAACTCAGAACTTGCGCACCTCGATCTGGTACTTCTGCAATGCATAGCCCATCTGACGGGGTGTGATGTTGAGCAGGCGAGCGGCCTTGGCCTGCACCCAGCCACAACGCTCCATGGCCCAGATCAGGCGTTCGCGCTCACCTTCGGGCTTGTCGTGGTCGGCACCCACCTCGACACGCTCTGGTGCCTCGACGTCACCCCCTGATGCCACGCCAGACCGCATGGGCGCCTCGGCGATGGGGATGTTCACCGACCGACCGGGCCGTACCGCATCATCACGCTCGATGTGGTGCAGTACCTGCGTCAGGCAGCGGTTGTCGTGACATGGGAAGTTAAGCTCGGTGAGTTCCTCTGCCATGGCCATGGTGGCCGTGCGTTCAACGCAGTTCTCCAACTCGCGCACATTACCCGGCCAGTAGCACGAGGTCAGCACGCGCAGGGCCTGCGGCGTGACATGGATGTTGCGCTGGTTCTCGCGGTTGAAACGCTGCATGAAGAACTCGACCATCAGCGGGATGTCTTCGCGGCGCTCACGCAGCGGGGGCAGGAAGATGCTGACCACGTTGATGCGGTAGTACAGGTCGGCCCGGAACTCGCCCGAGGCGACCATCTTCTCCAGGTTGCGGTTGGTGGCCAGCACCAGGCGCACATCCACCTTGATCGGGTGCGATCCGCCCACACGCTCGAACTCGCGCTCTTGCAGCACGCGCAGCAACTTGGCCTGGAAGGACGGCGAGATGTCGCCGATCTCGTCCAGGAACAGGGTGCCGCCATGGGCCATCTCGAAGCGCCCCTTGCGCATGCCCACGGCACCGGTGAACGAGCCTTTCTCGTGACCGAAGAGCTCGGACTCGAGCAAGGACTCGGTCAGCGCTGCGCAATTGACTCGAATGAAGGGCTCATTCTTGCGGGGCGACAGTTTGTGCACCGCACTGGCGATCACCTCCTTGCCCGTGCCGCTTTCGCCGCGCAGCAGCACGGTGGTGCGCGCGGGTGCCACCTGATGCACCTCGGCAAACACTTGCTGCATGCGGGCCGATTGGCCGATCACTTGCTCCAGCTGGTACACGGGCTTGAGCGCCTTGGTGAGGCGGCGGGTCTCGTCCACCATGCGCTCGTGCTCGTAGCTCACGGCACGGTGCAAGAGCAGGTTCTGCCCCAGCAGGCTGGCCACCATGGTCAGCAGGCGAGCGTCTTCGTCAAAGTTGGCACTGCGTTCGGTCACGAGCCGATCCATGGTCACCACCCCCAGGATGCGACGGTCGGCCTTGAGAGGCACGGCCACGTAGGCCACGGTTTCACCCGGTGATTGCTCCACCGCACGAGTACGGTTCAGGAACAAGGGCTCGCGGCCGATGTCGGGCACCACCATGGGCATGCCGCTGGCATACACCCGGCCGACGATGCCTTCGCCCACCTGGAACTGCAGGCGCTGGGATTCATCGCGAGACAAGCCCACGGAGCACAGCCCGACCAGGCTGCCGTCGTCGGTGGACAGCAGCACGGAGCTGCGTCTCCAGCCCATCATCGATACCAGAACGTTGATGGCTTCGCGGAAGGTTTTGTGGATGTCCAGCGACCCGCCCAGGATCTTGCTGACCTGGTAGATCGTCATCAGCTCGATGCTGGCGCGTTCTGAATGTGTGGTGCCCATGGGATGTCCTCGCACGGTGGGGTGGTGCGCACCGCCGACAACTGCACCGACATCGGCGGCCATGTCACGGTTTCAGTGCAGCAATGGCCGCGCAACCGGACTTTCCGAGCCACCATGCAATAAGCACGCCAAATAACCTTGCACCAAGAAGGGATGTGTACCGTCCCCCGTGACAACAGGCGTCAGGCCTCCGGGCCCCGCTTTCCGGTGGTGACGCCACCGGTCATGCCCTGCACCTGCGCCATCAGGCGGTCCGCGATCTGGCCACACACCAGGTCGCACAGTTGGTAAGTGCGCCCATCCCCGATCTCGTAATAGGCGCTGGTGCCCCGCGAACGTCGCACCACCAACCCGGCTTTGGCCAGCACGGCCAGGTGCTTGGACACGTTGGCTTGGCTGCTGCCCACCGCGCTCGTCAGGTCACTGACGTTCATGGGCCCGTCCCTCAAGGCATTCAAGAGCTTGAGACGCAAGGGTTCGGCCAGCGCACGGAAGTAGTGGGCCACCTGATCGAGAGACTGATCGTCGAGCGCATTCATGAACGGGACACCACGGGAGGGACAACTGCGAGCCATTGTACGAAATCTCCAGTTGCGTTAATAACCATATGGTTATATTATGTTATAAAGATGCCTAACGCAAGCGCCCTGAGGAGTCCTGTCATGCCCCACGTCACCCGCCTGTTCTTGTCCATGGCCCTGGTCTGGCAGTCGCAGATGGCGCTCGTTCACGCTCAGACGCCACCCGCATTGAAGACGGTCACCGTGGGCGCCCCGCAATCAGGCCCCCACTTCCTCACCGACGCCACGGTCGAAGCCGTGCGCGACGCGCGCATCGCCAGCCAGGTGCCCGGACGCATCGTGGCCCTGCCCGTGCGTGCCGGTGATCGGGTGCAGGCAGGTCAGGTGCTGGCCCAGATCGACCCCTCGGTGATTCAACAGCAAGTGGCCGGCAGCCAGGCGCAACTGGCGCAGGCCCAGGCCCAGGCCGTGGTGGCACGTAACGAAGCCAACCGGGCACGACAGTTGTTTGCCAAGTCTTACCTCAGTCAGGCCGCGCTGGACCAGGCCGAGGCGCAGGCCAAGGCGGCCGATGCGCAAGTGCGCGCCATGCAAGCCCAGGTGGCTGCAGCCAGCGCCCAGGCCAGCCTGCACGTGCTGAAAGCACCGTTCGCCGGCTGGGTGGCCCAGGTGGCGGTGAGCCTGGGCGATGCCGCCAACCCCGGTCAGCCCCTGATGCAGGTCTATGACCCGAGCGCCCTGCGCATCACGGCCCAGGTGCCCGAGTCGCTGGTGCCGCGCCTGCAACGCAACGGCGCGGCGGCCCAAGGCGCGGACACGGGCGCGACACTGACACTGTCTGGCCTCGCGGTGGAGGTGCTGCCGGCGGTGGACCCGGCCACCCGCACGGTGACCGTGCGCGTGCCCCTGCCTACCGGCGTCGCCGGCCTGACGCCGGGTCAATCCATCAAGCTGGACCTGCCGCTGACGGGCCAGCCCGCCACCCCGACGCCCCAGCGCCTGGACGTGCCCCGCGAAGCCGTGGTCACCCGCGGTGAACTCACGGGCGTGTACGTGGTGGGCGCCGACGGCCAGGCCCGCCTGCGCCAGGTGCGCCTGGGCCGCGCGGTGGGGGCGGGCGCCGGCGCCACGGTGGAGGTGCTCTCGGGCCTGAACGCCGGTGAGCGCGTGGCACTGGACCCCGTGGCCGCCGCCCGCGATCGCTGATCGGGAGACGACAGATGCAAAGCAACTCCATGGGCATCTCCGGGCGCATCGCCGCCTACTTCCTGCAGGCGCGCATCACCCCCCTGCTGGCGCTGGTGGCGCTGCTGCTGGGCCTGTTCGCCGTCATGGTCACGCCGCGCGAGGAAGAGCCTCAGATCGACGTGACGATGGCCAACGTCATCATCCCCTTCCCCGGTGCCGCCACCAAGGAAGTGGAGCAGGCCGTGACCGTGCCCGCCGAGCAGGTGTTCTCGCGCATGCCGGGCGTGGAGCACGTGATGAGCGTGTCGCGCTCGGGCGTGTCGGTGCTGACCGTGCAGTTCAAGGTGGGCGTGCCGCGCACCGAAGCAGTGGTGCGCCTGCATGACACCGTGGCCGCGCACCGCAACTGGCTGCCGGCCAACCTGGGCGTGGGTGTGCCCATCATCCGCCCCAAGGGCATCGACGACGTGCCCGTGGTCACACTGACCCTGCATGGCCGCGACGTTGCCAAGCCCGATGCACCGCTGGACCTGGAGCGCGTGGCGCACGCCATCGAGGCCGAGATCAAGCGCGTGCCCGGCACGCGCGATGTGAGCGCCATCGGCGGCCCCGGCCGCGCCGTGCGCATCGAGCTGGACCCTTCGCGCCTGCGTCAGGCCGGCCTCACGGTGGACGACCTGCGCATGGTGCTGCAGTCGGCCAACCAGGGCGCGCCGCTGGGCCAGGTCATCTCGGGCAACCAGGCCGTCGAGGTGGAGGCCGGCCCTTTCCTGAGCAACGCCGACGAGGTGGCAGGCTTGGTGGTGGGCGCCCGTGCAGGCAAGCCCGTGTACCTGCGTGATGTGGCCAACGTGGTCGATGGCCCGATGCCGGTGCAGCGCCTGGTGTGGTTCGGCGAGAAGACCGAGGGCGGCCAGGTGCGGGAGACCCCCGCCGTCACCCTGCAGATCACCAAGAAGCCGGGCGAGAACGCCGTGGACGTGGCCGATGCCGTGCTCCAGCGCGTGGACGAGTTGCGCAACACCGTCATCCCCGACCATGTGCAGGTAACCGTGACGCGCAACTACGGCGAGACCGCCGACGAGAAGGCCAAGAAGCTCATCCAGAAGCTGCTGTTCGCCACGGCCTCGGTGGTGGCGCTGGTGTTCCTGGCGCTGGGCCGCCGTGAGGCCCTGATCGTGGGCATCGCCGTGGCGCTGACGCTGACGGCCACGCTGTTCGCCTCCTGGGCCTGGGGCTTCACGCTCAACCGCGTTTCGCTGTTCGCGCTGATCTTCTCCATCGGCATCCTGGTGGACGATGCCATCGTCGTGGTGGAGAACATCCACCGCCACATGATGCTGCACCCTGGCAAGCCGCTGGTGGACATCATCCCCACCGCCGTCGATGAAGTGGGTGGCCCCACCATCCTGGCCACCCTGACCGTGATCGCGGCCCTGCTGCCCATGGCCTTCGTCAGCGGCCTGATGGGGCCCTACATGAGCCCCATCCCCATCAACGCCTCGATGGGCATACTGATCTCGCTGGCGATCGCCTTCGTGCTCACGCCCTGGATGTCGAACCGCTGGCTGAAGATGCCGACCCACGCTGCAGGCACGGCAGGTGATGGTGTCGAAGGTCATGTCGCTCACGCCGGCCTGACCGCCAAGCTGCTGCCCTTCTTCACGCGCCTCTTCACCCCCTTCCTGGACCGTGAGCGCGGCCACGGCAACCGCCTCAAGCTCTGGGGTGGCGTGCTGTTGCTGATCGCACTGTCGGTGTCGCTGCCGGTGGGTGGTCTGGTGGTGCTCAAGATGCTGCCCTTCGACAACAAGTCTGAGTTTCAGGTGGTGCTGGACATGCCCGGCGGCACCCCGGTGGAAAAGACCGCCGCGGTGCTGCAGGAGATGAGCCTGGAGCTGGCCAAGGCCCCCGAGGTGCAGAACTGGCAGGTGTACGTGGGCACGGCCGCGCCCATCAACTTCAATGGCCTGGTGCGGCAGTACGACATGCGCGCCGGTGGCGAGGTGGGCGACATCCAGGTCAACCTGGTGGACAAGCACCACCGCGACGACCAGAGCCACGCCATCGCCACGCGCCTGCGCCCGGCCCTGCAGCGCATCGCGCAGGCCCATGGTGGCCGCGTGAAGGTGGTGGAAGTGCCACCGGGCCCCCCCGTGATCTCGCCCATCGTGGCCGAGGTCTACGGGCCGGACGACGCCTCGCGCCGCGCCGCGGCCGAGCAGGTTCGGGCGGTGTTTGAGCGCAGCGCCGGCATCGTGGACGTGGACACGTCCGACGCCCCGCCCGCACCGCGCGAGTTCCTGAGCGTGGACCGCCACCAGGCGGGCCTGCTCGGCGTGCCCCAGGCCTCCATCGTCGGCAGCCTGCGTGCGGGCCTGTCAGGCGAGGCGGTGAGCCACCTGCACGATGGATCGAAGTACCCCGTGCCGCTGATGCTGATGCTGCCGGACGCCACCCGCGCCGACACCACCGAGTTGCGCAAGCTGCCCGTGCGCACCGCCACCGGCGCCCTGGTGCCCGTGGGCGAGTTGCTGCACACGCGCCGCGACGAAGCCGACCTGCCCATCTGGCGCAAGGACCTGCTGCCCGTGACCATGGTCGTGGCCGACATGTCGCGCGACGACGGCCTGGACAGCCCACTGTATGGGCTGTTCGGCATGCGCCAGGACATCGCCGACCTGACGGTGCCCGGTGGCCAGATCGCCGAGCACTTCATCGCCCAGCCCACCGACCCCTACCGCGGCATCTCGCTGAAGTGGGATGGTGAGTGGCAGATCACCTACGAGACCTTCCGCGACATGGGCGCCGCCTATGGCGTGGGCCTCATCCTGATCTACCTGCTGGTGGTGGCGCAGTTCGGCTCGTACGTCACGCCGCTGATCATCATGGCGCCCATCCCGCTGACGGTGATCGGCGTGATGCCGGGCCATGCCCTGCTGAACGCGCAGTTCACGGCCACCTCGATGATCGGCATGATCGCCCTGGCCGGCATCATCGTGCGCAACTCCATCCTGCT
The DNA here is from genome assembly GCA_947085235.1 of uncultured Aquabacterium sp. GTDB lineage: Bacteria > Pseudomonadota > Gammaproteobacteria > Burkholderiales > Burkholderiaceae_C > Aquabacterium. The sequence continues at coordinate 27,472 of CAMTVS010000026.1, read as the reverse complement.
GGTGGATTTCATCGAGCTGCAAGTGCGTGAAGGCATGGCCTTCAGTGAGGCCGTGATCCGATCGGCCGCCACCCGCGCCCAGCCCATCGCCCTGACCGCGCTGGCGGCCATGGCCGGTGCCTTCTTCATCCTCGACGACCCCATCTTCAACGGCCTGGCCATCTCGCTGATCTTCGGCATCTTGGTCTCCACCGTGCTGACGCTGGTCGTCATCCCCCTGCTGTACTTCCGCACCTACCGCCGACAACACGGCGCCTGACCCCTCACAAGGAGAACCACCATGACTTCCTGGCAACTCACCCGCGTCATCGCCGGCACCTTCATCCTGCTGTCGCTGGCCCTCGGCATCGAAGGCAGCCCCCTGTTCCAGCACGTGGGCTGGCTGGGCTTCACGGCCTTCGTGGGCATCAACCTGCTGCAAAGCGGGCTCACCCGCTGGTGCCTGATGGAGCGCATCTTGCGCAAGCTGGGCCTGCCGGCCACCGAGTAAGCCACCCCTGCCACAAAGGCCTCGCCATGAAGCTGCGTCACCTCGTCTTGAGTCTGGGTTTATCGGCCCTATCGCCGCCACCTCTTTGGGCCGCGGCCGCCACCGATTTCGTTCAAGGCTGGCAGGCCGTGATGGCCCACTCGCCGGCCTACGCCGCCAGCGTGGCGCAAGCCGCCGCCGGTCAGGCCAAGAACGACCAGGGCCAGGCCCTGTGGCGGCCCCAGGTGCTGCTGAACGCTGGCGCCGGTTGGGCAGCGCAGCGCACCCAGATGGACGGCGCCGCCTTCACGGCCCCCGGCTTCGGCACCTCGAACAACGTGGGCTTTCGCACCCAGGTGGACCAGGGCCTGGGAACGGCCGTGAGCCTGATGGTGCAGCAGCCACTCATCAACGGCGGGCGCCGCGCCAACGCCGACCAGTTGGCCGCCATGGCCCGCCTGGCCGAGCTGCAAGGCCAGGCCGAACGCCAGGCCCTGATCTGGCGCCTGGTGGAGACCCACCTGCAGGTGCTGCAAGCCCGCGAGGCCGTGCGCACGGCCGAGGCCGAAGCTCAGGCCGCCGCCAAAGCCACCGACGCCGCCCGCGAGCGCTACCAGACCGGCGCCGCGCCCGTGACGGCGCTGCACGAGGCCCAGGCCCGACACGACATGGCCGTGGCCCAGCGCGTGCAGAGTCAGCAAGCCCTGGACGTGGCCGAACTGGCCTACCAGCAGCTCACGGGCCTGAGCGAGGCCGAGCCGGCCGCCCTGGCCAGCATGGCGCTGGATGCCGCCCCGGCCGCCGACGCGCTGGAGCCCGAAGCCACCTGGCTAGAGCGCGCTCAGCAACAAGGGCTGGCCATGCGCATGGCCGATGAAAGCGTGGCCCTGGCCCGCGCCGAGGTGAACAAGACACAAGCCACCTCGCAATGGTCGCTGGACCTGGTGGGCCGCGTGAGCGACGAGCGCGTGCGCGGTGATGGCCCTTACGCCACCGCCGGCCAGGACGCCCGCGTGAGCAACCGCCAGCAGTGGCTGGGCCTGCAACTGCAGGTGCCCCTGTACACCGGGGGCATGCAAAGCGCCCAGGCCCGCGAAGCCGCCCTGGCCCTGCAGGCCGCCCTGGCGCGCCAGCAGGAGGTGGCGCAATTGCAGGCCCGCGATGTGCGTGCCGCCTGGCTGGGTGTGCGCTCGGCGCAGGCGCAATGGCAGGCCGCCAGCCAGGCCCTGCGCTCGGCGCAAGACCGCCAGGGCGCCACCCGCACGGGCTTTGAGGTGGGCCACCGCACGATGCTGGAACTGCTGGACGCCGAGCGCGACCTGCTGCAGGCCCAGCGCCAGGCCAGCCTGGCCCAACACCAGGTGCTGCAAAGCCGCCTGCGACTGGAGTCGCTGGCGGGCAGCCTGAACGAATCATCGCTGGCCTGGGCCAATCGATGGTTGACCACCCAGCCATGACAGGCAATAAAAAAGGGCCGCACCGTTGAACGGTGCAGCCCTTTCGACTGAACGTCTGCGTGAGCAGCGCGTTCAGGCAGACATCACATGTCCATGCCCATGCCGCCCATGCCGCCGGGCATGCCAGCCGGTGCAGCAGCTTCGTCCTTCGGAGCGTCGGACACGGTGCACTCGGTGGTCAGCATCAGCGAAGCCACGGAAGCGGCGTTCTGCAGAGCGGTGCGGGTCACCTTCGTGGGGTCCAGGATGCCCATTTCGATCATGTCGCCATAGGTGTCGTTGGCGGCGTTGAAGCCGTAGTTGCCCTTGCCTTCCAGCACCTTGTTGATCACGACCGACGGCTCGCCACCGGCGTTGCCCACGATTTCGCGCAGGGGGGCTTCGATGGCCTTCAGCACCATTTGCACACCGGCTTGCTGGTCGGCGTTGTCGCCCTTGATCTCGCCAGCATTTTGCTTGGCGCGCAGCAGGGCCACGCCACCGCCAGGCACCACGCCTTCTTCCACAGCAGCGCGGGTGGCGTGCAGGGCGTCTTCCACGCGGGCCTTCTTTTCCTTCATCTCGACTTCGGTGGCAGCACCGACCTTGATGACGGCCACGCCGCCGGCCAGCTTGGCCACGCGCTCTTGCATCTTTTCACGATCGTAGTCGCTGGTGGCTTCTTCGATCTGGATGCGGATTTGCTTGACGCGGGCTTCGATGTCGGCAGCAGCACCAGCACCGTCGATGATGGTGGTGTTTTCCTTGGCCACTTCCACGCGCTTGGCTTGACCCAAGTCGGCCAGGGTCACCTTCTCGAGCGACAGGCCCACTTCTTCAGCGATGACCTTGCCGCCAGTCAGGATGGCGATGTCTTCCAGCATGGCCTTGCGGCGGTCGCCGAAGCCAGGGGCCTTGACAGCCACGACCTTCAGGATGCCGCGGATGGTGTTGACCACCAGGGTGGCCAGGGCTTCGCCGTCAACTTCTTCAGCGATGATCAGCAGGGGACGACCCGACTTGGCCACTTGCTCCAGCATGGGCAGCAGATCGCGGATGTTGCTGATCTTCTTGTCGTACAGCAGGACAAAGGGGTTGTCCAGCAGCGCGGCTTGCTTCTCGGGGTTGTTGATGAAGTAGGGCGACAGGTAGCCGCGGTCGAACTGCATGCCTTCGACGACTTCCAGCTCGTTGTTCAGCGACTTGCCGTCTTCAACGGTGATGACGCCTTCCTTGCCAACCTTATCCATGGCTTCGGCGATGATGCCGCCGACGTCAGCGTCGCTGTTGGCCGAGATGGTGCCAACCTGAGCGATTTCCTTGGAGGTGGTGGTGGGCTTGCTGATCTTCTTGAGCTCTTCGATCAGGGTGGCCACAGCGCGGTCGATACCGCGCTTGAGGTCCATCGGGTTCATGCCGGCGGCCACGTACTTCATGCCTTCGCGCACGATGGCTTGAGCCAGCACGGTGGCGGTGGTGGTGCCGTCGCCAGCGTTGTCAGACGTCTTGGAAGCCACTTCCTTGACCATCTGAGCGCCCATGCTCTGGAGCTTGTCCTTCAGTTCGATTTCCTTGGCCACGGACACACCGTCCTTGGTCACGGTGGGGCCGCCGAACGAGCGCTCGAGCACCACATTGCGGCCCTTGGGGCCCAGGGTCACCTTCACGGCGTTGGCCAGGATGTTCACGCCTTCAACCATGCGTGCGCGGGCTTCGCCGCCAAACACGACGTCTTTTGCTGCCATGTGTATCTCCGAAATCAGTAAATGGGGGTGTCAGGTAAGCAGGATCAGCGTGCGCAGATCACTTCTGGACAACGGCGAAGAGGTCTTCTTCGCGCATCACCAGCAGCTCTTCGCCATCGACCTTGACGGTTTGGCCAGAGTACTTGCCGAACAGCACGCGGTCACCCACCTGAACGTTCAGGGCCACGAAATCGCCTTTGTCGTTGCGCTTGCCAGGACCAACAGCCAGCACTTCGCCTTGATCAGGCTTCTCGGTGGCAGCGTCGGGCAGGACGATGCCCGAAGCGGTCTTGGTTTCTTGTTCCAGGCGCTTGACGATCACGCGATCGTGCAGGGGACGCAGTTTCATGACTTCTCCTGTCTCTTGAGACATCGGGTTGACAAACAAAGACACGAGCACGGCTCGTGTCGGATGGATGCCTGGTGGATCTTGCCAGGTGAAATTCACCCCGCTAGCACTCACACCAGGCGAGTGCTAACAGATTATAGGGACGCGGCCCGAAGTTTCAAGAGGGGGCGGTGAACGCCGGTCAAATCAGGGCTTACCCGCACACTCGTCGTCGTCACGGGCGTGGAGTCTGACCGCAGCTGTCGCCGCCGATGCCTTGCTGTCGTGATGACGTATACGTCAAGTAACCAGGCGTTACGTAAACTGCCCTCACGGTTTGACACCGAGGAGAGTTTCCGGATGACCACGAACAACAAGAGCGCCCCCAGCCAGCACGCCATCGTGCCGCGCGAGAAGCTGGACTTTTCACTGGATGAGAACACGCCGCGCTGGTGGTACGGCGGCGACGCCTTCAAGACACGCCTGTTTGACGGCATGCAGGCGGCGTTTCCGGATGGCGAGCGTTACTTCATCACCAGCGTGCGCGCCTTTCGCCACCTGATCACCGACCGCCGCATGGCCGAGGATGTGAAGAACTTCATCCGCCAGGAAGGGCAACACGGCATCGCGCACACCCACTACAACGACCTGCTGCGCCGGCAGGGTCTGGATGTGGACCACATCATCACCGAGGCCAAGGCCCTGTTTGACGACTACACGCGCAAGTACTCGGCCAAGTACAACCTGGCCCTGACCGCCGCCTTCGAGCACTTCACGGCCATGATGGCGCAGATGCTGTTCGAGTCGAAGGACGTGATGGCGCCGGCCGATCCGAACGTGCGCGCCATGTGGGCCTGGCACGCCATCGAAGAGATGGAGCACAAGGCCGTGGCCTTTGACGTGATGCAGGACGTGGCCAAGGTGGGCTACGTGATGCGCTGCGCGGCCATGACGCACGCGCTCTACAAGGTGGTGGTGGACAGCATGCGCCTGACCAACCTGCTGCTGAAGGGCGACAAGATCGGCTTTGGCCAGCGCATGTGGATGTGCGCCAAGGGCGCCTGGTGGCTGTACGGCCCCGGCGGCCTGTTTGCCCGCAACACGCTGAAGTTGATGGACTACTACCGCCCGGGCTTCCACCCCTGGCAGCACCAGGTGATCCACAGCTACCCGGTGTGGATCAAGACCTTCGAGGAAACCGGCGACCCCATGCGCGCCGGCGATGCGCTGTTCCAGGCCGCGCACTGAGCCTCTGCCACACGAGCCCCCCGCTCTCGCGCGTCGCACCAGCTGGCTGAGACCGGCAACCGTTCGACACTCCACTTGTTCAGGCCACCTTCGGGTGGCCTTCTTTTTGGGACCAACGCCATGGCGAGCCCGGGGGGGGTGTCAGCGTGATGCGCTGCACGCCATGCGCTCGCACCCACACGCACACGCCTTGCCACGGATGCCCGCAGGCCCGAAGATGGGGCCAACACAGGAGCACGGCCATGGCCATTTCGGTGTTCGACCTCTTCAAGGTGGGAATCGGTCCTTCGAGCTCGCACACGGTGGGCCCCATGCGGGCCGCACGACTGTTTGCCCTGAGACTTCAGCATGAAGGGTTGCTGCCCGCGGTGGCGCGGGTGAGTGGCGAGCTGCTGGGCTCACTGGGCGCCACGGGCCGAGGCCATGGCAGCGACCGCGCCGTGCAGTTGGGCTGGATGGGGCACGAACCCGACACCGTGGCCCTGGACGGCATCGAGGAATGGTTGCAATCGGTGCGCACCACACGTCGACTGACCCTGCAGGGCCTACACGAGGTGGCATTCGACCCCGCCCGGGACCTGGTGCTGGATGGCCGCCGGCACCTGCCCTTTCACCCCAATGCGATGACGCTGAGCGCCTGGAACGGTGACGGCCACGTGGTGCTGCAGGAGACCTGGTATTCGGTGGGTGGGGGCTTTGTGGTGTCCCAGGCCGTGGCCGACGATGCCCACCGGCAAGCCGAGGTGGCGCCAGGTCCGGAGGCCCTGCCCTTGCCGTTTCACAGCGCCGCCGAACTGTTGGGCCTGTGCCAGCAACATGGGCTGACGGTGGCGGAGGTGATGCGGCACAACGAAACCCACTGGCGTCCGGCCGAGGCCACGGCGGCCGGCTTGGCCCGCATCTGGCAGGCCATGCAGGCGTGCGTGGAGCGCGGCTGCACCACCGAGGGTGTCTTGCCCGGCGGCTTCAAGGTGCCACGGCGCGCCCCACTGGTGTACCGCCGCCTGAGCGCCACACACAGCCACGCCGCCGACCCCTTGGCCCTGATGGACTGGGTGACGCTGTACGCCCTGGCCGTGAACGAAGAAAACGCGGCCGGCGGTCGGGTGGTGACCGCCCCCACCAATGGCGCGGCCGGCATCGTGCCCGCCGTGCTGCACCACGCCATGCGACACCTGCCCGATGCCAGCGACGAGCGTGTGGAGGTGTTCTTGCTGACGGCGGCCGCCGTGGGCTTGCTGTGCAAGGAGAACGCCTCGATCTCGGGGGCCGAAGTGGGGTGCCAGGGCGAGGTGGGCGTGGCCTGTGCCATGGCGGCGGCGGGCTTGTGTGCCGTGATGGGAGGCACCCCTGCCCAAGTGGAAAACGCGGCCGAGATTGGCCTGGAGCATCACCTGGGGCTGACCTGCGACCCGGTCGGCGGGCTGGTGCAGATTCCGTGCATCGAGCGCAATGCCGTGGGAGCCGTGCAGGCCATCCACGCCGCACGCCTGGCCCTACTGGGCAACGGCCAGCACCGCGTCAGCCTGGATCAGGTGATCCGCACCATGCGCCAAACGGGTGCCGACATGCACACCAAGTACAAGGAAACGTCGCTGGGCGGGCTGGCCGTGAGCATCGTGGCGTGCTGACCCCCAGAACGAATGGGGCGTAGCCTGCCCTAGGACTAACCCACCCTGCCAACGACTTTGCACCGTGACATACTCCCGACGAATAGACTCAAAGGGAGCGTGCTCATGAAAAACATGATGTTGACCGTATCGCTGGTGCTGCTGCCATGGCTGGCGCAGGCTGCCCCCGAGCGCGATCGCTCTGGCAATGGCTTGAGTTTCGTCGCCAGTGTGGACTCGCTGAACGTATCCACGCTACTCGCTGCTGGTTTCAGCTCGACAGGCTCGTTTCTGACCGTGAGCCGAGACCCGGACAGCGGCGACCTGAACTCACTGCAATGGATCGCCCCCAGCACCGGCGGTACGATCGTGCAAGCGGCAGGGGCATGGAGCATCGGCGCGGTACAAAGTGACACCAGCTTCAGCACATGGACACCATTCATCCGAGGTCTCACCAACGGCGGCGAGATCACGTGGCAGAACATGGAAGTCGACCTGGTCAACGGCTACATCAGTGCTGAAGTCAGCGGCGGCAACGGACTGGGGAACATCGGCCGCATCCAGGTTTTATCAATTGGCCAGATGGCGCAGAAGCTGACCGTTACGCCCCACTACCCTTTCCTGTGCTGCGGCCCTGCACCATCCGAGTACGAACTTGGGCAGTTTGACTTCAAACTCACCGGGCTTATCTTGACCAATGACGGTATGGCCACCCTGGCACAAGGGTTGGGTATCGATGCCAGCACCGCCGTCGGCGAGGCTGCACTGGCAACGCTGACCGGCAAAAGCGTTGGCACCATGGTACTGACCGAACGTTACGTCGCGCCGGCAGGAACTTTTGTAGCGGCCGTGCCCGAGCCAAGCACCTGGATTCTGATGGGCTTGGGCTTGCTCGGAGTGGCAGGCATGACACGACGTCAGTGTCTGCCGCAGACCTAAAGCATTCGGTGTTCGAACTGCATCGGACGTAGGCTTAGCGCCGCACGATGGCCACCAGCGTGCGCCAGATGAGCCAGAGGTCCAGCCCCACGGATGACCGGTCCACATACTGCGCCGCCAGCGCCAGCTTGTGGGGCAGCACCTCGTGGATGTAGGCGTGCTCGGGGTCGGCCGCACGGGCCAGCACGGCGCTTTCGTCGCGGTATTCAATGGAGGCGATGTCGGTGATACCAGGGCGCACGGACAGCACCTTGTCGCGCACGTCGGCCGGATAGTGCGCCACGTAGCGCGGCACCTCGGGGCGCGGCCCCACCAGACTCATGTCGCCCAGCCACACGTCCAGCAACTGGGGCAATTCGTCAAGCTTGGAGGCCCGCAAAAAGCCGCCCACGCGCGTGATGCGGCGATCGGCCCCCACGGTGATCTGCAAGCCCTGCCCCGCCGGCTCATGCCGCATGGTGCGGAACTTGTGGATGCGAAATGGCTGACCGTAGCGCCCCACCCGCTCTTGCCTGAACATGACGGGGCCCGGCGAATCCAGCTTGATCAGCAGGGCGATCAACAGCAGCAGCGGCGCCAGCGCCAGCAGGCCCAGCGACGACAGCAGCAGATCGAACAAGCGCTTGGCCATGGTGAGCAGCCGATCAACCCGTGGCCTGATCAGGAACGGCCAAAGGCCTTGCGCACCGAGGCCAGCACGCGGTCCACATCGGCATCCGTCATGCGGGTGTACAGCGGCAGGCTCACCATGCGCTCATACGCGCGCTGGCTGTGCGGGAACTGCTCGGGCTTGAGCTCATAGCGATCACGCCAGTAGGGGTGCAGGTGCAGCGGGATGTAGTGCACGCTCACGCCAATGCCATCGGCAAACAGTTGCTCGATGAGCTGATCCCGGGTGATGGGGGCCTCGTCGTTGAGGCGGACCACATACAGGTGCCAGGCGTGCAGGTCGCCCGCATGCACAGGCCGCGGAGGCAACACCAGGGGCAGATCGGCCAGGGCTTCGTCAAAGCGCTGGGCCAGCTGTTCACGCTTGCGCTGGAAGCCGTCAATGCGTTGCAACTGGTGCAATCCCAGCGCGGCGGCGATGTCGGTCAGGTTGTACTTGAAGCCAGGCGCCACGATCTCGTAGTACCAGCTGGGCACCTTGGCCGTGAAGCGGTCGAAGGCATCGCGGTTGATGCCATGCAGGCGCATGACCTTGGCGCGCGCGGCCAGTTCGGCGTTGCGCGTGACCAGCATGCCCCCCTCGCCCGTGGTCATGGTCTTGTTGGCGTAGAAGCTGAAGACGATGGCATCGCTGTCATGCAGACCGATGAGCTTGCCGCGCCAGGTGGTGGGCAAGGCGTGCGCCGCATCTTCCACCACCCTCACGCCGTGCTTTTGCGCAATGGCCTGCACCGCGTCCATGTCCACCGCCAGGCCGGCGTAGTGCACCGGCATGATGGCCTTGGTCTTGGGCGTGATGGCGGCTTCGAGCTGGACCAGGTCGATGTTGAGCGTGGCCGGGTCGATGTCCACTAACTTGACGTCGGCACCCAGGTAACGCACCACCTCGGCGGTGGCCGTGAAGGTGTGCGTGGTGGTGATCACCTCGTCGCCCGGACCGATGCCCAGGGCTTCGAGCGCCAGGTGCAGCCCGGCGGTGGCCGAGTTGACGGCGATGCAGTGCAGCCCCTCATCCTGGCCTTGGCCCTGACCCTGGCCCAAATAGGCCGCAAACGCCTCTTCAAACTTGCGCGCCTTGGGGCCGGTCGTCACCCAGCCAGAACGCAGGGTGTCAACCACCTCGGCGATTTCTTCATCACCGATCTCGGGCAGGGCAAAAGGCAGGAATGGCAATTTGGATTCAGCGCTCATGGGGCACTCGTTTCATCATCAGGTCTTGGGCGGTTCGGACACCGCTCATCATCGGGTCAAGCGACCAAAAGCAGGGTCAGGCGCACGACGACACAGCACATCCCACCAGCCGCGCAGCGAGCCCAGGCCATAACCGATGTGGTACGCGGCGATCACCTCCGGTAAATGCGGCCGCAGGTCAGCGCCCGCCTCGGCGGCAATGCGACGACTGATCCACGTCACGGCCGCGCCGTACACGGTGCTCAAACCCAGCAAGCTTGCGGCGCCCAGGGTCATCAAGGCGGTGGCCCAGGTCGACCACGGGTCATCAAACAACCCAGTCATCACCGCCACCGCCGCCAACATGCCCAACACGGTCACCACGAAGGAGGCCAAGATGGCGGCCACGAACAAGCCAGGAATCAGGTGCCGCAAGGCCGCCGCTTGCCCATGTTTGTTCATGACAAAAGGCTTCCAGTAGCCGTACTGCCGGTACTGCCGGAACACGTCGGTCTTGCTGGCTCGTGGCCAGTAGGTGGAGCGGATGGTGGCCGACTGCCACACGCGCCCACCACCCCGGTGGATGCGGAGGTTGTGCTCATCGTCCTGGTTACGCACCAGGTGTTCGTCGAAGCCGCCAAAGCGCTCGAAGGTCTCGCGCGGCCAGGCGCCCAGGTACACGGTGTCCACGGGCCCCTCATAAGCCAGATCGCGCGACAGCGCCCCGCCGGCCACCCAGCGCGACTGAAATGCTGCGGCCACGGCGCGCTGTACCACGGCCTGCGGGCCCTCGGCACCCTGGGCTCGCCAAGGCCCGCCCACGTTGTCGGCCCCGGTGCGCTGCCAAGTGGCCAGGCACTGGGCCACGTAATCCGCGGCGTAGACCGTGTGCACGTCCAGGCGCACGATGAAGCGGCCCTGCGCCGCCTCGATGCAGCGGTTCAGCCCGGTGGACACGATGCGACCGGGGTTGTCGATCATGCGAAAGCGCGCATCCTGCTGGCACCACGCGGCCAGGCGCTCACGCGTGCCATCGTCGCTCATGCCATCGGCAATCAGCACCTCCAGCGACCACCCGTCGGGCACCTGCTGCTGCGCCACGCTGGCACAAAAGGCCTGGATGTGATCGCGCTCGTTGCGACACGGCACGATGACCGTCACGGTGGATGTCGTCATGACGGGGCCTCAACGCTGTGCCGGACGGCGCCGGGCCAGGCGCGGCACCACCGGGTGCAACAGCCCCTGGTAGAGGCGCCACATGGCATCCATCTGGCCCCGGCGCGAGGCGTCGCGCTCGATGCGCTCGCGGTTGCACTGGCCCATGCTCTGCCGTACCTCAGCCTGGTCGTGGGCGGTGATCAGCGCCTGCACCAGCGCGGCTTCATCGCGTGCGGGCACCAACCAGCCCCCTTGCCCTGGGGTGATCCATTGCCGGTTAGCGGGGAGATCAGACGCGATGATGGGCAGGCCGCAGGCCATGGATTCGAGCACCGACACCGAAGTGGCATCGCTGGTAGGCACTGACACCGACACACGGCTGCGCTGCAGCGCTTCGACCATGGCCTGGTCGCCCACGCGCCCCACAAAATCTACCTGATCGTGCACGCGCAGTCGCTGCGCCAGGGCTTGCAGCTCGGCCGCCTGGGGGCCACCGCCCAACAGGCACAGGCGGGCCTGCGCCTCGGGCCGTTGCTGCACCAGGCGGGCAAAGGCCTTGATCAGCACATCGATGTTGTAGTTGGACTCCCAGCTGCGCAGGCTGAGCACCTGGAAGCCTGGCGCCGGCTCGCCAGGCACGAAGCGGTCGGTGTCGGCGCCCCACAAGATCTGGTGGCAAGGCGCGCCCGGGTGATAACGCCCGATCTCGTCGAGCATGTCCATCGAATCGGCCGTGATCAGGTCGGCATGGTGCAGCGACCAGCCCACCACGGCGCGCATCAAGCGGCTTTCACGCGGGGTGACGAGGATGTCGCTGCCCCAGGCGGTCAGCACCTTGGGCAGTTTCAGGCCGCAGGCCGCCGCCCACAGGCCGTAGGACGTGACGTAATGGCCGTGCACCAGCGTGGGCTGAAAGCGCTGCATCAACTCGCGGCTGACGCGGCGCACCTCAGGCAGAGCGGCAAACCAAGAGAGTTTGTCGCTGCCCGGGCGCAGGGTGATGACTTCATCGGCCCCCGGCACCTCGCCAGGGTTGCGGGTGACCACCACGGCCCGCGCACCACGCTCCACCGCAGCGGCCACCCAGCGGCGGGTGTGCACGCTGGCGGCATCGGCAAAGTACAGCACGCGAAGCTGTTCGCGGCCCACGCTCATGCCCCCTCCTGAGCGCCCAGAGCGCGGCGCAGGTGGTCTTGCCCCGCCCATTGGGCATAGACGGCGTGCAACTCAGGGTGACGTTGCAGCAGGGCGCGGTCCATGCGGCGGGTATCACCAATCACCTCGGCGGGCTTACCGTGGGCCTGCGAACCCACGATGGCGAAATCAGGCACCACGCCGGACACGAAGCTGTAGGCCTGCACAATCACGCCCTTGCCAATCTGGCTGCCCGGCGCGATCACGCTGTGCGGGCCGATGAAGCTGTAGGCCCCGATGCGGGTGGCCTGGCGCACATAGCCCACCGGGTTCGGGTCGTTGATGTAGCGCCGCCCCATGACGCGCACGGCACGGTGGCTGGAATGGCTGAGGATGGCCACGTGGCTGGTGACCTGCACCCCTTCTTCCAGCACCAGACCATTGGAGCCATCGAGCCGATTGAAGTGGCCCACGAACACGTGGTCATGCATTTGCAGGCCCTCACGCCCCTCGACACAGCTGTGCGAGCTGACGCGGGTGTGCGCACACCACTGGCCGTTGGCATTGCGCCAGCCATAAATGATGCGCGGCCCCTGAAACACAGAGGCCAGACGCGCCACGGGATGGATCACGAAACGGCGGAAAAACGACATGGTCGGGCAGTGAAGTGCCGTGATTGTCTCCGCAAGTGAGGCTTTTGCGAGCACGGCTTTAGCAAAACTGCCCCCTCACTTCAGGCCTGACGCCACAGGGCCTGCCAGGGCAGGCCCGCCTCACGCAAGAACAGGTGGGTGCCCACCACGATGGCCAGCAGGTAGCCCGTGGTGCTGGCCACGGCCGCTCCCAGGCTGCCCCATGCTGGAATCAGCCACCACCCCGCCAGCACGCTGACGCCCAGTGACAGCCCGGCCACCATGCCGGACAGATGGGGGCGCCCCAGGTGGTTGGTGTAGAACGCCGACAAGCTGGACGCCGCCGCATACGCGGCCACCCCGGGCAGCAGCGCGGCCAGCGGCAGCAAAGACGCGGTGTAGGCCTCGCCCATCACCCAGGGTACAGCCCAGGCCGCCAGGGCCCACAGCACGGGCGCCGCCACCACCGTCACCAGCACATTGAAACGCACGGCACGCAAGGTGTCGAACGCCGCCTGGGCCCGATCAGGGGCACCGATGCGTGCATACAGGGACATGGTGACGGCCGACGACACCAGCCACAGCAGCTCAGCCACCTGGATGGCCACCGAGTAGGTGCCCACCGATGCCAGACCGTGGAAGTGCTCCACCAGGAACAGCGATGCGCGGTAGTTGAGCAAGCTGACCAGGTTGGTCACGCCAATGACGGCCACAAACCGCCACTCGTGTCGCCAGCGCGGATGGGTGGCGGCGGGATGCTCCAGCCCCAGATCGCGCTGGGTGGCATCCCGCAAGGACCAGAACGCCGTCAGCACGCCCACCAGGGCCTTGGCGCTGACCCAGGCGATGAGCACCCCCAGCACGACCGGCCCCACGCGCTGGGTGCCATCCACCAGCCAGAAGGCGCCCCCAAGGCCCGCCAGCACCAGCGCTGGCTGCGCCACCTGCGCCACATTGATGGGCAGCATGCGCCCTTGCCCCAGCCACAGCCCCGTGGCTGTGGGCACCAGCAGCAAAAAGGGTGCGGCCAAGGCCAGCAGCCACAACTGGGTGTACGGCATCTGCTCAGCCACCAAGGACCAGGCCAGCATGCCCGCAGAGGCCAGCAAGCCCAGCCCCACCGCCGCACGCAACACCCCCAGCAACATGGGCCGAGTCCGCGTGACCGGGGTGTTCGCCTCTTGAGACAGCCGACGCGCCAACCACAAGCCGAGGCCCGAGAATAGGGTGAGCATGGCCGACTCGACCGCCATGAACAGGGCAAACGCGCCCTGCACCACCGGCCCCTGCCGTGCCACCACCACCGTGATGGCCAGCCCCAGCCCCACCATCAGGAGCTTGGCAAACAAATTACCCAGGGCTGAACTGGGGACAGGAAGCCGATCGAACATATTCGCCATTGTCGCCCACGGTTTCATACAATTGAGGGTTTGGCCGACCTGAAACCTGTTGCCTGTCATGAGCACCCACCACACACCCGCGACGCCCGAATCCGCCCCAGACACCGTGGTGGATACCAACAAACTGGTGGCCGAACGCCGCGAGAAGCTGACCGCCATCCGGGCGCAGGGCGTGGCCTTCCCGAACGATTTCAAGCCGGCAGACCGGGCGCACCCCCTGCACGCAGCCCATGACAACACCGAGCCCGAGGCCCTGGAAGCCCAGGGCGTCCAGGTCAGTGTGGGTGGCCGCCTGATGCTCAAGCGCGTCATGGGCAAGGCCTGCTTCGGCACCCTGCAAGACGCCACCGGCCGCATCCAGGTCTACGTCACGCTGGACAACGTGGGCGCCGACGCCCTGAACGCCTTCAAGCACTGGGATCTGGGCGACATCCTGGGCGCCGAAGGCACGCTGTTCAAGACCAAGACGGGCGAGTTGTCGATCAAGTGCACCAGCATTCGCCTGCTGACCAAGGCCCTGCGTCCGCTGCCCGACAAGTTCCACGGCATGACCGACCAGGAACAGAAGTACCGCCAGCGCTATGTCGACCTGATCGTCGACGAGCATTCGCGCGGCCGCTTCATCGCGCGCAGCAAGGCCATCGCCTCGATCCGCGCGTTCATGGTCGACAACGGCTTCCTGGAAGTCGAAACGCCCATGATGCACCCCATCCCTGGGGGCGCCAACGCCAAGCCCTTCATCACGCACCACAACGCGCTCGATCAAGAGATGTTCTTGCGCATCGCGCCCGAGCTTTACCTGAAGCGTCTGGTGGTCGGCGGCTTCGAACGCGTGTTCGAGATCAACCGCAACTTCCGCAACGAAGGCGTGTCGGTTCGCCACAACCCCGAGTTCACGATGATGGAGTTCTACGCGGCGTGGTGGAACCACCGCGACCTGATGGACTTCACCGAATCCATCCTGCGCCACGCGGCCATCGCGGCGGTGGGCACCGCCAAGCTCACCTACGGCGGCAAGGATGTGGACCTCGAGTCGCCCTTCCAGCGCCTGACCGTGCGCGAATCGCTGATCCAGGTGGCCGGCCTGACGCCCGAGGAGGCCGATGACGCGGCCGTGCTGCACGACAAGCTCAAGCACCTGGGCGAAGAGCCGCCCGCCCGCTGGAGCCTGGCCGAGCTGCAATTCGCCATGTTCGAAGCCGCCGTGGAAGAAAAGCTTTGGCAGCCCACCTTCATCATCGACTACCCCGTCGAGGTCAGCCCGCTGGCCCGCGCGTCTGACCACAACCCCAGCATCACCGAGCGCTTCGAGCTGTTCATCACCGGCCGCGAATACGGCAACGGCTTCAGCGAGCTGAACGACCCCGAAGAGCAAGCCGCCCGCTTCCAGGCCCAGGCCGATGCCAAGGATGCCGGCGACGAAGAAGCCATGTTCTTCGACGCCGACTACATCCGCGCGCTCGAATACGGCCTGCCCCCGACGGGCGGCTGCGGCATCGGTATCGACCGCCTGATGATGCTGCTGACCGATGCGCCCAACATCCGTGACGTGATCCTGTTCCCGGCACTGCGTCGGGAGGGTTGACGCCCCCCCCTGCAGGTGCCTGGCTCAGGCAGAAGCAGGCACCAAACCCATCGGCCACGGTGCATGATCACCTTGCTGTCGCACGATGTCCTGCAAGGCACTTTGCAGCAACTCCTCAACCACCGGGTGATAAAAGGGCAGCGACAGCATCGACCTGGCCGTTTCGCCGCGCTGCACGGCCCAGGCCAACAAATGCGCCAGATGTTCACCGCGCACCCCCACCATGGCCGCGCCAAGCACACGCCCGCTGACGCGGTCGGCGTAGACACGCAAAACACCCCCGGCCACGCCCAGAATCCGAGAGCGGCCATTGGCCTCGCCCCGGGCGGTGCCCACCAGCGTGTCATCGATCGACAAACGATCCCAGCGCTCGCCCACGCTGACCACGTCGGGGTCGGTGAAGGCCACGCCCAGGCTGACCTTACGCTCAAACCCGGTCAGCGCTTCACCCATAGCGTGCCGCGCTGCGTTGAAACCAGCGATGCTGCCTTCATCGCTGGCTTCGTGCATCAGCGGCCGATCAGCGTTGGCATCGCCAGCGATGAAAATGGGCCCATCACCCACCTGCATGGTGTGCGGGTTGAACACCGGTGTGCCCCGCGCATCCAGCGGTGCGCCCACCTCGGCCAAGCCCAAGGCATCCACATTCGGTCGCCGGCCCAAGGCCGCCAGCACCAGATCGACCTCGGCCTGGCGATCACCCGACTGCATCAGCACCCCGTGGGCCGTGGGCTTTAGCGTGCTGGCGTGCCCCAACCACAAGGTCATCTCGCGCGCAAACAAGGCCTGCGACTGCTCGGCCACCACCGGGTCGGCGATACCCGCCACCACAGGCGCCAGATCGGCACCCACCACGTTCACACCCAGTCGAGACAGGGCCAGCCCCATCTCCAAACCGATGGCACCCAGGCCCAGAACACCCACGCGACCCGGTATGGCGGGCAGCTCAAAGAAGCCATCGGTCGTCACCACACGCTCACCCAGTTCATTCAACCAGGCTGGTACCACGGGTCTGGAGCCCGTGGCGATGACCACCGCGCGGGCATGCACGGTCACCACGCCATCGGGCGTGTCGACCACCAGCACCGTGGGCGACTGAAACCGTGCCCGCCCCATCAGCAGCCGCTCGCCCGCGCCCTGCCGCGCCTTGCCCGCCGCGCTGTTGGCAAACTGATCGCGCCACTGGCGCACATGGGCCCAGGCCCGCGCCCGGTCAATCTGCAGGCCCTCATGGCCCGACACCCCGATGTCCCCCCAATGCAGTCGGGTGGCCCACGCAGCGCCAGCGTGCAGGGCCACCTTGGAAGGCATGCACCCCACTCGCGCGCAGGTGGTTCCCAGCGGCCCCTGATCAATCAGCAGCACATCACGACCTGCGCGCTTGACCTCGCGCATGGCGTACAGCCCGGCTGTTCCGGCGCCCAGGATGGCCACATCAGTGTGTCGTGTTGTCATGACTACCCTCGAGGCTTGATATCAGTTCGACGTTTGCCAGCAATATACCCCAACGGGTATCTTAGAGCAATCAATGGCAGGGGAAGATCCACCCCCTCCCCAACAGTGCAATCCGCTACGATGCCAGCAACCTGACTGATTGGCAAAACCATGGCCCACGCCCCCACACACACCGCTCACCACAGCGACGCACCCATCGTCACCAAACACGGTGTGTGCAACCTCTGCGAGGCCATCTGCGGCCTGACCTTCCAGGTGCAGGGTACGGGGCCCTCGGCGCGCATCATCAGCATCAAGGGCAACGAGGCCGATCCGCTCTCGCGCGGGCACATCTGCCCCAAGGCGGTGGCCCTGAAGGACCTGCATGAAGATCCCGACCGTCTTCGCCAGCCCATGCGGCGCATCACCGTGGATGGTCAAACCCGGTGGGAGCCCATCGGTTGGGAGCAGGCCTTTGACCTCGTGGTCGAGGGCCTGGCGAGCGTGCGCGAGCAACTCGGCAGTAACGCGGTGGGCGTGTACCAGGGCAACCCCAATGTGCACAACTGGGGCAACATCACGCACGGCCACCTGTTCCTCAGCCAGCTGAAGACCCGGGCACGCTTCTCGGCCACCTCGGCCGACCAGTTGCCCCACCACGTGGTGGCCCAGGCGCTCTATGGCCACCAGCTGGCCATCCCCATCCCCGACATCGACCGCACCCGCTTCATGCTGGTCCTGGGCGCCAACCCCTTGGCCTCCAACGGCAGCCTGATGACGGTGCCCGATGTGCGCGCGCGCTTCAAGGCGCTCAAGGCCCGTGGCGGCAGGCTGGTGGTGGTGGACCCCCGCCGCACCGAAACCGCCGCCATCGCCGACGAGCACCTGGCCATCGACCCCGGCACCGACGCAGCCTGGCTGCTGTCCCTCATCCACACACTCTTTGATGAAGACCTGGTGCGCCCCGGCGCCCTGCAGCCAGTGCTGACGCAGGTCGACGCCGTGCGCCAGGCCGTCGCCCACTTCACCCCCGAATCCACCGCCGCCCACACCGGCATCGACGCGGCCACCACCCGCCGTCTGGCGCGCGAGCTGGCCCAGGCCGAGGGCGGCGTGGTCTATGGCCGCATGGGCGTGTCCACCCAGGCCCACGGCGTGGTCTGCCAGTGGGCCATCCAGGTGCTGAACCTGCTCACTGGCCAGGTGGATCGCGAAGGCGGCGCCCTGCTCACCAGCCCGGCACTCAACCTCATCCAGATGAAGCTGATGGGCCCCGGCCACCTGGGCGCCTGGCGCAGCCGGGTGCGAGGTGCGCCCGAATTCAGCGGCGAGCTGCCCGTGTCGGTGATGGCTGAAGAGATGCTGACCCCGGGCAAGGGACAGATCCGCGCCCTGGTGACGGCCGCTGGCAACCCCGTGCTGTCCACCCCCAACGGCCGCCAGCTGGACGAGGCGCTGGCCGGCCTGGACTTCATGGTGTCCATCGATTTCTACCTGAACGAAACCACTCGCCACGCTCACGTCATCTTACCGCCCACCTGCTTTGTGGAGCACGACCACTACGACCTGGTCTTCCTGCACCTGGCCGTGCACAACGTGAGCCGCTACAGCGAGGCCATCGTCGAACGCGCGCCGGGCGCCCTGCACGATTGGGAGATCTATGGCGAGCTGGCCCAGCGCTACGCCCGCCGCATCTGGGCCCTGGAGAAAGGCACAGTAAGGCAGCGTCTGCAAGGCATGCTGGTGCGCAGCGTCATGCGCCGCCTGCCCCCGCACCGCGTGCTGGACATCGGCCTGCGCCGCAGCCCCACCGCCCAGCAGCATGGCGTGAGCCTGAAGCGGCTGCGCCAGCACCCTGAAGGCCTGGACCTGGGGCCCCTGAAGCCTTCGCTGATGGCCAGCCTGCAGGCGCGGCGCAAGACCATCGGCCTGCTGCCGGCGCTGATCCAGAACGAGTTGCCCCAACTGGCCCAGGCCTTCCCGGCGGGCCCTGTCGCCGCCGAGGCCACCGCGCCCGATGGACGCCCTGCCCTGAAGCTGATCGGCCGGCGCGATGTGCGCACCAACAACTCGTGGATGCATAACAGCGAGCGGCTGGTCTCAGGCAAGCCACGTTGTGTGCTGTGGATGCATCCGCACGATGCCGAGCGCCAATCGCTCAGCGATGGCCAAACCGTGACTGTGGCCTCGCGCGTGGGCCAGGTGCGTGTGCCCCTGCACGTGACGCCCGACATCCGCCCCGGCGTGGTCAGCCTGCCGCATGGCTGGGGCCATGACCGCCCCGGCATTGCGCTGCAGGTGGCCCAGGCCCACGCCGGCGCCAGCATCAACGACCTGACCGACGACCGCCTGACCGACCGGCTCAGTGGCAATGCGGCGTTCAGCGCGGTGCCGGTGTGGGTTGAGGCGGCCTGAGGGCTTGACCTGACGCGGCACTGACCCGTCAGACAGCTACACCTCGTTGCAACTTCCCCCTGTTGGTGGGACCTGCATGGACCGCTGGCCCTTCTAGGATACGGCCCCAGATCCTCAAAACCAGCGGAGGGGCCTTGTCGTCCACGCCATTTGCATCGGGCGCCATGAGCCGCCCGGGCCAAGACCTGTTGTCTCGTCTGAGCGCTGCCCTGGGCATCGGGCAAAGCACCCGCCTGCTGCAACTGCACACACCCCTGCCCGAAGGCAGCCTGGTGCTGGAGCGCTGCCGCATCCACGAAGGCGTGCACGCCACCGAGCCCCTGTGGGCCGAACTGGATTGCCTCAGCACCAACGCCCACCTGGCCCTCAAGGCCTTGACGGGCGAGCAACTCACCGTGCGCCTGATGCAGGCCGATGGCCGCTGGCGCCACTGGCACGGCTACGCCATGCACGCCGCCCAGCTGGCCAGCGATGGCGGCCTGGCCCGCTACCGCCTGACGCTGGCCTCATGGACCCACTGGCTGCAACACCGCCGCGATACCCGCATCTTCCAGGACCAGACCGCCCGCGACATCCTGAGTGCCGTCTTCAAAGCCTGGCCCCAGGCCCATGTGCGCTTTGATGTGGCCGATGATGGCCCCGTGCGCGCCTTGTGCACCCAGTACGCCGAATCAGACTGGGACTTTGCGCAACGCCTGATGGCCCAGGAAGGCTGGAGCTGGTGCGTCGAGCACCTAGCTGATGGCGATGAGCCCACCAGCGATGCCGCCACCGTGGCCGGCGCCCGCGCCTCGCGGCACTGCCTGCGCATCTTTGACCAGCACGCCACCCAGCCCGATCTGGGTGAACTGGCCTACAGCCGCCCAGATTTGCGCAGTGGTGAAACCGGCTTGGCAAGCCTCGGCCTGAGCACTGGCCTGGGCGCCCTGGACTCGGCTCTGGGTCTGGACGGCGGCGCCGTGCGCGACACCCTGACCGCCTGGAGCGTGGGCCAACGCCTGGTGCCCAACGCCGTCACCCTGGGTGCGTGGGACGAGCGCCAACTGCAAGGCCTGGCCAGCCAACGACACAGCACCCTGCCCCATGGCAGCGCCCCCATCCTGGAGACCTACCTGGGCCATGGCGAGCGACGCCATGCCGACGGCCGGGTGGCCGACGCACAACCCGGCAGCCCCGCCCAGGCCGAGCGGCGAGCCGACACCGTGCTGGCCGCCCATGAACTGGCCCACCGGCAGGTGCAGGCCCAAGGGGCCGTGCGCCCGATGGCCCCCACCCAGCGCTTTGCCATCACAGGCCACCACCTGTACGAAGGGCAGCCACTGGAGGCCCGCCAGTTCGCTGTCATCCACATCAGCCATGAAGCGGCCAACAACCTGGGGGCCCAGGCCGCCCAATTGTTGTCGCAGCCCGATCTGGAGCAAGGCAGCTACCGCAACCGCTTCACGGCCGTGCCCGCCAGCACCCGCCTGGTGCCACCGCGCAGCCTGCAGGCCATCGTGGCCCCCACCGCACCGGGGCCCCAGATTGCCACCGTCGTGGCTGCAGCGGGCGAGCCCCTGCACACCGACCGCGACGGTCGCATCCGCATCCAGTTTGCCTGGCAGCGTGGCGCGGCCCCCTTGAGTGCCGGGCTGACCACCCCGAGCGCACCGCAAGGCGACGCCGCCACGCACGCCAGCCATGACGAACGCAGCGGCACCTGGGTGCGCGTGGCCCAGCACCTGGCCGGCCCCAACTGGGGCACCGTTTTCACGCCCCGCGCCGGCAGCGAGGTGATGGTGGACTTCATCGATGGCGACATCGACCGCCCCGTCGTCATCGGCCAACTGCACCACGGCCAACACGAGCTGCCCTGGCCCGCCGGGGTGGACACTGGCGCCAACCACGGCGGCACGATCTCTGGCTGGCACAGCCGCCACCTGGACGGCGGCGGCGCCAACCAGTGGCTGATCGATGACGCCACCGGCCAGCTGCGCATGCGCCTGGCCAGCCATGGCAGCCAGACAGGCCACAGCGAGCTGAGCCTGGGCCACCTCATCCAGCACAGCGCCCTAGGCGGCGCCGGCCATGCCCAGCGCGGCACCTGGCTGGGCAGCGGGTTTTATGGCGCCACCGACGGCTGGGCCATCGTGCGCGCCGCAGGCGGCCTGCTGCTCAGCACCACCGCCCGCCCGGCCCAAGGCGCCAGCGTGGCCAGCACCCAGATGGATGCGGCCGAGGCCGTGGCCCAGCTCAAGGGCGCGCAGCAACTGGGCGCCGCCCTGAGCCAAAGCGCCCGCCAGCAAGGCGCGCAAGGCCTGCCCAGCCACGATGCCCAGCAAGCGCTGCAGCACCACACCGACACCATGAGCCCCCAGGCCCAAGGCAAGTTTGACGGCGCCGTCAACGGCCAGGCTGCCACCCAGGCCCAGCCCGGCAGCCGAGACAGCGGCCAGGGCAGCGACCCGGTCGAACGCTTCGCGCAGCCGCTCATCCACCTCGACACCCCGGTGGCCGCCAGCTTCGTCACGCCCGATCAGATCAGCCTGTTCAGCGGCCAAACCACCAGCCTGACCGCCCAAAGCGACGCCCACCTGACGGCCGCCCACACCCTGAGCGCCGTCAGCGGCCAGACCACCAGCCTATACACCCACTCAGGCGGCATCAAGGCCATCACCGCCAACGCCGCCCTCAGCCTGCGCGCCCACACCGATGCCCAGCAAATCTGGTCAGAACAAGACCTGACCGTGCAAAGCACCACCAGCGAGATCCGCATCCAGGCCAGCCAAAGCATCACCCTCACGGCCGGCCAAAGTCAGATCGAGCTCAAGGGCGGCAACATCACGTTCACGTGTCCGGGTACGTGGACGGTGAAGGCGGCCAGCCATGGGTGGGGTGGGGGTGGGAGTGGGGCGGCTGATATGGCTCGGATGCCTGACAGCCGAGTGCATATCTTCGATGAGGCGTTTGCAATCAAGGATCCGACGGGGCAACCCCTAGCCAACTTGCCTTTCAAGATCAAGACATCATCGGGCTACGTGTATGGATCTTCCTCTGAAACAGGGTTCACGCAGCGCGTGGGAACAGAGGCTAGTGAAACCTTGCGCATGGAGCTGCGCTGGTTCGAACTCGAATGAGCGAGGATTGATATGGCCGTGGTTGAAGGAAAAACGAATAACAAGGATCAATCGTGCGTGGATGCAGTCTGTGACTGCAACACCATGTGGTCGATCGTGCAGGAAATGGCCACCTCAAGGCTTAGCGAGCAGACTGGGCCATACAAGCGCAGGCTAATAAAGAGCTATGCAGTTCGCGCTCGCAGGATAGCCGCAACTTATGCACGGTTCTATCTGGAGCAGGAAGACGGGGGTAGCCCTGATCGTAAAGGGCGTTTTTACTGGATGGCGTTGGGGGCATTCGCTAGCAAGACGGTAGCTTGCACCCTTGAGTCTTGGCAGGTTAGAACACAAGCCTATCTCGTGTCTGAACGGACAAAGGAAGGCCTTGGCAAAGGCAACTTCTGGTTGTTCTGTGACATAAGCGGCTGGCATTGGTACTACAGTAAATTCCAAGGATCATTTGATCAATGTGTCGGCAGCCGTAATAGCGACCACTACGTCCCAGCTGTAAAGGCAGGAGTGACCAAGTTACCTTGGAGCCAAGAGGCTTTGCCGAAAATCAACAACTTGAAGGTGTCTGCAGAAATCAGATCCGCTTTTCGCAAAGTCAAGGAGTACGAGTCAACGGCTTCGCGCAAGGCCAAGGACTTACTGCAAATGGGTCATCTCCTTGACGTGGCAAACCACGAGCAGGGCGTAATCCTTCAGCCGTTGATTTACGAAGACAAGGATTTCTCTTTCTGGATCAGATTGCAGCGCAACTGGTTTGTTAGAAGAGCTAGCCCCGATTTGGAACTAGTGTTCAGCCACACATGCCAACTAGATGAAGCTGAGCATAAGTCTGTTGCTCCACCTGAGACCCAACTTGAGAGCCTGGCCAGTCGCATGGCCTGGATCAAATCTGCTGCAGGGCAGTTTGACAAGTTGATGAAGAAGAAGGAGTCATACATGGAGCTTCAACTGCGTACGATGGCGAGTTGGGCGAACCTGCCCGATCAGTGAGGCCGCTGGTGTCTTCTCGACTGTTTTTTTGTTTCTTGTTCTATGTCTGCTCGCTGCTGACAGCATGCGACTCTTCCTCACGCGGTGAGGGAGCGTCTGATTTCACCCAAAGCCAAATAGCCATGAACGAAACCCTGTTCATTCGCCTCGGAGAGCCAGCCAAGGCTCTGGTTGCCAAGAATCTCGGAACGTTGAAGCTCGACGAACAACCGGCGGGACTGGATTTTGTGCGCGCCAAGTGGCGTGAGCCTCAACTGGGTGTGATTGAGGTAAAGCAAGGCGTGCTCGGCGTGAAGTTCGACAAGGTCTTGACATTGGATGCGATGCAGGACACGGGCTCATTTGGTAGCGAGGGCATCGTTGAGATCGACGTCAACATGATGTTGGCAGATCAAGAAAAAATTGGTCACGATGAAGCCCGCCAGCGCTTTTTTGCCTTCCTGGAATCGCTGAGAAGTTCGGGGTGGATATCCACAGTTGATCGCGGCATGCCGCGATTGGCAGGCCAGGATCGATTCGTGTACACGATGAGCCGCTCCGCAACGATGGGCCTTGACGTTGCCCATCTGCCAAATCTTTCAGAGTGGATGCGAATTGAACCTCAAACCCCTTGGGGATTCTGGCGTGAAGGTGTTTTTCTTGAAGTGAGCTTCATGCGTGAACCCACCTTGCTGGATGTGGCCAAACCTGGTGTGTACGTACTCACAGCACGTGTGCGCACTGCGAGTGAGGAGGCCCGTTCGCTGGTCGAGCCACGTGATCGAGATCGATGGAAAGAGGCCTTGCCGGGCGTTCTGAAACAGCTTGATGTCCTGAGAGACCGTGAAGAGAGGGAACTGAGCGCGAAAGGCATCACGATTCGCACAGAATATTTGGATCCTCCGCTCGTCGACTGAGTGGATAGGGCTGAGGCACCGAGTTAACTCCGCCGGCATTTGAGATGAAGCCCTCCATGACACCATCTCCCGCCTCCTGGCTCGCCGCCGCGGACACCTTGCTGCGCCCCCTCTACAGCGAGCCCCATCGCGCGTATCACAACACCGCGCATGTCGAGGCTTTGCTGGGGCATCTGCACACGCACCAGCACCACGCGCAAGATCCGCTGGCCATCGCACTGGCCATCTGGTTTCACGATGCCATCTACGACCCCCTGCGCGGTGACAACGAAGAGCGCAGCGCCCTCCTGGCTCACGACACCATGAGTGCCTGGGGATGCAGTGAGTCCCTGGTGCGCTCGGTGGTGGCCAAGGTGCGTGCCACCGCCGGGCACGCGTGGACCGATGGCGACCCCGACACCGGGTTGTTTCTGGACCTGGACTTGTCCATCTTGGGCACCACGCCAGAGGTGTATCAACGCTACACCGAGCAGATTGCCCACGAGTACGCCTGGGTGCCGCCCGAGATGTACCGAACACGTCGCGCGGCGGTATTGCAAGACTTCTTGAACCGACCCACGCTGTACTTCACCCCGGCCCTGCGCGCCCTCTGGGAGGCCCCGGCGCGGCTCAACCTGCAGCGTGAACTGGCCCACTTGGTGAATCAACCTCAACCGGCGGCAGATTCCTGAGCGGCTGGCCCCTGAGCCACGCAGAATGCTCACCCCAGGCACAATCGGCCTCATGAGCACTGTTCGTGAAGAAATCGCCCACACCGCCGCCCGCCTGGTGGTGGAAGAGGGCCTGGAGTACGGCCCGGCCAAACGCCGGGCGCTCAAGCAATTGGGACTGAGCACACGCGCAGAGCTGCCCGACAACGATTTGCTGGAAGACGCGGTGCGCGAGTACCTCTCGCTGTTCTGTGCCGACACCCAGCCAGGCGAGTTGCGGGCGCTGCGCGAGACCGCCACCGTGTGGATGGAGCGGCTGGCCGAGTTTCGGCCGCACCTGACGGGGGCGGTGTGGCGGGGCACGGCCACGCGGCTCAATGACATCCACCTGCAGCTGTACTGCGACGACAGCAAATCGGCCGAAATCCTGTTGCTGAACAAGGGCATCGACTACGAGGTCGGCAGCGCGCCCGGCCCCCGAGGCAGCATGGTGGACCGATTGAGCCTGACCATCCCCTGCCCCGGGCTGGGCGAGCCCGTGGGGCTGCACTTGAGCATCCTGGACGCCGACGACCTGCGCGGCGCCTTGAAGCCGGATGCCCGCGGACGCAGCGAGCGGGGTGATCTGACGGCCCTGCAACGCCTGCTGAACGACAACACCGCATGAGCACCGAGACCCCACCCGGAGGCAGCAGCCCCACCCGGCGCGCCCTGCTGGCCGCCGCCGGCCTCGCGGCAGCAGGCGCGGGCGGTTGGGTGGCCTGGCGCCTTCAAGCGGGCGGCTTGACCGGCGCCAGTGCCAACCTGCCGGGCGAGCCCCTGCCCGACGGTTTCTGGGACCTGAGCTTTGAGCAACCCGATGGCGCGCCGCTGGACTGGAAAGGCTTGCAGGGCCAGGGGTTCATCCTGAATTTCTGGGCCACCTGGTGCCCACCCTGCGTGCGCGAGATGCCCGAACTGGACCGGGTGCACGCCGCGTTGCAGCCCCGCGGCTGGCGGGTGGTGGGCCTGGCGGTGGACAGCCCGACGCCGGTGCGCGAATTTTTGGGCAAAGTCAGGGTAGGATTCGCCACCGGTTTGGCCGGGTTCGGTGGCACCGAACTGGCCAAGGCCCTGGGCAACACCGCCGGGGGCCTGCCATTCACGGTGCTGGTGGATGCCCATGGCCGCATTCGTCAACGCAAGATGGGCGAGACCCATCACGACGAATTGATGGCCTGGGTGGCAGACGTGGAGGCGTCCACCACCAAAAAGCTTTGATTTGCGGCCATTTGCCGTTAAAATCCACTTACATTCAACTTCTTGGCCTGTTTTTTGCCTACTGTTGAGCATGCTCAACACCTTGGCGATCAACATCAGGGCCTGGAAACCATGCAGATCCTTGTCCTCCACGGCCCCAACCTGAACCTGCTCGGCACCCGAGAACCCCAGGTCTATGGCGCCACCACCCTGGATCAGATCAATGCCGGTCTGGTCGCTGCAGCTTCGCAACGCGGGGCAGCGCTGACGACCTTTCAGAGCAACCACGAAGGGGCACTGATCGACCGCGTGCATACCGCGCGCACCGACGGCACCCAATTCATCCTCATCAACCCCGGGGCCTACACGCACACCAGCGTGGCCCTGCGCGACGCCCTGGCGGGCGTGGCGATTCCGTTCATCGAGGTGCACCTGTCAAACGTGCACCGCCGTGAGCCCTTCCGACACCACTCCTACTTCTCCGACCTCGCCGAAGGCGTGATCGTGGGATTGGGCGCCCACGGCTACCGCCTGGCGCTGGAAGCGGCCCTGGAACGCCTGGGGGCCAAGCCCCCACCAGCGGCCGGCTGACGCGGTTTCAACCGAACTGCCCACGCCGACCTCTCACCACGAGCCACCCGCTCGCCTGCATTGCTGGAGACTTCTCATCATGGACCTGCGCAAACTCAAGACCCTGATCGACCTCGTGTCCGAATCCAACGTCTCTGAACTGGAGATCACCGAGGCCGATGGCAAGGTGCGCATCGTCAAGGCTGGCGCCCAGCCGGTGGTGTACGCACAACCGATGCCCGCCCCTGCTGCCGCCACCGTGGCCGCCCCGGCCGCTGCAGCACCCGCCCCTGCCGCAGCCGCCTCGGCGCCCGCCGAAGCCCCGGCCGAGACCGGTCATGTGGTCAAGTCGCCCATGGTGGGCACCTTCTACCGCGCGTCCAGCCCAGGCGCCAAGGCCTTTGCCGAAGTCGGCGACCAGGTCAAGGCGGGCCAGCCGGTCTGCATCATCGAAGCCATGAAGATCATGAACGAGATCGAATCGGACGTCGATGGCACCATCACCAAGATCCTGGTCGAGAATGGCCAGCCTGTGGAATACGGTCAGCCCCTGTTCATCGTCGAATAAGACGGGGGCGTTGCCATGTTCAAGAAAATCCTCATCGCCAACCGAGGCGAAATCGCCCTGCGCATCCAGCGTGCCTG
>CAMTVS010000025.1:0-13924 GCA_947085235.1 uncultured Aquabacterium sp. | reverse complement strand
TGATCGGCGGCAACTTTGCCGTGGGCATCATCGTGTTCGCGGTGCTGGTGATCATCAACTTCGTGGTAATCACCAAGGGCGCCGAGCGCATTGCCGAGGTCAGCGCCCGATTCACCCTGGACGCCATGCCTGGCAAGCAGATGGCCATCGATGCCGACCTGAGTGCCGGTCTGATCGACGAGAAAGAGGCCAAGAAGCGCCGTCGCGAGGTGGGGGAAGAGGCCGAGTTCCATGGTTCGATGGACGGCGCTTCTAAGTTCGTGCGTGGCGATGCCATCGCGGGCATCCTGATCCTGTTCATCAACATCATCGGCGGCATGATCATCGGCATGACCCAGCACGGACTGGGTGCCGGTCAGGCGGCCGACTCGTATGTCGTGCTGGCCATCGGTGATGCGCTGGTGGCGCAGATCCCGGGGTTGCTGATCTCGGTGGCGGCGGCCATCGTGGTGTCGCGTGTGGGCAAGGACCAGGACGTGGGTGGCCAGATCCGCGAGCAGATGTTCGAGAGCCCCAAGGTGCTGGGCACCGTGGCGGGCATCATCGGCCTGCTGGGCGTGATTCCGGGCATGCCCTTTTTCATCTTTGTGCCGATCGCAGGTGGGCTGGGCTACTGGGCCTGGGCCATGTTTGAAAAACAACAACGCGCTGCTCAGGCCCCCAAGAAAGAAGAGCCCACCGCCGCAGCGCCCAACCCCAATGGCGAGGCCACCTGGGACGATCTGCAGCCCGTGGACACCCTGGGCCTGGAGGTGGGCTACCGCCTGATTCAGCTGGTGGACAAGGAGCGCGGGGGCGACCTGCTCAACCGCATCAAGGGGGTTCGCCGCAAGTTCGCGCAAGAGGTGGGCTTCCTGCCGCCATCGGTGCACATCAAGGACAACCTGGAGCTGCGTCCCAGCGTGTACCGCATCACCCTGCGGGGTGCCGTGGTGGGCGAAGGCGAGGTGTTTCCCAACATGCTGATGGCCATCAACCCTGGTCACGTGGTCAACCCGATTGCCGGCACGGCCGCCGTCGACCCCGCCTTCGGCCTGCCCGCGGTGTGGATCGAAGAACGCCAGCGGGATGCGGCGCAAATGGCGGGCTACACCGTGGTTGATCCCTCGACCGTGGTGGCCACCCATCTTTCACACTTGATGCAACTCCACGCGGCCAAGCTGCTGGGGCGGATCGAGACCCAGCAACTGGTCGAGCATGTGACCAAGCTGGCCCCCAAACTGATCGAAGACGTGGTTCCCAAGATGATCGGCATCTCCACCTTGCAGAAAGTGCTCCAGCTCTTGCTGGAAGAGGGGGTGCACATCCGCGACATGCGCTCCATCATCGAAACCATCGCCGAGCAGGCCGCCCTGGTGCCCCAGGTGGTCAACGACCCCGCCGAACTGTCTCGCCGCATCCGCATTGGTCTGGCTCCGGCCATCGTGCAACAGATTTACGGCCCCGTGAAGGAGCTGGACGTGATCGCCATCGAGCCCGATCTGGAGCGTCTGCTCACCCAGGCCCTGACCTCGGCCAACGGTCCCATGCTGGACCCGGGTGTGGCCGACCACCTCACCCGCGAGGCCGCCGAGGCCAGCAATCGCCAGGAAAACATGGGCCAGCCCGCCTGCCTGCTGGTGCCGGACGCCATCCGGCCCTCGGTGGCCCGTTTGCTCAAGCGCGCCGCACCCCGCCTGAAGGTGCTGGGCCACAGCGAGATCCCTGAAACCCACTCCATCCGCATCGGTACCCTGATTGGAGGCCACGCATGAACGTCAAACGCTTTACTGGACGGAACAGCCGTGAGGCCATGCAGAAGGTGAAAGCCGCCTTCGGTGACGACGCTGTGGTGCTGTCCACCAAACCCGCAGCCGAAGGCGGTATCGAAATCCTGGCCATGGCCGCCGACAGCGTGCCTGCCGTGGATCGCATGGCCACCGATCATGCCGAGCCCGCACCTCAGGCGGAGGCCGCTGGCGAGTCTCTGCCCTCCTTCCTGCAGGGTGGTCGCAAGGCGGCCAAGCCGGCGGCCAGCGCGCAACAGGCGCTGCAGAGCGTGTCGGCCCTGGCCAGCTCGGTGCAAGACGACGTCAAGCAGCTCGCCATGAGCACCTTGTCCTTCCAGGACTATGTGCGTGAGCGCATGCTGCGCCGCCGCCAGGCTGCCTTGCAGGCTCAGGAGCGTACCGAGCCCGCACTGACTGCCTCGCCCGAAGAACAACTGCAACAGCGCTTCGCCCCGGCGGCCACCCGCCCGGCAGCCCGTGTGGCCCCACCCACGGCGTTGGACCTGGGCGAAGGCCTGGTGCACCCGCCCCAAGCCACCCGCACCCCGGCGCATGCCCTGCATGACGAGTTGGATGAGCAGCCGCCGGTACGCCCGGTGCGAGCAGCCGCTGCCCCCGCCGCACGTCAGCCCGAAAGCCGCGCCGCCCAGGTGGTGCCCCTGCGCGCAGAGCACACCGACCTGACCTTTGACCAGGTCACGCCCCGCCGCGAGGCCGCTCGCCCCGCCGGCCCCGTGGCCGACCCTGCCATGGCCGAGGCCCTCAAGGCCGCCCACGAAGCCAATGCCGCCATGCTGGGCGAGTTGCGTTCGCTGCGCGCCATGATGAAAGAACGCTTTGAGACCATGGCCTTCATTGAAAAGCTGGGCCGCACCCCGGCCCAGGCCGCACTGGCGCAGCGCCTGCTGGACGGGGGCTTCTCGGCCGCGCTGATCCGCAAGATGCTGGACGCCATGCCCGCCGAGGTTGTGCAGGGGGGACATGACGAACTGGTCTGGGCCACTCAGGTGCTGCAGCGCAACCTGAACACCGCCGACCAGCAGCCCGCCATCGAAGACCGGGGCGGGGTGTTCGCCCTGATCGGCTCCACCGGCGTGGGTAAGACCACCACCACCGCCAAACTGGCTGCCGCCTTTGCCGCCAAGCATGGCGCGGCCAACCTGGGCCTCATCACCCTGGATGCTTACAGGGTGGGTGCCCACGACCAGTTGCGCGCCTACGGTCGCATCCTGGGCGTGCCGGTGCACATGGCCCACGACCGCGCCGCGCTGGAAGACCTGCTGGAGCTGCTGTCGGGCAAGAAGCTGATCTTGATCGACACCGCCGGCATGGCCCAGCGTGACAGCCGCACCAAGGAGCTGCTTGACATGCTGGCCCACCCCAGCATCCGCAAGCTGCTGGTGATCAATGCCGCCACTCAGGGCGATGCCATTGAAGACGTGATGCACGCTTACCAGGCCGCTGCCTGCGAAGGCGTCATCCTCTCCAAACTGGACGAGGCCGTGAAACTGGGTCCGGCCCTGGATACGTTAATTCGTCACAAGAGCAAGGTTCTTGGCGTGGCCAACGGACAGCGAGTGCCTGAAGATTGGCACAGGCTGTCGTCTCAGGCGCTGGTTCACCGAGCCCTGCGTGCCAGCCTGAACCCGGCCTACCGACTGGACCCGAACGAAGTCAATCTGGTGTTCGCCACCCCGGTGCCCACCGAGACTGCCGCCACCGCCACCCGCCAAGCCTGATTTGCCCATGACACGTCCCGAACGACATGTTGCAGGCCGCGCCAGCGCCCCGCCGGCGGATCAGGCGCATGGTTTGAGGCAGATGTTTGCCAGCCGGGTGATTCGATTCATCCCGGTGGTGGCCAGCCCCGAAGCCCGCTGCGGCGGTGTGGTGCTGGAGCGCCTGTGCACGGCCTACGAAAGTTTCGGCTTGCGCACCCTGGTGGTGGACGCCAGCGCCCAGGCCCGCGCGCCGGGTGAATTGGTGGCGTTCGATGTGTCCGAGGGCATTGAGGTGCTGT
Source organism: uncultured Aquabacterium sp. (assembly GCA_947085235.1). Classification (GTDB taxonomy): domain Bacteria; phylum Pseudomonadota; class Gammaproteobacteria; order Burkholderiales; family Burkholderiaceae_C; genus Aquabacterium. The sequence goes on along the minus strand of CAMTVS010000025.1, from coordinate 10,135 downwards.
CCAGCCACGTCAGCTACATGCCTGCCCGTGGACTGCCCTTGCGCTTTGCCGATGCCCGCGGCTCCTGTGCCGCCCTGCTGGACGCGCTGGCCGATGCCTCGCCCCAGAGCGATGTCGTGCTGCTGCATGCCTCGGCCAGCGAGCTGGTGCGGCTCTTGGGGCCTGCCCGTCCGGACGTGGCCGTGCGCCCCCTGGTGTACACCAATGATCTGGCTGAAGGCCTGACCCAGGCTTACGCGGCCACCAAGGTGTTCTCGCAACGCGGTGGCTGGATGAGCTACGACCTGCTGGTGGTGGCCCCCACCCACAGCACGCAGTCGCAGGCCGTGGCCGATCGGCTGGAGCGCTGCGCTGACGACTTCCTGGGCGTGGCCCAGCGCCTGGCTGTGCAACTGGATCCGCTGCAGGCGGCGCAGACCACCCCGGATGCCCGCTTCCTGTCCCTGGCGGCCGGGCTGCTGCGCGCGGGCATGCCCTACACGCTGGGCGAATCCGCCTTTGATCACCTGACTTCGCCGGGCGCCGCCTTGCCTGCCCGCATGTCACCTGTACTCAACTGATGATGCCCTCGGAGACCCACATGTACACCGCCAAAGGTCGTCTCGACATGGACTCGATGCTGCGTCAGTACAGCCCGCTGGTGCGGCGCTTGGCCCATCAGATGATCGCCAAGCTGCCGGCCAACGTCGAGGTGGACGACCTGATCCAGGTCGGCATGATCGGGCTGAGCGATGCGCTCACCCGCTTCGATGCGGGTCAGGGCGTGCAGTTCGAAACCTTCGCCACCCAGCGCATTCGCGGCGCCATGCTCGACGAGCTGCGCGGGGCCGACTGGATGAGCCGGGGCACCCGCAAGCAGCAGCGCGACATCGAATCGGCCGTGCACAAGCTCGAACAGCGACTGGGTCGGGCGCCGCAGGAAAGCGAAATCGCCAAGGAGATGGGGCTCAGCCTGGTCGAGTACCAGGAGATGCTGGGCAAGGTGCGTGGCACGCAGCTCATTTACCTTGAAGACATGAGCGGTGAAGATGGCGACAACGACTACCTTGATCGTCACGTGACGGATGAAGGCAATGACCCGCTGAGCCTGCTGGAAGACCACCGCATGCGGCATGCGCTGGTCGAGGCCATCAAGAACCTGCCAGAACGTGAGCAGTACGTGATGAGCATGTACTATGAACAGGACATGAACCTCAAGGAAATCGCCGCGGTGTTGGGCGTGACCGAATCGCGGGTGTGTCAGCTCCACAGCCAGTCCATCGCCCGGCTGCGGGTCAAGCTCCGAGAGTGGTGAGGCCCCTGGGCCCCCGTGCGATGGCCTCTCACAGGAAGGAGATGGCCCATGTGGACCCCTTTCAAAAAGACGCCGACCGCAGAAACGCTGCCGTCAGGTGAGCGCGCGGCCCCGTCCACGGAGGTCAGCGCCATGACCTTGGCCCAAACCCTGGCGCGCGATACCAGCGGTCTGGGCCGTGAGGCCGCCGAGTTGCGCGGCACGCTGGAAGACAGCGTCGCTGTGGCTGCGCGCCAAGGCGAGACCTTGCAGCAACTGGTAGCCCAGTTGGACAGCATCGTGCGGGCCCAGCAGCAGATTCATCTGGAGACCACCGCCAGTGTGTCGGCCATGAACCAGGCCCGCGAGACCGTGGGCCGGGTGGGGCAAGAGGTGGGCGAGGTGGTCGATACCTTGCGCCTGGTGGCCGATGCCGCCCAAGAGATCACCCAGGTGGCCCTGCAGACCCGGTTGGTGGCGTTCAATGCCTCGGTCGAGGCCAAGCGCGCCGGCGAGGCGGGGGCGGGCTTCTCCGTGGTGGCCGATGCGGTCAAGACCCTGGCCACGCAGGTGGAGCAGATCTCCAAAACCATCATGAGCACGGTGGGTAGCCTGGATCAACGCATCCAGGCCCTGTCTGATGAGTTGCGCATGGATGCTGGGCAGCAGGCTGGACGGGTGGGCCCTGCCCGTTTTGCGCAGGCCTTGGCTGGGGTGGAAGCCGGGGTGCAGCGCATCACGGCAGCGGCAGGCGAAAGTGGTCAGCTCTCTCAGGGCATCCATGCCCAGGTGGAGCGCATGGGGGCTGAGGTCCAGCACACCCAGCAGGCCCTGAAAGGGGCGCTGCAGCGCAGCGAGTCGGTGCTGGGGGTATCCGAGCGCCTGATGGAGGTCATTGCCACCTCGGGCGTCAAGACCAGCGACACACCTTACATTGAGTTGGCCCAGCAGGTCGCGGCTCAGATTACGCAGGCGCTGGAGCAGGCCTTGGCTGCAGGCCGCATCACGCTGGCCCAGTTGTTTGACGAGCACTACCAGCCCATTGCGGGCAGTCAGCCGGCGCAACACACCACCGCCTTCAACAGCCTGACCGATGCGCTGTTTCCGGCCCTGCAGGAGCCGGCGTTACAGGCTTTGCCGCAGGTGGTGTTCTGCATCGCAGCCGACCGCAACGGCTACATCTCCACCCACAACCGTCAGTACTGCCAACCCCAGCGGGCGGGAGATGTGGTTTGGAACACGGCCCACTCGCGCTGGCGGCGCGTGTTCAACGACCGCACCGGTCTTGCCTCGGCCCGCAACACCCGGCCGTTTTTGCTGCAAACCTACCGGCGTGACATGGGTGGTGGCAACTTTGTTTTGCTGAAAGAGGCGTCTGCGCCCATCGTGGTGCAGGGTCGCCATTGGGGTGGGCTGCGGCTGGCCTATCGCTTCTGAGGGTCTTCAGTTTTTCGCATCGCGTCCGAAAAGTGACGTGAGGCGTCCCTTATCGGGTCGCCCATGCCGAAAGACGTGAACATGACCACAGCCGCCCCATCCACCCCGTACCTGTTCGATTACAACGACCGCGTGGTCTTGTCTGGCATGGCGGCGCTGTACCTGGGCGCCATGATTTATGGCGGCTTGAACGACAACCTGCTCCTGGCCCTGTTGCTGGGCGGCGTCTTCATGGTGGTGGGCTTGGCGTGCGCTGCGGCGTCCAAGGCGGGCACCCTCAGCCAGATCGCTTTGCCGGTGCTGGGCATGGCCCTGGTGGGGCTCATGATCCACGTGGGCCGTGGGCATGCCGAGACCCACTTCGGCGTCTTCGCCTTTCTGGCCGTGCTGGTGGTGTACCGGCGCAGTTTGCCCATCATCATGGGTGCTGCGGCCATCGCCGTGCACCACCTGAGCTTCAACTACTTCCAGGAATGGGGGTGGGGCCCCATCTGCTTCACCGAGCCCGGCTTGGGCCGCGTGATCGAGCACGCCGCCTATGTGGTGGTGGAGTCGGGCATCCTGCTCTTCCTGGCGGCCCGTGCGCGCGCCGAGTTCCAGGTTGGTAAAGAGCTGGCGGACATCGGTGAGGCCATCACCCGCCAGGAGGGCGTCATCGATCTGGCGGCCGCCCGTATTCCGGTCACCAGCAAGGCGGGCCAGCGCTTGTCGGTGGCGGTGCAGCGCATAGAGCAGGCCATCGAGGATGTGCGCGCCACGGCCGAGTCGGTCAAGCAAGCCTGTGCCGCGATCAGTCAGGACAACCAGCAGCTGAACGACCGCACCACCGATGCCTCGTCCAGCATCGCTGAAACCGCGGCCTCGGTCGAGCAGATCGCTGCCACCATCCGCACCAGCGCGGCCAACGCGCAGGAGGCCAACGGGCTGGCCAGCACCGCCTCGGGCGTGGCGGCGCAGGGGGGTGATGCGGTGGGCCGTGTCATCCAGACCATGTCGGGCATCCAGCACTCCAGCCGCAAGATCACCGACATCATCGGCGTGATCGATGGCATTGCCTTCCAGACCAACATCCTGGCCTTGAACGCCGCCGTGGAGGCCGCGCGGGCGGGTGAGCAGGGCCGTGGCTTTGCCGTGGTGGCCAGCGAGGTGCGTTCGCTGGCACAGCGCAGTGCCGAGGCCGCCAAGGAAATCAAGCAGCTCATCACCAGCAGCGTCGAGCAGGTGGACTCCGGCAGCGGCCTGGTGGACAGCACCGGACAGATCATTGGCGACGTGGTGGCGCAGGTCCGTCAGGTGAGCCAGCTGGTGGAGCAGATCAGCGTGTCCAGCGCCGAGCAGAATCAGGGCATCGACCAGATCAACCAGGCCATTGCCCGGCTGGATCAGGTCACCCAGCAGAACGCCTCGCTGGTGGACCACACTGCGGCGGCCACCCAGCGCCTGCTGCACGAGGCGGATGAGTTGGTGGACTCCGTGGCGGTGTTCAGGACCAGTGCGCGGGGGTGACGGCCGGATGTGCAGCCTGTTCTGGCTGCGGCCCGCTGCCTGGGGCAGCTTCACATCGCTTCGCGATATGAGCCTTCGCCGGAATCGCTTGCCTGCCTTTCGGGAGCCGATTCTGGCTGCGCCGAAACAGCCTGCTGCCCCTGTCGGGGCACCGTCTTGGCTTATCAGCCGATCCGCCCGAGCAGAAGGTACTCCATGAGCACCTTCTGCACGTGCAAGCGATTCTCTGCCTCGTCCCAGACGACGGATTGGGGGCCATCGATCACCTCGGCTTCCACCTCTTCGCCCCGGTGGGCGGGCAGGCAGTGCATGAACAGGGCGTCGGGCTTGGCCACGGCCATCATTTCGGCGTCCACGCACCAGTCGGCGAAGGCCTTTTTGCGGGCCTCGTTCTCGGCCTCGTAGCCCATGGACGTCCACACATCGGTGGTCACCAGGTCGGCACCCCGGCAGGCATCCATCGGGTCCTTGAAGACCTTGTAGCAGTTGGCATCGTTGATGCCCGCTACCGCCGGGTCGATCTCGTAGCCGCTGGGCGTGCTCACGTGCACCGTGAAGCCCAGGATCTCGGCCGCCTGCAGCCAGGTGTTGGCCATGTTGTTGCCATCGCCCACCCAGGCTACCACCTTGCCCTGGATCGAGCCGCGGTGCTCGATGTAGGTGAAGATGTCGGCCAGGATCTGGCACGGGTGGTATTCGTTCGTCAGCCCATTGATGACGGGCACCCGCGAGTTGGCGGCGAACTTCACCAGCTTGGCCTGCTCATAGGTGCGGATCATCACGATGTCCACCATGCGCGAGATCACACGGGCGCTGTCCTCGATCGGCTCGCTGCGGCCCAGCTGGCTGTCGCCCGTGGTCAGGTGTACCACCGAGCCCCCCATCTGGTACATGCCGGCCTCGAAGCTCACACGTGTGCGCGTGCTGGCCTTCTCGAAGATCATGGCCAGGGTGCGGTCAGACAGCGGCTGGTACTTCTCGTAGTTCTTGAAGCGCTGCTTGATGATGGCCGCGCGCTGGAAGAGGTACTCGTACTCCGGGGCGCGCAGATCCTTGAACTGCAGGTAATGCTTGATCAGGGGATTGCCGGGCTTCATGCGATTCAGGCCTTGGGTTCGGAGAGGAACTGCTTGATGATGGGCACCAGGATGCCGACCAGCTCGTCGGCCTGGGCCGGGGTGAAGATCAGCGGGGGTAGCAGGCGCACCACCTTGTCGGCCGTGACGCTGAGCAGCAGGCCGGCGTCGAGCGCGCGGTTGAGGATGACGCCGCAGGGGCGGTCCAGCTCGATGCCGATCATCAGGCCTTGGCCACGGATCTCGACCACGCCGGCTTCACCGGCCAGCTCCCGGCGCAGGGCACCCATCAGGTGCTCGCCCACGTGCTGGGCGTTGGCCAGCAGCCCATCTTCTTCCATGATCTTGAGCGTCTCGACACCTGCACGCATGGCCAGCGGGTTGCCCCCGAAGGTGGTGCCATGGTTGCCAGGCTTGAGCACGTCGGCCGCCTTGGGGCCGCACACCACGGCGCCCACGGGCACGCCCGAGCCCAGGCCCTTGGCCAGGGGCATGACATCGGGCAGGATGCCCGCCCATTGGTGGGCAAACCACTTGCCGGTGCGACCGATACCGCACTGAACCTCGTCCAGCATCAAGAGCCACCCCTGCTTGTCGCACAGGGCGCGCACGGCTTGCAGGTAGTCGGCGCGGGCCGGGTTGATGCCGCCTTCGCCCTGGATGACCTCCAGGAAGACGGCGGTGACGTTGGGCCGGGTGCGGGCGACTTCTTCCAGCGCGGCGATGTCGTTCAGCGGCACGCGGACAAAGCCTTCCACCAGGGGCTCAAACCCCGCGTGCACCTTCGGGTTGCCCGTGGCCGACAGCGTGGCAATCGAGCGGCCGTGGAAGGCCTTCTCATAGACCACCACCTCGGCGCGGTCGATGCCTTTGTCATGACCGTACTTGCGGGCGATCTTCAGGGCGGCCTCGTTGGCCTCCAGGCCCGAGTTGCAGAAGAACACGTTGGTCAGACCCGAACGCTCCACCAGCAACTGGGCCAGCTCTTCCTGCAGCGGCACCTGGTAGTAGTTGCAGCAGTGGATCATCTGCGTGAGTTGCTGCTGCAAGGCCGGTACCAGTTTCGGGTGGTTGTGGCCCAGGGTGTTGACCGCGATGCCCGACAGGCCGTCCAGGTAACGTCGCCCCTCGGTGTCCCAGACGTCGGCACCCTGGCCGTGCGACAGGGCAACGGGCAGGCGGCCATAGGTGGGCATCACGTGGGGCATGGTCACAGGGGCAGACATGACGAACTTTCTGTCGCGGTGGAATGAAAAAGAAAAGGCGCAGCTTGCACTGCACCATGAGACATTCTATGTAAAAGCCACGGGTTAACGCGCTTCATATTGCGCGGCAGGCCCAGGTCCGGGACAATCCACCCTGTCTGCATGGCACGCCGAATTCGACGTGGCCATCACCGGATGTCGGCACGGGCCACCCGCCCGGGGCGTCATCTGCTCCCCGCGTTGCCCGGACACAATCCGCGTGGCGTGTTTTTATTGCCTGTGAATTGACCCATTCTCAGTCCGACGGAAGCGCCACCGTGTCGACGCCCATAGCCCATGCTGCCCCCCACTCGTCCTCTCGTGAAATCTTCATCCAGGGCCTGACCCGGCAGGGCAAGGTCTTCCGGCCCAGCGATTGGGCTGAACGTCTGGCCGGCGCCATGTCGTGTTTTCGACCAGGCGGCGCCAAGCTGGGGCCCGGCGCCCACATCGGCTACTCCCCGTACTGCGTGCCCACCACCCTGGATGGGGTGAAGTGCGTCGTCGTGAACGAAGCCTTGCGAAGCATCGAGCCCATGGCCTGGGATTTCGTCATGAACTTCGCCCGCGACAACGACCTGCAAGTGCTGGAGGCCTGTCTGTTGCCGGACGCGCCCCGGGCCTGAGTCGGGACCCCAGCAACGAAGGCAGCACCCAGGGCTGCGCCAAAGAAAAAGCCCGCACGAGGCGGGCTTTGTCAGGGTGACGGCTGATCAGGCAGCGGTCATGGCCTTGATCTTGGCCGACAGGCGGCTCTTGTGGCGAGCAGCCTTGTTCTTGTGGAAGATGCCCTTGTCGGCGATCGAATCGATCACGGATTGAGCCTTCTTGAAGGCGTCAGAGGCTTGCGACTTGTCGCCGGCCTTCACGGCCTTCAGCACGCCCTTGATGGCGGTGCGGAACTTCGAACGCAGCGCCGAGTTGGCGGCGTTGATCTTGACGTCTTGACGGACGCGCTTGCGGCCCGAAGCAATACGAACGGTCTTCTTGGGTTTGGACGATGCCATGATCTTCAGGGCGCCGGGGATGCCTGGATTGAACCCGCCAAGCCATGGTGTCTACCGCTTTGGTGTCTACCGAGTAACCCGACAAGCCCATGCCAGCTCGCACCGCAACAGCGCCAGTTGGTTGGAAAGCCCAAAAGCATATCACAGGCCGTCACAAAACGCCAAGGGGCGGGGCGGCCGTTCCTATAATGGCGCCCATGGGCCTGCTCAAATCTGCTTCCGTCGTGTCCTTGCTGACACTGGCGTCCCGCATCACCGGGCTCGTGCGCGAGTTGCTGGTGGCTGCCACCTTTGGCGCCAGCGCCACCACCGACGCTTTTCAGGTCGCGTTTCGCATCCCGAACCTGCTGCGCCGCCTGTTTGCCGAAGGGGCGTTTTCGCAGGCCTTCGTGCCCATCCTGGCCGAAACCCGCACCCGGCAGGGTGATGAGGCCACCCATGCGCTGGTCAATGCCGTGGGCACGGTGTTGTTCGGGGCGCTGCTGGTGGTGTGCGTGCTGGGCGTGCTGGGGGCCCCGGTGCTGGTTTGGGCGATGGCGTCGGGCCTGAAAGAAAGAGGTGGTTTTGATGCTGCCGTGGTCATGACCCGCTGGATGTTTCCTTACATCGGCTTCATGTCGCTGGTGGCGCTGAGCGCCGGCATCCTCAACACCTTCAATCGGTTCGCCGTGCCCGCCGCCACGCCTGTGCTGCTCAACGTCGCGGTGATCGGGGCGGCGCTGCTGCTGGCGCCCTGGCTGCGTGACCAGGGCATCGAGCCCGTCTATGCCCTGGCCATCGGGGTGATGATCGGTGGCCTCTTGCAGCTGGGCATCCAGGTCCCGGCCTTGCTGAAGATCGGCATGGTGCCGCGCATCGGCCTCACGCCAGGCGCCTGGCGGGCAGCCTGGCAGCACGACGGGGTCAAGCGCGTGCTGCGCCAGATGGCGCCGGCTGTGCTGGGGGTGTCGGTGGCTCAGATTTCCATGCTGATCAACACCCAGATCGCCTCGCACCTGGGGGCGGGCTCGGTGTCGTGGCTGACGTATGCGGACCGCCTCATGGAGTTCCCGACCGCCCTGTTGGGCGTGGCCCTGGGGGTGGTGCTGCTGCCGCAGTTGTCCAAGGCCCAGGCGGGGGGGGATCAACAACGATTCTCGGAGTTGCTGGACTGGGGCTTGCGGCTGGTGATGCTGCTGGCGCTGCCTGCGGCTGTCGCCTTGTTGGTGTTTGCCGAGCCGCTGGTGGCGGTGCTGTACCACTATGGCCGCTTCAGTGCGCATGATGTGCAGCAGACCATGCTGGCGCTGTCGTGCTACGGCGTGGGGCTTCTGGGACTGATCGGCGTCAAGGTGCTCGCGCCGGGGTTCTATGCCACGCAAGACATCCGCACGCCGGTCAAGATCGCCATCATCGTGCTGGTGCTCACCCAGTGCATGAACGTGATCTTCGTGCCGCATCTTCAACATGCGGCCCTGGCCTTGTCCATTGGCTTGGGCTCGCTCATCAACGCGACCTGGTTGCTGATCGGCCTGCGACGCTCGGGGCGCTATCAGCCATCACCAGGTTGGTGGCTGTTTGTGTTGCGCGTGGTGCTGGCCACCGCGATGCTGGGGGGCGGGCTGTGGGCTGCGGCCCACCACCTGGACTGGGTGGCACTGCGCGAGCAACCCTGGTTGCGCATCGGCGCCCTGGCGGCGTGCCTGGTGGGCGCAGCCCTGGTCTACTTCGGCACCCTGTTGGTCACGGGGTTGAAGCTGCGGCAGTTCATCCGCCGTTGAGTGGCGTGGCGTGCTGGGCGCGCCTCAGACGCTACCGCGCACCAGGTCCATGGCCTCTTCCACCCGCTCGACGGGGTGGATGGTCAGCCCCTCGATGGGCTTCTTGGGCATGTTGGCCTTGGGCACCACGGCCACGCTGAAGCCCAGCTTGGCGGCCTCTTTCAGGCGCTCTTGCCCGCGCGGCGCCGGGCGAACCTCGCCGGCCAGCCCCACTTCCCCAAACGCGATGAAGCCCTTGGGCAGAGGCTTGCCGCGCAGGCTGCTCTGGATGGCCAGCAGCACGGCCAAGTCGGCTGCCGGCTCGCTGATGCGCACGCCGCCCACCGCGTTCACGAACACGTCCTGGTCGCCGCAGCCCACCCCCGCGTGGCGGTGCAGCACGGCCAGCAGCATGGCCAGGCGGTCGCGCTCCAGGCCCACGCTCAGGCGTCGCGGGCTGGGGCCGCCGGCATCCACCAGGGCCTGGATCTCGACCAGCATGGGCCGGGTGCCTTCCAGCGTCACCAGCACGCACGAGCCCGGTACCGGCTCGCTGTGGGTGGACAGGAAAATGGCGCTGGGGTTGCTGACACCCTTGAGGCCCTTGTCGGTCATGGCGAACACGCCGATTTCATTGACCGCGCCAAAGCGGTTCTTGATGGCGCGGATCAGTCGGAAGCTGCTGTGGGTGTCGCCCTCGAAGTACAGCACCGTGTCGACGATGTGCTCGAGCACGCGCGGGCCGGCGATGGCGCCTTCCTTGGTCACGTGGCCGACGAGCACGGTGGCCATGCCGCGCTGCTTGGCGATGCGCGTCAGCTGCGCGGCGCACTCGCGCACCTGGGCCACCGAG
>CAMTVS010000024.1:0-6881 GCA_947085235.1 uncultured Aquabacterium sp. | reverse complement strand
CGTCGCCGGGTTCGACCCGTTCGTCGAAATGCTCACGGGCCTCGATCCGCGCCTCCAGGGGCTGAAGGGCGGCGATGATCTTGTAGCGGAACCCCAGGTCCAGCCGGGCGGCCCTTCCCTCCTGGCGACCCGCCTGAAGATAGTGGACGAACGGGTGCATGCCCGAGGCGGCGACGTCGGGGTTGAGCTCCAGATAGTCGGCGACGGAGAACCAGGGCGCCGGGTCGCGGGCCTCTCTCCAGCCGGACTCGAGGAAGTGGGTGAGCGGATCGCCCCCGCTCTCGGCCACGTCTGGGTTCTCCGCCAGGTAGAAGCGGCGGTCGAAGGCCTCGGCGACCAGCTCATAGGTCGACTCCTCCGGCGGCGCGGAGGCGATCACAGGCGCCAGGCCAGGATCGGCCGGCGCAGGCGGGGCGGGGGCGGCCGGCTCGTAGCTCCAGGCGGATTGGGCCACATCCTCGCGGCGAAGTCGGGCCAGGGACGACGGACGCGCCAGACGGCCTTCCTGCGCGCCGAACTGGAGGAAGTGGGCCAGCGGATTGCGCCCGGCGGCGGCCACGTCGGGGTGGTCTTCCAGATAGGCGGCGCTCGAGAACCACGGCGCAGGGTCCCGCCCTTCCCGCCAGCCGGCCGCGATATAGTGGGACACCGGGTCGAGCCCGGCGGCCTCCACGTCGGGATAGGCGCGCAGGTAGAAGTCCGCATCGAGCGCGGTGACGACCAGGGCGAAGGTGAGGTCTTGGGCGGCCAGGTCGGCCATGCGGGGCTCCCTGTCGAGGCCGAAGGGTGTGTGCAACAGTTGGCCCGAGGGATCAACCGCGGCGTTCGCGTCTTGCCGCGCGGGCCGCGCGGTCATACAGCAGCTTGTGTGAGCCAAGCCGTCAGCCAGCCTGAGGACCGCCCCGCCGCCAGCTCGACCTCGAGCCGCGCGGCCTATCTCGTCCTGGGCATGCACCGGTCGGGCACCTCGGCCATCACCCAGGTCCTGGCCCTGGCCGGGGCGTCCCTGCCAGAAAACGTGATGCCGGGGGATGAGCACAACGCCAAGGGCTATTTCGAACCCTGGCGGATCGCCGTCTTCAACGACCAGCGGCTGCGGGCGGCTGGCGGCGCCTGGGATGATCCCTTCGCCTTTCCCTACCGCGCCCTGGAGCCGCGGGAGGAGAAGCGTTGGATCACGCGGGCCACCGACCTGTTCGACGAGGAATTCGCTGGCGCCCGCCATCCGCTGATGAAGGATCCTCGGGTCAGCGTCCTGGGCCCCCTCTGGCGCACGGTGCTGGACGACCTGGGTCTGGCCGCCCGGGCGGTGATTCCGGTGCGCCATCCCCTGGAGGTGGCCGGATCGCTGGCCAAGCGGGACGGCTTTCCGGTGGAGAAGTCCCTGCTGGTCTGGATCGCCTATATGCTGGCGGCCGAGCGCTACAGCCGCGACATGCCCCGGGCCATCGTGCCCTATGAAGGCCTGCTCACCGACTGGCGGGCGCAGGTCGCGCGCATCGAGGCGGCCCACGGCGCGCCCTTGCCCGCCCTGACGCCCCAGGCGGCCAAGGCGATCGACGGCTTCCTGACCAAGGACCTTCGCCACAATGCGGCGACGGAGACCCTGGCGGGCGTGCCCCGCGTCGGCGCCCTGGCCGCTCAGGTCTACGACTGGTTCGAGGCCGCTGCGCGGGATGAACCCCGGCCGGTGGAAGACCTCGCGACCGTCGCCCAGAGCCTGGAAGACATGGCCCACGCCATCGGCGTGTTCGTCTCCCCGGTGACGTCGGACCTCGCCGTCGCCCGGGCCGAACTGCTGGAGGCGCGACAGCACCTGGCCTTCGAACAGGCCAAGCTCGCCGCCCTGGAGGCGGAACGCGCGACCCTGACCGCCGACATCGCGGCCCGGGATCGGCTGGAACAGGCCTTCGGCGAGCGGCTCGACGACCTCCTCGGCGAAAGCTGAAACCCCAGTCCCGACGGATCGCCGTGTCAGACCCCAGTTCTCCCTCGCCGAGCGAGCAGGCCGCTGAACGGCTGGACCGCCGTCGGTACGTCCGACTGCAGACCGCCGCGGCGGCGGCGCAGCGCTGGCGCCGGTTCCGGGAGGCGCGCGCGAAGGCCCCGGCCAATCTCGTCCTGCCCCGGCTGAGCCAGCGGGTGGCGGGCGTGCTCGCCCGGGGCAAATGGCCCGGACGGGCGCTGATGATCCTGACCGCCGGGGTCTGGCGGGAGGAGACGCTGCACGGGCTTGGCGCAGAGCCCGCCCCGACCCTCGCCCTCGACGCCTATGTCCGCGCCGGGCCTGACCCGGCCGCCCAGCCCCGGGCCCTGTTCGACCAGGGCGCCTATCTGGCCCGGGCGCCGGAACTGGCCGGATCGCGCTGGGCGCCCCTGGCTCACTATCTGGCGCTCGGCGATGGGGCGGGCCTTGATCCCCACCCCCTGGTCAGCGTCGGCGACTACCGCCTGCGTCACGGCGAGGCCCTGGAGACCAGCGGCCGGAGCGTGTTGCAGCACGATCTGCTGGTGGGCGCCGCCCAGGGCCTGGATCCCCACCCGCTGTTCGACGTGCGCCACTATGTGGGCCAGTGCGAGGCCGTCGCCGTCTCCGGCGAGGATCCGCTCACCCACTATCTGCGGGAGGGCTGGCGTCAGGGCCTCGACCCTCACCCCCTGTTCGCCAACGACTGGTACCTGGAACGTCACCCGGAGGTGGCCGCCGCCGGGATCGCGCCCCTGCTGGACTATGTCAGCGGCGGGGCTGATCTTGGCCGCGACCCCCATCCGCTGTTTGACGGCGCCTGGTACGCCGAGCGCTACCGCGACCTGCGGGCGCGGGGCTTCAATCCGCTGGCGCACTTCGTCCGGTTCGGGACCCGGGAGCACCGCGATCCCTGCCCGCACTTCGACACCGCCTACTATCTGCAGCAGGACGGCGCCGCCGAGCGGGGCGATCTCGACCCGTTGAGCGACTACCTCACCCGCGGCGCCTTTGAGGGGCTGTGGCCGGCGGCGGACTTCGACGAGGCGGCCTATCTGCTGGCCAATCCGGACGCCGCGGCCACGCCCTATAGCAGCCTCGAGCACTGGGCCCGCCACGACGGGGCCAAGCCTGCGCCCCTGGCGGGTTCGGGCCTGCAGGGGGCCGCGGCCCTGTTCGATCAGATGCGTTCAGCCAGCCGCAGCCGCGACCCGGCCGCCTATGACCTGCAGGCCTATGAGGATCTGGCCGCCACCTGGCGACGGGTGCAGGCCGATCGGGTTGAGCAGTTTGTTCCGACCGCCCCGACCATGGTCTCGATCACCGGTGACCTGGCCGCCGCGGCGCGCAAGATCGTGCTGCCGGCGCCCGCCGTCCCCCGGGTCAGCATTATCATCCCGGCCTATAACAATCTGAAGTTCACCCTGGAATGCCTGCAGGCCCTGGCCCAGGCGGGTGGCCTGGAGGCCGCCGAAACCCTGGTGATCGACGACGCGTCGAGGGATGACACGGCCGCGGTCCTGCCGCTGGTCAAGGGCCTGCGGGTCGTCACCAACGCCGAGAACCAGGGCTTCATCCGCACCTGCAACCGGGCGGCGGCCGAGGCGCGGGGCGACGTGCTGATCTTCCTGAACAACGACGTCCAGGTCAGGGACGGCTGGCTTGGCCCCCTGGTTGAGGCCCTGGACGACCCGAAGGTCGGCGCCGTCGCGCCCAAGATGCTGTTCCCCGATGGTCGCCTGCAGGAGGCCGGCGCCCGCATCAACGCCGACGGGACCAGCGAGATGATCGGCCTGTTCCAGGACCCGGGCCTGCCCCGCTGGAACGTGGCGCGCGAGGTGGACTACGCCTCGGGCGCCTGTCTGGCCGTGCGGCGGGCGGACTTCGCGGCGCTGGACGGCTTCGATCTCGCCTTCGCGCCCGCCTATTGCGAGGACGCCGACCTGTGTTTCCGCCTGCGGGAGCGCGGCGCGCAGATCATCTATGAGCCGCGCTCGGAGATCATCCACCACCTCAGCATCACCGCCAATTCCATCGATTCCGGCTACAAGCTGCGCCTGGCGACCCGCAACCAGCAGCGGTTCGTCGCCCGCTGGGCCCACCGGCTGGACGCCCTGAACCAGGTGCGGACCATCGCCTTCCACCTGCCGCAGTTCCACGCCATCCCGGAGAACGACCGCTGGTGGGGGGCCGGCTTCACCGAATGGACCAATGTGACCCGCGCCCTGCCGAGCTATCGCGGGCACTATCAGCCGCATCTGCCCGCCGATCTGGGCTTCTATGACCTGTCCGACCCGGCGGCCCTGAAACGCCAGACGGCCCTGGCCGCCCGGTATGGCCTGGGGGGCTTCTGCTTCTACTACTACTGGTTCTCCGGCGGGCGCCGGGTGCTGGAGACGCCGCTCAACCACCTGCTGGCCGAGGATGGGCCCGACTTCCCCTTCTGCGTCTGCTGGGCCAATGAACACTGGACGCGGACCTGGGATGGTCAGGAGCAGGACGTCCTGCTGGCCCAGACCTATGCGCCTGAAGACGCCGTGGCCCTGATCACCGACATGGCCCCGTTGATGGCGCGGCCCAACTATATCCGCGTGGACGGCCGCCCCCTGCTGGTCATCTACCGGCCAGGCCTGCTGCCAGACGCCGCCGCCTGGGCCAAGGCCTGGCGCGAGACCGCCCGGACGTTGGGCCTCGGCGAGATCTATCTGGCCTTTGTCGAGACCTTCGACGTGGCCGGGACCTATCCGGACCCTGCGGACATGGGGTTCGACGCGGCCATCGAGTTCCCGCCCATGGGGGCGGCCCAGCCGATCAACCTGCCCGGCCCCCTGCAGAACCGCGCCTTCAGCGGCGTGGTCAGCGACTATCGCGAACTGGTGCGCCACTTCCTGAAGGCCCCGACGCCAGGCCACACCCGCTTTCGCGGCGTGGCGCCCTCCTGGGACAACACCGCCCGGCGGCAGGACAACGCCTATGTCTTCCACCATGCCAGCCCTGGTGCCTTCCAGGCCTGGACCGAGGCCATGTTGGCGGAGACCCGGCGGCAGAATTTCGGCGACGAGCAGATCGTCTTCATCAACGCCTGGAACGAGTGGGCCGAGGGCGCCCATCTGGAGCCCGACGTGCGGTTCGGCCATGGCTGGCTTGAGGCCCTGCGCAACGCCGCCGAGGCTGACCTGCTGGAGCCGCGCCCATGAGCGTCGCCGAGCGTGACGGCGATCTGTCGGACCTGGTGGTGGTGGGCCATCCCTTTGCGCCCATCGGCATGGGCGAACACCTGCGCTCCACCGTCCGCGCCCTGCGGGCGGCGGGCCTGAAGCCTGGCCTGCTGGATGTGTATGGCCTTGACCGGGGACGCGACCCGGACCTGGAGCGGACCTATGGGCCGGACGTCACCCGCAAGCTGTCGCGGTCGCTGAACCTGTTCTGCATCAACGCCAATGAGGTCGACGAGGTCCTGGCGCGGCTGGACGCCGACGACTTCGCCCAGGCCCGCAACATCATCTTCCCGGCCTGGGAGCTGCCGGACTATCCCCAGGCCTGGGTCGAGACGCTGGCGGCCTTCGACGGAATCTGGGCGCCCACGACCTTCGTGCAGGACGCCATAGGCCGGGCGACAGGGCGGCCCGTCGCCCGGGTCCCCCTGGCGGTGGACATGAAGCTGTCGGCCTTCCTAGGCCGGCGCTGGTTCGACATCCCGGAGCACGCCTTCGTGGTGATGTTCGCCTTCGACTTCTCGTCCTACGCGGCGCGCAAGAACCCCTTCGCCATGCTGGAGGCCTTCGAGCAGCTGGTGGCCCGGCGGCCGGAAGCGCCGCTGCACGCCCTGATCAAGTACAAGGGCGGCGCGCCGGACAGTCCTGAGCGCAAGGCCCTGGAGGCCCGCATCGCCCGCCTCAACGGCCGGGTCCAGACCATCACCCGGGAAATGTCGGACAACGAGGTCAAGAACCTGTTCCGCAACGCCGATGTGTTTGTCTCCCTGCACCGGTCCGAAGGATTCGGCCGCGGCCTGGCCGAGGCCATGGCGCTCGGAACCCCGGTGGTGGCGACCGGCTGGTCGGGCAATATGGACTTCATGAACGCCGACACCGCCCTGCTGGTGGACCACCAGCTGGTTCCGGTGAAGGCCGGCGAATACCTGTTCGGCGAGGGCCAGAGCTGGGCCGAACCCGACGTGGCCCAGGCCAGTCGTCTCATCGAGCAGGTGATGGACCGTCCCGCAGAGGCCCGGGCCATGGCGCAGCGGGCGCGGCGCAGCATCCGCGTCCACCTCAATCCCAAGACGGTCGGCCTCGACGCCGTCGACGCCCTGAGGTCCGACTGACCGAGCGCCTCAGGCGGCCGGGCGCAGGATCGGGGCCGGGGTGCTGGCGGGCGGCTCGGTGATCGCGATCTGATGGATCAGGAACTCACCCCCGGCGGCGTTGTCGAAATCTAGCCGGATGCTCTCGATCACGGAGGTGACCCAGTCCTCGCCGCCCATGGTGGGGGTGCGCATGTCATAGGCCAGGATCACCGTCTCGTTGACCCCCGGGGCCGCCCCCTGGAAGGGCAGGGCCATGAAGCCGGCGGCCTCCGGATGGGCGGCGGTGACATAGTGCAGGGCGCCGTCCCAGTCGCTGGCCGGCGCCAGCCGGGTGACGCGGACCAGGACATAGCTGAACTGAGCGCCATCCAGGGCCAGGCCCGCGGGACTGCGCAGGGCCGGATCAAAGGCCCGGGCGGCCAGGCGCAGGCCGCTGCTGGTCTCAGCCGGCAGCACCTCGCCGCCGGCCATGACGAAACCGTCGGTGGAGCCCTCGAACGTCCAGAGCCGCCCAGCCCGCAGGGGCCTGCCCTCAAAGGTGAAAACGCCCGCCGCCGCGTCCCAGGCAAAGGGCCCGGGGCGTTCGGCCGCGGCGTCCGCCGAGCG
>CAMTVS010000023.1:0-11183 GCA_947085235.1 uncultured Aquabacterium sp. | reverse complement strand
GGCCCAGCGCAGGGCGGCCCTGACCTTGCTGACAGGGCTGGATCTGCCCTGGGTGGCGGATGGGTTGCAGCGTGATGGCGCCCATGTGCGTGGCCCGGTGGATGCCGCTGTTCGCGAGGTGTTGCTGCGGGAAGGCTTCCCGCATGCGGTGATCTACGGACAGGGGGAGCACCGGGTGAACCAGGCCCTGGCTGCGGTGGACGCCTGTCTGGCGCGTCTGGATGCGCCCGTGACCCGCGGGATCGGATCGCGTTGGCGCTGGATCTGCGAGCGTTGCGACGATGGCGACTGCGAGCAGCACTGGCTGCCCCGCGCATGAGCGAGGCGGCATCCAGCCCCTTGTCGCTGCCGGTGCTGTGGCAAGACGAGCACCTGGTGGTGGTGCACAAGCCCAGCGGCTGGCTGGTGCACCGCACCGGGCTGGATGCCCATGAGCATCGCATCGTGCTGCAGGTGCTTCGCGATCAGCTGGGGCGCCATGTGTATCCCGTCCACCGCCTCGACAAGGGTACGTCGGGCGTGCTGGTCATGGCGCTGTCGCCCGAGGTGGCCCGATCGCTGTCCGAGCAGTTTGAGCAGCGGCAGGTGCACAAGCGCTATCTGGCGTTGGTCAGGGGATGGCCATCAGACGCCTGGCAGGTGAACCATCCCTTGCGGCCTGACGATGCGCCGCCCGACGTGCCGCTGCAAGAGGCCGTGACCGACTTCATCACCCTGGCCCGATGGAGCCTCCCCATCCCTGTGGATCGCTACCCCAGCACCCGCGTGGCCCTGGTGCAGGCCGAGCCGCACACCGGGCGCCGTCATCAAATACGCCGCCATTTGAAACACGTGGCTCACCCGATCATTGGCGACGCCAATCACGGCAAGGGTGCGCACAACCGCTGGTGGGCGCAGCATCTGGGAATGCAGCGCTTGTGGCTGCATGCGGCGTCATTGAGCATGACCCACCCCGTGCATCAGCAGCTCATGCATTGGCGTTCGCCCGTGACCGATGAGCCGCTCAACGCCGATTGGAGCGCGCTGCTGGCGTGCGGTGACTGGCAGTGGCAGGCCAGTCACACACCCGCATCATTGCAAGCGCTCTGAGCCGGGTGCGGCATCGTGGGTGAAAAGCTCTTCGGCGTCGATGGCATCGAAGTGGTAGAGCTGACCACAAAAATCGCAGCCGATCTCCACCCGGCCTTGTTCGGCCACGATGCCATCAATCTCTTCTTTGCCCAGGCTGCGCAGCATGTTGCCCACACGCTCGCGTGAGCAGCTGCACGCAAAGTTGGGCCCGTTGGCACCTTGTTGCGGCTCGAAGCGGCGTACGTCTTCTTCCCAGAACAGGCGGCGCAGGATGGTGTCGGCGTCCAGGCCCAACAGTTCCTCGGCCTTCAGGGTGGAGGCCAGGTGGGCAATGCGGTTGTAGTGCTCGTTCAGCCCGATCTCGTCTTCGTGGTGCGTCGTACCGGCCAGATTGCCTTCGCCTTCCACCGGGATGCGCTGGATCAGCAGGCCTGCGGCCACCTCGTCGTTGGCTGCCAGCACGAGTTTGGTGTCCAGCTGTTCGGACTGAAGCATGTAGTGCTCCAGCACCTGGCTGAGTTCGTGCAGGGGCTCGCGTCGGTCGCCATGCAGCGGCACCACGCCCTGGTAAGGGCTCTGGCCCGGCAGGCGGTCTTGGGGGTCGAGCGTGATGGCACAGCGCCCCTGGCCGTTCACGTTCACCATCACTTCCAGTGGCAGCTTGCCCGTGTCGCTGGCAGGCAGCTCGCCCACCAGCTTGGCCGTGGACCGAAAGCTCAGGTTGGGCTGCACTTCCGTGACGGCCAGCTTCACGGGGCCATCTCCAAAAATCTGCAGCACCACGGCGCCATTGAACTTGATGTTGGCCTGCATGAGCACGCCGGCCGCGCTCATCTCGCCCATCAGGCGGCGCACGGGCGCCTCGAAGTTCTGTCCGCCCTCACGACGGCGCAGCAGTTCCTGCCAGCTGTCGGTCAGCCGAACCAGCATGCCCCGCACGGGCAGGCCTTCGAACAAAACTTTATGAAGTTCACTCATGAGATGTGTCGGTGGGCGTGTCAACCCGCACCATGTCTTGTCGGTACTCGGCGGCCTTTTGCACGTACAGGCCGGTGCCCACCCGCATGCGGAAAAAGTCGGCTTCGGTCAGGGGGCGCACGGCCTTCGCAGGCGAGCCCATGATCAGCATGCCGTCTTCAAACACCTTGCCTTCGGTCACCAGGGCGCCAGCGGCCACCAGGCAGTTCTTGCCGATGACGGCGCCATTGAGCACCACGGCCTGGATGCCGATCAAGGCGCCGTCGCCCACGGTGCAGCCGTGCAGCATGGCCTGGTGGCCCACGGTCACGTCCTCGCCAATGACCAGGGGGTGACCGATGTCGGTGTGGAGCACCGAGCCTTCTTGCACGTTCGAGCGAGCGCCGATGGTGATGGGCTCGTTGTCGCCACGCATGCTCACGTGCGACCACACGCTGCTGCCTTCCTTCAGGATGACCTGGCCGATCAGGTCGGCGGAGGGCATGACAAAGGCGCTGGGGTGGATCTCGGGTTGCTTGTCCTTGATGCGGTACAGGGCCATGGTGTGGGGCAGCGCGCTGCAGGTTGGGGAAGCCCCGATTTTAGGTGGGCTGGCGCGGCAGGGCTATCATCCACCTCATATTTCATAGTCTTCATTCATAGCTTTGCATCTGCCATGCTGTTTCTGCTATCGCCCGCCAAAAGCCTGGATTACGACACGGCGCCCACCACCCAACGTCACACCCTGCCGCAGTTTGTGGATGAATCGGCAGCGTTGATCGAGGTGATCAAGCCCTACACGCCCGCGCAGATCGCCTCGTTGATGGACTTGAGCGATGCCTTGTCCACGCTGAACGTGGCCCGCTACGCGGCCTGGTCGCCGAAGTTCTCAGCCGACAACAGCAAGCAGGCGGTGCTGGCGTTCAACGGTGATGTGTATGAAGGCCTGGATGCCAACAGCCTCAGCAGCGACGAGTTGGCCTGGGCGCAAGATCACTTGCGCATCCTCAGTGGCTTGTATGGCATCTTGCGCCCGCTGGACTGGATGCAACCCTACCGCCTGGAGATGGGCACCAAGCTCCCCAATCCGCGCGGCAAAGACCTGTACGCTTGGTGGGGCGACACCCTGGCGCAGCACTTGAACCAGGAATTGGCCCAACAGGGTGATGAGGTGATCATCAACCTGGCCTCGCAAGAGTACTTCAAGGCCGTCAAGCGCAAAGCGCTGAAGGCGAGGGTGGTGGAGTGCGTGTTCGAGGACTGGAAGGCTGGGCAGTGGAAGGTGATCAGCTTCCATGCCAAGCGCGCACGGGGCCTGATGGCAAGGTACGCGATTGTTCAGCGAGCCCGGACGCCGCAAGACCTGTTGTCGTTCAGCCTCGAGGGCTATGAGCACGACGCCGCGGCTTCGGAGCCGAACCGGCTCGTGTTCCGCCGGCGTCTGGAGGCCTGATCTCAGCGGCTGCGGGGGCGTCCACCCCCGCGCTGCTCATCGCCCTGGCGACGAGGCGCAGCACCCGCTGGTGCGGGACGAGCGCGACCACCGCCGCTCGATGGATTCGGGGCATTCCGGCCGGGCGCCCCACCGCCGCCTGAGCGGGCCTTCGGGCTGCCGTTCAACACGCGCCGGCCCAACTGGATGGGCTCGGCCTTGGCATTCGGGTCTGGCTCGAAGCCAGGCACCACGGCTCGGGGCAATGGGCGCTTGATCAGCTTTTCGATGTCGGCCAGGAAACCTTCTTCGTCCACGCAGACCAGCGATACCGCCTCACCCTCAGCACCAGCGCGGCCCGTGCGCCCAATGCGGTGCACATAATCTTCGGGCACATTGGGCAGCTCGAAGTTGACCACGTGCGGCAGTTGATCGATGTCGATGCCACGGGCTGCGATGTCGGTGGCTACGAGCACGCGCAGAGTACCCGCCTTGAATTCACTCAAGGCTTTGGTGCGTGCACTCTGGCTCTTGTTGCCGTGGATGGCCATGGCGCTGATGCCATGCTTGTCCAGGTACTCCACCAGACGATTCGCGCCGTGCTTCATCCGCGTGAACACCAGCACCTGGTGCCAGTTGTTCTGCTCGATCAGGTGGGTCAGCAGTTCGCGCTTGCGGTCGCGGTCCACCGGGTGCACCTTCTGCGCAATCGTGTCGGCCGTGGCATTGCGGCGGGCCACTTCGATCACTTGAGGTGAACGCAGCAGCTTTTCAGCCAGGGTTTTGATCTCGTCCGAGAACGTGGCCGAAAACAGCAGGCTTTGCTTTTTAGGCGGCAGGATGGCCAGCACTTTGCGGATGTCGTGGATGAAGCCCATGTCCAGCATGCGGTCGGCTTCGTCCAGCACGAAGAAAGACACCTGGCGCAGGTTCACCATGCCCTGCTGATGCAGATCCAGCAGCCGGCCCGGGGTGGCCACGAGGATGTCCACCCCGCGACGCAGGGCGTCGATCTGAGGGTTCATGCCCACACCACCAAAGATGACCAGCGACTTCAGGGAGAGGTACTTGCCATACACCCGCACCGACTCTTCGACCTGGGCGGCCAGCTCGCGGGTGGGGGTCAGGATCAAGGCGCGGATGACGCGCGGGTGAGCGGGCGCCTGCTCCGACAGCTTTTGCAGCAAAGGCAGCGTGAAGCCGGCCGTCTTGCCTGTGCCCGTTTGAGCGCCTGCCAACAAGTCGCCGCCAGCCAGTACCGCCGGAATGGCCTGAGCCTGGATGGGCGTTGGCTTGTCATAGCCAACTTCAGAGATTGCACGCAACAGCGGAGCCGACAAGCCCAGAACTTCAAACGACATACATCAGGCCCAAGGGAGAGTGGGTTCGGTTACCTCAGTCAACCCTTCCGGGCCACGAACGGGAATGACTCACCGAACAAAACCTTGGCCGCATCCGGGTCAGTTGCGGTCAAGTCACAAAACATTACGTTGGGTGAAATTGTAGGGCCCCCCATAAGGGTGAACCAGGGCCGACCTTCAAATCAGGGGTCAGTTTGTGATCGAAAGTGTATGCAGTCGTGTTCAAGTGTGTCGAGAACCTCACGGCGTCGAGGGGCGCGCTGGCGCCTAGAATCCGGGCATGACGTCCACGGTTCTCGCCCGCAAATACCGCCCCCATGGTTTCGATGCCATGGTGGGGCAGGAGCATGTTGTCCAGGCCTTGCGCAACGCGCTGACGCAGGGGCGACTGCACCATGCCTACCTGTTCACCGGCACCCGAGGGGTGGGCAAGACCACGGTGTCCCGTATTTTGGCCAAGGCACTGAACTGTCAGGGAGCCGACGGTTCAGGGGGCGTGACGGCCGATCCTTGCGGTGTTTGCCAAGCTTGCCGCGATATTGACAGCGGCCGATTCGTCGACTACGTCGAGCTGGATGCGGCCTCCAACCGGGGTGTCGACGAGATCTCGCAACTGCTGGAGCAAGCGGTCTACAAGCCCGTGGCGGGGCGTTTCAAGGTCTACATGATCGACGAAGTGCACATGCTGTCGACCACGGCCTTCAACGCCATGCTCAAGACGCTGGAAGAGCCGCCCGACTACCTCAAGTTCGTGCTGGCCACCACCGATCCGCAAAAGGTGCCCGTGACTGTGCTGTCGCGCTGCCTGCAATTCAATCTGCGGCCCATGCCGGCCGAGACCGTGCAGGCTCACCTGAACAAGGTGCTGCAGGCCGAGGGCATCGAGTTTGATACGGCATCCCTGCGTTTGCTGGGGCGTGCGGCTCGGGGCTCCATGCGCGATGCCTTGTCGTTGACCGACCAGGCCATTGCCTTTGGGGCTGGTCGCCTCGAAGAGGGCGGCGTGCGCCAGATGCTGGGCGCCGTGGATCACCAGCATGTGGTGCGCCTGTTGGAGGCGGTGGCCCGTGGGGATGGTGAATCGGTGGTGCAACAGGTGGAGGTGTTGCGGCGCCAGGGCGTGTCGGCCTCGGGAACCTTGGAAGAATTGGCCTCGGCACTGCAGCGCCTGGCCGTGTGGCAACTGGCGCCTGGTGCTGCGGGCGATGAGGATTCGGCCCCCTGGCAGACCCTCTCTGCGGCCTTGGCCCCGGACGAGACCCAACTGTTTTACAGCCTGTGCCTGCAAGCCCGTGCCGAGCTGGCCTGGGCGCCTGATGAGCACGGCGCCTTGTTGATGACGCTGCTGCGCATGCTGGCCTTCAAGCCGGGAGCCTCACCACCCCCAAAAGCAGCGGGCTCGGGTGAGCATCACGCTCAGCCCGAGCCAGTTCTGGCCCCAGCCCCTCAGCGTTCGGCGCCAGCCGATCAGCGTCAGGCAGCCCCTGAACCACGAGTGGTGAGCCGTTCGGCCCCGTCGGCGACCACCACGGTGGCCACGGCAGCCAGGCCGACCGTGGCCGTGACGCGCGCGCCCGAGGCCGTGACAGCATCACCAGCCTCCATCCCGGCCCCGCGCGATGAGCGTTCTGAGCCGCCGCCCTGGGTGGATGCGCCGGATGAGTGGAACAGTGGGCCAAGCGCGTCTGCCACCCACGCTGCCTCCGAGGTGTCCCGTGCCTCGGGCTTCGACTCTCGTGACCCACGTGAGGCCCACACTGCTCCGCTGACCCAGGATGTGGCCGCCGTGCCTGCCACTGCGCCGGCGTCTGCCACGCCGGCCCATCCGGCCAATGATGCCTGGGTGGCCCTGGTGCGCCAGATGATCGAGCAAGGACTGATTGCCGCATTGGTGCGTGAGACCGCCATGCAGGCTCAATGCGTGGGCCACGAGCCCGGCGCTGATGCCGAGCGATGGCACCTCATGGTGGCGCGCGACAGCCTGTGCACCGATGCGCACCGCGAGCGCCTCGAGCAGGCCATGTCAAACGCGCGGGGCCAGGTGGTGCGGCTCGTGCTGGAGCGTGGGCCCACCCATGACACGCCGGCCGTGCGTGAGCAGGCCGAGCGCCTGCGGCGGCAGCAGCAGGCCGAGGCCCTCATCCAGGGCGATGCGTGGGTGCAGAACCTGTTGCGTCAACATCCTGGCGCACGCATCGTGGCGGATTCCATCCAGCCCCTGTGACCTTGCGCACGCAGGTCAGCAGGGATCGAGTGACAATCATGGTTTGTGTTTGAAAGGACTTCCATGCTCAAAGGACAACTGGCCGGCTTGATGAAACAAGCCCAGCAGATGCAGGACAACCTGAAGAAGGCTCAGGACGAGCTGGCGCTGGTCGAAGTCGAAGGGCAGTCCGGTGCTGGCCTGGTGAAGGTGCTGATGACCTGCAAGAACGATGTCAAGCGCGTCACGATCGACCCCAGCCTGCTGGCCGACGACAAGGACATGCTGGAAGACCTCGTGGCGGCCGCCTTCAACGATGCCGTGCGCCGTGCCGAGACCACCACCCAGGAACGCATGTCGAAGTTGACGGCCGGCATGCCCATGCCGCCTGGCATGAAGTTCCCGTTTTGATCGACACCTCGACTGGCTGTGTTGCCCGGTGATCTGACCTTGTCGGGGCTGTCGCGGTATGCATGACTCGACCCTGGATGCGCTGGTGGAAGCGCTTCGGTGCCTGCCTGGTGTGGGCCAGAAGTCGGCCCAACGCATGGCCTACCACCTGTTGCAACACGATCGCACCGGGGGCTTGCGCCTGGCAGAGGCGCTGACCTCGGCCATGACCGATGTGCGGCATTGCGAACGGTGCCACACGTTCAGCAGCGAGCCCTTGTGCCTGATTTGTCAGGACACCACCCGCGACCAGGCCCAGTTGTGCGTGGTGGAAACGCCCGCAGATCTGGCGGCGCTGGAGCGCACCGGCAGCTACCTGGGGCAGTACTTTGTGCTCCTGGGGCGCTTGAGCCCGCTGGATGGGCGCGGTGTGCGTGACATCGGCATGGCGGCCCTGATGGAGCGCGTTCAAGATCCAGCCCTGACCGAGGTGATCCTGGCCACCAGCTTCACGGCCGAAGGTGAGATGACGGCACGCGCCCTGGCGGAGGCCCTGACCGCCCGTGGGCTGCAAGTGACCCGACTGGCGCGTGGCGTGCCGGTGGGCAGCGAGCTGGAGTACGTGGACCTGGGCACCATCGCCCACGCCTTGCTGGACCGGCGCTGAGGGGCTGGCCCCCCAGCGCTGCACGATCCACGCGCCTTCTCAGCGAACGCTGGCGACCCGGACTTTGGATTGACGCTGTGCTTTGCGGCTGCCCTTGGTCTTGTCGCGATCAGCACGGCTGGCTTTGGCCACTTTCGTGCCCTTCTTGCGGCTGTCTGACGCGAGGTTCTTCTTGCCCGTCGGCAGGTACAGCACCACGCGCTGTCCCTTGTCGAAGCGGGCCTTGGTGCCCACCTTGTTCCACTCAGCCACCTGGGTGGCGGTGACACCGAAGCGTCGCGCCAGGCTGCGAACCGTTTCCTGGCTCTTGGCCCGAACCACGCGGCGCTTGACGGGGGGCGCATCAGGCGCCAGCGCGATCATGGCCGAGTCGGCCAGGCGCTCGGAGACGTCTTCATGTCGAGCTGAGCGATGCACCAGCAGGGTCGACCCCGCCTTCACCAGCATGCGTGGCGGGATGCGGTTGACCTCACGCAACTCACGTTCGCTCATGCCCACTTTGCGGGCAGCCTCGTCCGGGCGCATGGTCTTGGGCACCTGCCAGGCCGTCCAGCTGGCCAGGGGGCCTTGATGGGCGCGCACGTTCTTCTTGAACTGGCTGGCGTTGTCGTAAGGCAGCAGCACCTGGGGCGTGCCTGCTGCCAGAATCACTGGCTTGTTCATCGACGGGTTCAGCGCCCGGAAATCCGCCACGGGCATGCCCGCCAGTCGGGCGGCCAACTCCACATCCAGATCGCGCTCGATCGGCACGCTCAGGAAATAGGGGTGGTTATCGATGCGGGTTAGCGTCAGGTTGAACTGCTCGGGCGCCTCGACGATGTTGCGTACCGCGTAGAGCTTGGGCACGTAATGCCGGGTTTCGGCCGGCATGCTCAGGCTCAAGTAATCCGTGGGCAGGCCCTGCTGCTGATTGCGGCGGATCGCCCGCTGCACATTGCCTTCACCCCAGTTGTAGGCGGCCAGGGCCAGATGCCAGTCGCCGAACATGCGGTGCAGCCGCTGCAAGTAAGACAGCGCGGCGTCGGTGGACGCGAGCACGTCGCGACGGTCGTCGCGGAACAGGTTTTGCTGCAGGTCGAAGTGCTTGCCGGTGGCCGGCATGAACTGCCAGATGCCCGACGCGCGGGCCGACGACAAGGCTTGTGGATTGAAGGCACTTTCGATGAAGGGCAACAGCGCTACTTCCATCGGCATGCCGCGGCGCTGAACTTCTTCAACGATGTGATACAGGTACCGGCTGGAGCGCTGGGTCATGCGCGCCACGTACTCGGGGCGGGCGGCGTACCAGCGCTCGTGGTCGGCCACCAGGGGGGAGTCCAGCGGGGGCAGTTGGAATCCGCTGCGGATGCGCTGCCACAGGTCGATCTGGGCCGACTGCTCGTCCAGTTGGACTTCCACGCCCGGGTTGAGCGGATCCACCAGCTTGACTTCGACCACGGGCTCCACGGGCAAGTGGGCTGCCTGACGCGGCATCAGCGAGGGGGCGGAGAGATCCACCTTGAGGCCCGAGGTCGGGTCCTGGGTGGTTTTGTTCTGCTGCAGCACCGCCTTGGCCGGGTTCAGCACCTGCGAGGTGATGGGCGCCGGTGTGCGTGGCTGAGACTGAGGCATGAGGCTGCCGCAGCCGCTGAGCGCCACGGCGGCCAGCAGGGGCGATGCCCAACGCCACCAGGTGGCTGTGCAAAGGTTGGAGGAGGTCATCAAAAGGTGTTTTTCCAGGTGCGCAGGGTGGTGAAGACACCCTGGGGGCTCAGATCGGTGGCGCCTTGGCGTCGTGCTGCGTCCTGGACGCGGGGGTGATCCGAGCGAATGAAGGGGTTGATTCGTTTCTCCAGGCCCATGGTGGTGGGCAAGGTGGGCAGGCCTTGGGCGCGCTGCTGGGCGCAATACCGACGATGGGCCTGCACATCGACATTGTCTGGCTCGACCGCAGCCGCAAAGCGAAGGTTGGATTCAGTGTATTCGTGTGCGGCACACACGCGGGTGTGGTCAGGCAAAAGAGTCAGCCTTTGCAGGCTGGTGTGCAATTGCTCCATGCTGCCATCGAACACACGACCGCAACCGGCGGAAAAGAGCGTGTCGCCCACGAAGGCGATCGGGGCATCATCGTCAGGCCCCAAGCCCTGTGGCAGCACAAAACAGGCGTGCACCGCCGTGTGGCCGGGTGTCGACCACACCTGAATGGGCAGGTCGGACCAGCTGAACGCACCACCATCATCATGCGGCTGGTTGATCAGGGGCGAGGCCGCCTGACGCAATCCATGCACCCGCAGACCATCCGACATCAGCGCCGGGATGCCGGCCACGTGATCGGGGTGGTGGTGAGTCACTAGAATGTCGGTCAACGTCAAACCGAGACCGCTCAGGGCCTGCTGCACAGGGGCGGCATCACCCGGATCCACAACCAGGGCTTGGCGCCCGTTGTGAATCAACCAGACATAGTTGTCCGTGAAGGCAGGAAGTGCAAGCAGTTGATTCATGACCCACGTCGAGCCCATTATAGAGTTGCATCCCTGGCTGGCCAGAGCCCCCGGGCAGGCCTTGCTGGACTGGGAGCAGGCCCAGATGGACCGGCTGGTGGCCGACATTTTCGGCTTTCACGCGCTGCAGCTGGGTTTGCCTGAGCTGGACGGCCTGCGCAGCAACCGGATGCCTCACCGATGGCTGGCGCTGGATGGTAGTTATGCCGGTTGGCGACCGCCGTTGCCCCTGGGTTCTGAGGCCCTGGTGGGGCCGTCCACCAGTTTGCGCTGCGAGTTCGAGGCTTTGCCCTTCCCGGATCAATCACTGGATTTGGTCTTGCTGCCGCATGCGCTGGAGTTGGCGCACGATCCCCACGTCACCCTGCGGGAGGTAGAGCGGGTGCTGATGCCTGAGGGGCGCGTGGTGATTGCCGGTTTCAACCCCACCAGCCTGTGGGGCGCACGCCAGCGGCTGGCCGCCATGGGCTTGGCAGGGCAGGGCGTGCTGCCGCAGGGCGATTTCATCGCCTACTGGCGGCTGCGCGACTGGATGCGCTTGCTGGATCTGGAGGTGGAGTCGGGCTTTTTCGGCTGCTATCGCCCCTTGGTCAGCACCCAGAGCACCTGGGATCGGCTGCGC
>CAMTVS010000022.1:0-14825 GCA_947085235.1 uncultured Aquabacterium sp. | reverse complement strand
TGGGGGTGGTCGGCGGCGTGACCGGCGGGGCCGGCGTCGTCGAGGGTTGCCCGAAGGCCACCGCGCAGGCGCCGGTGCCGGTCACCGCCTGGGTCACGGTGTTCACCTGACAGGTGAACGGCGTGGTGGTTCCGCCCTGGCTGATGGTGCCACGGTAATCGATCACGCCTGCGCCCGGCGCGACGCTGGTGAAGTTCACCGTCGCCGGGTTGTTCCCGAAATCGGGACCGCCGCTGATCTGGATGGTGATGTCATTGAGGCCGCGAATGGTCGTCACGACCTGCGTGCCGTCCGTCAGTGTGACGGTGCTGTTGGCCGCCTGGGCGAGCGCGACGCTCGCCGGCGCCGAGACCGCCAGAACGATGGAGGTAAAGAGACCGGCTGCGATCAATCGCATGATGAAGAACCCCTGTGAAAGCGTGTGCGAAACTGTCGCACCTGCTCCACCACGGGTTGGTCGGGGGGCGCATGATCCAAGTGGACTATGCGCGTGTGTCGAGCGAAGCCTGAGGCCAGCAGACCACCGTGGGCAGACAGAAAAGGGCGGCGCGGAAATCCCGCGCCGCCCTCAATGCTGATCCAAGCCTGATCGGGCTTAGAAGCGGTACTGCAGCTCCACCCCGAAGGTGCGGGGGAAGTTGAGCTTCACCGTCTGACGGAAGGTGCCAATTCCGGTGACAGCCGACGGAGTCGAGCTCTGATAGGCAACCTCATCGGTGGCGTTCTTCACATAGCCGATGATCGTGAAGCGATCCTCGACATCCTTCCAGAGGGCCCGCAGGTCGATATTTTCGTTCGACGGCGCGGTGTAGCGCGGCGAGCCGAACACGCCGGTCTGCATGTCATCGGTATAGGTGTAGGTCACCCCCAGCGTGAGGCTGCCGGGCGTGAAGTCCATGGTGTAGTTGCCGCCCAAATTGACCTTGTGTTCCGGGGTCATGGGAAGACGGCTGCCCACCAGGCTCTGATTACGGCTGCCATTGGCCAGCGGCGCGCCCACCGGGCGGGAGTTGGCCTGGAGCGCCCGCGGATCATTGGTGTCCACGTAGCAGCAGCCTTCGGTGATCTCGGCGTTGATATAGGCATAGCTGCCGAACAGCTGCAGGCCCTGGACCGGGGCCCACTGACCTTCGACCTCGAGACCCCAGTTGCGGGCCTCCAGATTGAGGAACTGGGTGCCCGTGGACCCTGTGGTAGAGTTCAGAACCACGGTGAGCGGGGCCTGGAAGCCCTGATAGTCGGCGTAGAACAGGGCCGTGTTGAGCTGGAACACCCCGCCCCAGGTCTTCTTCAGACCCAGCTCGTAGTTGTCCACATACTCAGCGTCAGCATAGGGGAAGGGCGTCAGGCCGTTGGAGGCCAGCCACCCGCCCGACTTGTAGCCGCGGCTGTAGCGAAGGTAGGCGTTGGTGTCGACGTCGGGCTGCCACTGCACGCCGAGGGTGCCGGTGAAGGCGTCGTATTCGGCGTTCAGGTCCCGCACAAGCCCGCCGCCGGGCGCGGCCCGCAGGTTGCTGTAGAGCGGATTGGCCAGGCAGGTGGCGATGGTCGGCCCGCCACAGACCACGAAGGTGGTGAAGTCGACCGCCAGGCCCTGACCCACGGCGGCGGGGACGCCGCCAGCCGCCAGAACCGTGGTGGTGGTGTTGGTCCGTGAGACGTAGCGGGCGAAGTCAGTGCCGGTCTTCTCGTCCTTGGACCAGCGCAGGCCAGCCGTCAGGGTCCACTGCTCGTTCAAATCGTAGTCGACCTGACCGAACACGGCGTAGGAATCGACCTCAAGCGTCCCGTCCACAAACAGATAATTGCCATTCGGGTTCGGGGGAGCCGCGCCGCCCGTCGCCAGGTTCAGCGGGGACAGCATCGCCGGATCGCCGAGGACCCGCAGGCCCTGGGGCTGCGAGTAGTTCTGGTGATACTGGTAGAGGCCGGTGATCCACTGCAGCGGGCCGTCGGAATTGGACGACAGGTTGATCTCGTTCGACCACCACTTCTGATCCTCTTCGTAGAAGAAGCGCTGGTTCGGTGAGACATTGGTCGCCGTATAGGCGCCAAACGGCGTCGCGGCCGGGATGCTGTAGTTGCCGGTCCGGGCCGAGCGGTCCTCGTCGCCGTTGGTGTTGTAGACATACTCCTGATAGCCGGCGAGGTACTTCAGGGTCGCGCCGCCGAGATCCCAGGTCAGGTCGAAGTGCAGGCGATTGTGGTCGCTGAGCTTGCCCTCGTTGGTCTGGTTGGTGTTGATCCGGTACTCATCGGCCGTGCTCGGATTGATCCCGGCGAAGCCGAAGGTCGGGTTGTAGTAGAGGGCCGAGTTGCCCAGACCGGTGATCGAGGTGGTGTCGTAGGGCGAGATCACCGCCTCATGCACGTTGCCGACGCCGTAGGAGTCGTCCCAGTCGAACTTGGTGTAGCGCAGGCGCGCCACGATGTTCTCGCCCAGGTCGGCCTCGACCTGCGCCTCGAACATCCAGCGCTTCACCGCGCTGGTGTCGCCGGCCGGGCCGACGTTCTCGATGAAGCCCTCTTCCCGACGCTGCAGGGAGCCGCCGACCAGGAAACGGAGGCCCTCGGTCACCGGGCCGCTCATCAGCAGGTCGGTCTGCCAGGTGCCGTAGTTGCCCACCGCGCCGCGGAACTCGCCTTCGAACTCATAGGCGGGCCGCTTGCCGATGATGTTCAGGGCGCCGCCGACAGAGTTACGGCCATACAGGGTGCCCTGGGGGCCGCGCAGGATTTCGGTCCGCTCGATGAACAGGGACGGGGTCGAGGAGTCCGCCATCGAGTTGGAGAAGATGCCGTCGGAATAGAGGGCCACCGACGGGTCGGTGCCGATGGCGTTGGTCAGGCGACCGAAGCCCCGGATCGAGAGACGGTCATTGTTGGTGTAGGCCACGCTAGGCGAGTTGCGGGCCAGGTCCTCGACCGTGGCGATCCCTAGAAGGTCGCGCCGCTCGCTGGTGTAGGCCGTCACGGCGACGGGCACATCCTGCAGGCTCTGATCGCGGCGCTCGGCGGTGACGACGAGCTCCTCAAGCATGGTGGCCTGCTGGGCCAAGGCTGGCGTCGCTGCGGCGATCGCCGCGGTAGAGGCGCCCATGATGAATAGGCTGCGCAAGCGCAGGATGTTGGTCATTGTTTTCCTCCCAGCCGCCGCAGGCTCTTGATTGGCCCGTCGTGCGAAGTTGATAAGGGTCAAGCTGGAACAGTCGAACACTGTTCGGATAGGCGAAAATTCATTAGGGGGCGCCAGCGCCCGTTACAGGCGAATTCAGGGTCGGGAGACCAGGGTTTCCAGGCCAAGAACCGCCTCGCGGACCGTCTCGCTGTCCAGCCGACCAGGGCCGCCGCGGGCCAGGGCCAGGGCGGCGATTCCCCGGGCGCAGGCCCAGATCGCCTGGGCGACCTGCCGGATCGCCTCCGGCTGGGCGGTGGATTTGAAGTCTTCTCCCGCGGCGCGGATCATCTCGGCGAAGGCGGCGGTCTCCGCCTCTTCCACCTCTTCCCGGCGGCCGACATCGCGCATTTCGTACATCAGTCCATAGAGGGCCGGGCGCGCCCGGACGAAGCCGAGATAGGCCATACCGGCGGCTCGAATTCCGCTGACCTCACCCCGGCCGTCGGTGGCGGCCCGCAGTTGCGCGGCGAGATCGCGGAACCCTTCAGCCGCCAGACCGGCCAGGAGGGCGTGCTTGTCGGCATAGTGGTAATAGACCGTGCCCAGGGCGACGCCGGTCCGCCGGGCGATCGCCCGCAGGCTGAGCGCCGAGGCGCCTTCTGTCTCCAGGAGCGCGCTGGCCGCAGACGACAGCTGCGAGCGGACATTGCCCACATGATAGCTGCGTCGCCGCGCCAGCACCGCCGAGGTGGTCGCCGTCGTACCCATCTGCCCTCCGGGATGACGAGTGAACATCGGTAACCTACGCCCGTTGACGCTACGTCGCCAAAGCCTTTGCTTCGGCGCCGTTGCGTCAGGTGAAAGAGGCGGTCCGGGCGTCCGACGCCGTGATCAGGTCGCGCGGCGCCAGGCGGATCTGCAGGCCCCGCTGGCCGCCGTTGACGAACACCTGGGCGAGGTCGAGGGCGCAGGCTTCCACCAGCACGGGCGCGGGGCGGCGCTGGCCCAGGGGGCTGATGCCGCCGACCCTGTAGCCGGTGGCGCGTTCGGCGGCGTC
Source organism: uncultured Aquabacterium sp. (assembly GCA_947085235.1). Lineage (GTDB taxonomy): Bacteria > Pseudomonadota > Gammaproteobacteria > Burkholderiales > Burkholderiaceae_C > Aquabacterium. The sequence goes on along the minus strand of CAMTVS010000022.1, from coordinate 10,650 downwards.
AGGCGGCATCATCTGGGCGGCCTTGCCGCCGACCGCCTGGGCGAGCCGCTTCAAGGACGCGTCCCGGTCGGATGGCAGCACGGCGCACAGGGCCTGGCCATCCACAAGCACCATCAGGGTCTTGAGCACCTGCCCCGGATCAACCCCAAGGGCCGTGGCGGCCTGCAGGCCAATCTTCCCCGGCGCCGGGGCATAGTCGTAGACATGCAGGGCGTAGGCGACGCCGGCGCGGTCAAGGGCGCGGGTGGCGGGGGTGGCTTTCGACATGGCCGGCCCCTTGAACCGCCGCGGGGGGCGGGTCAAGGCGGCGGCGAAACTGAGCCGGGGCCGCGCCCGGCATCCGGGCCTGGAACAGGGTGGGCGGGAACATCCAGCGCGACGGGCTCATCGACGCCCCCCCTGAACGGTCCGCAGAACCGGCCGGGCGGCCGGCGCCTGCCAGAGGTCTTCATCGTCCCAGTCGTCCTCCCACCAGTCGGGACCTGACTGAGCCTTGTGGCGAAGCGGCGCGTCGTCGATCACCCGCACCACCTCGGCTTCGGCCTCATCCCAGATGACGGCCAGGTCGAGGCTGCGGGCGGCCTCGGCGGCGTTTAGCCGCCCGGCCTCGCGCAGCTCGGCGGCGCGATAGGGCGACAGGGACCGGCGCACCCGGCGGGGTGTCAGGCGAGTCTCCAGGTCGGCATGGGTCAGGACCGCGGCGATCAGGTCGGCGCCCGGCGCCTCGGGACGGGGGGCGAGGTCCAGCAGCGGGGCGGCGGCGCTGGACCGACGGCGGGATGTGGTGCGGGCGGCGCGCATGGGGTGTCTCCGTTTCCTCTCGACACCCTGGACCCTAGAGGGGGGATGCGTCAGAATCGGACGCAGGAGAATCCGATGCGCCACGAGAAGGCCGCCCTGCTGCTCGAGCTAGCCCGCGCCCTGGCCAGTACGGCCGAGGGTCTGACCCTGGATGAGATGGCGCAGGAGATCGGCGTCGGTCGACGCACCGCCGAGCGGATGCGCGACGCCTTGCGCGACCTCTTCCCACAGTTCGAGGAGATCGAGGACCCGCCCACCCGTCGGTTCCGCATTCCCGCAGGCCTCGACGCCCTGTTCCAAACCCCCGACGCCGAGGAGCTGGGCGCCCTGCGCGCCGCCGCCGAGCAGTTTCGGGCCTCAGGCGCCCGGGGGCGGGCCGCGGCCCTGGCCCGGCTCGAAACCAAGGTGCTGTCGGCCATGCGGGCCCCGGCGCGCCGGCGCCTGGCCCCGGACCTCGAGGCGATGCTGCAGGCCGAGGCCATCGCCCTGGCGCCCGGCCCCCGCCCCTTCGAGGATGAAACCGTCCTGCGTCAGGTGCGTGAGGCGCTGCTCAGCCTGCGCCAGCTGGCCTTCGTCTATCTGGGCGGCAGCACGCCGGGACGCCGCCGGGAAGTGACGCCGCTTGGCCTGCTGTTTGGGCGCAGCAACTACCTGCTGGCTGCTGAAGGCGAGGTCGGCGCGCCGCGCACCTGGCGGTTGGACAGGCTGGCGGAGGTGGAGCTGCTCGACCGGCCCGCTGCGCCGCCGGCCGACTTTTCCCTCGCCGCCTTCGTGGACCGTAGCTTCGGCATCTACCAGGACGAGGTGGAGGACGTGCGGCTGCGCGTCAGGCCCCATGGGGCGGAAGAGGCCCTGGGCTGGCGGTTCCACTCCACCCAGGAGATCACCCCCCAGCCCGATGGTTCGGTGCTGATCACCTTCCGCGCCAGCGGGATGCGGGAGCTCGCCTGGCATCTGTTCAGCTGGGGCGACAAGGTGGAGATTCTGGGCCCTCAACGGCTGAAAACCATGATGGCCGAGCAACTGCGCTTGGCCTTGGCGGTTCATCAGGCTTAAGCATGGCCGCCTCGCTGGGGAGCCGCCGTTTGTCCGTCCTTTGGCCGTGCAAGATCGCCTGATGACCAACCGCCTGTCTGCGGCGGCCGGCGCCGCGATCCGACGGTTGCGTAGGGACCGGGGCTGGACCCTGGCCGACCTCAGCACCCGGTCGGGCGTGCCCCTGTCGAGCCTGTCCAAGGTGGAGCTGGGGCAGACCTCTCTCGGCTACGAGGTGTTGATCCGACTCTGCCGCGCGCTCGATGTGGAGATCGACCACCTCCTTCGGCCAGATCCGCTCAGCGAGCCGGCCCCAGCCCAGGCCGCGCGACGCGCTGTGATCCGTGCGGGCGAGGGCGAGCCCCGTGACTTCGGAGGACTGACCGGTCTGGCCGGCGCCACCGACCTGCTTCGCCGGACCTTTACGCCGGTGGTCTTCGAAGTGGTCAACAACCAGCCTGTCGGCGGGCTGCTCCGCGCATCGGGGGAAGCCTATCTGATGGTGCTTTCGGGTCAGATCGTCATGCATTCCGATGCCTACGCTCCCCTGTCGCTCGGCCAGGGCGACAGTGTCTATTTTGATGGCCAGATGGGGTTTGGCCTGACCACTGGAGGCGACGGGCCGGCCAGGGCGCTTCTGGTCCATCAGGGCGAGGACATCACTCAATATTAGCTGCGATCCCGGGCGAGCAGAGGGCCGCCCAATACCTGACGTTGCACCTGCTCTTGGCAGACGATTCGCGTCGCGAAGCTGATCCTCCGGACTTGCCAAACGCCTGTTCCCAAAGGAACTTCGGCAGTGGGCTCAATTCCCTGGGGAGGGCGCATGCCACTGTCTGCTCTATTGGCCGTAGCCGCGCTCGCCCTGAGCCTGCTCCTGGCGCATTCCGCCTCCGCCGCCACCCCGCAGGCCGAGGCCAACTTCCGCGCCGGACAGCAGGCCGTGATGCGGTCAGATAATATGACGGCGCGGCGGGAGTTTGAGCGCGCCTGCGAGGGCGGCCATCTGAGCGGCTGCACGATGCTCGCCACCATGGTCGCTGACGGCGTGGGCGGGCCGGCCGATCGTCGACGCGCGCGCCAACTCTTCGCCAAGGCCTGCGTCGTCAACATCTCCTGGAGCGCAGCCTCCGAAGCCGGCGCGTGCCTGATGTTGGGCGACATGTACGCGGAGGGAGAGGGCGGTCCGCAAAAGCCAGCCCGCGCGGCCTATCTTTACGCCCGGGCCTGCGACATCGGAGACGGCGAGGCCTGCGACGCCTTGGCGATGATGATGATGCAGGAAGACCTGATCCCACTGAACACCGATGAAATGTTGCTGATCATCGCGGGCCGCACCTGCCTGACCAATGAGTTCGACTATTGCGAAGAGCTCTACGAAATCGGCGCGGTCGACTACGCTCTGGCCTCCGCCTACCGGGTGGCCCTGCAGACCTTCAAGGAGGCGCATCGGCTGCCGGCGGGCACGCCGCTGAGCCGGAAGAAGGCGATGCTGACCGAGGCCTGCGATGGCGGGGTGGCCAGGGCCTGCGCGCGCGCCGCCTGGGAATGGAAGCACGGGTTCCAGAATATGCCGGTCGATCCTCAAAGGGCGCTCGATCTCTATCTTCGCGCCTGCGTCCTGGGGGACGGCGCGGGATGCGATGAGGTTGGCGACGCCCTGCGTTCGGGATCGGCCATCACCAAGAACGTGGCGGATGCCGCGGACGCCTACAGCCTCGCCTGCCAGGTGGCCTATCCGCCGGGCTGCCGATCGCTGGCGGGCATGCATCGGCGGGGCGATATCACCGCTGACCTGCCCCTGGCGAGGGCCCTGGAGCGGTTCGTCTGCGACTCAGGCTGGGGCTGCGTCGCCTATGCCGACATGCTGATAAAAGGCGTGGGGGGCGCGCCTGACCTTGCCCGCGCCCGGCAGGTTCTGCGGGCCGAGTGCGATGATAAGGACTTTTCCAGCAACGCCTGCGACGTCCTGGCCGGTCTAAGCTAGGGGCCAGGGCCGTTCGGCGGCCAAGTTTGCTGCAGCGCAGCACCTTGCTCGCGCCCGCAAATTCTCTTAATGGAGAATTTTCTCGTCTTTAACCGTATCTTTCGTCGCTTCTGCGAATGGGATGGATGCGAGGGGCTCTCCTCCTGTCACTCTGTGGAACCTTAGCCGACCATGCAGGCCGCTCATGCACTTCAGGCGATGCGCATGTCCGGTCCTGAGGCGCGACGGGCGCCCCAACAGGTGCGCGGACCCACCCGGGTGCTGGTGGTCGATGACTCCCCGGTCATCCGGCTCCTGCTGGAGGATGTCCTGAGCGCGGTGGGTTATGAAGTATGGGTGGCCGAGGATGGGGCGAGCGCCCTGGCGATCATGGCCAGCCGCCGGCCCGACGTCGTCCTGACCGACCTCAACATGCCCCGGATGGACGGCTTTGCGCTCCTGACCGAAATTCGCTCGCGGCCAGCCTTCGCCGAGGTTCCGGTGATGATCGTGTCGAGTGAGGATGCAGAGTCCAAAATGGCCCGTGGACGGGCCGCAGGCGTCGCCGGATGGATCGTCAAACCCTTCGAACCGGCCGAGCTGATCGAGGCTCTCTGGCGTCTGAATATCTGAAGGCGCTTCAGCCCCGGGCCCAACGGCCCTGTTCTCCAGCCTGATCTTCATCCAGATCCGCCGCATGGGCCACGAGGGCCCGCTCCAGGTCCCGCGCCAGGGCCGCCTCGGAGCGACCGAGCGCCTGAACACGACCCGAGGACTCGAAAAGATCGCCTTGGGCATCATCGCCAAAAGGCAGCTCATCGCGCCCCAGGGCCTGGACCAGGGCGGACTGGGCGGCAGGAGACAGGGTCGCCACGGCGGTGGCGACGGCGCGCCCATAGGCGGTGAGCCGCTTTACGTCGCTCTGCAGTTCGACAAGCTGACGACGAAGGTCGTCGAGGCCCGCCTCTGGCGGTCCACCCATGGAAACCTCTGATAATGCTGGCGGCCGCCGATCGCGCGCGGCGGGGAGGCCCATCGCGCTGCGACCGCATAACGGCGTCGTGTGACTGTGGGCGCTGACTAGGGGCGGGCAGATGGACTGTCAACATGTACGTGCGTTTGCACTAGTTGCAGACACGACTTGTGCTTGTGCGCGAACCTGTGCTTTCTGCGCCGCGGAGATCTTCGTTATATGACTGAAACCGTAGCTGCACTTCGATCCGTCGACGCCGAGGCGGAGTTCGGCCTCGATGTGCCGGAGTACTTTTTCTATCTGCTGTTTCAGGCGGTGCGACGCCGTGACGCGGCGTTCGAGCGGGCCCTGGCCCCGCTGGAACTCACCCTGGGGCAATGGCGCGCCATCTCCACGGTCCGCCGGTTCGGCGTCTGCTCAATGTCGGATCTGGCCGCCTTTACGGCCGTGGATCGCACCACCCTGACCCGCAGCGTCGATCAGCTTGTGCGCCGCGATCTGATGACGCGCACCACGCCTGCGGCCGATCGTCGGCAGGTCCACCTCTCCCTGACATCCCACGGCCAGGCCATATACGATCAGGCCGTGGATCAGCTGCTCGCCTTCAATCGCCAGGCGCTCGAGGGCGTCGATAGCGTCCGTCAGCGGGAGATCAGCCGCGGACTGGCCGCCGTGATCCGCAACCTGGCGCCCGACGCCCAGGTGGCCGAGGCGCTGATCCGATTCGAACCGACCCTGATGCGCGGCTGAGGCTCGCCTCTTTTCTGCGACCCTTTCGCAAGACCTGTGGCATGCTCGCCCCATGTCGGCGCCGAGCGATCCCGCAGCAGCACCCGAGGATGAGTCGCAGGCGCCGCCTGCGATCGCGCCTGTATCCGCCCTCTTCTACCGGGCCCTCGGGTTCGCAGCGCTGGGGCTTGGCATAGTCGGGGCCTTCCTGCCGCTCCTGCCCACCACCATCTTCCTGATCATCGCCGCCTGGGCGTTCGGCAAGAGCGCGCCCAAGCTGCGCGCCCGACTCTACGCCCACAAGCGGTTCGGCCCCACCCTGCGGGCCTGGGACCGGCATGGGGCGATCCCGCCCCGGGCCAAGCTGGCGGCGGTGATCGGCATGGGGCTGAGCCTGGTGGTGGTGATGCTCACCGCCGCCAATCCTTGGGTCCCGATGGGGGTTGGCGTCGTCCTGACCTTCTGCGCCCTCTATGTGTTGACGCGCCCCTCGGCCTGAACCGGCGTCGCACCAAACGCCAGGCGTAGCTGAGCGGCACGGGCGGCGATCGCTTCCCGTTCGGCCGCGTCCAGGCGGGCCAGAGTCTTGTAGGGCAGCGCCATGCGTGGATTGGCGTCCAGCCGAGGGGCGTTCCGATCGAGGAAGTCCCAATAGAGGCTGTTGAAGGGACAGGCCCGCTCGCCCAGGCGGTCCTTCACCTCATAGGCGCAGGTGGCGCAGTAATCGCTCATCCGGTTGATATAGGCCCCGCTGGCCGCATAGGGCTTGGAGCCCATCAGCCCGCCATCGGCATAGGTGGCCATGCCGTGGGTGTTGGGCGCCTCCACCCACTCATAGGCGTCGGCATAGACCCCCAGATACCAGGCGTTGATCTCGGTCGGCGCGACCCCCAGCAGCATGGCGAGATTGCCGGTGACCATCAGCCTCTGGATATGGTGGGCGTAGGCGTGGGCCCTCGTCTCGGCCACCACCGCGGCCACGCAGGCCATGTCGGTCTCGCCGGTCCAGTAGAAGTCCGGCAGGCGGTTGGCGGCGCCCAGCGCATTGGTCTCCAGATAGTCCGGCATCTTCAGCCAGTAGATTCCGCGCACGAACTCCCGCCAGCCGAGGATCTGGCGGATGAACCCCTCCCCCGCGTTCAGCGGAGCCCGACCCGCCCGCCATTGCGCCTCGGCCCGGCGGCACAGATCCAGCGGATCGAGCAGGCCAAGGTTCAGGGCCGCTGAGAGCCGGCCATGCCAGAGCCAGGGCTCCCCCCGGGCCATGGCGTCCTGGTGATCACCGAAGCCCGGAAGAATGTCGGCGAAGAAGTGGTCGGCCAGGCGTTCGGCCTCCTGCCCATTGGTCGCCCAGCCGAAGGCCTCAAGCTCGCCAAACCCGTCCGGCCACGGCGCCGCGATCTCGGCGATCAGCTCTTGCGTCACCCCATTGGGTGAGATGATCAGCCGCTCCGGCGGCCGGACCCCCTTGGGCAGCCGTCGGCGGTTTTCAGCGTCGAAGTTCCAGCGCCCGCCGGCCGGCTGATCGCCGTCCATGAGGATCCCGTACCGACGGCGCATGTCGCGATAGAAGAACTCCATGCGGAGCTCCCGCCGCCCCCTGGCCCAGCGTTCGAAGGTCTCGGCGTCGCAGAGGTAGCGATCATCGGCCAGCCGGCGGAGCGGCGCGGGCAGGCTCACCTCCAGGTCATCGAAGGCCCGCTCCAGGCGCCACTCCCCGGAGCGAGTGAGCCAGATCTCTCCGGGCCGCAGGTCATCAGCCGCGCGGCGCAGTTCACCCGTCAGACTGCCGCTGTTGCCCAGCGCGTCGTGGCGGACGTAGCGCACCTCGAAGCCCAGGCCCCGCAGGACCTCGGCGTGCTGGCGCATGGCGGAGAAGACCATGACCAGCTTCTGACGATGGTGCGGCGCATAGGTGATCTCGTCGCCCACCTCGGCCATCAGAACCACGTCCTGGCCAGGCTCAGCGTCACGGAGGCTGGACAGCCTGTGCGGCGGCGACAGCTGGTCGCCGAGCACCAGGATCAGACGCCTCACCACGGGATGGCCGCGCCGTCCCAGGCGAAGAAACCGCCGCTGTCGGCCGGGTTCAGCCCGTCGATGACGGACATAAGCTGTGTGGCCGCCAGCACGCGGCTGAAGAGCTTCTCGGCGCTGACGCCCCCCTGGAACGGCGCCGACAGGCCCGTATCCACTGTGCCCGGATGCAGGGCCACGCAGATGGCCTGGGGCCGCTGGCGGGCCAACTCGATGGCCAGGGTGTGGATCAGCTGGTTGAGCGCGGCCTTGGAGGCGCGATAGCCGTACCAGCCCCCCAGGCGATTATCCCCGATGCTGCCCACCTTGGCCGAGAGGGCGGCAAAGACGCTCCTCTGATCCCGGGGCAGGCGCGGCAGGAAGTGTTTGGCCACCAGCGCTGGCCCCACCGCATTGTCGGCGAAGGCCGCCAGCAGTCCTTCCCGGTCGAGATGGCGCCAGGTCTTCTCCGGCGCCCGGCCGAGCGCCTGCAGCCGCCCGGTGGCCACCAGCACCCGATCAATGACCACATGAGGATCTAGGGCCTCGGCGGCCATAAGGATCGAGGCCTCATCGTCCAGGTCGATCGGCCCCCAGCTGACGCCTTGGGGCAGGGTTTCTGGGCGGCGGCGCGACAAGGCCAGAATGGGGGCGGCCTCGGCGCGTGCGGCCAGCCGCTCGACCAGGGCTGCGCCGATGCCGCCGCTTGCGCCGATGACGATGCTCACGCCCATGGGTGTCAGCTCCTGGAGGCAGAGGGTTCGACCTCATCTACGGTCGCGCGCGAGCGATTGATGCGCCCAGGGCCGGCTCCACCCCCGCGCCGGGGCGCCAAAAAGTCGCAGGCGCTTGAATTTTCGCCCGGCAATCCAATCTGTTGAGGGCGCAGGACGGCGTCCCCCCACGACGGTCGAAAGACCTCAGCCGGACCTGCGCAAGGGCGCGCCGGGCGTGAGACTGAGACGCTTCTCTCCCCCCAAGCCCCGTCCGGACTTCGTCGGGCGCGCCCACCCTCCATCATGCCGCAGCCAGGCCCCGATCAGGGCGGGGCGCCCACCAGAATCTCCCGCTTGCCGGCATGGTTGGCGGGGCTGACCACGCCTTCCTGCTCCATCCGCTCGATGAGCGAGGCCGCGCGGTTATAGCCGATCTGCAGGCGGCGCTGCACATAGCTGGTGGAGGCCTTGCCGTCGCGGGTGACCACGGCCACGGCGCGGTCATAGAGATCATCGCCCGAGCCGCCGCCGGCCCCGAAGTCATCGCCGCCGCCATCCTCGTCATCGCCGCCGGCGGTGACGTCCTCCACATATTGCGGCTCGCCCTGGGCGCGCAGGAACTTGGCCACGGCCTCCACCTCCTCGTCGGAGACGAAGGGGCCGTGCAGGCGGGTGATGCGTCCGCCGCCGGCCATGTAGAGCATGTCCCCTTGACCGAGCAGCTGCTCGCCGCCCTGTTCGCCGAGGATGGTGCGGCTGTCGATCTTGGAGGTGACCTGGAAGGAGATCCGCGTCGGGAAGTTGGCCTTGATGGTGCCGGTGATCACGTCCACCGACGGCCGTTGCGTGGCCATGATCAGGTGGATGCCGGCGGCCCGGGCCATCTGGGCCAGGCGTTGGACAGCGCCTTCCACATCCTTGCCGGCCACCAGCATCAGGTCAGCCACCTCGTCGATGACCACCACCAGATAGGGCATGGGCTTGGGATCGATCCGCTCGCTCTCATAGACCGGCCGGCCGCTCTCATCGAAGCCGGTCTGGACGGTGCGCTCAAAGTGCTCGCCCTTGGCCGCGGCCTCCTTGGCGCGCTCGTTATAGGAGGCGACATTGCGCACGCCGATCTTGGACATCAGGCGGTAGCGGTCCTCCATCTCGCGCACGGTCCATTTCAGCGCGACGATGGCCTTCTTCGGATCGGTGACGACGGGCGCCAAGAGGTGCGGAATGCCGTCATAGACCGACAGCTCCAGCATCTTCGGGTCGATCATGATGAAGCGGCACTGATCCGGCGCCAATCGGTAGAGGATCGACAGGATCATGGCGTTGACCCCCACCGACTTGCCCGAGCCGGTGGTGCCGGCGATCAGCAGGTGGGGCATCTTCGACAGGTCGGCGATATAGGGCTCGCCGCCGATGTTCTCCCCGAGCGCCATGGGCAGGGCCAGAGTCGAGCGTTCGTATTCGGGGCTGGCCAGCAGGTCGCGCAGATAGACCGTCTCGCGCTTCTGATTGGGCAGTTCGATGCCGATGGCGTTGCGGCCCGGCACCACGGCGACGCGGCAGGCGGCGACCGACATGGAGCGGGCGATGTCGTCCGACAGCGCCACAACGCGGGCGGACTTCACGCCAGGCGCAGGCACCAGCTCATAGAGGGTGACCACGGGACCCGGCCGGATCTGATCGATCTGACCGCGGACGCCGAACTCGGCCAGCACGCCCTCCAGAAGCTGGGCGTTCTGGCGCAGGGCGCCCTCGTCGAAGGCGGCCGCCCGGGGCTTGGGCTTGGCCAGCATGGACAACTCGGGCAGCGAGAAGCCGTCGGGACGGACAAAGTCGAACACCCCCTGGTTCTCACGGCTCTCCCGGGAAGAATCCCGCGGCGGGGTCTTAGGCGCGCGAATGCTGAGGCCCGACGCAGGCTCAACGGGCTCCGGTTCGGCGGCGGCCATCACTGGCGGGGCGACGCCTGGGGCTGGGCCCAGGGCCTGGGGCGCAATCTCAGCGGCCTTGGCCGCACGGCGGGCCCGGGCCGGGGCCGGGGCAGGCGGAGGCTCGATCTCGACCCTGGGGCGCGGGGTCAGGGCGTGGGTGAGGCCTTCGGCCAGGGCCGAGAGGTTCAGGCGCCGGACTCCCAGCGCGAAGGCCAGGGCGCCGGCCCCGACCAGGCCCAGGCTCAGGGCCGCCAGGGGACGAGGGGCGGGAATACGGGCGAACTCCAGCAGGCCGGCCAGGCCAGCCAGGACCCCATGACCCCAGAAGCCGCCCAAGCCCTTGGCCAGGGGCCAGACGGCCGGCGGCGCCGGCCAGGCCAACAGGGCGGCCAGGGCGAGGACGCCCGCCAGGCCGACGGCGGCGCGCAGGCGCAGGTCTGTTCGATTGGCGTCCGGGTCAGGCGACAGGGCGCCCTGTCGCCT
>CAMTVS010000021.1:0-32388 GCA_947085235.1 uncultured Aquabacterium sp. | reverse complement strand
CTGATCTTGCCAATCATGTCCATGGTGATCACCCTCTTGCGTCCCTTGCTGCAAAAAGCAGCAGGGTAGGTAAAACACCTGGCTCAATTTTGGGTCGGCATCACCTCGAAAAGCGGCTCAGTTTTCGGTCGGCGTCAACAGCCACTGCTCAACCGCACCACGACCATCCCAATTCGACGGTCGTACTTCGCAGACACAGCCCTAACGGCCTTGGCCATGCGCTGCAGAGCCCGCTTGTTTGCTGAGTGGAACTCATTGGCACTGACCATCATCGACTCCCCTCCACCACCGCGTGTAGTGCCCCGAAAGACCTGAACCCGCACCAAGGTGGTCAGACTCGATAGCAACGTTGCTATCCTAGTCAATGCTCAGGCATCTGAGCACGGGATAGGCAACTTCGCGCCAGGCAAGCCCTTCGATTGTCCCGTCAGAATAGTTACGGACTCTATTCCTGGCCAGACCACGCACCACCGCGCGATCCACGGCGTTTTACGGACTTTCCAGGTCAGTTGAGGCCCGAGGCTTGAGCTGCTCCACGCAGGAGCTACGACCGATTTGAATTACGGACACTATTCCGTCGAACCACCGGCGCGTCAGCCGTCGTCACGAGGGAGTGATTCGCCATGGGCATACAGGCAGAGGAGTCCAGAACGGGCCAAAGCATGCCACAGCCCCACACCCCTCCGCCCGATGGAGATCACTTGCGGGTGATGATCTCGCGGTGCATGGGCGCCAAGCGGGCCAGCATGCCGTTTTGCGCCGCAAACGGAATGTTCTTCGCGTCCATGCTTTCTTGCAGCACTTCGACCAGGGCATTGAAGTCACCCTTGCCGATGTTCATGCCAGCATGAGCGGGCCCCATGGGTGCCCCCCGGTAGGTGCAGGGCCCACCGGCCTCCTGGCACAGCTGCTCTGTCAACTGGGTGACCAGGCGCTCGCGGTTGGTGTTCTTGAAGAACGGGGCCATGCGGGGATCGACCATCAGCCGCTGGACAAAGTCTTCCATCACGGCACGAATGCCTTCTTTCTGGCCCCAAGCCTGGTACACGGCGTCATTCGCCGGGGGGGTTTGGGCGTGGGCGACCGGGCTCCAGGCCAGGGTGAGGGCTGCCGCCATGGCAAAGATGTGACGCATCATGAGGTGTTCCTTGAAGGTGAGAGATCAAACGTTTGAGCCAAGTTGGTCAGAACGCGAACTGGGCGGAGAGGTAGCCGCCGGTTTGCCGGCGTGGCTGCACAGCCGGGGCGATGCGACCGAGGTCCACGTACGCGGCGGTCAGTGAAAAGTTCTTGGTCGGCGCCCAGGCCACGAAGACATCAAACCAGTCGTCTTCCTTGAGCGCGCCGGTGCCCAGCACCGAGCGGTTGAGGTTGTCCGGCTTGAAGCGATATTCAGCGCCCACGACCACGTTCTTGCTCAGCAGCTTGGCCACCGAGAACTCGGGCTGCAGTTTGTGGCTGTTGGATTGAGCCCCGCCAAAGCCCAACAGCCCCCCCTGGTTGGCCTTGGTCAGCCGAAGGGTGGCATTGACCAGCAGGCCCTGGCCTAAGAACAGCTTGGTGGCGCTGGCATACACATCCGTGCCTGAGCGCTTGGCGCCCAGCGGGCCAAACAGGGTCGGGCCCAGGTCACCCGCGTCCGTGCGCTTGTGCTGCAGACCGACGGCCACCTGGGGCATCCAGGTGTCGCTGTCCAGCACGGCGTCGCCGGCCACCCGCACCTTCAGCCCAACGATGTCTTGCTTGAGGTGCAAGCCTGGCAGCCCCAGGGGCGCCAGGTTGTCGCGGGTGTCGAAGTTCTGGTGCGCGAAAGACAGCTCGACACGGTCACGAATGCCCACGGCCACCCCGTAGGTCCGCAAGGCGTAATCTTGGGTGTTGACGGCGGTGACGAAGCCGGTGCCGCCCACCTCGCCGTCGGTGGCGTAGCTGCCGATCACCGCCCAGGGGGTCAGGCCGCCGCCGGCCGCACCTTCGATCGTGCTGACGCCGCCCGTGAGCAGCAGCTTGCCGCGATCAGCCTGGGCCGTCGCGGCCCCACACATCATGCTGGCGCACACCAGCGCGGACCAAAGTGGAAGTCGTGAACGTTGTTGCATGCAGGGTCTCCATCGTGAATGAACGAGAGTCCCTACTTACGCACCCCGCGACCGACCGGATGCAACTTGAACGTCATGGCGGGGATTGACCCCAATCTGACCTGTCAGCCATTGCTGGCGGCCATCACCTCCGACAGATCGGTCAGCCCCTGCAGCACCTTCTCGATGCCGTCCTGCCGCAGGGTGTGCATGCCCCCGGCCAGGGCGGTCTGCAGGATCTCGGCGGCCGAGGCGCGGTGGCGGATGAGGCGACGCACCGCGTCGTCGGCCACCAGCAGTTCGTGCACGCCCAGGCGGCCCTGGTAGCCGTGGTGGTGGCAATGGTCGCACCCCGGCCCCCGGTGACGCAGCCACAACGTGCCTTGCGCATCGCCATGGCGTTGCCGCCACGCGTTCTGAACAGCCTGCAAGGCCTCGGCCCCGGTGGCACGGCCGCTGCGGAGGTATTCGTGAGCCATGGCCTCCAGCTCTTCGGGCGTGGCAGCGCGACGTTCGCCACAATGCGTGCACACGCGCCGCACCAGCCGCTGGGCGAGCACGGCCAACAAAGAGTCAGAGAAGTTGAACGGGTCCAGCCCGATCTCCAGCAGCCGGGTGATGCTTTCGGCGGCGGAGTTGGTGTGCAGGGTGGACAGCACCAGGTGGCCGGTCAGCGAGGCCTCGATGGCGATGTTGGCCGTCTCGGCATCGCGCATTTCACCGATCATGATGACGTCGGGGTCGGCGCGCAGGAAGGTGCGCATGGCCGCGGCGAACGTCCAGCCGATGCGGGCATTGACCTGCACCTGGCACAGGCCGGGCTGGGTGATCTCGATGGGATCTTCAGCCGTCCAGATTTTGGTGCCGCCCTGGTTGAGCTCGCGCAGCACCGAATGCAGGGTCGTCGTCTTGCCGCAGCCTGTGGGGCCGCAGATGAGGATGAGCCCATAGGGCTTGTGGATGCGCTCTTTGAGCGTGACGAGATTGGCCGGGCTCAGACCGATGCCATCGATGGGCAAGGGCCGAGCGCCGGACAAGAGCCGCAGCACCACCTGCTCCACACCATGCGCGGTGGGCACGGTCACCACGCGCAACTCCATGGGCAGGTCGCCAAAGCGCGAGAAGTCGATCTTGCCGTCCTGGGGTTTGCGCCGCTCGGCAATGTCCAGATCCGACATGATTTTGAGGCGGGCCACCAGCGCCGAGCGGTAATGCGCTGGCAGCTCCAGGTACGGCACCAGCAGGCCGTCGATGCGGAAGCGCACGCGCACAGCGCTGTGCGGGCCATCGCTCTCGATGTGGATGTCAGAGGCCTTGCGCTCGATGGCGTCGGCGATCACCGTGTTGACCAGCTTGACCAGGGTGCTGCTGGATTCGGAGATCACCTCTTGCGATGCAGGCCCCAGCACCTCGGACTGACTCGGGATCTCGCCCGCCAGCACGGCGGCCAGCTGGTGCACATCGGTGGCCTCGCCACTGCCCTGGCGACGCAGCTTGAGGCTCAGGTACGCCTCGGTCTGGGCCAGGGTCAGGGTGCCAGGCAGGGCCATCACCGGGGCCACACGCAGGTTGGTGACGAAGCCCAGTTCGTCGAGCGTGGTGCGGCACCAGGGGTCGTCCATGGCCACCACCAGGGTGCCGCCTCGGCGTAACAAGGGCAACACACGATCGCGACGTGCCGTGGTGTGGGGCACCAGCGCCAGCGCCTCGTCATCCGGCTTGAAAGCGCGGCAATCCACCAGGGGCATGCCCGCCTGGGAGGCCAGCGCCATCAGCAGGTGGACCGCCAGGATGTCGCCCCGCTCCAGCAGCACCTGCCCCAACAGACGGCGGCCGGGCTGGCTGAGCTGCTGCTGCAAGGCCTCGTGCAAGGCCTCGGGCTTCAGGAACCCATGCAGCACCAGCAGATCGCCCAGGCGGTAGGTGGAGCGCAGAGGACGCAGGCTGGTGGCGGCCTGCCAGACGGCATCGGGCGCACGCAGCACGAGCCCCGAGCTGTGGGCGTCGGCCGTGGTACCCAGGCTGGGGACAGTGGGGGCCGCCGACGTGGTGGCAGACGTGGCGGCAGAAGGCGATGACGACGGTGGCAGCATGGGTGGTCTTCGACACGGGGCGCCCAGAGTTTAGGACCTGCGCCCACGCCGCCACCCAAAGAAAAAGCCGATCAGGTTGCCCTGATCGGCCAGATTCAGGTCGAGACCTGACGCGCTGTGAATTGTCCTTCCTGGGTTTGTGATGCGTTTTTGCCAGCCTGTGGTTGGTGTTTCTCGTCGTGTCGACCGCCGCACAGCTTCGTCCGTCAACAGTCAAAACTATAGGTTCGGACTGGTGCCGACCGGCCCCCTCTGAAGGGGGGACAGGATGTAAGCAATCGCAAGCTCATCCCGCATCGTGCGGGTCTTCTGATCTACATCAAACCCTGTGGGCGCCTGGCGGCTCGCAACAGTGCCTTGGCGGCACAAGGCTGGGCGAATGCCCCCCCGTTCGACACAGTCAGGCCCCACGCACCTGGCCATCGGCGGCCCGGTCATTTCACTGGAGACCTGTAATGAACACACTCGCACGTTCGGCCGACTGGTCGGACAAACGCTACCTCTGGCTGCTCAGCCCAGCCATCCCCCTCATCGGGCTCGTGAGCCTGGTGGCCTTCCAGCAAACCGGGCACAGCCTATGGCTGGCGGTGTTTCCGCTGGTGGTGCACGCGCTGGTGCCGGTGCTGGACTGGCTGTTTGGCGAAGACTTCAGCAACCCGCCGGAATCGGTCGTGGCCCAGCTGGATGGCGATTTCTTCTACCGCGCCCTGCTGTGGCTGTTCATCCCCTTCCAGTTTGCCGGCACGATCATGGGCGCCTGGCTGGCCGCCACGCACGATCTGGCCTGGTACGAGATGATCGGCCTGGTCATGGGCGTGGGCGGCTTCAATGGCATCGGCATTGCCACTGCGCATGAGCTGGGCCACAAGAAAGAGTCTCTGGACCGCTGGTTGGGCAAGCTGACGCTGGCGCCCTCGGCCTACGGCCACTTCTATGTGGAGCACAACCGTGGCCACCACAAGCGCGTGGCCACGCCGGAAGATCCGGCCAGCTCGCGCCTGGGCGAAGGCTTCTGGCGCTTTCTGCCACGCACCGTGATCGGCAGCCTGCGCTCGGCCTGGGAGCTGGAGCGCGAACGCCTGAACCGCCAGGGCAAGTCGGTCTGGAGCCTGTCGAACGACAACCTGCAGGCCTGGGCGATGACGCTGGTGCTGTTTGGCGGGCTGGTGGCCTGGCTGGGCCCAGTCGTGCTGCCCTTCCTGATCCTGCAAGCCATCTACGGCGCCTCACTGCTCGAGGTGGTGAACTACGTCGAGCACTACGGCCTGCTGCGCCAGAAGCTGCCCGATGGCCGCTACCAGCGTTGCGAGCCCGAGCACTCGTGGAACAGCAACCACATCGTGGGCAACATCCTGCTGTACCACCTGCAACGCCACTCGGATCACCACG
Source organism: uncultured Aquabacterium sp. (assembly GCA_947085235.1). Classification (GTDB taxonomy): domain Bacteria; phylum Pseudomonadota; class Gammaproteobacteria; order Burkholderiales; family Burkholderiaceae_C; genus Aquabacterium. Next base: position 26,828 of record CAMTVS010000021.1, on the reverse strand, counting down.
CGCATCCCACGCGCCGCTACCAGGCCCTGCGCCACTTTGAAGATGCGCCGCAACTGCCCTCTGGCTACGCGCTGATGATCACCGTGGCCTACTTCCCGCCGCTGTGGTTTGCGCTGATGAACAAGCGCGTGGTGCAGCACTACAAGGGCGACCTGAGCCGCGCCAACATCCACCCGGCCGCTCGCGCCAAGATCCTGGCGAAGTACGGTCGCCCTGGCGCGCAATGAACGAGGGCAACACCATGAGCAATACCCCTTCATCCCCGGCGGGCACCGCCCAATGGCAATGCGGCAGCTGCAGCTTCGTCTATGACGAAGCCCAGGGCTGGCCTGCCGAGGGCATCGCCCCGGGCACCCCCTGGGCGCAGGTGCCCGACGACTGGCGCTGCCCGGATTGCTCGTCCTCCAAGGACGACTTTATGGCGCTGGATTGAGCGCCAGGCCGCTCTGGCCTTCAGACCTGAGCGGCCGTTCCAAGCATGACAAAGGGCGCCTGAGGCGCCCTTTGTGCTTGGTGCGTTCTACTGTGTGCTGGTGTCGATGGGCTGTGGCTCAGCGCAGGCTGGTGCGGGCCATCGCCTGCTCACCGGCCAGGTTCAAACCAGAGACCGAAGCACCAGCCCCCGGTACACCCGCCAGCTTGCCCGTGCACTTGCCGAACACGTAGTCGGCTTCCTTGACCGAGCGGGTTTCCAGCCAGTAGCGCCAGGTGCTCTTGGGCCAGATGGCGAAGTTGATGCCATCGGCGGTCTGGTACCAGCTCTTGCAACCCGAGCTCCACACGGTGCCCTTGAGTGCCTGCGTCATCTCACCCAGGAAGCGGGTCATGGCCTCGGGCTTCACATCAATGTAGTCCGCGCCCTTTTGCTTGACCAACTGGATGCACTGGATGATGTAGTCCACCTGCGCTTCGATCATGAAGATGATCGAGTTGTGACCCAGGCCCGTGTGCGGCCCCACCAGCTGGTACATGTTGGGGTAGTTCGCCGTGGTGATGCCGTAGTACGAGGTGGGGCTGACCTTCCAGTCTTCCTGCACCGTGTGGCCGTTGCGACCGCGCAGCTCGAAGTTCTTCATGTAGATGCGCGGGTCGACGATGAAGCCGGTACCCAGGATCACGCAGTCGAGCTTGCGTTCCTTGCCGTCCTTGGTGACGATGCCGTCTTCAGTGAAGTGCGAAATGTTGTCCGTCACCAGCTCCACGTTGGGACGGTTGAAGGTGGGATACCACTTGTTGGAAATCAGGATGCGCTTGCAGCCCAGGGTGTAATCGGGCGTGAGCTTCTTGACCAGGGCAGGGTCCTTCACCTGGTAGCTGATGAACTTCTTGAGCAGGCCTTCGCCGATGCGGGCCATCCAGGGGTTGAGGATGGGCCACAGACGCGACTCGTTGGTCCAGTAGCAGCGCCAGCGGTGCAGGGTCTGCGTGACCGGCAGGGCCTTGAAGAGGGCCTTGCGGACGGCCGAGTACTTGCGCTCATCGCGCGGGATGACCCAGGCCGGCGTGCGCTGGAACACATGCATCTGGCCCACCTTGGGTGCGATCTCGGGCACGTACTGGATGGCCGAGCCACCGGTGCCGATCGAGGCCACTTTCTTGCCGGTCAGGTCATAGCGATGATCCCACTCGGCCGAGTGCATGACCTTGCCCTTGAACTGGTCCAACCCCTTGATGTCGGGGATGGCCGGCACGTGCAGCGGGCCCGAGGCCAGCACCCAGTGGCGGGCGATGATGGTCTCGCCACCCTTGGTCTTGATCACCCACTTGCCAATGCCGTCATTGAACACGGCGCTGTCGACCTCCTGGTTGAAGAGGATCTTCTCGCGCAGCTTGTACTTCTTGACGGTGTCGAGGATGTACTGCTGGATCTCGTTCCAGGGGGCGTAGCGCTTGGTCCAGTCCGATTTGGTTTCGAACGAGAACGAGTACATGTGCGACTGCACGTCGCAGGCGGCGCCAGGGTAGTGGTTGTCGCGCCAGGCGCCACCCACCTCGCCCTTTTTCTCCAGGATGAGGTAGTCATTCATGCCATGCTTTTGCAACTGGATGGCCATGGCCAGGCCACCAAAGCCGGCGCCGGCGATGGCCACTTCCACATGGCGAACATTCTGGGTGGGGGGATTGTTTGGGCTCATGGGCTCCTCGCAGGGGTCTTGTGGGTTGATGGGGCCGCCCGCGATCGTGTGAGGCCGGGCGGTGTCTCCTGATGTGAGCCATGGTGCCCAGCCCTTGCCTGCCCGGCCATGCTAGATTCGACCTGTGATTGATCGTTTCGGCCAACTTGGGGGTTAACACCCCCTGTCAGGCGCCAACTCGTTGACAAATATCAAATGAGCACCCGTTCGGTCCTCGGGCTGATCTACCTCGTGCAAGGCCTCAAGCAGCTGGGCGAGCACCCGGAGGCGGTGCTCGCACGCCATGGCCTGAGCCTGGACAAGCTCGACCCCAGCACCCGCATCGAACGCAGTCGCGAATTGCGCATCTATGCCGATCTGGCCGAGTCCATCCGCGACCCGCTGATCGGCCTGCGCCTGGGCGGCTTCTACGGCTTGGCGGGCTATGGCCCCCTGGTCATGCTGCTGATGACCTGCCGCAGTGCGTACGAGGCCATCCAGACCGGCATCCGCTACCAGCGCCTGACCTACCTGTTCGGCAGCCTGCGCTTCGAGCCGGGCGACAAGCTCAGCGCCCTGGTGCTCAGCCCCATGGCCATGGAGGCGCGGGCCTTCCGCTTCCGGGTGGATGGCGAAATCTCGGGCACCTACAAGATGGTGCGCGACATGCAGGTGGGCCTGGGGCTGGACATTCATGCGGAGCGCATCGACATCCCCTACCCGCGCCCGCCCGAGGCCTTGGAGTACGAACGCTACTTTGGCTGCCCGGTGCGCTTTGGCGAGGCCGAAGCACGGTTCTGGATCCGCAATGAGCACCTGCAGCTCAAGCTGCCCTCGGCCGACCCGAACGCCCATGCCATGTACCGTGCCATGTGCGACCAGCAACTGGTGGCCCAGGAGGCCAGCAGCGAAACCCTGAAAGACCGGGTGCTGACGCACCTGGGCCTGTTCAGCCGCAGCTACCCCGGGGCGGAAGAGGTGGCCAAGGCCTTGGGTCTGTCCGAGCGCTCGCTGCGGCGGCAGCTGAGCGACGAGGGTTGCAACTTTCGCGACCTGCTGGCTGAGGCCCGTTACGCCAAGGCGCGGCACCTGCTGCAACACACGGCCCTGCCGATCGAATCCATCGCCGACCAACTGGGCTATGCCGAATCGGCTGCCTTCATCCACGCCTTCCGCCGCTGGGCTGGTGTGACACCGGGTGAGTTTCGCGGGCGCTGAGGCGCCGAACCGAGCCCATCTGCTTTCCTGTTTCTCAAAGACGACTGACGTCGTCCGCTTCACGGTTGCATCCTTTCATGACTTACTGCGCCATTGACTTCGGCACCTCCAACTCGGCGATTGCCATCCCCCGTGGGGAGGGCTCGGGCATGCGGCTCGTGCCCCTGGAGGGCGAACACCTGACCATGCCCACGGCGGTGTTCTACGCCACCGACCGCCATGACCTGCCACCCACCGCCGTGCCCGGCCCCACCCTGGACGATGCACTGCCGCGCTGCCACGGCCGTGCGGCCATCCAGGCCTACATCGACGGCTATGAGGGCCGCCTGATGCGCTCGATGAAGAGCGTGCTGGGCACGGCCCTGGCCGACCAGACCACCGAAGTGGGCCAGGGCCATGGGGTGAAGTACCTGGACATCATCAGCGCCTACCTGCGCCACCTGCGCCTGAAGGCCGAGCAGGCCGGTGGCCAGCCTCTGAGCCGTGTGGTGATGGGGCGGCCCGTGTTCTTCGTGGATGACGACCCGGTGCGTGATGCCGCGGCCCAGGCCTCGCTGGAAGCCGCCGCCCGCAGCGTGGGTTTCGAGGAGGTGGCGTTTCAGTTCGAGCCCATCGCAGCGGCGTTCGACCACGAGCAGCACGTGGCCACCGAGCAGACCGTGCTGGTGGCCGACATCGGCGGCGGCACGTCTGACTTCTCGGTGGTGCGGGTGGGGCCGCAGCGTGCCGCCCGGCTGGAACGCCGCGACGACATCCTGGCCAACCACGGTGTGCACATCGCCGGCACCGACTTCGACCGCCACCTCTCGCTGCGCAGCATCATGCCCACGCTGGGCCTGGGCAGCTTCGGGCCCAGCGTGGGCGGGCAAGCCCCGCGCCCGGTGCCCAGCCGCGTGTACTTCGACCTGGCCACCTGGCACCTGATCAACACCGTCTACCAACCGGCCCGCGCCGCCGAGTTGCGTGGCATGGCCGACTTCTATGGCAACCCGCAGCACCACATCCGACTGATGAAGGTGGTCAAAGACCGCCTGGGCCACGCCCTGGTGGGGCTGGCCGAAGCCGCCAAGATCGACACCGCCGAGGGGCAGGACACCACCCTGCTGCTGGACCTCATCGACCCAGGCTTGCGCGCCGACTTGCGGGGCGCCGACGCCGAACAGGCACTGGATGGCGACCTGCAACGCATCGTGCAGTGCGCGCACGAGACCGTGCGCCTGGCCGGCCTGCGCGACGATCAGATCGACGCGCTGTACTTCACGGGGGGCTCAACCGGGCTGCTGGCCCTCACGCAGCGGCTGCAAGCCGCGTTTCCGCATGCGGCGGGTGTGCGGGGCGACCGGCTGGCGTCGGTGGCCACGGGCCTGGGGCTGCACGCGGCGCGGCTGTTTGGCTGATCAGGCCTGACGCAGCGGCCGCGGCAGCGCCACCACCCCCAGCCATCGGACACTCAGAGCCGTCGCAGCCGCTCCAGGGCCTGCTCCAGCGTGGTGGCCGACTTGGCAAAGCAGAAGCGGATCACCCCCTCATCCCGCCCATCGGGGTGGAAGGCTGACAGGGGGATGGCCGCCACGCCATGCTCGCGCGTGAGGCGCTCGACAAACGCCTGATCGCCCTCGTCGCTCAGCGCGGCATAACGCACGCACTGGAAGTAGGTGCCCTGGCAGGGCAAGAGCTCAAAAGGCGAGCTGGCCAGCGCCTGCCGGAAGATGTCGCGCTTGCCCTGGTACAACGCACGCAATTGCTCATACCAACCGGGTTTCGCCATGAAGCGCGCCAGCGCCACCTGCGAGGGCGTGTGCACGGTGAACACGTTGAACTGGTGCACCTTGCGGAACTCGGCCATCAGGACCTTCGGGGCCAGCGCGTAGCCGATCTTCCAGCCCGTGATGTGGTACGTCTTGCCAAAGCTGGACACCACCACCGCGCGCTCGGCCAAGGCCGGGTAGCGCAGCACGCTCTCGTGGCGCAGACCGTCGAACACCATGTGCTCATAGACCTCGTCGGACAACAGCACGATGTTCGTGTCCTTCACCAACGCGGCGAGGGTCGCCATGTCATCGGCCGTCCACACCGCGCCCGTGGGGTTGTGCGGGCTGTTGAGGATGATCATGCGGGTGCGCGGCGTGATCAGCCGGGCCACCTGGGCCCAGTCAGGCCGGTAACTGGGTGCGGGCAGGTCGGCGTAGACCATGCGGCCACCTTGAAGCGCCACCGAGGGGCCGTAGCTGTCGTACACCGGCGCAAACGCGATCACCTCGTCACCCGGATGCACCAGGGCGGCGATGGCCGTGAACAGGGCCTGCGTGGCACCGGCCGTGACTGTGATCTCCTCGCCCGCGTCGTAGTCCGCACCGTACAAGGCCTGCACTTTCTGAGCGATGGCCTCGCGCAGCACGGGCAGACCCGTCATGGGCGCGTACTGGTTGTGCCCCTCGCGCGCGGCCTCGCCCAAGAGGGCCAGCAGCTCGGCCGGTGCGTCAAAGTCAGGGAAGCCTTGCGACAGGTTGATGGCGCCGTGCTGCTGCGCCAGGGCCGACATCACGGTGAAGATGGTGGTGCCCACCTGCGGCAGGCGAGAAGTGATGGACAGGGGTGTGCTGGGCATGGTGTGCCAAGGATAGCGGGGACGCGATCGGCGGTGTCAGCAAACGTTGCCGCACGCCCCAAGCGGCCGGCACAGCCAGACCAGCTCCGCCCCCCACCACCAACCCGAGTCAAAGCGGGGGCATCTTGAGACTTGCCTCACCATGGTCTCGGTGGTGGTGCGACCATGCCATTACCCTTCAACACGACACGAGGCCTCCATGCTTGACGACCCACGTTGCTGCGGCAGCGGCACCTGCATCATCGACGACCAAGGGCTGTGCTGGTGCGGCCAGCGCTGGGATGGCGAAAAGATGGTGGGGCCTGGCTCAGTGTGTCTGCCGGCGTCCGCACCGGGTGCGGAGGCCCGGGCTTCCAGCGAGGGCACCGTGCCGTCGTCATGAATGAGCGCACCGCCGACGGGGCTCAGCAACCTTGACCTGGCACAAGCTTTGCTGCGTTGCCCTTTGACGGAGTAGAAGCGTTCAGCCTGGTGCACACGCTGGTGCACGGGCCCTGACCAGGGGCCTCAGGTGGGGAATTGCTCCATGCAGGGGCCGCGTTGACGCGCGGCCGCATCGAGTGTGTCCTCAACCCTGAAGGTGCCGTCATGTTTCGCTTCATCACCCGCCGACTCTTCTCTCGCCATGTGCTGGCGGCCGCCACGGCCGTCATCACCAGCGCGCATGCGCCCCAAGCGCTGGCGCAGCCCGTCGAAAAGCTCACGTTCCTCACCAGCTGGTACGCCCAGGCCGAACACGGTGGCTTTTACCAGGCCCTGGCCACCGGCTTGTACAAACAGGCTGGCCTGGATGTGACGATCAAGATGGGCGGCCCACAGGTCAATGGCATGCAGTTGCTGGCCGCAGGCGCTGCCGATCTGATCATCGGATACGATTTCCAGGTGCTGTCGGGCATCGAGCGCGGTGTGCCCACCGTCACCGTGGCCGCCAGCTTCCAGAAAGACCTGCAGGGCATGCTGACGCACGCCGATGTGAAGTCGCTGGCCGATGTGAAGAACAAGACCATTCTGGTGGCCAACAACAACCGCACCAGCTGGTGGCCGTGGCTGAAGGCCAAGTACGACCTGAGCGATGCCCAGGCACGGCCCTACACCTTCAACCTGCAGCCCTTCTTTGCCGACACCAACGTGGTGCAGCAGGCCTACCCCTCGTCCGAGCCCTTCCAGGCCCAACAGCGGGGCGTGCCCACCAAGTTCTTCCTGTTTGCCGATGACGGCTACCCGCCCTATGGCACCACCATCGTCACCACACAGGCCCTGCTGAAGGCCAAGCCGGATGTGGTCAAGCGCTTCGTGGAAGCCTCGATGAAGGGCTGGGTCAGCTACCTGAAGGACCCGGCACCCGCCAACACCCTCATCAAGAAGGACAACCCCAACATGACGGACGCGCAGATCGCCTTTGGCATCAGCCAGCTCAAGGCCCTGAAGGTGCTGGACAGCGGCGATGCGGCCAAGAGCGGCGTGGGCACGATGACGGAGGCCCGCTGGAAGGCCACCCGCGATTACATGGTCAAGGAAGGGCTGCTGAAAGCAGACACCCCCTGGCAACAAGCCTTCACGCTGGACATCGTTCGGCAGATCAAGGTGATGCCCTGATCAGGCGGGCTGTCGCCTAAGGGGCGCGGCACTCGTGGCATGCTAGACACCCGGGCCTTGAGCCCGGTGTCTGACATCGCCCCTTTACATGACGATCTGCTCTGTCCGTATCCCTGGTGTTCTTGCGTGGCTGCCTGGCCGCAGCCTGCCGTGGCTGGCCGCCTTGGTGCTGGCTGGTTGCGCCTCTCAAGCGCCGCTGACAACGCCTGAACCACCCCCCGCGCCAACGGCCGCCACCCCCGCCCTGGTAGACACCCCCGCACTGACGCGCGCGACCCGAACCTTGTCTGACGAAGGCTTTCAGCGCTGGGTGCAGGCCTTCAGGGCAGACGCTCAAGCCCAGGGCATCAGCGAGGCCACACTCCGCAGCACGCTGGATCCGGTACGGCTGCAGAGTCGCATCATTCAGAACGATCGCAACCAGAGCGAGTACGTGCGTCCGGTGTGGGCTTACCTGGACACGGCCGTGTCCGCGCAACGCGTCCGCATGGGGCGCAGCCGATTGACCGAGCTGCAGACCGCCGGCGTGTTCGGCAGCGATGCCGCCCGGGTGCCTGACGCCATCCTCGTGGCCATCTGGGGCATGGAGACCAGCTACGGGAGCCACCTCGGCTCGATGCGCGTGATGGATGCATTGGCCACCCTGGCCTACGAGGGGCGCCGCGAAGCCTGGGCCCGGGGCGAGTTGTTGGCCGCGCTGCGACTGGTGGAGCAGGGCGAGGTGTCGGCCGAGCAACTGGTGGGCTCGTGGGCTGGCGCCATGGGCCAGACCCAGTTCATGCCGAGCACCTACCTGGCCCACGCGGTCGATGGTGACGGCGACGGACGCCGCGACCTGTGGGGCAGCGTGCCCGATGCCCTGGCGTCCACGGCCCATTACCTGCGTCAGTCGGGCTGGCGGGCCGATGAACCCTGCCTGACCGAGGTGGTGCTGCCACCCGGCTTTGACCCGGCCCTGGCCGAGTCCGACATCCGCCGCCCCAGCGCAGCCTGGGCCGAGGCGGGCGTGCGCCCCATCGACCCGGCCAGCCCCATGCCCACCCTGCAGGCCGCCAGCCTCTTGCTGCCCGCCGGACTGCAAGGCCCTGCCTTCATGGTCGGCGACAACTTCCGCGCCGTGCTGCGCTACAACATGGCCAACAGCTATGCGCTGGCCGTGTGCTTGCTGGCACGGCACATGGAAGGCGCCCCTGGGGTGCAGACCGCCTGGCCACGCCACCAGCAACTGCTGACCCGCCAGGACATCATCACAGTGCAAACCACGCTGAACCGCCTGGGCTTCCAGGCGGGTGAACCCGATGGCGTGGCAGGGCCGGCCACCCGCCGGGCGCTGCGCGCCTGGCAACGCACCCAAGGCCTGCCGGCTGATGGGTTTGTGAGTGCAGAGGTGCTGGCGCGCATGGGCCTGAGCGGCGCGGAGGCCATGCGATGACCATCACCGTCAGCGAAGAGCTCAAAGCCTACATCGACCCACTCACCCCCGAAGAGCATGACGCGCTGGAGCGCAGCCTGCTGGCCGAAGGCTGCCGTGATGCGCTGGTGTTGTGGGGTGATCTGCTGATCGACGGGCACAACCGCTATGGCATCTGCCAGAAGCACGGCATCCCGTTTCAGACGGTACAGCACCCGCACTTCAAAACGATGGACGATGTGCACCTGTGGATGATCGACCAGCACCTGGGCCGGCGCAGCGTGTCGGACTTCCAGCGTGGCGTGCTGGCCCTGCGCAAGCGCGAGATTTTGGCGCAGCGTCAGGCCACTGCCTTGGCGACGCCCTCTGACCGGGCAACTGAGCCCGCGCCCGCCGCCGAGGAGGCTGCCGAGACGCCCCCCGTGAGCACGCCGGCGCTGAAGAGCCGCGCGGACATCGCGCGTGCGGCGCGCCTGAGCGCCAACCAGGTGGTGCTGATCGAGAAGATCCAGACTCAGGCCGTGCCTGAACTGGTGAATGCCGTCAAGCAAGGCGCGATCAGCATCAACGCGGCCGCCGCTGTGGCCAGCCTGCCGGCCGACGAGCAAAAGGCCGCGGCCATCGCAGGCAAGGACGAGTTGAAGCAGGCCGCCAAGCGGGTGCGCGAGGTCAAACGCAAAACCAGCCTTCCGGCAGAGCCCGTCATGGGTGACGAGCACACCTCAGCGCCGACGGCGCCCACCGACGAACTTCAGACCCTGCGCCAACGGGTGGCCGACTTGACGGCCGAAAACGCGGCACTGCGTGAGCAACTGGCCGCGCTGCAAGGCGCATGAGCAAGGTGGACTGATCAGCGCGCCAGCTCGGCCCGCATGGCGTCGATCACGGCCTTGTAGTCCGGCTGACCAAAAATGGCGGAGCCAGCCACGAAGGTGTCGGCGCCTGCATCGGCCACTCGGCGAATGTTGTCGACCTTGATGCCGCCGTCCACCTCCAGGCGGATGTCACGTCCCGAGGCATCGATGATCTTGCGCACCTTCTCGGCCTTGCGCAGCGTGCTGTCGATGAAGCTCTGCCCACCAAAGCCAGGGTTGACGCTCATGAGCAGCACCACATCGACCTTGTCGATCACCCACTCCAGCACGTCCACTGGCGAAGCGGGGTTGAACACGAGGCCGGCCTGGATGCCTTCGGCCTTGATCAGCTGAAGGGTGCGGTCCACATGGGTGGACGCATCCGGGTGGAAGGTGACGATGTCGGCGCCCGACTTGGCAAAGGCCGTGGCCAGGGCATCGACCGGCTGCACCATCAGGTGCACGTCGATGGGCACCTGGGTGCCATCAGCTTTGACCGCATGCTTGCGCAGCGCCTGGCACACCATGGGCCCGAACGTGAGGTTGGGCACGTAGTGGTTGTCCATCACGTCGAAGTGGATCCAGTCCGCACCGGCGTCGATCACGTGGCGCACCTCCTCGCCCAGGCGGGCAAAGTCGGCCGAGAGGATGCTGGGGGCGATACGGAAGGTGCGGGACATGGTGGGGCGTGAAAAGCGCCGGCAAAGCGGCCAAGCCCTCATTGTAGGAAAACCCGCCTCCACCGGCAGGGGGCAGGCGGGTTCCCGATGCCCGACGGGGCTCAATAACCCTGGGTGCTCTTGGGCACGATCCAGGGCAGGTAGCGCGATTTGCGCTGACGAGCCACACAACGGCGTGCGGTGCGCGGATCGGGGTCGTTCTTGTCGACGGTGTAGGCCACCCATTCGGCATGGCGGTCCGTGAACTCCAGTGTCGAGTAACCGTAGCGGCTGCTGTCAAAGTACTGGATGTGCGGGTTGTTGACCCGAACAGCCGCGGGCGCCAGCCCCTGCAGCAGGATGGCGCGTTGTGTCGCATCCAGTTGCGCACCCAGCATCTCACCCAGGTTGGCCGACGTGACGGAGGGCGTCATGAACTCCACGCCCACGAAGTTGTCCACGGCCAGGGGGTTGTTGTTGCCAAAGTCGTGTTTGATGTGGCTGCTCATGTAAGTGTGCAGGTCACCCGTGGCCACCACAAAGTCTTTGACCTGCGCCTCGCGCAGTGCGCTGGTCAGCGCCCGGCGCTCGGCCACGAAACCATCCCAGGCATCGATGTTCAGCGGCGTGATCTGCTTACCCAGGAAGGTGATGGACAGGCGGCTGAAGAAGGTCTGGTTGCCCATCAGCTTCCAGGCCGCGCGCGATTGCGTCAGACCCTCGATGAGCCAATCGCGCTGACGCGCGCCCAGCATGGTCTGCGTCGGAGCGTTGTACTTGGTACAGCCCAGGGGCACATAGCGCTGGAACACATCGCCTTCGCCGCAGGCGTGCGCACTGCGGTAGCTGCGGCTGTCGATCATGAACAGGTCCAGGAAGCGACCGAACTGAAACCGCCGGTACTGCGTGAGGGCCTCATGCGGGTGCGAGGCGATCAGGTTGAAGTTGACGCGCGCCGGCACGTACTCCGACCACGCACGCTGAGAATCCAGGCGCAACTGCCTCAGCAAGGCCGGGCTGTTGCCGTACTGTGGGTCGGTGGTGTAGGGGTGATCGGGGGCGCCGAGCGTGTCGCGGGCGTAGTCCCAATAGCAGTCGTTGGCGGTTTCATGGTCGTCGGGCACACAGATGAAGGTGTGGCGCTCCATGGCCTGCTGCAGCAGGGGGTCGCTGCGATAGCGGCGGTAGATGAACCGGTAGTCTTCCAGATCCAGCGCCACGGTGCCACCAGAGGGCAGGACCATGGTGCGGTCCTCGAAGGGCAAACTCTGAAAGCGCGGGTCACCGGCCGTTTCATAGATGAAGTCGCCCAGGTGCAGCACGTAGTCGATGCTGTCGTCGGCCGCCAGGTGGCCCAGGGCACCGTAGTAGCCGTTGGTGTAGTCCTGACAGGTCAACAAGCCCAGCTTGAGGCTGCGCAAGGCGTTGCCATCTTGCGGCAGCGTGCGGCAGCGCCCGGTGCGGCTGACGGTGCCGTCATAGATGAAGCGATAGAAGTATGGGCCGCCCGACTGGGTTTCCGGCAACTGGCCGTTGAGGTCGACCTTGATGGTGTGGTCCCGCTCGGCGTTGATCTGGTGGGGCTCGATCCGGGCCTGCAGCAGCAGGGTCTGAAAACCCGCATCCAGCGCCACCTGCAGGAAGAGCGCCTGCCCCGGACGCACGGCCTCGGCGCGGATGTGCGTCCACAGCATCACGCCGGTGGCGCTGGGGTCACCCGAGGCCACCGACAGATCGAACACACGGGGCGCATCGTGGCGCAAGCCGGTGGTGTCCAGCGGTTCACGTCCCAGGCTCAACCATTCGACCGCCTGGGCATGCCAGGTGATCAACAAACCGCCGGTGGCCACGCCCGCAGCAGACAAGAAACGACGACGATCCATGACACGACTCCATGTGCCTTGCGTGCTGCGCCTGAAGCTCGGCACAGGTGACTGAAGCACCACAGTGTGCCGAGGGCTCATGACATCCCCATGAAACGGCGGGATATGGCGGCTGCGCCATCCAGCGCAAATGCCTAGAATGCACCGCATGAGCCAAGCCCAATTCAGCTGCTCGGTGCAGCCTCGCTACCTGGATGAACAGAGCAATCCTGCGGCCGATGAGTATGCGTTCGCCTACACGGTCACCATCGTCAACAGCGGTGATGTGGCGGCGCAGCTGATCGGGCGTCAATGGAACATCACCAACGCCACCGGCAAGGTGCAAGAGGTGCGTGGACTGGGCGTGGTCGGCCAGCAGCCATTCCTTCGGCCCGGTGAGCGATTCGAGTACACGAGCTGGACGCAACTGGACACCCCCCATGGCGTGATGGAGGGCTGTTACTTCTGCATGACCGAAGACGCCCAAGCGTTTGAGGCGCCCATCCCGGCCTTCGTACTCGGGCACGCCCAGGCCCTGCATTGAGCATGGGGATCACCTCGCGCCTGTGGAGACCACTGACCCGTCAGGCCTGGTGGCCCCGGCCGGGCAATGGCTTCGCGCTCGATGCCTTCCTGGACGACGCCGAACGTTGCGACTGCGCCGTCGAGCGCCATGTGTGGCTCATCCGGCTGATCGACTGGATACGCCGTGGCGAGCCCTTGTCGGGCACCCAACTGGTGTTGCGTCAGCTGCAGGCCCAACCAGAACGTCGCGCCAAGGTGGTGGGCTTGCTGGCCCAGTTCTGGCGCGATGTGGACGTGGCGGCCTTGCTGGCCGACTATGGCTTTTCGCCGCGTACGTCCTTCCTCAATGAACTGGGCGAACGGCTGCGCCGCCGGGTGCTGCCCCTGAGCCCAGAGACCCACGACCTGGGGCAGCTCTTCCACCTGCTGTTTGATGGTGCGGATGACCTGGCCTGGCTGCAAGCCCTGGACGACGCCACCCTGGCCAGCCTGGGCGAGTTGTGGGCGGAGGTGATCGTTCAGGCCTATGCACAGGGCGCCGGGCATGATCGCGCCCACCGCTCGCTGACCTGGCGTAGCCCCTTCTTTGACGCCATGTTCTACCTGGCCACGCAAGTGCGGGCTGCGGGCTTTTCCACGCAGTTTCGTTCGCGCATGGGCGTGCGACTGGATGCCGACTTCGAGGTGGAAGTGCTGGCCGCCGAGCGACGCTCACACGACGAAAGCGTGCGCCAGGCCTTTCGCCAGCTCGGCCATGTGACCGAGCGGGTGCATGAGATGGCGCTGGCCCACCTGGAGGCCGGTGGCGAGGCCGGTCGCTGGCCCGCTCCGATGCTGCAAGAAGCCCAGTACCTGCGCCTGCTGCTGGACCGCTGCGCCGAGGGCGCGCGCGGCCTGCATGGCCACCTGGAAGAGCACGGTATCTCGGTCGATCTGGTCTTTCAAATCGACCAGCTCTGTGAACGTTGCCGTCGCATCGAGATGCTGCTGGATGTGGTGCTGGCCCCGCGACCGGGCCCCGCCATCCGTCATCTGATGATCGAGTTGGTGGCGGTGGGCGCCAGCCGACGCAGCGTGCGGGCTCTGTTCCGCCAACACACCTCGCAGCTGGCACGCAAGGTGGCCGAACGCAGCGCTGAAACGGGTGAGCACTACATCACCCGAGACCGCAGCGACTACTTCACCATGCTGCGGCGCGCCCTGGGCGGCGGAGCGGTGATGTCGCTCACCACCTTGCTGAAGTTCTGGATTGGCGGTTGGGCCGCCTCACCGTTCTGGCTGGGCATGGCGGCCGGTCTCAACTACGCCAGCAGCTTTGTGCTGATCCAGTTGCTGCACTTCACCGTGGCCACCAAACAGCCGGCCATGACGGCCCCGGCGATGGCCGCCAAATTGGCCGATGTGCAGGAAGACCGGGCGGTGGAAGGCTTTGTGGACGAGGTGGCCAACCTCATTCGATCGCAAGTGGCGGGCATCGTGGGCAACATGGTGGCCGTGGCCCCCCTGGTGCTGGGCGTGCAGCTGCTGGGGTGGTGGTGGGCGGGTGCCCCGATGGTGGATGCCGACACGGCCCGCTATGTGCTGAAGAACCTGACCCTGCTGGGCCCCACCCTGTTCTTTGCGGCCTTCACAGGGGTGCTGCTGTTCACGTCCAGCATGATCGCAGGCTGGGCTGAGAACGCCTTTGTGCTGCACCGGCTGGACAGCGCCATGCAATGGAACCCGCGCATCCGCGCCTGGCTGGGCGTGGCACGCACGGCCAAATGGGCGCGGTGGTGGCGACAGAACATCTCCGGGTTGGCGGCCAACATCTCGCTGGGCCTGATGCTGGGGCTGGTGCCCGTGGTGGCGGGCTTCCTGGCCCTGCCGCTGGACGTGCGCCACGTGACGCTATCCACCGGCCAGGTGGCCGCCGCCCTGGGCGCCCTGGGCTGGGAGGTGCTGCGCGAACCTGCCTTCTGGTGGTGCGTCGTGGCCCTGCCGCTGACGGGGGCGCTCAATGTGGGCGTGAGCTTCGTGCTGGCCCTGCGCGTGGCCGTGCGCTCGCGCGGCGTGAAGGTCAAGGACCGAAGCCGCCTGCGGGCCGCCATCTGGGCCCGGGTACGGCGTCAGCCCTTGAGCTTCGTCTGGCCTCCCCGGTCGGCGCCAGCGGTCTCGCCTGCCTCTGAGGGCTCTTCGGACGCTGCCAAGGCGGGCGAATCGCCCTCGGTACCCGGTGAAGACGAGGGAAGACGCTCCTGAGCAGGCGACTCGTCGTCCATCAGGGGCTCGCCTCGGCGTCGCCCCGAGAACATCGTCCACCAGACGAGGAACAGCAGCACGCCCAGCGCGGCCATGGCTTCAAGCACAATCAACCACATGATGTTTCACGGTGTGTTCAAAAAACCGGCGCGGCCCTGGGCCCGCTGGATGGCCTGGGGCCTGATTGTAGGAAGCCTGGCCGGGTGCGGCAGCCTGATGCCCCCTTTGCCGGCACCGGATTGGCCCCGAGCCCCCGAACGACCAGCCCCCGCCCCCGCGCCCACCACCACAACTGCCCCAGTGCCCGAGGGCAGTGTGACGCGCCCGAAGTCCCGCTGGAGCCCCGCGACCTGGCAAGACCTGCCTGGTTGGACGGACGACACGGTGAGCGAATGGTGGCCAGCCCTGCACCGGGGCTGCGCACGCCCCATGCACACCGACTGGACAGCCTTGTGCCTGGAAGTGCGGCGACTGGGGCCCGCCTGGGGGCGACAGGTGGGCGATGTGTTCGTGCGTCAATGGCTGCAAAGCCAGATGTCGCCCTGGCGTGTCAGCGCGCTGGAGACCACCGGCACGTCCACGGGGCTGCTCACCGGTTACTTTGAACCCCTGCTGGAGGGTCGCCGTCGGCCCGCCGGGCGCCATGTGCATCCACTCTACAGCGCGCCAGCTGATCTGAGCAGCCGTCGACCGCACTACACCCGCGCCGAGATCGAGACCCAGCCGCAGGCCCGCGCCACCGTACAGGGGCGCGAGCTGCTGTACCTGGCTGACCCACTGGATGTGTTGCTGATCCAGGTGCAAGGCTCAGGCCGCGTCAGGCTGCTGGACGAGCTGGATGCCCAAGAGCAGCCCCGCACGGTGCGCATGGCCTTCGCCGGCCACAACGACCAGCCCTATGTCTCGGTGGCACGCTGGTTGGTGGACCAGGGCGCCTTCACGCTGGATCAGGCCTCCTGGCCCGCCATCCGGCAGTGGGCGGATCAGAACCCATCGAGGGTGGCCGAGATGATGCGCGCCAACCCGCGCATGGTGTATTTCCGCGAAGAGGTGTTGCGCGACCCCGAGGTCGGCCCGGCTGGCGCCCAAGGCATTCCCTTGACCCCCCTGCGATCGATCGCGGTGGACCGCGACAGCATCCCCCTGGGCACCCCCGTGTGGCTGGACAGCACCCACCCTCAGGCGTGGTCGGCCAACGGCAACGCGGCCCGTCCGCTGCGGCGGCTGGTGATGGCGCAGGATGTGGGCGGCGCCATCCTGGGCGCCGTACGGGCGGACTTTTTCTGGGGCTGGGGCGATGAGGCCCTGGCCTCGGCGGGGCGCACCAAACAGCCGCTGGCGCTGTGGGCCCTGTGGCCGGCCGGACAGGTGCCGCCCGCCCAGGCACGCTGATCACCACCTCAGGCCCGACGGCTGTCATCTGGCGTTCATGCAAGTCCGTGCGCGCCTGCCCATAATGGGCCGATGTTTCGCCGTCGCTTGCACCTCGCCTTGGGAAGTCTGGCCATGGCCGCCCTGCTGCAAGGCGGTGTGAGCTGGTGGGCCATCCAGGCCGCAGGCGAGCAGGTGGTGCGAGGGCGGGTGGCTGCCGACATCCAGAACGGCTTCATGGCCCTGCTGGCCACCAAACAACGCCTGCGGGTGTGGGCTGCCGAAGCCACGCTGGAGGGCCAGGGCGACCCGGCCCGCAAGCAGCAACTGCTGGCGCAGATGGACACGCACCTGGCCGAGCTGCAAACCCTGACCGACCAGGCCGACACCTGGCTGGGGAAGGACCCCTTGCTGGCCACCGAACAGCAATCGCGGCGACAGGCCCTGAGTGTGCTGGCCAGCAACCTGGCTGAATTGCAGCGGGCCATGGACCGCTCGGACGGCACCACCCCGGCCGACCGCAGCGAAGCCTGGCAGCGACTGAACCAGGCCTTCGACATGAGCCAGGGCCGAGACCTGCGCACCCTGCTGGCCGACAGCCTGCAACGCGAGCGCAACACCGCAGAACGCGAGCGCGAAGCGGCCGATCGCAGCCTGCAACTGGTGCAGCGATTTGCGTTGGGTGCCACCGCCACACTCGCCCTGGCCGCCGTGCTGGCCAGCATCGGCTTCAGCCGACGGCTGCGGCGCCCGCTGGAGGCCCTCAAAGCGGGCGCACAGGCCCTGCAGGGAGGTGACCTGAGCCACCGCGTGCCCTACGAGGCGCCCGACGAGTTTGGCGAGGTGGCCCGCACCATCAACGGCATGGCCACCGAGCTGGAACGCCACCGCGCCCGCGAAGCACATGCCCGGCAGGAGCTGGAGTCCCAGGTGCGGGCACGCACTGCCGAGCTGCAAGAGGCCCTGACGGCCTTGCGCCATGCCGACGAACGCCGCCGCCAGCTGCTGGCCGACGTCAGCCATGAATTGCGCACCCCCACCACCGCCATCCGGGGCGAAGCCGAGATCGCACTGCGGGGCGCGCCCAAAACCCCCGATGACTACCAGAACACCCTGACCCAGATCGCCGACGCCGCACGCCACCTGGGCATGGTCATCGACGACCTGCTGACACTGGCGCGGGTAGAGACCGAGGCCCTGCCGCTGAAGCGACAGGCGCTGCAACCCGATGACCCGCTGGACGAGGCCTGCGAACAGGCCCGCTCGGCCGCCCAGGCACGGCAGGTTCGCATCGAACGACACCCGCCCGAACCATGGGCGGACGCAGGCCATGTGGCCGAGGCCCGGGTGTGGGCAGATGCCGCACGCCTGCGCCAGGCATTCGGCATCCTGCTGGACAACGCTGTGCAGTACAGCCGGCCCCACACCCTCATCGAGGTGACGAGCGGCGTTCAAGTGCTGGATGACGGGCGCGTCGCGTGGGAGCTGTGCGTGCGGGACCAGGGCATGGGCATCGCCGCACACGAGTTGCCACGCGTCATGGAGCGACACTTTCGGGGGCAACAGGCCCAGCACCTGGCCCCGGACGGTTTGGGCCTGGGCCTGAGCCTGGCCCAAGGCATCGTGCGCGCGCATGGCGGCTGGATGGACCTGGACAGCACACCGGGCGAAGGCACCGAGGTGCGGCTGGTGCTGCCATGCCTCAAGGAACAGGACTGAACATGCTGCAAGTGCTGGTGATTGAAGACGACCGACGGGTGGCCGACTTTCTGGTGCGCGGACTGCGCGCCGAAGGGCTGGGCGTGGAGGTCGCGCACGACGGCCCCGAGGGCCTGCGCCTGGCGCTGGACTGGAGTGCCAGGCTGGCGGATCAAGCCGGCGTGATCCTGCTGGACCGCATGCTGCCCGGTCTGGATGGCGCCACCCTGTGCCGCCGCCTGCGCGAGCAAGGCGTGGACACGCCCGTGCTGATGCTGACCGCCATGGGCACGGTGGATGACAAGGTGCAGGGCTTGCGTGGCGGGGCAGACGACTACCTGGTCAAGCCCTTTGCCTTTGATGAACTGCTGGCCCGCATCGAGGCCTTGGCCCGGCGAGGCCACCTGCCCCGCGTGAGCGCCAGCCCCACGCTGCAGGTGGCCGATCTGGTGCTGCACCGCGACACCATGCGCGTGACCCGTGCGGGCCAGCCCTTGAGCCTGACCGCCCGGGAACTGGCGCTGCTGGAGTTCCTGATGTCCTCACCCGGCAAGCTGCTCAGCCGCGAACGCATCCTCTCACGCGTGTGGGGCGCCCACGCCGACCCGCTGACGAACGTGGTGGATGTGTACATCCGCCGACTGCGCGTGAAAGTGGACGAGGGGCGCGAAGCCCCTCTGATCCAGACCGTACGCGGCCTGGGCTACCGACTGGAAGCTCAGGGCGCGCTGTAAGGCAGCGACGAGTGGTGCAGCACGATGCGCAGTTGACCCGCATCGTCTTTCTTGAACTGCCAAGTCTTGTCCACCGTGGTCTTCTGACCGCTCTTGTTGGTGATGGTCACCTTGCCCATGGTGGTGGCCACATCACCGTGGATGTGGATGCCGGCGTTGTTCACCTCCACCTGGCGCCAGCCCTTCAAGGCAAAGCCGGTGTCCTTGGGGAAGGCGGGGTTGTCACCCACGAAGTAGGCCAGGGCACCTTCGCGCGTCAGGCGGAAGGTTTGCGGAGCCTGGGTGAGCGTGGGCTTGAAGAGCACCGGCCCCATCTGGTAGCCGTAGGCGGCGTCGATGATGGCGGCCGCCGTGGCCTTCGCCTTGGGCAGACCGGACTGATCGAACTCGGTGCTGATGCGCACCAGCGCCTCACCCCAGGCGCGCTGGGCTGCCAGCACCTCGGCCTCGGTGATCGTGGTGTTGACCACGGGTGTGGCCGGGGCAGCGGCCGGGGCTGCATTGGATTTGGCCAGCGCCAGGGCAGGGGCCGCCAGCATCAAGGGCACCACCGCCAGGGTGGCCAAGCGGCGAGAGGACGACTGAACGGCAGTCCGGGATGTCGATTGGGGGCTCATGTGCAACTCCTATGGTTCGGTGTGTGAACCAGGTCATTGCACCAGAGCCCCCTGACATGGCCCTGAAGGCCCCATGAGCGGGGCCTGACAGAACCATGAACGCCAGATGACAGCGATCAGCTAGGCCTGATCAGTAGGTCTTGTAGGGCAGGAACTTGCCCGACATCACGATGCTCACGCGGTCACCAGCGGGGTTGGGCTCGCGCTGCAGGTCCATCTTGAAATCGATGGCGCTCATGATGCCGTCGCCAAACTCTTCATGGATCAGGGCCTTGAAGGTGGTGCCGTAGACGCTGACGAGTTCGTAGAAGCGGTAGATCAGCGGATCGGTGGGCACGCTGGTGGGCAGGGAGCCCTTGTAGGGCACCTCCTGCAGCCATAGGCGGGCCTCGGCGGGCAGGTCGAAGATGTCGCCCACGATGGCGGCTTGCTCGGGCGTTAAGGTCATCTGGCCCAGGCAGGCGGCCGTCACCCACTCTTTGCTCAGACCCACCTTGGCGGCCACATCGGCCCACTTGATGCCCTTCTTGACCTTGGCTTCGATGATCAGGTCGGTCACGTCTTCACGGTTCATGGTTGCGCTCCTTCAAAAAACTCACTTGAATTGACGGTCCGATTCCGCAATCGGCACGTCGTTGATCGAGGCCTCGCGGCGGGCCATCAGGCCGCGCTCGTCAAAGGTCCAGTTCTCGTTGCCATACGCCCGCCACCACTGGCCAGTGTCGTCGTGGTACTCGTACTCAAAGCACACCGAGATGCGGTTGCCATGAAAGGCGAACAGGCGCTTTTTCAGCCGGTACTCATGCTCCTTGGCCCACTTGCGCGTCAGGAAGGCCTTGATGGCTTCGCGCCCGGTGAAGAACTCGCTGCGGTTGCGCCACCACGAGTCCTCGGTGTAGGCGGCGGCACAGCGCTCCGGGTCTTTGCTGTTCCAGGCGTCTTCGGCCATCTGCACCTTCAAACGCGCGGTTTCTTCGGTGAACGGGGGCAAGGGAGGGCGGCTCACGGTGATGGGTCTCGCGGTGAGGGATTCGGCCATGTTCGACACCAACATGGCAGGGGGCATGGGCAGTGGGCAATCCAGGGTGTTGCTCATGACAGGGCTCTTGCGCAATCAGCAGTGGGCTTGACGTCCGGCACCGCTCAGGCGGCGGCCGCATCCGAGACCACCTTCGGGGCCACCCCGGCTTGCAGACCGGGTCGCACTTCGGGCGGGTGCGCGGGCGCACGGCCATGGCTGAGCTCTTTCGAGCGCGCCACCAGAAAGTCCACCAGGTGGTTGCGCAAGGGATAGAACTGTGGGTCGTGGTGGAGACCAGCACGGGTGCGGTCACGCGGCAGGGTGTTCACCACGATCTCGGCCACACGGGCCTGCGGGCCATTGCTCATCAGCAGAATCTTGTCGGCCAGCAGGATGGCTTCGTCCACATCGTGGGTGATCATGAACACCGTTTGCTGCGTCTCGGCGCAGATGCGGAGCAGCTCATCCTGGATGGTGCCGCGCGTCAGCGCATCCAGTGCGCCGAAGGGCTCGTCCAGCAGCAGCATCTTGGGCTCGATGGCAAAGGCCCGCGCGATGCCCACGCGCTGTTTCATGCCACCCGACAGCTGCGAAGGCTTCTTGTCGATGGCGTGGCTCAAGCCCACCAGCTGCACGTACTTCTCAACGTGGGCGTTGAGCTCGGCCTTGCTCTTGTCCGGCCACTTCGAGCGCACGGCAAACGCGATGTTCTGCCGCACCGTCAGCCAGGGCATCAGCGCGTGCCCCTGGAAGACCACCCCGCGCTCCAGGCCCGGGGCCGACACCTCGCGGCCATCCATGAACACATGGCCTTGCGACGATTGCTCCAGGCCCGCCAGCGTGTTGAGGATGGTCGTCTTGCCGCAACCCGAGTGGCCGATGATGCAGACAAACTCACCGCGCTGGATCTGGAAGTTGACGCTGTCGAACACAGGCTCGGTGGCGCCGGGGTAGGTCTTGCCCAGGTCCTGCACCTGCAGGTAGGGACGGGGGGCGTCAGTCAACATAGGTCACCGCCTTTTGCAGTCGGCCAAAGCTCAGGTCCAGCAGCATGCCGACCAGACCGATCATCAGGATCGCGAAGATCACGTTGGGCAGCGAGAGGTTGTTCCACTCGTTCCACACGAAGTAGCCGATGCCCGTGCCACCCACCAACATCTCGGCGGCCACGATGACCAGCCAGGCGATGCCCATGCTGATGCGCATGCCCGTCAGGATGGTGGGGGCTGCCGCCGGCAAGATCACTTCAAAGGCCGTGCGCCAGCGAGACACCTCCAGCGTGCGAGCCACGTTCAGCCAATCCTTGCGCACACTGGCCACCCCAAAGGCGGTGTTGATCAGCATGGGCCAGACCGAGCAGATGAAGATCACGAAGATGCCCGACGTGGTGGAGTCTTTGATGGTGTAGAGGGCCAGGGGCATCCACGCCAGGGGCGAGATGGGTTTGAGCACCTGGATGAACGGGTCGAGGGCCCGGTAGATCAAGGGCGACATGCCGATGACGAAGCCCAGCGGGATGGCCACGGCCATGGCGATCAGGTAGCCCAGCGCCACCCGGCCCAATGAATAGGCCAGCTGGATGCCGATGCCCTTGTCGTTCGGCCCGTTGTCATAAAACGGGTCGGTGAGGTGACCCCACACCACCGAGCCCATCTGGGCCAGGGTGGGGAAGCCTGAGCCACCGCCGCCCCCTTCGGCTGAAGGGTCCTTGCCCATCAGTCGCAGATACTCGATCTGCTCGGGCGTCAGGTTGGCGGCCACCGATGCTTTGGGCAGCGTGGCCAGGTGCCAGACGGCCAGGATGACACCGAGGATGAGCAGCGACAGGATCGCCGCCTTGGTGCGCTCGCTGCGCCACCAGGGAGTGGTGATGCTCATGATGACCTCAGGTGCGCTTGATGGCGAAGCTGTTGACGTAGGCGTCGGGCTTGGACGGATCGAAGGTCTTGCCCATCACCTTGAAGCTGGGGTAAGCCCCCTCGGGCGCGGTCTCGCCCAGGGCCTTCATGTGCTTCTTGGCATCGGTCAGCAAGAACACCTGTTCTGCGATCTGCTTGTAGTTCACGTCGCCCTTCACATAGCCCCAGCGCTTCATCTGCGTGAGCATCCATACCGCCATCGACTGCCAAGGGATGGGGTTGAAATCCGCCCGGTCGGGCACATTCAACACATTACCCAGACCGTCGGCGTAGCGACCGGTCAGCACCTGGCGAACCACCGCTTCCGGCTGATTGAGGTACTGCGTGGGCGAGATCACCTTGGCGATGAGCTCTCGGTTCTTGGGCTGGCGTGCCATGGCGGCGGCCGTCAGCACGGCGCGGAACAGGGCCGCGAAGGTGTTGGGGTTCTGCTGGATGAACTCGGTGCTGGTGCCAAAGGCGCAGCAAGGATGGCCGTTCCACAGCTCTTTGGTGAGGATGTGGATGAAGCCGATTTCTTCAAACACCGCACGCTGGTTGAAGGGATCGGGGCCCAGATAGCCGTCGATGTTGCCGGCGCGCAGGTTGGCCACCATCTCGGGCGGCGGCACCACGCGGATCTGGATGTCGCGGTCCGGATCCAGACCCGCTTCGGCCACGTAGTAACGAAGCAGGAAGTTGTGCATCGAGTACTCGAACGGCACCGCAAACTTGAAGCCCTTCCATTGCTTCGGATCGCGCTTGTCCTTGTGCTTGACGTGCAGGGTGATGGCCTGGCCGTTGGTGTTCTGGATGGTCGCCACATTCATGGGCTTGGGGTTGGAACCCAGGCCCATGCTGATGGCCAGCGGCATCGGCGACAGGAAGTGCGTGGCGTCGTACTCCTTGTTGATCATCTTGTCGCGGATCAGGGCCCAGCCCGCCGTCTTGACGACACTGACGTTCAACCCCTGCTTGCGGTAGAAGCCCAAAGGGTGGGCCATGATCAGCGGCGTGGCGCAGGTGATGGGGATGAAGCCGATCTTCAGATCCTTCTTCTCCAGCGGGGCAGCCTCTTGCGCCATGGCCTCCAGGGCCGTCAGCGGCATCACGCTGGAGATGGCCGCCATGGCCGTGCCCTTGCCCACCGCGCGCAGGAAGCGACGACGCTGGTCGTCCTGCGGGAACAGGGCCTTCATCATGCTGGCCTGGATGAACTCGCGGGCGTAGGTCTGGAAGTCTTCGGTCTCGCTGCGGCGCTGCAGCTCCTGCACGGCCTGTTCACGCGCCAGCGCGGCGTTGTGCTCTTCCGGGCTGTGGTCTTGCCCACAAGCGCAGCGCATGCGCAGGGGGCGGTCGGCGTCAAAGGGATCGAAGTAGCTTGACATGCGGGACTCCTGGTGCGCACCGGTGGGTGCAGGACAGCGATGGGTTCACTGTAGGAATCCGCGCCGTTGGGCGCCATCACGGATCGGGTGATTTGTTTGTAGGGGTGGCACTACACGCCCCCCCTACCCTCGCCTTCTCAGGCGACGTTTCGTGCGGGTTCCTCATATCCCCCGGACAGCAGGGCGTACTTCACGCGCACATCGCCCCCCTGGTACAGCACACGCGGCTCAGTGGCTCGGGTGCGGTCGGTGGCAAAGCCAGCGAGAGAGTCAATCACGTAGTCGTCAAAAAAAGCAATGATGTCCGGATCGTTGAGCGCAGGTTCGTCCCACGCCTCTCTGAGCAACAGATCAAAGCCTATGAGCGTGCGCTTGTCTTGCGACAGCACTCTCTGGCTGTCGTCCATGAACTGCTGATCGTAGACACGCATGTCTTTCAACAGGCTGCCATCAGACGAGGGCATGGTGTTGACCGTCGCACGCGCGATCACCTCTTGCTCACGAAGCTGTGCTGCCCGATGGCGGCATTGACGAGCCTCGGTCAAATAGGCTTCACGCTGCTGGCTGTCCAGTGTGTTGGCTGCGGCGTTGAACAGAAACGACGCCTTGATCTCCAGCGAAGCGGCCTCGCTGGACACCGCATCCAGTCGGGCCTGCTTGACAGCCCGCTCTCGGCCCCACTGCGCCTCCATCACCGACAAGCGCTGCGCAGTCATGTCTTGTCGACCAGCCTCAGCGGCTTGACGCTTGCGCCCGATGTCCATGATCCGCCAGCGGAAGTACATCTTCATGTGCGCAGACACCATCGTGCCAATGGGGGCAGGGCCCTGCCGCACGGCTTTCATGTAGTGGTTGAAGCGGCGGATGAGGGTGTTGCGGACACTCTGGTCATCTTTCGCAAGTGGAAAGAAGTCTTCATAAATGACAGCGTCTGCCGCCACTTTTGACTGGCGTAGCCTTCTCACGTCGCGTAGCGGCACGCCTGCTTTATACGCTTCGTCGTACATGGCTTGCAACGGTATGGCACTGAGCATGCCAAACGCGTTGGCCAGTCGCCCGCCCTCACCAGGGCGGTAACCACCCCCAACATTGGAGTGCACGCCGGGATACACCACTTCCACCACGTTCGCTGCGTAGCGTCCGTCTTGCAAAACCGTGTCCAGAGGGAAGGAGTTACGGATCTCGTGTGCCGCTACGTGGTGGATACACCGCTCGGCCATGGCGGGAATGCGAAGATCAGAGGCCCATGCGGCGTGACCATCAGCCTCGGAAGCGATCAACACGGGCAGGGGTTTGAGCACCGGCCCCAAACCTGGAATCTTTCCGAGAACGTGTCCCGCCACCGAGGCTTCACGCTGATACTTGCGCGCTGCGGTGGGAATGCCGACCGACGCCACGGTATCGAACAAACCCATGAAGTAGAGCCGAATGGGATACTGCCCCTTGGTGAACATCCAGCCCTGGCCTTGCTGTTGACACGCGGCCTGAAGCTTGACGGCGAAGGCTCGGGCCAGGGCCGCCCCGCGCGAGAAGCCAAACACCGCCACATTGATCATGCAGATCTTGTTGACCGGGTTGCTGGCCCGCGCAGCGGCTTTCGAGATCTGTTCTTCCAGCCGGGCCCAGGCCCAATCCAGCCGGGCTTGTCCACCCCAGGCCACTGCGGCTTTCCAGTCACCGCCTTCATCACCGATTTCTCGGAAGGGGGTGCCGATGCCCGGGATGTAGAACGTCAGCAGTCCAGTATCCGGGTCGTCCGTCGGCATGGCTCGGTACAAACGGGCCACATTGCTGTGTTCATGAGTAGGCTTATCAATCTTTTCATTGTTGCCTGTGCCATCAAAGTAAAAGGTCAACCAAAGCGATTGCTGGCAGTTGGCCTTAGGCGTTGCATGACCGGTGGGGCGCACTGCTTGGCGGCTGCTTGCTCGCTGGGCATCTGCCTTGATGGACTGAAGCGCGCTCGCTTCCGCCTTGGGCGCAGGCAATGGTCCTGTTGGAGCCTGTGGGAAATGCGCCAATACGGCGGCATTTGAAGTGCTCATGGCTGACTCCCACGTTGCAAGGCTGACCGCTTCAGTCGCGGCTTGGGGTAGTCAGCGGCGACTTCCACCTGCACCGTGTTATCCGGGTAGAAGTGCACCACGAAGATGGTCGGGTCTTTCGGGATGGGCCCAAGCAGATCCACTTCAGCTTGGTGAGTTTCTGATGGTCGTAGTAGCTTGCCAGTATCGAAGTCTTTCTCGTAGCCATACGTCCACTCCACGTAAACGGTCACGGGCAACTCTTGATCCGGTCTAAGAACGATACAACAGGTTGTTTTTCCGCCACCTGTGTTGTCTTCACTGAGTAGCACGTTGCTGCCACCTTGACCATTCACGCTGAACCCATCGATGTAGCGATTGGTGTAGTTGTAGCCGGTGATGCTCAACATTTTCTTTTGCTCAGCCTGGCAGCCCGTGAGCACGCCTGTCATCAGCAGCAAGGTCAGTAGTTTTTTGATCATGTCGGATTTGCCGTTATTGATTTTGTACTCACGATGCGTGGCTTGGGATAGTCAGCGGCGACTTCCACTTGGACGGTGTTGTCGGGGTAAAAGTGCACCACGAAAATGGTGGGATCTTTGGGGATGGGCCCCACCAAATCGACTTCCATTTGGTGGGTTTCAGGCTGCCGGAAGATCTTTCCCGTTCTAAGATCTCCTTCCACCCCATAAGTCCACTCCACAGATACCTTCACTGGTAACTCCTGATCCGGTCGAAGAACGATGCAGCAGGTGGTACCACCACCCCCAGCATGGTCTTCGCTGATGAGTACATTTCCACCGCCCTGACCATTCACGCTGAACCCATCGATGTAGCGGTTGGTGTAGTTGTAGCCGGTGATGCCCAACATTTTCTTTTGCTCAGCCTGGCAGCCCGTGAGCACACCCGCCATCAGCAGCAAGGTCAGTAGTTTTTTGATCATGTCGGATTTGCCGTTATTGATTTTGTACTCACGATGCGTGGCTTGG
>CAMTVS010000020.1:0-79962 GCA_947085235.1 uncultured Aquabacterium sp. | reverse complement strand
GCGAGTAGGTGGTGATGCCCCCGCACAGCAGCGGGCCGGCCTTGGCCGGATTCAGGCCGTCAGGAATGGGGCAGGCCCACAACCAGTGCGCCCGCACACGATCGGCAAACCCACCGTGGTGCCCCACGATGGTGGGTTGGCCGGCGCGGCACAACTGCGGCTCGCCACCCAGGCAGCTGGGGCAGGCCATGCAGCTGGCGGCCATCCAGCCCACGCCCACTTTCTGGCCCAGCTTCAGACCTTTGGTCTGGCTGCCCAAGGCCACCACGGTGCCCACCACCTCGTGACCACCCACGATCGGGTAGGCCGAAATGCCCCATTCGTTGTCGATCAGGGACAGGTCGGAGTGGCACAGGCCACAGTGTTCCACCTGAATCTCCACCTCCTCGGCGCCGAGCGGACCCGGCTCATAGTCGAACGAGCTCAGGGGCTTGGCGGCCTCGTGGGCAGCCCAGGCGCGGATGGTGGTGGCGGGAGTGGCACTGGTGGTGGTCATGCGGGCATCCTCAGTTGAATTGCTGCAAGAAACGCAGATCGCCTTCGTAGAACAAGCGAAGGTCGTTCACACCATAGCGCAACATGGTCAGACGGTCCGGACCCAGGCCAAATGCAAAGCCGATGTAGTGCTCGGGGTCAAGCCCGAAGTGGCGCACCACGTTCGGGTGCACCTGGCCGGCGCCGCCCACCTCCAGCCACCGACCCTTCAAGGGGCCCTATGAGAAAGCAATGTCCACCTCGGCCGACGGCTCGGTGAAGGGGAAGAACGAGGGGCGGAAGCGGATGTCCAGCTCGTCCGTCTCGAAGAAGGTGCTGAAGAAATCGCCCAACACAGCCTTGAGGTCGGTGAAGCTGACACTCTCGCCAATCCACAGGCCTTCGCACTGGTGGAACATGGGCGAGTGCGTGGCATCGCTGTCCACGCGGTAGGTGCGGCCCGGCGCGATCACGCGGATCTCAGGCATGCGCTCGCCGCGCGCCAGCGCTTCAGCATGGCGCTGCACATGCTGCATCGCGTGGCGCACCTGCATCGGGCTGGTGTGCGTGCGCAGCAGGTGGCCACCTTCCACATAGAAGGTGTCGTGCATGGAGCGCGCCGGGTGGTCTTCCGGCGTGTTGAGCGCCGTGAAGTTGTGCCAGACGGTCTCGATTTCGGGGCCATCGGCCACGGCAAAGCCCATGGAGCCAAAGATGGCCTCCAGGCGCTCGATGCTGAGCGACACCGGGTGCAAACCACCCTCGCCCCGACGGCGACCTGGCAAGGTCACGTCCAGACGCTCGGCCTGGAGCTGCTGGGCCAGCTCGGCATCGGCCAGGGCCTGACGTCGGGCATTGAGCAAGGCCTCGACCTGCTGTTTGGCCTGGTTGATGGCCGCGCCACGGGTCTTCTTGTCCTCAGGACTGAGGGCTGCCATGCCCTTGAGCAGCTCGGTCAAGCTGCCAGACTTGCCCAGAAAGCGGGCCTTGGCATTTTCCAGGTCGGCCGGAGTGGCGGCTTCCGCGAAGGCGGCCTGGGCCGATTGCACCAGTTGATCGAGGTCGTTCATGGATTCGTGTCGAAAAAAAAGCCAACCGGTGGGTTGGCCTTTGGATCACCGGCCACCGGGTTGCCCACGGTGACGGCCGGTGCAGCATCTTGCTGTCTGCTGATCGTTCTGGCTGCCCGTTCAGGCGGCCAGTTGAGCCTTGGCCTTTTCCACGATGCTGGCAAATGCAGCGGGATCGTTGACGGCCAGATCAGCCAGGACCTTGCGGTCGATTTAGATCTGAGCCTTCTTGATGCCAGCCATGAAGCGGCTGTAGGTCAGGCCCAGCGAACGGCTGGCGGCGTTGATACGAGCGATCCACAGACGGCGGAACTCGCGCTTCTTGGCGCGACGGTCACGGTAGGCATATTGACCTGCCTTCATGACCGCCTGTTTGGCGATGCGGTAGACGTTCTTGCGGCGACCACGGAAACCCTTGGCCAGGGCGAGAACTTTCTTGTGACGAGCGCGGGCTGTTACACCACGTTTGACGCGAGGCATGAGTGACTCCTTCGGCGTTAACTATCTGAACAAAAAGACGACGTGCGGCAGCCGATCACAGGCCAGCGAACGGCAACATCTGAGCCATGTGGCCCATGTTGGTGTCATGCACGTTCACGGCACCGCGCAGGTGACGCTTGTTCTTCGTGGTCTTCTTGGTCAGGATGTGACGCTTGAAGGCTTGACCGCGCTTGACGGTACCACCCGGACGCACACGGAAACGCTTGGCAGCGCTCTTCTTGGTCTTCATCTTGGGCATGTTGATGCTCCTTATGGTTTGTTCCTACCAGGCGCCCGAAATACCACTTCCGGGTCTTGATGGCCTGCAGGCACTTGGATCCCGGGTGGGGCGACCAAACCCCACCTGGGTGATGGCCCCGGTGACCCGGCGCCATGTTCAAAAATCACTTCTTCTTCTTCGGACCGAGCACCATGATCATCTGGCGCCCTTCCAGCTTGGGCATGTTCTCGACCACCGAGACATCCGTCAGGTCATCGCGAACGCGCTCCAGCAGGCGCATGCCCAGTTCCTGGTGCGTGATCTCGCGACCACGGAAACGCAGCGTCACCTTGCCCTTGTCGCCTTCTTCCAGGAAGCGGCGCAGGTTGCGCAGCTTGATCTGGTAGTCGCCTTCGTCGGTACCGGGGCGGAACTTGATTTCCTTGACCTCGATGACCTTCTGCTTCAGCTTGGCATCGTGGGCCTTCTTCTGTTCTTGGTACTTGAACTTGCCGTAGTCCATCAGGCGGCAGACCGGAGGATCGGCTTGGGCCGAGATCTCGACCAGATCCACATCGGCCTCACCGGCCATGCGGAGGGCTTCCTGGATGCTGACGATGCCCAGCGGTTCGTTCTCAGGACCGTTCAGACGGACTTCGGGTGCGGTGATTTCGCGGTTCAGCCGGTGCTTGCGTTCGTCGTTGCGCGTCCGGCGGTCGAAAAAGTTAGCGATGTCGAATTCCTCAGGCCACGGGCCTCAGCCCGAACCGGTTAACCAAGTTCACACGCGCCCAACGCGAAGGGGCGCTTTGTCCATTCCTGCCGGACAAAGCGCGGCCCCTCAGGCCTTGTTGGCGATGTCTTGAGAGATCTTCAGGGAGAAGTCGTCGAGTGACATCACACCGAGGTTCTGATTGCCCCGGGCGCGCACGGCGATGGTGCCGTCAGCCTTCTCCTTGTCACCGACAACGATGAAGTACGGCACCTTTTGCAATGCATGTTCGCGGATTTTATACGTGATTTTTTCGTTGCGCAAATCCAACTGAACCCTAAGTCCTTGTTTCTGCAACGTTTTGGCGATTTCTTGCGCGTAATCCGCCTGCGCATCGGTGGTGTTGAGCACCACCGCCTGCACGGGCGACAGCCAGATCGGCAAAGCACCGGCGTGCTGCTCGATCAAAATCCCGATGAAACGCTCCAGCGAGCCCAGGATGGCGCGGTGCAGCATGACCGGGTGCTTGCGGTCGCTGGCCTCGGTCACGTACTCGGCGCCCAGGCGCTCAGGCATCGAAAAATCGACCTGGATGGTGCCGCACTGCCAGTGACGGCCCAGCGCATCTTTCAGCGTGTACTCGATCTTCGGACCATAGAAGGCGCCGTCGCCCGGGGCGATCGTGAACTCGCTGTTCGTGGCCCGCAGCGATTCCATCAGGGCGTTCTCGGCCTTGTCCCACACCTCGTCGGAGCCAATGCGCTTTTCAGGGCGCGTGGCCACCTTGTAGATGATGTCGGTGAAGCCGAAGTCCTGGTACACCTTCTGCAGCAGGGCCGTGAAGTCCACACACTCCTGCAGGATCTGATCTTCGGTGCAGAACACGTGCCCGTCGTCCTGCGTGAAGCCGCGCACGCGCATGATGCCGTGCAGGCCGCCAGTGGGCTCGTTACGGTGGCACTGGCCGAACTCGCCGTAGCGGATGGGCAGGTCGCGGTAGCTCTTCAGCCCTGAGTTGAAAATCAGGATGTGGCCCGGGCAGTTCATCGGCTTGAGCGCGTAGTCGCGCTTTTCCGACTCGGTGGTGAACATGTTCTCGCGGTACTTGTCCCAGTGCCCGGTCTTCTCCCACAGCGTCTTGTCGATGATCTGCGGGCCTTTGACCTCTTGATAGCCGTTGTCGCGGTACACCTGGCGCATGTACTGCTCGACCGCCTGCCACACCGTCCAGCCCTTGGGGTGCCAGAACACCACGCCAGGGGCGTGCTCGTCGATGTGGAACAGGTCGAGCTCCTTGCCCAGCTTGCGGTGGTCGCGCTTTTCAGCTTCTTCCAGACGGGTCAGGTAGAGCTGCAAGTCTTCCTTGCTCGTCCAGGCGGTGCCGTAGACGCGCTGCAACTGCTCGTTGCGGTGGTCACCGCGCCAGTAGGCGCCCGCCACCTTCATCAGTTTGAAGTGCTTGAGCTTGCCGGTGCTGGGCACGTGCGGGCCGCGACACAGGTCGGTGAAGGCGCCTTCGCTGTACAGCGACACATCCTGATCAGCCGGGATGCTCTCGATGATCTCGGCCTTGTAGTGCTCACCCAGGCTCTTGAAGTAAGCCACGGCCTCATCGCGCGGCACCACTTTGCGCTCGACCTTCTCGTCTTTCTTGGCCAGCTCACCCATCTTCTTTTCGATGGCTTCAAGGTCTTCAGGCGTGAAGGGGCGCTTGTACGAGAAGTCGTAATAGAAGCCATCGTCGATGGTGGGCCCGATGGTGACCTGCGCCTCGGGGAAGAGCTCCTTGACCGCGTAGGCCAGCAAGTGGGCCGTGGAGTGTCGAATGATGTCCAGGCCGTCCGCGTCCTTCTCGGTGACGATGGCCAGCGGGGTGTCGGTCTCGATGCGATACGAGGTATCGACCAGGCGGGCCGCATCGCCCTGCCCCACCCGACCCGCCAAGGCGGCCTTGGCCAGGCCCGTGCCAATGGAGGCCGCCACCTCGGCCACGGTCACCGGGCCAGGGAATTCGCGCTTGGAACCATCAGGCAATTGAATCGAAATCATGGAGACATCCTCAGTGGGAAAAGGCCATCGCTGAAGCACGGACGGCAACGCAGGCAACAAAAAAGCGCGGTAGGCGCCGCGCTTTCAGTGATCGATATGAAACGGAATGCGAAAGCAGCGGCCAGCCGACTAGACCTCGGTCGAGGTGTGTGTGGCGGTCGAAGTTCGCGGTGTCATAACCGAGCGTGCCTTTCTACGTTTCTTACAAGCAGCCCTCACGGGCGGTCATCAGACGTGAATTATAAGCCCAGCCAATGAAAACGGCGCCCTAGGGCGCCGTTCGTGTTCAAGCCGATCAGGCCACGGGCCCGAAGGCCCGTGCAGATCAGTGGAACTGCTCTTCTTCGGTCGAGCCGGTCAGGGCCTTCACCGAGGACGAGCCGCCCTGGATCACGGTGGTCACGTCGTCGAAGTAGCCTGCGCCCACTTCTTGTTGGTGCGACACGAAGGTGTAACCCTTGTCGCGAGCAGCGAATTCGGGCTCTTGCACCATTTCGGTGTAGTGCTTCATGCCTTCGCCGCGAGCGTAAGCGTGGGCGAACTGGAAGGTGTTGAACCAGTTGACGTGGATACCAGCCAGGGTGATGAACTGGTACTTGTAGCCCAGAGCCGACAGCTCTTCCTGGAAGGAAGCGATCTGCTTGTCGTTGAGGTTCTTCTTCCAGTTGAAGGAAGGCGAGCAGTTGTACGACAGCAGCTTGCCGGGGCACTTGGCGTGCACGGCTTGGGCGAATTCACGGGCGAAGCCCAGGTCGGGCGTGCCGGTTTCGCACCACACCAGGTCGGCGTAGGGCGCGTAGGCCACGCCACGGCTGATGGCTTGCTCCAGGCCGTTCTTGACGCGGTAGAAGCCTTCTTGAGTGCGCTCGCCGGTCAGGAAGGGCTTGTCGTTGGCGTCGTGGTCGCTGGTCAGCAGGTTGGCTGCTTCAGCGTCGGTACGGGCCAGAACGATGGTGGGCACGCCCATCACGTCAGCAGCGAAACGAGCAGCGATCAGCTTCTCGATGGCTTCTTGCGTGGGAACCAGCACCTTGCCGCCCATGTGACCGCACTTCTTCACAGCAGCCAGTTGGTCTTCGAAGTGAACGCCAGCAGCACCGGCGGCGATCATGTTCTTCATCAGTTCGAAGGCGTTCAGCACGCCGCCGAAACCGGCTTCAGCGTCAGCCACGATGGGCAGGAAGTAGTCAACGAAGTTCTCATCGCCGGGGTTGATGCCACGCGACCATTGGATTTCGTCAGCACGCTTGAACGTGTTGTTGATGCGGCGAACCATGGTGGGCACCGAGTCGTACGCGTACAGCGACTGGTCGGGGTACATGGTTTCCGAGGTGTTGCCGTCGGCGGCGACTTGCCAGCCCGACAGGTACACGGCTTCCAGGCCAGCCTTGGCCTGTTGCATGGCTTGACCGGCGGTGATGGCGCCGAAAGCGTTCACGTAGCCCTTCTTGGCACCGCCGTTGACCTTTTCCCACAGCTTTTCAGCGCCGCGCTTGGCCAGGGTGTACTCGGGCTGCAGGCTGCCACGCAGGCGAACCACGTCAGCGGCAGAGTAGCCGCGCTTGACGAGCTTCCAACGGGGGTTTTCGGCCCAGTCTTTTTCCAGGGCAGCGATTTGCTGTTCACGGGTGAGTTGAGTCATGACGATCTCCGGGGTTGGTGGGAGGTGCTAGAAAACCCGAGATTGTAGTCACAACTTGGGCAAACAGCAAAGACTTATGTCTTATATAAGACCCAAGTTTTCACGCACAGCCCAACGCCGCACGAACGGATGATGCGAAACGGCAACAGGCAACCAACATCACCTGCCAAAGCGCCCACACCAGCCGTGCGGGCACCCAGAAAAAAGCCCCCTGGAGAGGGGGCCTCGCGCCATCAGTCGACTCAACAGCGCTGTCGACGGCAGCCTGGGGCCGCCCTGTGCAGCGCCATCTGTCTCAGTGTTGCTTCTTGAAGTTTTCCAGGCCAGTGACGACCTCGGCCTTGGCGGCATCGATGCCGTCCCAGCCCACCACCTTCACCCACTTGCCGGGCTCCAGGTCCTTGTAGTGCTCAAAGAAGTGCTTGATCTGGTTGATCAGCAACTCGGGCAGGTCTTCCAGCTTCTGGATGCCCTTGTACATGGCGCAGATCTTCTCGGTGGGCACGGCCACGAGCTTGGAGTCACCACCAGCCTCGTCTTCCATCTTCAGGATGCCCAGGGGACGGCAAGGAATCACCACGCCCGGCTGCAGGGGGAACGGGGTCACGACCAGCACGTCCACGGGGTCGCCGTCGGCGGCGATGGTCTGGGGCACATAGCCGTAGTTGCAGGGGTAGTGCATGGCCGTGCCCATGAAGCGGTCGACGAACACGGCGCCGGTTTCATGGTCGATCTCGTACTTGATCGGATCGGCGTTGGCAGGGATCTCGATGATGACGTTGAAAGCGTCGGGCGCCTTGGCGCCAGCGGGAACGTTCAGCAGGCTCATGTGACGGGCTCACGGGTTGGAAATCGAATCAGCCGCCAGTGTAGGCCAGATGCCCGCTCACCCCGGCGAAAGCATTCGTCACACTTTTTGCTGCAGCGCACAAAAAACGCTTGCAATCTTCCGCGCGACTCGTATACTTGGCATCATGTTGCAACGCAGCATAGCGCTGCAAACCAACTCAACCACCAACTTGACGGAGATCCTCATGCTGACTGCTGAACAACTGCTGGCCGCCCACAAAGCCAACATCGCCACCCTGTTCGACCTGAGCCAGAAGGCGTTCGAAGGCGTCGAGAAGCTGGTCGAGCTGAACCTGCAAGTGGCCAAGACCTCGATGGACGAAGTGGCTGAGCACACCAAGGCTGTGCTGGCTGCCAAGGATCCTCAAGAGCTGCTGGCCCTGCAAACCGCCCTGCTGCAACCCTCGGCTGAAAAGGCTGCCGCTTATGGCCGTCACCTGTACGACATCGCCTCGGCCACCAGCAGCGAAGTGAGCAAGCTGGCCGAAAGCCAAGTGGCTGACGCCCAGAAGAAATTCATGACCGTGGTGGACAACGCTGTCAAGAACGCCCCCGCCGGCACCGAAAACGCCGTGGTTCTGGTGAAGTCGGCTGTGGCCGCCGCCAACAACGCGTTCGACACCGTGCAAAAGGCTGCCAAGCAAGCTGCTGACGTCGCCGAAGCCAACTTCCAGGCCATCACCAGCACCGCTGTGAAGGCCACCCAGGCTGCCAAGCCCCGCAAGGCCGCCTGAGGTTTGATCAGGCTCGTGCCAGGGGTGTTGCCTTACACAACTTTGCACAGCAAGCATGGCCTCAGGCCGAACTTGCAAGCCTGAACCCGATCCAACGGATGCCGCCCTGGACAAGCGGCACTCCCTGAAAGGTTGTCTCCTCGGTACCCGACGAACCTTTTCTAAGGTACCTTTCAAGCCCGATGGTTTTGCCATCGGGCTTTTTTTATGATGGCGTGATGATTCCCTGGCTGGACGCTGACACCCCATTCCCTGACACCGCTGAGGCGCTGGGCCCCGACTCGGAGGCGCCCGGCTTGCTGGCGGCGGGTGGTGGCCTGACCACCGCCCGGCTGCGACAGGCCTACCGCCGAGGCATCTTCCCCTGGTTCAGCCCTGGCCAGCCGCTGCTGTGGTGGAGCACCTCGCCTCGCATGGTGTTGCCGGTGGCGGAGTTCAAGCTCTCGCGCTCGCTGCGCAAAACACTGCGCAAATTCGCCCTGACGCCCGGTTGCGAGATTCGGGTGGACCATGCGTTTGACCTGGTGCTGTCGCTGTGCGCCGGCACCCCGCGAGCCGGCCAGGCAGGCACCTGGATCGTGCCCGAGATGCAGGCCGCTTACCGGCAATGGCATCGCGAGGGACAGGTTCATTCATTCGAAACCTGGGTGAATGGCGAACTGGTGGGCGGCTTGTACGGCGTTTGTCTGGGACGGATGTTCTTCGGCGAATCGATGTTCAGCCTGCAAGCGGATGCGTCCAAGATTGCACTGGCGGCCCTGGTGGGGTTTTGCCGCCGCTCGGGCATCGAGGTGATCGACTGCCAGCAGGAAACGGCCCACCTGGCGTCGTTGGGTGCCAGGCCCTGGCCGCGTGCGCAGTTCGAACACCACCTCAGACAAGTGGTGGATCTTCCGGCTCCGACGGATTGGTCCTATGATGCGCTGCAATGGGTCTCGGGCGAGATCCCTGGAGCTGCACCCTCGAGAGCTGTCTTGTGACCCACCTGAAAGACCTCCCTCTGGCGTCTCTGCAGTTCTACGCCACGGCCCCCTACCCCTGCAGCTACCTGGACGGCAAAACAGCCCGTTCTCAGGTGGCCACGCCCAGCCACATCATCAATGCCGATGTGTACTCGGGTTTGGTGGCCAATGGGTTTCGGCGCAGTGGCATGTTCACCTACCGACCGTATTGCGATGGTTGTCGGGCGTGTGTGCCCTTGCGCATCCCGGTGGACAGGTTCAAACCCAGCCGCAGCCAGCGCCGCGCCTGGCGCGATCACCAGACGCTGGAAGCGCGGGTTCTGCGCTTGTGTTTCACGCCTGAGCACTATCAGCTCTACCTGCGCTATCAGGCGGGGCGCCATGCTGGCGGTGGCATGGACCATGACTCGGTTGATCAGTACTCGCAGTTTTTGCTGCAAAGCCGTGTGAATTCAAGGCTGGTGGAGTTTCGAGCACCTGCCGCCCCGGGCGAGAGCCAGGGCGTCTTGAAGATGGTGTCCATCCTGGACATCCTGAATGACGGGCTGTCGGCGGTCTACACGTTCTACGAGCCCGAAGAGGGGCGTAGCTACGGCACCTACAACATCTTGTGGCAGATCGAGCAGGCGCGCACCATGGGCCTGCCCCATCTGTACCTGGGCTACTGGATCGGTCAAAGCCGCAAGATGGCCTACAAGGCGCAGTTCCACCCCCACCAGTTGCTGGTGGGCGGCCATTGGCAAGATGCGGCCGGCCCCCTGTTTGCAGCCAGCGCGGGCTGAAGCTCCCCCACCCGCGCCTTCACCGCATCGTGCCCAGGAGCCCTTGATCAGGGCGTGAGCACCACCTGGCCACTGACCGTGACGCTCAAGGTGCCTTTGCCAGGCTCGACGGGCAGCGGAGCATCTGCCGCCATTTCCATGTTCTTGGCGCGCATGGCCATCAACGGGGGGCGGTGCCCCATGTCCGGGTCGGTGGAGGATACCGACACCTCACCCAGGGTGTAGCCCTTGAATCCGAAGGCCTGGGCCATCTGGCTGGCGCGCTCACGGAACTGGCGGATGGCCTCGGCCGTGAGTTGGGCCTGCTGGCGTTCACGCAACTCGCGCGACAGACCGTACTGCACATGTCCCACCTGCAGGGTGTTGAGCTTACCCACGGTCTGTGCAATGCGGGCGCTGTCGGTGCCTTCCAGCACCAGCTGGGCACTGCCTTGCCAGCCAGCAATGCGGCCTTGGTTGCTGTAGCGAGGTTGCACCGAGAATCCGGTGGTGCGCACTGTCATGCCGGTCTGACCCTGGGCGGCTTTGCGTGCCTCGGACAAGGCGGCATCCAGCACCTGGCGCACGGCGGCCTGCACCTCGGAGGCGTGTGTGCCATCACGCTGCACATGCAGGGTGACGCTCATCCAGTCTTGCGTGAGCTCTTCCGAGGCGGTGGCGCTGAAGTTGACCACGTTGGCCCGCACGGCGGTGTCCTGTGCCCAAGCGGCACGGTCTGCCGTGGCCAGGGTCATCAGGGGCACCAAGGCGGCGGGCAGGATGGCTCGTTGAGCTCGACGGGACCAGTTCTGGGGCATGTAGACCTCCTGTAGACGATGTGGACCGCGCACTCGGCAGCATGTTGAGCTGCCGGTGCGTTCGCCACCTTACAACGCATGACCCAGACTGGACGACGACACGCGCAGGGCGAGCCCAGGCTTGACGGACTTCACGCAGAGCCGCAATATTTGTAACAACTGGTCAGCTACCCACCAAACCGGTGCGGAAACCTGCGCACAATCCGCGCTTGTTACAAATGCCGAGGAAGATCCATGACCTCCGTTTCCAGCAACCCGCGCCCTGACCGTATCCTGGTGGTGGACGATGACGCGCGCATCCGTGATTTGCTGCGCCGCTACCTGAGCCAGGAAGGCTTTGATGTGCTGCTGGCGGAGGACGCCAAGGCGTTGAACCGCCTGTTGACGCGCGAAACGGTGGACCTGATCGTGCTGGACCTGATGCTGCCCGGCGAGGATGGCCTGTCCATCTGCCGCCGCCTGCGGGCCGCCAATGACGTCACGCCCATCATCATGCTGACGGCCAAGGTCGAGGATGTCGACCGCATCGTCGGCCTGGAGGTCGGCGCGGACGACTACCTGCCCAAGCCCTTCAACCCGCGCGAGCTGCTGGCCCGCATTCACGCCGTGCTGCGTCGCCGCCCGGCACCCGAGGCCCCTGGCGCCCCTGCCAAGGAGGCTCAGACCGTCACGTTCGGCCCCTTCGAGTTCGACCTGGCTCTGCGCCGGCTGAGCAAGGAAGGCGAACCGATCGCCCTGACCACGGGTGAATTCTCGATGCTCAAAGCCCTGGTGCGCCACCCTCGCCAGCCCCTGAGCCGCGACAAGCTGGCCCAGCTGGCGCGTGGCCGCGAGTTCGAACCGTTCGACCGCAGCCTGGACGTGCAGATCTCTCGCCTGCGCAAAATGATCGAACCCGATCCGGCACAGCCTCGCTACATCCAGACGGTGTGGGGCGTGGGCTATGTGTTCGTGCCGGACGGCGGGGCCTGATCGATGGCCCGCAAGCGCTTTGCGCTGAGTCTCTTCTGGCGAACCTTCATTCTGCTGGGCCTGCTGCTCACGGCGGGCATCGTGGCCTGGGTGCAAACCTTTCGCGCGCTGGAGTTTGAACCCCGCTCGGTGCAGGCCGCCCAGCAGATTGCGAGCCTGGTGAACCTGACCCGGGCGGGCTTGCGCTACGCGGACAGCATCAACCGCGTCACGTTGATCAAGACCCTGTCAGACCAGGAGTCCCTGGTGCTCAAACCACGGGAACCGGGCGACCGCTGGGAGCCCTTTGAGGTCAGCCGCTTCAGCCGGGCCATTGGCGAGGAGCTGCGCTCACGGTTAGGGCCCGAGACCGTGGTGGCAGGCACCGTCAACGGTGTGCCGGGCTTGTGGGTGGGCTTCCAGATCGAGCGTGATGCGTATTGGCTGCAGGCCGACACTCGCCGCATTGAACCCATGACCGGGCGCACCTGGTTCGTGTGGGTGGGCATTGCGATGGTGGCCACGCTGTTGGGCTCGGCCGTGATCGCGCGCCTCATCAACCAGCCGCTCAAAGAGCTGTCGTTTGCGGCCAGCCGCATCCGCGAGGGCGAGTATGACTCGGTGCTGGACGAATCCATGATCACGCGCGAGATCCGCGAGGTGAACCAGGGCTTCAACCGCATGGCGCGTGAGCTGGCGAAGGTGGAAGAAGACCGCGCCGTGATGCTGGCGGGTATTTCGCACGACCTGCGCACCCCCCTGGCCCGCATGCGCCTGGAAGCCGAGATGAGCGTGGTGGATGAAGAGGCCAAGCGCAACATGGCCGCCGACATCGACCAACTCGATGCCATCATCGACAAGTTCATGGACTACGCCCGCCCGGGCGAGGTCGAGCTGGTGCCGGTGCACCTGTCGTCGGTGGTGGACAAGGCGATCAGCCAGTTCCGCGACACCAAGCGCATCCGCATCACGGCCAAGCTGCCCATCGACACCAAGGTCATGGCCGACGAAACCGAACTGGGGCGGGTGCTGACCAACCTGTTCGAAAACGCTCGCCGCTATGGTCGCAACACCTACACGGGCGTGACGAACGTGGAGGTGAGCTACACGCGGTCGGGCTCGTGGGTGGTGCTGAGTGTGCGTGACCACGGCCCCGGCGTGGCCTCAGAAAAGCTGGCGCAGCTGACGACCCCGTTCTTCCGGGGAGATGCCGCGCGAACGGCCGCCACCGGTGCGGGCCTGGGCCTGGCCATCGTGGAGAAGGCCTTGCAGCGCATGGGCGGCGGCTTCGAGCTGGCCAATGCGCCAGGCGGCGGCCTGGTGGCCCACATCAAGCTGAAGCGGGCCCCCTGATCAGCAGGGCTTGATCAGCAGGCAGACGGCGCGGGCCTCGATGGCCCGCCCCTCGCCCACCGGGCCCATCTTCTCGGCCGTCTTGGCCTTCACATTGACGGCGTCCACGGTCAGGCCGGTGGCCTGGGCAATGCGTTCGCGCATGGCCGGGATGTGCGGCGCCATCTTGGGGGCCTGAGCGATGATGGTGCTGTCAACGTTGGCCAACTGCCAGCCGGCCTCACGCACGCGGCGCACGGCCTCGCTCAACAGGCGCACGGAATCCGCCCCCTTGAAGGCCGGGTCGGTGTCCGGAAAGTGTCGGCCGATGTCACCCAGTCCGGCTGCGCCCAGCACCGCGTCGGTGATGGCATGAAGCAAGGCGTCGGCGTCAGAGTGTCCCAGCAGCCCGTGGGTGTGAGGAATGTCGACGCCACCCAAAATCAGAGGGCGGCCCGTGACCAGGGCGTGGGTGTCCCAGCCCTCGCCCACGCGCAAAATCGGAAAGCTCATGACGTCATCGGTGATGTGTTGGCCTCATCGGCATGGCCTGACATTGTCTGGCATTGTGGTCGCTGTCTGGGCCCAGGTGGAGAACGCCCATGCCGCGAGCACACCGGGGTGAGTGGACAAAATAGCCATTTCAGCTAAAATGGCTCACAGCAACACCACGGGCTCACCATCATGACCGCCTCTTCCTTGCGCAATCCGCTGAGCGACCACGCCAGCGTGCCCGAGTTCTCGGCCACCGAGGCCAAGAACAGCTTCGGGCGGGTGCTGGACACGGCTTTCAGCCAGGGCATGGTGACCATCACCAAGCGCGACCGGCCCACCGCCGTGGTGTTGTCGCTGGATGCCT
The DNA here is from genome assembly GCA_947085235.1 of uncultured Aquabacterium sp. Classification (GTDB taxonomy): domain Bacteria; phylum Pseudomonadota; class Gammaproteobacteria; order Burkholderiales; family Burkholderiaceae_C; genus Aquabacterium. The sequence continues at coordinate 66,049 of CAMTVS010000020.1, read as the reverse complement.
ATCAAGCCCTGCTGGATGCCCGCGACCAGGCCCTCGGCAGCCTGAGCCATGAGTTTGATGCCTTGTTGCAGCAGATGCAGACCCCCGCCTCTCGCCAGGGCATGATGGAGGCGTTTGATGCATCGCCTGACGAGTTGGGGCAAGTGGCCCTGACCGCCGCCCAAGCAGCACGCGCCGCGCGCTGAGGGCATCGGCGCTGCCACCCCTCAGGGGCACGCCCCTGCCGCGCTCCGAACGCAGACCGACCATGGCACAGCCTCGATGTGCCGGGTCACCGTTGATCACACCACACACCCAGAGAGAACCCCGTGGCCACCCCACACCGCCCCCGCCTGTTCGTGCTGGCGGGCACCAATGGCGCCGGCAAGAGCAGCATCGGCGGCGCCATGATCCGCGCCCGTGGCGCCCAGTACTTCAACCCGGATGAAGCGGCCGCCCGCATTCGTTCGGCCCAGCCGCACCTGAGCGCCACCCAGGCCAACAGCGCGGCCTGGCACGAAGGCAAGCGTCTGCTGCAGCACGCCATCGCCCACCAGCTGGACTACAACTTCGAGACCACGCTGGGGGGGCAAAGCTTCGCTCGTTTGCTGAAGCAAGCAGCCGACGCAGGCTTCGAGCTGCGCATCTGGTACGTGGGGCTGTCCAGCCCAGAACAGCATCTGGCGCGCGTGAAGGCACGGGTGCGCAAGGGCGGCCATGACATCCCCGAGGCCGACATTCGTCGGCGCTTTGACCAGAGCCGGCTGCAATTGATCAGCCTGCTGCCCCACCTCAGCGAGCTGCGGGTGTATGACAACAGCACCGAGGCCGATCCTCACCAGGGTCAGGCGCCCCAACCGGTGCTGGTGCTGCACTGGCAGGCAGGCCGGGTGCTGCGACCCACCGATGCCACCACGCTGGCGGCCACGCCCGAGTGGGCCAAACCCATGGTGATGGCTGCGATCAAGCTCGCGTCGACAGCAGGCGCTCGGCCAAAGCGAAATCGCCCGGCCACGTGAGCTTGATGTTCTCGAAGTCACCCGTCACCAGGCGGGGCGTGTGGCCCAGCATCTCGATGGCGCTGGCCTCATCGGTCACGGCCGCCGCCGTGGCCGGATCGGACAAAGCCGCCACCAGCGCGGGCTGAAGCAGGCCCAGACGGAACATCTGCGGCGTCTGGGCGGCCCATTTGGCGGTTCGGTCCACCGTCTGCTGGGCGCGGGGCTCGCCGTGGGGGCCAGGCGCTGCAGCCTTCAGGGTGTCGGCCAGCGGCAGGGCCAGCAGCCCACCCACTTCATCGTCGTCACAGGCCGCGATCAAACGGTCGACCCATTCCGGGCGCAGCAGGCAACGGGCCGCGTCGTGCACCAGCACCCAATCATGCGGCTGGGCACCGCGCGCCAGCAGCTCGTTCAGGCCATTGGCCACACTCTCGGCCCGGCTGGCGCCCCCAACACGCGCCACCCAGGCCCGATCGCCGGTGAAGCCGGGGGCGTGTTGCTCGAAGGCGGCATCGCCAGGCGACAAGACCACCAGGGTGGCCGTCAGCCTGGGCACGGCCTGCAAGGCCGACAGGGTGTGCGCCACCACCGCCCGCCCCGCGACGGGGTGGTATTGCTTCGGTCCCCCCACGCCGGCACGCTCACCCACGCCCGCACAGGGCACCAGGGCAAAACAACGGGGCTGAAACGTGGGTGACTCGACGGTGTATGACATGGCGCCATTCTCGCCCACCTACAATCAAGGCCACGTTGAACCGATTCGCCCGGCCACCCCTGTGCCCGGGCGCTTTGTCTTTTCTGACCGCCATGCTGCCCGCACTGCCCCTGCCCTCGATCGCTCACGGCAAACGCCACACCGTGCCCCGCCCGACGGGCTCGGCCGACGCCCTGCTGCTGGCACAGTTTGCGCAGGCTCGTCAGGCGCAGGGGCAGCTGACCGCGCTGATGACCGCCGATCCGGCCGACGCCGTGCGGCTGATGGACGAGATCGCGTTTTTTGCGCCCGGCTTGCGTTGCGCCATCTTCCCGGATTGGGAAACGCTGCCCTACGACACCTTCTCGCCCCACCAGGACCTGATATCGGAGCGCCTGGCCACGCTGTGGCGCATGCAACAGGGCGTGAAGGGCGAAGGCGACACGGGCGTGGACGTGGTCTTGTTGCCTGCCACCACCGCCCTGACCCGGCTGGCGCCCCCGTCCTTCCTGGCGGCCTACACCTTCCATTTCAAGCAAAAGCAGAAGCTGGACGAGGCTGCGCTCAAATCCCAACTCACGCTGGCGGGCTACAACCACGTCAGCCAGGTCGTGTCGCCGGGCGAATACGCCGTGCGCGGCGGGCTGATCGACCTCTTCCCCATGGGCTCGCCCGTGCCCTACCGGGTGGACCTGTTCGGCGACGAGGTGGACTCGATCCGCACCTTCGACCCCGACAGCCAGCGCAGCCTGTACCCCGTGCCCGAGGTTCGGCTGCTGCCCGGCCGCGAGTTCCCGATGGACGAGGCGGCTCGCGGCGCCTTCCGCAACCGCTGGCGCGAACGCATTGAGGGCGATCCGACCAAATCGCGCATTTACAAGGACATCGGCAGTGGCGTGGCCACGGCCGGCATCGAGTACTACCTGCCTCTGTTCTTTGACGAGACCGCCACCTTCTTCACCCACCTGGGCGATCCGTCTCAGGGCGGCGCTGCCGTGGTGCTGCACGGCGACATCGACGAAGCGCTGCGTCGCTTCTGGAGTGAAACGCGCGAGCGCCACCGCTTCCTGCAGCACGACCCCGAGCGGCCCATCCTGCCACCCGAGGCCTTGTTCCTGAAGCCTGAAGACTTCTTCACACTCGCCAACGCCCATGCACAACTCGTGGTGCGCGGCAGCGAGGCCACCGACTGGGCGCGCCCACTGCCCGCCCTGAGCGTGGAGCGTGGTGGGCAAGACCCGCTGCGCAAGCTGGAGCAGCACATCGCCCAGACGCCTGCGCGCGTGCTGGTGGTGGCCGAAAGCGCTGGCCGCCGTGAGAGCCTGATGGAGTTGCTGCGCGACCACCGCATTGACCTGCCCAGCCTGGATGGGCTGCAGGCTTTTGTGGACAGCGATCATCGCCATGCCATCACCGTGGCCCCCTTGGCGGCGGGCTTCATCTGGCACGACCCGGCCCAAGCCGAGCGCAGTCTGCACCTGGTCACCGAGACCGAGCTGTTCGATGCCGCCCCCGCCACGCGTCGACGCCGCAAGAACGACCAGGCCACCGACATCGACACCCTGGTCAAGGACCTGTCCGAGCTCAATGTGGGCGACCCGGTGGTGCACAGCAACCACGGCATCGGGCGCTACCAGGGCCTGATCAACCTCGACCTGGGCGAAGGCCCCTCCGAGTTCCTGCACCTGGAGTACGCCGACAAGGCCGTGCTCTACGTGCCCGTGTCGCAACTCCACCTGATCAGCCGCTACACCGGTGTGAGCGCCGACGAGGCGCCGCTGCACAAGCTGGGCTCGCCGCAATGGGACAAGGCCAAGCGCAAAGCCGCCGAGCAGGTGCGCGACACCGCCGCCGAGCTGCTCAACCTGTATGCCCGCCGCGCGGCCCGCGAGGGCCATGCCTTCCGCTTCAACGCGCAAGACTACGAGGCCTTCGCCACCAGCTTTGGCTTTGAAGCAACCCCCGACCAGCGCGCCGCCATCCACGCGGTGGTGCAAGACATGATCAGCCCCCGCCCCATGGACCGCCTGGTGTGCGGCGATGTGGGCTTTTGCAAGACCGAAGTGGCCCTGCGCGCCATGTTTGTGGCCGTGACCAGTGGCAAGCAGGTGGCCCTGCTGGCGCCCACCACCCTGCTGGCCGAGCAGCACTACAACAACATCTCGGATCGCTTTGCCCAATGGCCTGTGAAGGTGGCCGAGATGTCGCGCTTTCGCTCGGCCAAAGAGATCAAGCAGGCGATGCAGGGCATCGAGGACGGCACCATCGACATCGTGGTGGGCACGCACAAGCTCTTGAGCGACACCGTGAAGTTCAAGCGCCTGGGCCTGCTCATCATCGATGAAGAACACCGTTTCGGCGTGCGCCACAAGGAGGCCATCAAGGCCATGCGCGCCGACATCGACGTGCTCACCCTCACCGCTACCCCCATCCCCCGCACCCTGGGCATGGCCATGGAAGGCCTGCGTGATTTGAGCGTGATCGCCACCGCGCCCCAGCGCCGCCTGGCCATCAAGACCTTTGTGCGCAGCGAAAACAGCAGCGTCATCCGCGAGGCCGTGCTGCGCGAGCTCAAGCGCGGCGGCCAGGTTTACTTTCTGCACAACGAAGTGGACACGATCGAGAACCGGCGTGACAAGCTGGCCGAGCTGATCCCTGAGGCGCGCATCGCCATCGCCCACGGCCAGATGCCCGAGCGCGAACTGGAACGCGTCATGCGCGACTTCGTGGCCCAGCGCCACAACGTGCTCCTGTGCTCGACCATCATCGAAACCGGCATCGACGTGCCGAGTGCCAACACCATCGTCATCACCCGGGCCGACAAGTTTGGTCTGGCCCAGCTGCACCAGCTGCGCGGGCGCGTGGGACGCTCACACCACCAGGCCTATGCCTACCTGCTGGTGCCCGATGTGGAAGGCCTGACCAAGCAGGCTGCTCAGCGCCTGGACGCCATCCAGAACATGGAAGAGCTGGGCAGCGGTTTTTACCTGGCCATGCACGACCTGGAGATCCGCGGCGCCGGCGAGGTGCTGGGCGACAACCAGAGCGGCAACATGATGGAAGTGGGCTTCCAGCTGTACAACGAGATGCTGGGCGAGGCCGTGCGTGCCCTGAAATCAGGCAAAGAGCCCGATCTGCTCTCGCCTTCAGGCCTGTTTGGCAGCAACACCGACATCAACCAGCATGCCCCCGCCCTGCTGCCCGATGCCTACTGTGGCGACGTCCATGTGCGTCTGAGCCTGTACAAGCGCCTGGCCACAGCCGACTCGGTCGACAAGATCGAGACCATGCTGGAAGAAATCGTGGACCGCTTCGGCAAGCTGCCCGCCCAGGCGCAGACCCTGTTTGACACGCACAAGCTGCGCGTGCTGTGCAAACCCTACGGCGTGATCAAGATCGACGCGGCACCCGGGGTGATCAACGTGACCTTCCGTCCCAACCCGCCGGTGGACCCGATGCGCATCATCGAACTGGTGCAGAAGAACCGCCACATCAAGCTGGCCGGCAACGAGAAGCTGCGCATCGAAAAAGAGCTGAAAGACCCGAAGGACCGCGCGCAATACGTGCGCGAGCTGATGCGGCAATTGGGGCAGCCGCTGAGCGCCTGAGGTCCGGGCCCGGCCTCAGCCCCTGAGCAGCTTCAAGTCTTCCAGCGCCATCAACAGACTGGCGCGATCTTCATCGGCCACCTGTTGCCAGGGGCGATCGCTCAAGGCGCCTTCAATCGCCCACAGCAGGTTGAGCGAGGCCTTGGGGTCGCGCTGCCGCACGCGGTCAAACGCGCGAACCGCCCCCAGCTGGCGCAATTGGGTTGGCGTGCGGATGCCCGCATCCAACAGCATGGCGGCACTGGCTGGCCCCAGGTTGCGCAACTGGGCCAAGGCGGGACTCTTCACCGCCTTGGTCGCCGCCAGGTGGGGCGCAGCATGTTGCTTCGCGCCATCCTTGGCTGACTTCTTGGCCGCTTTGGCGCCCGCCCTCACCGCCGCCTCATAGGCCACACGCGCCCAATGCGCCATCACCTGCGGGTCTTCAAACACCTCCGGTGGGGCCTCGTGGTAGCGCAGGCGTCCGGTCTTGCCATCCTTGGTCACATAGGTGAACGGAAGCAAGCCCTGCGCGTCAAAGGCGGCCTGGTTGTTGTCGTCCACCTTCAGGTACAGCCGCTCATCCAGCAGCAAGGCAAACATCAGCCCATCGCGGTACAGGCCATGCCCACCAAACATGGCGCGGGCCTGCACGCTCCCAAAAGCACGCATCAGATCAACAATGTGCTGCGCCAACGCCGCACGGGCCAGAGATCGGCTCATGCCCGCATTGCACCACAGTCCCTGGCCGTGGCATGCTGGCAAGCAAAGAGCCCACCATGACCCACATCCTCACGCTGACATTCAACCCGGCACTGGACATCTCGACCACGGTGCCCCACATCCAGCCATCCCACAAATTGCGTTGCACCCACCCGGTGGTGCACCCCGGTGGTGGCGGCATCAATGTGGCGCGGGTGCTGAAGCGTCTGGGGGCTGACGTGCGTGCGGTGCTGCCCTCGGGCGGCCCCACCGGGGCATCGCTGGTGAGGTTGCTGCAACACGAAGGGGTGCCCTTGCATGTGGTGCCCATTTCGCAAGACACCCGCGAGAGCTTTTCGGCCGTGGCCACCGACACCGGCGATGAGTACCGCTTCGTGCTGCCCGGCCCGACATTGCGTGCTCCGGAGTGGCAGGCCTGTCTGGACGCCTGTCTGAGCGGGCAGCCCGCCTATCTGGTGGCCTCGGGCAGCCTGTGCCCGGGCATGCCCGATGACACCTATGCCCTGCTGGCCGAGCCGTGCCGGGCCCAGGGCACACGGCTGGTGGTGGATTCATCCGGCCCCGCCTTGCAAGCAGCCCTGAAGGCCGGCGTGTTTCTGTTCAAGCCCAGTTTGCGGGAACTGAAGGAACTGACCGGCGCCCCATTGAGCACCACCCGCGAACAGCTCGACGCCTGCCGTGGTTTGATCCAAACCGGCCAGGCCGAGATCGTGGCCTTGACCCTGGGAGAGGCCGGCGCCATGGTGGTCAGCGCGCAAGAAGCCTGGATGTCGTCCGCCCTGCCTGTGGCGGTACACAGCACCATCGGCGCGGGCGACAGTTTTGTGGCCGGCCTGGTCTGGTCACTGGCCCAGGGCGAGCCCTTGCGCGATGCCTTCCGCCTGGCCATGGCCGCATCGGCGGCCGCCCTGGCCGCCCAAGGCACGGCCTTGTGTGATCCCGCAGACGCCCTGTCGTGGCGCGGGCAGGTGCAGCCACAGGCCTTGAGCTGAGCCCCCAAGATACTGGCCTCGCCTCCTCACGCAGGCAGCTTGTAGCCATGACGCTGGAACAGGTCCAGGCACACACGAACAACCTCGGCATCCAGCTCTTGGCCGGCCATGCCCCGTATCTCGTTGAACACCTCGCTCATGGGATGACTGGCGCGAAACACCCGGTGCGAGCTCATGGCCTCGACGATGTCGCAGACGCGCAAGATACGCGCTTCCAGGCTGATCTCGTCGCCCTTCAGGCCACGGGGGTAGCCACTGCCGTCCATGTTCTCATGGTGCTGGAGCACGATGTCGGCCAAGGGCCATGGGGAGTCGATGTCTTTGAGGATCTCGTACCCCATCACCGGATGCTGCTGAACGAGCGCCATCTCGGGCTTGGTCAGTGGTCCAGGACGCGAGATGATCTCGCTGGGCACCTCGATCTGGCCAATGTCATGCACCAGCGCGGCCAACTCCAGTCCCTCCAGCCGGTGAGCGTCCAGTTTCATCGCGCGTCCGATGGCGAGCGCCAGGTCAGCGACACGCCGCTGGTGTTGTGCTGACGCGGGATCCCGATGTAGCGCCGCCTGGGCCAATGCACTGATTGTTCGCCGAAAGGAACGGTGTAACGCCTCGTTGGCCTGTTTGAGATGCACCAGTGCAGTGGTGCGTGAACTGGTCAAGGCTATCGCAGCCCACAGCAACAACGTGGTGACGGTGCTGAACAGAAACACGGCCAACACCATGGGCGCCGTCAACTCCATGTGACCACGCCAATCCAGCCACATCAGCGACGGTACGCTCATCAGCCAGGAAAAAATCGCGCCCCCAAGAGCCACACCGGGATGCCGTCCGGGATCCTCGCCCGGCCGACGCCTTGACTGCCAGACCATCAAGGCACTGGTGGCCGCCCACACACCCAACATGGCCAACGATCCTGACAACCAGCCTGCTCCACCCAGGGTGGCCCGGGACACGCCGGCCACCACCCCCACGACCAAGCCGCCCCAGGGCCCCAGGGCCAGCGTGGCCGCCGCCTCCACCCCCATGCGGGTGTCCACGCGCACCCCGGGCACCGGCTCGTAGGCCGTCATGACATTGAACGACGCCAGCACGGCAAACAGCAGCACCAGCACACACTGCCGCCTCAATCGTGACCGCAGCCACGGCAGCTTGGGCAAGGCTGCTTCCACGAACAGATACACCATGAACAACAACAAGGTGTTGCCCACCATTTCGAATTGGGTGTGCCAGAGCTGATCGTCACCCAGCATGTGCAGCCTCGGGTTCACTGGGGGCGACATGGCCGTACAGCAGCAAGGCCGCATCCACCACGTCCGGGTCCAGGGTCACGCCTCGGCCACGGCGCAGCACATCCAGCGCCGCTGGAAGACCAGCCGCCGGACGATAAGGTCGGGGCGACGACATGGATTCGATGATGTCTGCCACCGCCAGAATGCGGGCCTCCAGAAGAATCTCGTCGCCCTTGAGGCCGGCTGGATAACCGGAACCATCCAGACGCTCGTGATGCTGCCCCGCGATCTCTTTGAGTGGCCAGGGCCACTGAATACCGCTGAGGATGTCGATCGTGGCCTGGGCGTGCTGTTTGATGACCTCAAACTCCTGGGGGCGCAGTGGGGTGGGCTTGGTCAGCAAGTCAATGGGCACCCTGATCTTGCCAATGTCGTGCACGATCGCCGCCAGGTGAAGCACCCGACAGCGCTCAGGGCTCAAGCCAAGATGAGTCGCCAATTTGACCGAGATCTCGGCCACACGGCGCTGATGCCCCACCGTGTACGGGTCGCGCTCGGCCAAAGCCCCCGACAGGGTCTCGATGATCTGCTCCAGCACGTCTTCCAGGGTGGGTGCGGGCGCCTGAGGTGTCATACCGTCACTTGATCACATCAAACAGCCAGCGTAATGGGGAAGAAGCGCTCGCACAAGCGGCCTTTCCCACCGTTCTCTGCCGATCGTGCGGTTTGCGCACATTTTCCAGATCAGGACGCATCCCCGTGGCAAGAGATAATTCGGGACTGGCTCTCCGGATCCGGAGGGCGTCGCTGTGAACCCCTTGCCCATGCCTGCCCAAGAATTCGCCCCTGGCCTGCTGATCCAGCACATCACGCCCCCCCTGAGCCTGTCGGCCTTCAAGGCCATCGCCTTCGACATGGACTCCACCTTGATCAGCATCGAGTGCATTGACGAGATCGCTGACGCCGTGGGCAAGAAGGCCGAGGTGGCCGCGATCACCGAGGCGGCCATGCGTGGCGAAATCACCGATTTCAAGGACAGCCTGCGCCGCCGAGTGGCCCTGCTGAAGGGTGTCCCGGCCGAGGCCTTGCAAGAGGTCTACGACCAGCGCCTGAAAATCAACCCAGGCGCGCCCGAACTGATCAACGCGGCCAAGGCCGCCGGACTGCACACACTGCTGGTATCCGGCGGATTCACCTTCTTTGCCGATCGCGTGCGCGATCGCCTGGGCATGCATGAAGCCCATTCCAACACCCTGGAGATTGAAGGTGGCCTGCTGACCGGACAGGTACTGGGCGACATCGTCGACGGCGAGGCCAAAAAGCAGCACCTGCTGCGCCTGTGCGCCCGCCTGGGCTGCGACCCCAAGCAATCCATCGCCGTGGGCGACGGCGCCAATGACCTGCTGATGATGGGCGTGTCAGGCCTGAGCGTGGCCTACCACGCCAAGCCCAAAGTGCGGGAGCAGGCCATGGTGGCCATCAACGAAGGCGGGCTGGACCGCGTGCTCGAACTGATGGCCTGAACTGCGGGAGGCAGCGACCCTGCCTCCGCATCACACCAGCGGCTTCGAGGCGATCACGATGCCGTCTTCATCGGCATAGAGCCAGTCGCCCGGGCGCACCCACACGCCCTGGATCTGCACCGCCACCTCGCTTTGGCCTTCGTTGCGCTTCTCGGTGGGCAGCGGCATCAGGCCCAGCGCGCGAATGCCCACATCGCACTCGGCCAGCTCGGCCGAATCGCGCACGCAGCCATCCACCACCACGCCGGCCCAGCCATTCTTGGCGGCGGCCTTGCCCAGGTTGCCCCCCACCAGCGCGCGGCGCAGCGAAGCGCCACCGTCCACCACCAACACCCGACCATGGCCCGGTGAATCAACCGCAGCCTTGACGAGGGTGTTGTCTTCGAAGCACTTCACGGTGGCCACGGGACCTGCAAACTTCAAGCGCTGGCCGTAGTCCTTGAACACGGGCGGCAACACGCGGAAGTCGCCATCGGTGTCGTTCTTGTGCGCGTCGCACAAATCGCAGGTTGCGAAGTTGATGCTCATGGTTGTCGTCGGTTGGTCACGGAATGGGGCACGATGGCCCCGCACAACGCCTGATTATCGCGTTCGCACCCCTGATCTGAGCCCGCAGGGGCGCAGGCACGCGGTTTGGCGGACACAATGCCTTGGCCGAGGCCCCCTCACTTGGGTGGGGCCTAGGCACTATTGCCGATATTCACGCCCGGTGTTGCAAGACACAGTGTGTCCAGACGGTCGCGCTCGATACCCCTGCGCTGCGTCGTCTCGCAAGCTGAATGCCCTCAAGGCGTTCACTGGTCTTGCTGTCAAGAATTTGTATCCATGGCCGCCCACCAAGCCCCCAGCCCACGCTCCACCTCGATCGCCACGCGCAAGCCCGTGCGCTGGCCCAGCATCATCGGCCCCCGATTCTGGTTGCTGCTGCTGTTTGTGACGGCCCTGCTGCTGGCCCGCCTCGCCGTGGTTCAGGGCTACGGCATCACCCTCTACATGGACGAGGCCCAGTACTGGGACTGGTCACGGCACCTGGACTGGGGCTTTCATGACAAGCCCCCCCTGATCGTCGCCTTGGTGGCGGCCAGCACCGCCTTGTTCGGCTCGGGTGAGTTGGGCGTGAAGGCCCTGGCCATGGTGCTGTACCCCATCACGGCCTTGTGCCTGGTGGGCTTGGCTCGGGCCCTGTGGCCCACCAGCAGCGGGGTGCGCACCGGCATCGTGGCTGCCGCCGTGTTCATGTCGCTGCCTGCCGTGGGCCTGCTGGGGCTGTTGGCTACCACCGATGCACCCCTGATGCTGTGCTGGACGCTGGCGGCCTGGGCCCTGTGGCGTGCGCAGGTGACCGACCGCCTGGGCTACTGGGCTGCCCTGGGTGTGGCCTTGGGACTGGGCATGCTCAGCAAGTACAGCATGGCCGCCTTCGGGGTGACGATGATCTGGGCCTTGTGGGGCATTCATGGGCCGCGCAAAGGCATCTTCCGCCTCGGGCCGTGGTTGTCCGTCGCGGTGGCGTTGCTGGTGATGGCGCCCCATCTGATCTGGAATGCACAGCACGGCTACCCCACCCTGCAGTACACCGCCCAGGCTGCCACCCAGGCTGACCAGGGCGGAGGCCTGATCGCCGGCATGAGCTATCTGATGAGCCTGGTGATCATGTTCGGGCCCGTGACCCTGCTCGCGGCGCTGTGGCTGTGGCGGCGTCCGGTGCCGGCTGTCAGCATGCCTCGGCCCGGCGGCGATTCCTCACTACCCCAGACCGGGGCACCCAGCCGCTGGGCTGCCACGACCCAACTTTCATCGCGACTGGACGGGGCCTCGGGGCCGCCCTCGACCATGGTCACCCAACCCGGCGCGGCCGGCGCCGTGCGCCGGCCCATGGCCAAAGGCTCGGCTTATTACCTGGCAGCATTCAGCAGCTATCGTTTCTTGTGGGCCTGCAGCCTGCCACTGCTGGTGGTGGGGGTGATTCAGGCGTTCTACGCGCAATCATTCGTGCACTGGGCAGCCCCCTCGCTGGTGGGCTTGTGCCTGCTGGTGGCCTCGCGCTTGAGCCAGCCCATGATCGCCCTGGCGGCACCTCGGCCCAACGCCTGGCTGGCGGCCGTGCTAACGGCCAACCTGCTGCTGACGGCCGGCGCCCTGCACCTGAGCGACATGGCGGGCGGCAAGGTGTCTGAACGCCTGGATGTGCTGTCGAAGCTGCGTGGCTGGGACACCGCGTTCAAGATGCTGGAGCCCAGCTTGCGCGATCCCGTGGTGCTGGGCCTGCCCTTGCTGGCCAGCGAGCCAGACATGATCGCGCAAAGCCAATACCACCTGCGCCACCTGAAGGCCCGCACCCTGTTCTGGAACCCCACCCAAACCACCCAGCACCACTACGCCGCAGAGCAAAGCCTGCCCAACCGGGTGGGCGCGGACGTGGTGCTGCTGTCTCAAGGTGAGGCAGATCCGGCCATCACCAGCCGCTTTGCCTGGGTGCGCCCGCTCAAGGACGTGACCGCACCCGCCGGCCCTGGTCGCGAGGTTCGGATGCAATTGGTGCTGCTCAGAGGCTTCCTGGGATACGATGACGCCACTTACCGCCGCCAAAGCGGCAGTGCCGTCACGCCCATGGAGACCCCGGTCAATGATTGACCGCGTACGCAGCCCGTATCGCACCCCTGAGCCTCCCACCACCGACGAACACGCCCCTCGCCCGCTGGAATACACCCTGGCGGGGGTGTTCCTGTTCGCGGTGGCCGTGTACGCCAAGTTCCCGACGCTGGACCTGATCGTCTCGTCGCGTCAATACCACCCGGTGCATGGCTTTGTGGGCGCCCATGCGCCACTGCTGGAGGCCATGCACCTGTGGGCCCCCAGGCTGGGTCTGGGTGTGGTGGCCTTGCTGCTGAGTTGGCTGGTGGTGGCACCCCTGGTGGCCTGGTGGGCACAGCGGCGTGGTCAAGGCCGCTGGCTTGAGCGCGCTCACCCCTTCCTGCAGCGCAGTGCCGTGCTGGCGCTGTTGGTGGCTCTGGTGGGCCCCGGTCTGCTCAGCGAAGGGCTGTTCAAGAACACCGTGGGGCGCCCTCGCCCAGTGCAAATCGAGCCGTTCGGAGGCCCCGCGGCCTTCCAGGGGCCTTTCCAGATCGGCGACAATCCATCCGAGCATCGCAGCTTTGTGAGCAGCACCGCCGCGACGGGTTTCGCCCTGATGGGCTTGGGCCTGGCCTGCGGGCCCACCTGGCGCCGACGCTGGCTGATCATCGGGATCGTGGCCGGCTCTGTGCTGGGGCTGGGCCGCATCCTGCAAGGTGCACACTTTCTGAGCGACGTTGTTTTTGCCTTCTACACGGTCTGGTGGTCCACGGTGTTGATCGGATGGGCCGCTGACAAATGGTTTCCGCCTCGACCCGGCTCCTGAGTGTCCCGGCCGAGCAGCCTACAGGGCCCAACACACCCATGACCTCCCCCGTCACCATCTCATTCGACTACGACCGGCAGGATGCCCAGGGCGCCACCTGCACGGCCCACGCCTGGGCCAAGGTGCCCCCCGCCCTGGACGCCGAGACCAAGGCGCAGGTGCGCGCACACATCAAAGAGCAGCTCAAGGCCCACAACGCCGTGCTCGTGGCCCACTACTACGTCGATGGCGACATCCAGGATCTGGCCCTGGAAACTGGCGGCTGCGTGTCGGACTCACTGGAGATGGCCCGCTTTGGACGCGATCACGCCGCGCAGACGCTGATCGTGGCGGGCGTGAAGTTCATGGGCGAATCGGCCAAGATCCTCAGCCCCGAAAAGCGCGTGCTGATGCCCGACCTGGACGCCACCTGCTCGCTGGACCTGGGCTGCCCTGCGGATGACTTCACCGCCTTTTGCGACGCCCACCCGGACCGCAAGGTGGTGGTCTACGCCAACACCAGCGCCGCCGTGAAGGCCCGCGCCGACTGGATGGTGACCTCGTCGTGCGCGCTGGCCATCGTCGAGCACCTGAAGGCCCAAGGCGAAAAGATCCTGTGGGCGCCTGACCGCCACCTGGGCCGCTACATCCAGAAGCAGACCGGTGCCGACATGCTGATGTGGAACGGTGCCTGCATCGTGCACGACGAGTTCAAGGCGCTTGAGTTGGACCTGCTGCGCAAAGAGCACCCCAAGGCCAAGATCCTGGTGCACCCCGAGTCGCCCGAAAGCGTGGTGGCCCAGGCTGATGTGGTCGGCTCCACCTCGCAGTTGCTCAAGGCCGTCGTCGAGATGGATGCGCCCGAGTTCATTGTGGCCACCGACAACGGCATCCTGCACCGCATGCGCCAGATGGCGCCAGACAAGGTGCTGATTGAAGCCCCCACGGCCGGCAACAGCGCCACGTGCAAGAGCTGCGCCCACTGCCCCTGGATGGCCATGAACGCCCTGCAAGGCATCCTGGATTGCCTGGAGCAAGGCACAGGCGAGATCACTGTGCCCGAAGACATCCGCGCCAAGGCCCACGGCTGCATCGACCGCATGCTGAGCTTCGTGGCCCAGAACCCCTCTGCGATTGCCAAGCCTGCCCAAGGCTTCGTGCCCCACATCGGCGCGGCCTGAGCCGCCCATAGCCGCCCTGCGCATCATGTTCGATCACAACGAAACCCTGGAAGAAGCCCGCGCGCGCAATGTGCGCGATGCCCTGTTTGAAGACGTGGGCGTGTGCGACTGGACGGCCCAACTGGTACCCGCTGGTCAGCGCGTGAAGGCGCGGCTGATCGTGCGCGAGCCCGCCGTGCTGTGCGGTCGCGACTGGTTCGATGCGGGCCTGTTGCAGCTGGACCCCAGCGCCACGGTGCGTTGGGCTTACCAGGAAGGCGACTGGATGCAGGCCGATACCGAGGTGTGCCTGATCGAAGCCAACGCGCGCGCTCTGCTGACGGCCGAACGCCCCGGCATCAACTTTCTGCAGACCTTGTCGGCCGTGGCGACCGTGACCCGCCGGCACATGGAGGCCATCGAAGGCGCCTCGCCCAACCCGCGCGGCTGCGTGGTGCTGGACACCCGCAAGACCCTGCCCGGCCTGCGTCTGGCGCAAAAGTACGCTGTGCGCGTGGGTGGTGGCGCCAACCAGCGTCTGGCCTTGTACGACGGCATCCTCATCAAAGAGAACCACATCGCCGCCGCAGGCAGCGTGACGGCCGCCGTGAAGAACGCCCAAGCCCTGGTGGCGGCTCAGACCTCACCGTTGCGCGAGCAGATCACCATCCAGGTCGAGGTGGAAAGTCTGGCCGAGCTGCGCGAGGCTCTTGAGGCGGGCGCCCGCAGCGTGCTGTTGGACAACTTCAGCAACGACATGATGCGAGAGGCCGTGGCCTTGAACCAGCAACTCACCCAGGGTGAGGCCCTGCTGGAGGTGTCGGGTGGCGTGACGCTGGAGCAACTGCGCGGGATCGCCGAGACCGGCGTGGACCGCATCTCGATCGGCAAACTGACCAAGGACGTGCGCGCGATTGATTTCTCGCTGCGGGTGCTGGAGCGGCTGGCGGGCTGAGCCGACGAGGCCCGGCTCCACGCCTACTTTTCACGCGCGACCACCCCTTGGCTGACGCACACTGTGCGCTGAACACCCCCGACGCCGCCACGCCTGGATATGCCTGCTGATTTCACGTCCCTGCACAACGACTACGAGCACCAGGTTCTGCGACTGGTGATCGACCTGGCTCACCAGTACCCCCTGCTGAGCGAAGAGCAGCACCCGGACGTGGCCTGCGTGGCCTTGAACCGCCTGCCGCCTCGCTACATCCGGCACAAGGTGGATCTGGCCTTCCACATGAGCGAAAAAGAACGCGCCGAGAACGAACAACTGGTGCGCGAGGCGGTGGAGTTCGCCTTCGGCTTTGTACAGGCACGCTACGCCATGCGGGCGCGACGCTGAGGCCTGTACCCTGCTCTACTCAGGGCTGCCAGGCGTCCTTCTTCTTGGGCTTCTTGCACAAGATGGTCGGGAAGCTCACCGGCAACGTGCGCGGGTAATCGCGACTGAAGTGCAGGCCGCGACTTTCCTGGCGGGTCAGGGCTGAGCGCACGATCAACTCGGCGCAATCGACCAGGTTGCGCAACTCAAGCAGGTCACGGCTGACGCGGAAAGCGGCGTAATACTCGTCAATCTCCTGACGCAGCAGCTTGATGCGGTGCAGCGCGCGCTCCAGGCGACGCGTGGTGCGCACGATGCCCACATAGTTCCACATCAGCAGGCGCAGCTCGTCCCAGTTGTGCGAGATGACCACCTCTTCGTCGGCATCGGTCACCTGGCTTTCGTCCCAGTCACGCACGCGCGGCACCGCATCGGGCAGGCTGGACTGGATGTCTTCGGCACAGGTGCGGCCCAGCACCACACATTCCAGCAAAGAGTTGCTGGCCAGGCGGTTGGCGCCGTGCAGCCCGGTGTACGTGGTCTCGCCCACGGCATACAAGCCCGGCAAGTCGGTGCGGCCTTGCAGGTCGGTCACCACGCCGCCGCAGGTGTAGTGCGCTGCCGGCACCACGGGAATGGGCTGGCGGGCGATGTCGATGCCCAGGCTCATGCACCGCGCATGGATGGTGGGGAAGTGCTCTTTCAAGAAGTCTTCGCCCAGGTGGGTGGCATCCAGCCAGACGTGGTCCAGGCCGTGCTTCTTCATCTCGAAGTCGATGGCGCGCGCCACGATGTCCCGCGGGGCCAGTTCGCCTCGTTCGTCATGCTGCGGCATGAAGCGGGTGCCATCGGGCAAGCGCAGAATCGCACCCTCGCCGCGCAAGGCTTCAGTGATCAGGAAGCTGCGCTCTTGCGGGTGGTAAAGGCAGGTGGGATGGAACTGGATGAACTCCATGTTCGCCACCCGACACCCTGCACGCCAGGCCATGGCAATGCCGTCGCCCGTCGAGGTATCCGGGTTGCTGGTGTAGCGGTAGACCTTGCCCACCCCGCCCGAGGCCAACACCACGGCCGAGGCCGCCAGTGTTTCCACGCGGCCCTGTTCGATGTCCAGGGCATAGACACCATGACAGCGCCCCGCTTCGATTGAGCGCTGCAGACCTACATCCTGCTGCGAGCGCTTAAGATTGCGGTTGGTGATCAGATCGATCGCCATCCACTTCTCGCGCAGCACGATGTTCGGGTGCCGCTTGACCTCGGCCAGCAAGACATCGTGGATGGCCTTGCCAGTGGCATCCGCCGCGTGCGCAATGCGACGCACCGCGTGCCCGCCCTCGCGGGTCAAGTGCAGTCCCAAGGGGCCGGCAGGGTCTGGCGAGAAAGGCACGCCCCGCTCCACCAGCCACTCCACCGCGTGCGCGCTGTGGCGGGCAATGAATTCGGCTGTGCGTTCATCCACCAGGCCGGCGCCGGCTTCTTGCGTGTCACGCACATGCGATTCGACGCTGTCGTCGCTGCCCAGCACGCCCACGATGCCGCCCTGGGCCCAGGCCGTGGCGGCTTCTTCCAGGTGCCGCTTGGCCAGCACGATCACGGGCTGCTGGTCGGCCAGGTGCAGGGCCACGGTCAAGCCCGCCAGACCGGCACCAATCACCACCACCGGCAACGAAGACTCTGTTCCACCAGACGACATACACGCAAGCGAGGTGTGTGGCACCTCAAAGGCCAGATGAGGGTGTGGATTCTACGCCTCGGGGGTCTGCGCGCGGGCGTGCGCCTGGCCAGGACTCAGGGTTCAAAACCCGTGCATTGCGCCTGACCACAAAAGCGCTGGCAGAAGGGACAATCCAGCACTGGCAGCCAAGAGGGGAAGGCGTAATACCGCGCGTTGATCGGGGCCTGTACGGTGGCGCGGTAGGCGGGGTAATCAAACCCCTGGCCCTCGACGGCGTAGAACGTCACCCCCCGCACGTCGGTCGACAAGGTGCGCACTGTGCGGAAGTACGGCGCGTACTCTGCCAGATCGGGCTCACGAGCCTGCACGATGCGGATGGTGCGCCCGTGGAACGCGGCGTAATCCACGTTCAGGTCGTCCTGTCGGGCGTACTTGCTGCCCGGGCCGATCACGGGAACATGCCGTCCCAGCGCATAGCCATACACCGAGCCAGAGGCGTACGAGCTGGCGCCCATCACCACCCCAGGGGCCTCAAAGGCTCGCACCACCGCAGGGGCTTCAAGCGCGTTGATCACCCTCGGGTAGACGCGGGTGCTCTCCCAGGTGGACAAGGGCGTGAGCACCAGCGCCAGCACGGCGATCAGGTGCACGGCCAGAAACGCGACCATGACCCCAGCCAGGCGACGCAGGCGTTCAGGCTCGCCACACCACGCCGCCAGCACAAAGAGGAAGGGGTAAAAGGCCATGACCCAGTGCAGCCCGATGTCCTTGCGCAGCGACACCCAGGCAAAGCACAGCAAGGGCACCACGGCCACGCACACAGCCAGCGGCTGGGCTCGCCACAAGGACGTCAGGCCATGCACGCCCGTGCGCCCACGCCAGAACCACCACAGCAGGCCCGGTCCCAGCAGGTACAGCATCATGCCCAGGAAAGCTGCCGGACCGTCCCAGCCCCAATCGCTGCCCTGGTTGCGGTTGACCAGGTTGAACATGATGTTCGTCCAGCAGTGGTGCAGGTTCCACCACACATTGAGCGCGGCGGCGGGCATGGCGCACAGCACCAGGCACAGCAGGCCCCACCAGCGCGACCGCGCATGGGCCGCAAAGTAGACCAGGTAAGCCACGCCCAGCAGCACGGCGAAGTACTTGGACAAGAACGCCGCGCCAATGCACACGCCGCTCAGCGCGTACCAGCCTGCGGCGGGCTCACCCTGGGTGGCGCGTTGCTCGGCCCGGGTCAGACAAGCCACCGAGGCAACCGCCCAGAAAATCAGTGGCGTGTCGGTGGCCATGAGCGACACCAGCCAGTTGAAGGGCGTGAGCCAGAACAACAACACGGCCCACGCCGCCCGAGCGCGATCCACCGGGGCCCAGGCCCACCACATCAAGCCCCCCACGGCCAGCGGCAAGAGCACGGCGGGCATGCGCACCGCCCACTCGGCCTCGCCCAACAACCAGCGCGACCCGGCGATCCACCATGCGGCCATGGGCGGGTGGTCGTAATAGCCGTAATCCAGCGCGCGGGACCACCAGTAGAACAAGGCCTCATCGCCCGTCAGGGGCAGGCCGGCCGCCATCATGAAGCGCACCACCAAGGAGCCCAGTGCCGCCGCCCACAGCCAGCCTGCCGGGGGCATGGCCGCCCACGGCGACGATGACGGGGCTGGCGAGGTCAATGGATGGGCAGCAAAAGCCATGGAATCGGGGGGGCGACAACGAGCCAGGATGGAGGCCCGGCGATTGTAGGTGCCGCTGCTAACATGGCCTCTGTGATCGACCACCGCCGGACCACCGGCCCACGAGGAGACCCCATGCACGCCTGGATCTGCGAGGCTTTTGACGGCCCCGATGCCCTTCAATGGAAAGAACAAGCCACGCCTGAGCCCGGCAAGGGCGAAGTGCGTGTGGCCATCAAGGCCGCCAGCCTGAACTTTCCTGACCTGTTGATCGTGCAGGGCAAGTACCAGATGAAGCCGCCCCTGCCCTTTGTGCCGGGCGCCGAGTTTGCGGGCGTGGTCGAAGCCGTGGGCGAGGGCGTGAAGCACCTGGCCGTGGGCACGCAGGTGGCCGGCTTTGCCGGTACGGGGGGCTTTGGCACCCATGCCGTGGCACCGGCCTTCACCTTGATGCCCCTGCCCCCGGTGTTCTCGTTCAGTGATGCTGCCGCCTTCTTGTGCACTTATGGCACCACCTATCACGCCCTGATGGACCGCGCCGCGCTGAAGGCCGGCGAGACTGTCCTGGTGCTGGGCGCCGCCGGCGGTGTGGGAACCGCCGCCATCCAGATTGCCAAGGCCGCGGGTGCGAAGGTGATCGCGGCCGCCTCCACCGATGACAAGTGCGCCCTGTGCGCCTCGCTGGGGGCCGATGCCACCATCAACTACAGCACGCAGAACCTGCGCGATGCCCTCAAGACCCTGACCGAGGGTAAGGGACCGGACGTGGTCTACGACCCGGTGGGCGGCGACATGACCGAACAGGCCTTCCGCTCGATCGCGTGGCGTGGGCGCCACCTGATCATCGGTTTTGCCAACGGCCCCATCCCGGCCCTGCCCCTGAACCTGCCCCTGCTCAAGGGCGCGTCAGTGATGGGCGTGTTCTGGGGCGAGTTCGCCAAGCGCGAGCCGCAAAACAATGCCGCCTGCCTGATGCAGCTGGCCGCCTGGTACATGGAAGGCAAGATCAAGCCGGTGGTGGAGCACACCCTGCCCATGAGCCAGCTGAAAGAAGCCTTTGCCTTGATGGGCTCGCGCCAGGTGCGCGGTAAGGTGGTGCTGGTCAACGAGTGATCAGGCGGGGGCCCTCCGAGGCCCCCCTCACAGGTCATCAACGGCCGGCTTGACTCAGCGCCCACTGCACGTGCTCGGCCACGAGGGCGTGATCGCCCTCCCGTCCCGGCCCACTGAACAGCTGACGCGCAGGCCAAGCCTGCAAGGCCGCCAGCAGGGCCTGGTGATGCTCGGCGGCCTCCCCGTGGGCCGCAGCAGCGTTGGTGTCCGTCGACGGGGCGCTGGCACGCAGCGCATTCCCCATGGCCACCGCCAGGTTGCGCTGCCACTTGGCAAAGCCAATGCGGCGGATGGGGCTGCCTTCGGTATGCCGCAAAAAGGCCGTCTCATCCCAGGCCCACAAGCCCAGCAGCGTGGGCCCGTCCAGCGCGGGACGCACATCAAAATCCGGCACGCGGGCACGTTGCGCGAACTTGTTCCATGGGCACGCCAGCTGGCAGTCGTCGCAGCCATAAATGCGGTTGCCCATCAGGGGCCGCAGCTCGACGGGGATGGGCCCGGGGTGTTCAATGGTCAGGTAAGAGATGCATCGGCGGGCGTCCACCTGATGCTCGGCCACGATGGCCTGCGTGGGGCACAGGTCCATGCAGGCGCGGCACGAGCCACAGTGGGCCGATACCGGCTCGGTCAGGGGCAAGGCCAGGTCCACATAGATCTCGCCCAGAAAGAAGGTCGAGCCCGCATCACGCGATAACAGCAGCGTGTGCTTGCCCCGCCACCCCACCCCGCTGCGGCTGGCCAGTTCCACCTCCAGCACGGGGGCCGAGTCGGTGAACACGCGGTGCCCAAAGGGCCCCACCAAGGCGGCCAGGTGGTCGGCCAGCTTTTGCAGCCGGGCGCGCAAGACCTTGTGATAGTCCCGCCCACGGGCATACACCGACACCGCCGCCGCGGTGGGCTGTTGCAGCCGCGCCCACTCGATGGCCTGCCACCCCTCGGGCACGGTGGCAGGCAGGTAATCCATGCGGGCCGTGATCACCCGCACCGTGCCCGGCACCAGTTCGGCAGGGCGCGCGCGCTTGAGGCCATGGTGGGCCATGTAGTGCATCTCGCCATGGAAGCCCTGGGCCAGCCAAGCCAACAAACCCGGCTCGGCACTTGACAAATCCACATCAGCTACGCCAATCTGAGAAAATCCAAGCTCAGCTCCTTTCTCGCGCACGGCCTGCAGCAGGCGCGAGGCGTCCAGATCGCTCTGGGCAGCCGCCGCCGGCGGCACGTCGTCAGACGATGTGGATGGAGCTTGATGTTCACGATGAATGCACCGATCCTAGCAAGCGAAGACCGCAGCGCCTTCACGCAGACCACCTGGGTCAGCGAGTCAGCCTGTTGCTCATGGGCAACGGGGCTGGCGGTGTTGTTGCGTCCGCTGCTGGAACAAGGGGGCTCGTTCGACGTGCGCTTGAACGGCACCTTGGGCGCAGGCAAGACCACCTTCACGCGTCATCTGCTGCGTGCCCTGGGGGTGACCGGCCGCGTCAAAAGCCCGAGCTATGCCGTGGTCGAAACCCACGCCCTGCCCGGCTACGACGTGCATCACTTCGATTTCTACCGCTTCAACGATCCCCAGGAATGGGAGGACGCCGGGTTTCGCGACTTGTTTGCCGGCCCGGGCCTGAAGCTGGTGGAATGGCCTGACAAGGCCGATGGATTGCTGCCCACCCCGGATCTGAGTCTGCACATCGAGCCGCTGGACGACACCCAGCGCGCCGTTAGCTGGCGTGCCCACACCGCCCAAGGGCAGCGCCTCCTGGCGGACTTGCAACCCGCCGAGCCTGAGGTGACACCATGAGCGCGTCCCGCCCGCCTCGCCCAGACCGACGTCGCGCCCTCCAGCATGGCGCTGCCGGCATGGCGCTGCTGGTGCTGGGCCCGCAGGAGCTGGCCTGGGGCGCCCAATTGCTGGCGGTGCGCGTCTGGCCGGCCAAGGCCTACACCCGGGTCACGCTGGAATCGGATGTGCAGCTCAACGCCACCTTCTTCCAGGTGGAGCAGCCTGATCGTCTGGTGATTGACATCGAAGGGCTGGAGATGAACGGCCAGCTCAAAGAGCTGGTCAGCAAAGTGCGCGCCGACGATCCCTTCATTGCAGGCGTGCGCGCAGCCCAGAACCGGCCCAAGGTGGTCCGACTGGTGATCGACCTCAAGCAGGCCATCGAGCCCCAGGTGTTTGGCCTGCCCCCGGTGGCCGCCTATCAGCATCGCCTGGTCTTTGATCTGCATCCGCGCCACGCGCCCGACCCTTTGCTGGCCTTGCTCGCACCCCCCTTGGTGAAGGCGGGCTCTGACGGCCCCGTGCCAGCATCCGCCGGAAGCGGCACCCCCCTATCGGCGGGCCAGGCCAGCATGGCCCAGTCCACCGACGCGGCGTCGGCCGATGCGGCGGATGCCGTGAACGACGCGCTGGGCGAGTTCGTCGAAACCCTGCGTCAGCGCGAGGCCTCGGCCATGGCCGAGTCCCGAACGCCGCCCCGGACCGAGCCCGCCACCACCACCAGTGGCCGACCGTCTCAGGTAGCCTCAGGTTCCGCTGCAAGCAGCAAGACCGAGGGCCGCCAGGTGGTACCCGGTAAACGCCCGGCGGCGGTGGAGCGCATGATCATCATTGCGCTGGATGCCGGCCACGGGGGTGAAGACCCCGGCGCCATCGGCCCGACGGGCCTGTACGAAAAAGATGTCGTGCTGGCCGTGGCGCAAAAACTGCGCGCCCGCATCAATGCCCAACCGGGCATGCGCGCCTTCATGACGCGCGAATCAGATTACTTCGTGCCACTCAATGAACGGGTGAGCAAGGCCCGACGTGTGCAGGCCGACCTGTTCATCTCCATCCACGCCGATGCCTTCATGAACCCGCAGGCGCGGGGCGCCTCGGTGTTTGCGCTGTCAGACCGTGGTGCTACCAGCACCACCGCGCGCTGGCTGGCCAAGCGAGAGAACGCCTCCGACCTGGTGGGTGGCGTGAACCTGAAAGTGAAAGACGCGCAGGTGATGCGTGCGATGCTGGAGATGTCCACCACCGCCCAGATCGAAGACAGCATGCGCCTGGGTCATGCGGTGCTGGGTCATTTGGGCAAGGTGGGCCGACTGCACAAACCCAGGGTGGAGCAAGCAGGCTTCGCCGTGCTCAAGGCCCCGGACATCCCCTCCATCCTCGTGGAGACCGGCTTCATCACCAAGCCGGAAGAAGAAGCCAAGCTCAAGAACGAGCGCTACCAGAACGAACTGGCTGACGCGCTCATGGCCGGCATCTTGCGCTACTTCGAGAAGAGCCCGGTGGTGCCCCGCAAGCGGGCCCTGTGAACCGTGCGCTCCTGCGCAGCGGCGGGCCTGCCGGCCGCCAGCGCACAGGCGTGCGGGCTTCTACAATACGTCGATGAGTTCCCAGCGTGCCGACGCCCCCCTGCCGCCCGACGAGCAAGCCCCCGCAGACGCCAGCCCCCTGGGCAAGGCGCAGCGCCGGGTCATTCGCGAGCTGCCTGACGAGCTGATCAGCCAGATCGCCGCTGGCGAGGTGGTGGAGCGCCCGGCATCGGTTGTGCGCGAACTGGTGGACAACGCCCTGGATGCGGGCGCGACGCAGATCACGGTCAAGCTGCTGGCTGGCGGGGTGCGTCAGATCCTGGTGGAAGACGATGGCTGTGGCATCCCGGTGCACGAGTTGCCCCTGGCGCTGCGCCGCCACGCCACCAGCAAGATCCGCTCGCTGGACGATCTGGAGCATGTGTTGACCATGGGCTTTCGCGGCGAAGCGCTGGCGGCCATCGCCTCGGTGTCGGAAACCGCCCTGTGCAGCCGCACGGGGCAGGACGCCCACGCCCATCGGCTGGATGCCCGCTCTGGCGAGTTGTCGCCCGCAGCCCGAGCTGTCGGCACGAGCGTGGAGGTGCGCGAGCTGTTTTTCAGCACCCCGGCCCGGCGCAAGTTTTTGAAGTCGGATGCCACCGAGCTGGCCCACTGCGTGGAAGCGGTGCGCCGCCATGCGCTCGCACGCCCCGAGGTGGGTTTCAGCGTCTGGCATGAGGGCAAGCTGGTGGAGCAGTACCGCCCCGGTAGCCCAGCCCAACGCCTGCAGGACGTGCTGGGCGACGACTTCCTGCGCCACAGCCGCGAGGTTCAGTTCCAGGTGGGGCCCGTGCGCGTGCATGGGCACGCCGGCCTGCCCGAAGCCGCGCGGTCGCGGGCCGACTGGCAGTACTGTTATGTGAACGGGCGCTACGTGCGCGACAAGCTGATCGCCCACGGCATCCGCTCCGCCTACGAAGACGTGCTGCATGGCCACAAACAGCCCACCTACGCCCTGTTCATCGAGATCCCGCCCGAGCTGGTGGATGTGAACGTGCACCCCACGAAGATCGAGGTGCGCTTCAGAGACTCGCGCGAGGTGCACCAGGCCGTGCGCCGCGCGGTGGACGCCACACTGTCGGTGTCGCGGGCAGACGCCCAGGCCGCCAGCGGCACCAGCGCCGCAGCGGCCACCGAGGGAGCGCCCCAAGGCGGCGCTGAAGGGGCGCCACAGACCGTGACTTACCCCAGCACCGGCGGGACCGCATCTCACCGGGGTCTGGCTGCCGAACAAGCCCCGCTGCCCTGGCGCAGCGCAGACACCGACACACCGAGCCGACGCTGGGCCGGCTGGCCCACGGCCGAGGCTGCCACCAACGGCCCCCACCCTGCTGCGGGCGGCGCGGCCCTGGATGTGTTCCAGGGCTTGGGCATGCCCCGGGTGGTGCGTCAGGCTGACAGCCAGGACGAAGGCGAGCGTGATGCAGCCGCATTCCGTGCCACCGCCCGGCCGATGCAGACGCCCTCGCCCTTGGCGGCGGCCACGATCACGCCCTCAGAGCCCGCCGAACAAGAGCAATGGCCGCTGGGGCGCGCCATTGGGCAGGTGGGCGGCATTTACGTGCTGGCCGAGAACGCCCACGGACTGGTGATCGTGGACATGCATGCCGCCCATGAGCGCGTGGTGTACGAACGCCTGAAGGCTCAGTTGGCCCACGAACGGCTGGAAAGTCAGCCCCTGCTGATCCCCTTGAGCTTTGCGGCCACGCCGCACGAGATGGCCACGGCTGAGACCCACCGCGACACCCTGCTGGCCCTGGGGCTGGACGTGGACGCCCTGGGCCCAGGCAAGCTGGCGGTGCGTGCCTTGCCCATGGCGCTGAGCCAGGCCGATGGGGTGGAGCTGGCCCGCTCGGTGCTGGCCGAGCTGGGCCAGGTGGAGGCCAGCAACGTGGTGCAACGAGCTCAGCACGAATTGCTGGCCACGATGGCCTGCCACGGTGCTGTGCGCGCCAACCGGCGGCTGACCCTGCCCGAAATGAATGCCCTGCTGCGCGACATGGAAGCCACGGAGCGGGCCGATCAATGCAACCACGGCCGGCCCACCTGGCGCCAACTGACCGTGCGCGAGCTGGACGCGCTGTTCCTGCGCGGACGCTGACACCAATCTCATGACTGAACGCAAGAAAATCGGGCTGCCCGCCCGCCCCCAGGATGACGCCCAAGCGGACGGGCCCGGCACACGCGGGTACAAACCGCCCGTGCGTGGCACCGCCCCACGCCAGCGCCCCACCGCTGCGCAGGCCGAGCAGGCTCGTCAGGAACGGGCGGCAGCCCGAGCAGCGCGCGAGGTCCGCGACGAGCGCGACGCGCCCCATCCGCGTGATGATCGTGGATGGCGCGATCTCCGCGACGAGCGCAGCCGCCAAGACCCCCGTGACCCACGCGGTTCTCGCGACCCCCGAGACGCTCATTCCCGACGGGATGACCGAGGACCGTCGTCCGCACCGTCCTCTCAACGCCCCAGCGCACGTCCTCGGTCGGCCACAGGGCCCGATCACCAGGGGCGCCCCAACACCGGCCGCTCCGAGCCATGGTCAGGATCACGGTCTGAGCACCGTCCCACGCGGCCCGCGCCACCTGCGGTCGAACCCAGCCCCCGCGAAGACGATGGCCGTGTGCGCCTGTCCAAGCTGATGAGCGAGCGGGGCCTGGCCTCTCGGCGCGAAGCCGACACCTGGATCGAGCAAGGCTGGGTGCAGGTGGATGGCGAGGTGATGTGCGAGTTGGGCGTGCGGGTGTTTCCCCACCAGACCATCACCATCGACCCGGCCGCGCGCGAACAGCAGGCCCAACGGGTCACCATCGTGTTGCACAAGCCTGTGGGCTACGTGTCTGGGCAGGCCGAAGATGGCCACGAGCCCGCCGTGGTGCTGATCACTCCCGAGAACCACTGGAAGGATGACCACACGCCCATCCGCTTCAACCGGGCCCACCTGCGCAAGCTGGCGCCCGCCGGCCGACTGGACATCGACTCCACCGGCTTGCTGGTGCTGACGCAAGACGGTCGGGTGGCCAAGCACCTCATTGGCGAAGACTCGGATGTCGAGAAAGAGTATCTGGTGCGCGTTCAGTGGCAGGCCGAGCCTGAGGCCGAGAACGTGGCCGAGGTGGTGCCGCCCGAGGTGATCGAGTTGCTGCGCCACGGCCTGTCGCTCGACGACCGCCCCCTGAAGCCGGCCAAGGTGTCCTGGCAGAACGAACACCAGCTGCGCTTCGTGCTCAAGGAAGGCAAGAAGCGACAGATTCGCCGCATGTGCGAACAGGTGGGCTTGAAGGTGGTGGGGCTCAAGCGTGTGCGCATGGGTCGCATCCCCCTGGGCAAGTTGCCCCTGGGCCAATGGCGTTATCTGCGGCCCGATGAGCGTTTCTAAGCCCAGCGCCCCCGGCGTCGACCTGCCTGCCTGGGTGGTGGTGGTGGCCCTGGGCTGCCTGACCGGGCTGCAGCCACTCAGCACCGACATGTACCTGCCGGCCCTGCCAGAGATGCAGCGCGGCCTGGGCATGAGCCCCTCGCTGGCGCAGTGGACGCTGTCTGTGCTGATCATGGCCTTTGGCGTGGGGCAACTCATCTGGGGTCCCATCGCCGATCGCTACGGTCGACAGCCCGTGTTGCGCTGGGGCCTGGCCGGGTATGTGCTGGCCAGTCTGGCGGCCACGCTGTCCACCCACGCCGGGATGATGCTGCTGGCACGCGCAGCGCAAGGGGCTTGCCTGTCGGCCGCTGTGGTCTGTGGACGCGCCATGGTGCGCGATCTGTACCCCCCGGAAGATGGCGCCCGCGTGATGGCCAGGGGCATGAGCGTTCTGGGCATTCTGGCGCTGGTCGGCCCGATCACGGGTGGCATCGTCACCACCTACGCCGGCTGGCGGGCCACTATAGGCCTGATGCTGCTGTCGGGGCTGGCCTTGCTCGCCTTCGTCTGGTGGCGCTTGCCCGAGACCCTGCCCCATGAGCGCCGGCAACCCCAGTTGCACTGGGGGCGCATGCTGCAGCAGTGGTGGCAGATCTCGGGTCACCCCACCTTCAAGGCCCACACCCTGCTCACCTCATCCACCTATGGCGGGCTGTATGTGTACCTGGCGCTGTCAGCCTTTGTTTTTATCGATATGCTGGGGCAGACACGCACCTGGTATGGCCTGTCGGGCGCCACACTCTCCTTGAGCTACCTCGTGGGCACTCTCTATTGCCGCAAGGTGCTGCCCAGCCGAGGGCTGACGGGCACGGTGCGTGTGGCCGGCTGGTGCTCGCTGGCAGGGGGGCTGTGCCTGGTGGCCTTGTCCGCGTGGCATGGGCTGCTAGGGCACGAAATCTCGGCCTACGCGCTCTTGCCCGGCATGTGGCTGTACGCCTTTGCCCATGGCATCCACCAGCCCTGCGGTCAAACCGGGGTGGTGGCAGCGTTTCCCCGAGCCGCGGGGGCGGCCTCGGCCCTCTCCGGTTTCGTGCTGTCCAGCGTGGCCTTCGGCGTGGGGGCCTTGCTGGCCTGGTGGTCGGCCCTGCCCGGCTGGGCCGGCACCATCCACCCCATGGCCCTGGGGGTGGGCCTGGGCGGCATATTGACCGCTTGGACGGCGCTGCGCCGCGTGCAACGTGATGGCCTACCGCCCCATGGCGATGACGACCAGGTCACGGCCCCGACCAGCCGTTCCGCACCATGAGCCTCGCGTCCACCGCCAGTACCTTGCCCGATGGCCAATCGGCCGCGCCTGACAACCCAGACTCGCCGCTGTGGATCCTGGCTGGCCCGACCGCCTGCGGCAAAACCGCCGCCGCCCTGGCCCTGGCGGCCCACATCCCGCTGGAGATCATCAGCGTGGACTCGGCCCTCATCTACCGGGGCATGGACATCGGCACGGCCAAACCCTCGGCGGTCGAACGGGCCCAGGTACCTCATCACCTGATCGACATCATCGATCCGGCCGACAGCTACAACGCCGCACGGTTCGTGGCCGACACCGAACGGCTGATCGGCGAGATCCGCGCCCGAGGGCGCACGCCCTTGCTGGTGGGCGGCACCATGCTGTACATCAAGGCGCTGCTGGACGGGCTGGATGAACTGCCCCCGTCTGACCTGGCCGTGCGCGCCGAACTGGACGAGGCCTTTGCACGCCACGGCAGCCCGGCCATGCACGCCCGACTGGCCGAGGTGGACCCGGCCACGGCGGCCCGACTGGCCCCGGGCGACACCCAACGCATCCAGCGGGCGCTGGAGGTGTGGCACAGCACAGGCCAGCCCCTGTCCAGCTTCCATCAGCGCAGCTCCCAGTCACGCCCCCCTCGCCCCGCCCGGCTCGTATCACTAGAGCCCCAGGACCGTGCCTGGCTGCACCACCGCATCGCCTTGCGCTTCGAGCAGATGATGGCCCAGGGCTTCATCGACGAGGTGCGACGCTTGCGTGGGCGTGGCGACCTGCACGTGGGCCTACCCTCCATCCGCTGCGTGGGCTACCGCCAGGCGTGGGAGTCACTGGAAGGCCTCTACCCGATGAGCAGCCTGCCGGAGCGCGGCATTGCCGCCACGCGCCAGTTGGCCAAGCGCCAGATCACCTGGCTGCGCAGCATGCAGCAGCGCCAGGTGGTGGTGTGTGACGCCCCACCAGGCAGCCCGCCAGGTGGGCCAGCACCCAGCGCTGAGGCGCTGGCGCAGCAGATACGCCACGCTTTCGAGCACGGCGCGGGCTAGTTGCCCGCCATCGAGGC
This sequence comes from uncultured Aquabacterium sp., assembly GCA_947085235.1. Lineage (GTDB taxonomy): Bacteria > Pseudomonadota > Gammaproteobacteria > Burkholderiales > Burkholderiaceae_C > Aquabacterium. Next base: position 36,951 of record CAMTVS010000020.1, on the reverse strand, counting down.
TTCAGCGTCGTAGAGGGTCACCCGATTCTTGCCGGCATGTTTGGAGCGGTACATGGCCTGGTCGGCATGCCGCAACAGCGTCTCTGCGTCCTGCCCGTCGCGCGGGTAGATCGCCAGGCCCGTGCTCGCGGTGACACGGCCTTCGCCACCGGGCAAGGCATAGGGCTCGGCAATGCTGGCGCTGACGCGCGAGGCGATCTTCAGCAACTCGGGCGTGTCGGTCAAACGCGGCATGAGCACGATGAACTCGTCGCCTCCCAAGCGGCCCACCACATCTTCCTGCCTGAGCGCATGCGTCAGTCTCTGCGCCACCTGTTGAAGCAAGGCATCTCCCGCCTCGTGCCCCAGGGTGTCATTGACCGCCTTGAACCCATCCAGATCCAGGAACAGCAAGGCCAACCCGGCCCCCTGCGCTTGCGCCGTGACCAGGGCGGGCTGCAGTTGCTGATGAAAACCAGTGCGGTTCTTCAACCCGGTCAGGGCATCGTGATAAACCATGTGCTCGATCTGCTGCGCATGTGCTGCACGTTCGGCCATGCTGCGCTCTCGCAGTCGGTGGACACGCACACTCATCCACGTCAATGCCAGCGTGCCCAACACGATCAGCGCCGACACCCAGGCGGCATCGTCATAGGCCTTGTGGGCCGCCGCCTCGACTGACAACATGCGCTCTGATTCCGACAAGGCCACCACGATGGTGACCGAGGCCATGGGCAACTGCCGCCCTGCCATGTAGTAGCGCTCGCCACCCCAGGGCGCCACCATCAAAGCCGAGCGTGGGCGCCCATCCAGATCGTCGGGTAACGTCAGGGGCTGTTCCAGCCCTGCCCCTGCTGACACACGGTCACCACTGCGCTGGGCTCGAAACAGACCGTCCTGGCCAATCACCGCGAGCACGCCGTGTGCGCCAAATCGGGTCTCGTCATAGTCGCTCACCAAAAAGGACACAGGCACGGTGACCACCGCCACCAGCCTTGGTTGGCCTGGTTCGGTGGTCAGCGGACGCATGAAATCCACGAGCCACTCTGACTCTTGAGGGTCAGCATGGGCAGGCGCCACATGAAGTCCCCTCACGGGGATGCCCGCTGGGAGGTTTTTCTCGGCGATCGGATAACGATCATCGACTGGACGAGAGGCCGCCAGCACCTGCCCCGTCGTCTCCACGATGCGGATGGTGAAGAACAGGCTGGAGGGCAGCAGACTGCGCCCCTGGAGTTCCTGCAATGCACTGGCGGGCCCGACGCGATCCACGGCGTAATCGATGAGCTGGATCGTGCGGCCAATGTCGCTCAGCAAGCGGATGGTTTGAGCCTCATAGGTTTCGGTCAAACGCTCCGTGATGCGCAGAGACTCCTGAATGGCGCGGCGCTCATCCCGACTGACCCCATTCAGCGTCGAGACCCACACCACCAGCAGCAGGAATGCGCCCAGCACCGGCAACAGCAGTCGCGGCTCACCGAGCTGACGGAGGCGGGAGACGAAAAAATCCATGTATTGACGGTGATGTGCCCAGCGAAACTCTGGAACTGATGGGTGGATTTCGGACTGTCCCGGCTTTCGCTGAACCCCCAAGATGTGACATTGTGGTCATGCGCGTCCTTCAAGTGTCACCACCAAGGCACCGAAAATCAATGGATTATTTTCAGCTTGGGTCTTGCGTTGTCTGCAAGCCTGAAAGGCATGGGATGCCCGGGTGTCTTCAATCGGTTCTGCGTACGCTCACCGCCGTCAGCGGTGCTCTGGCGTTGGCCGTGCTGTGGATGCCCACACCGGCGTGGGCACAGATTGCCGTGATCCGCACGGCGGGCAGCGCCCCGATGTCCAAAGCCCAAGTCGCCCAGATCTACCTGGGCAGCAGTTTCGCGCTGCGTCCGGTCGATTTGCCGCAGTCATCGTCGCTGCGCAACACCTTTTACCGACTGGCCACGGACAGTGATCCCGTCCAGGTTCGCAGCGCCTGGGCTCGCATCACCTTCACGGGCCGCGGTGAGCCCCCCATCGAGTTACCGGACGCCGCCGCCGTCAAACGCGCGGTGGCCTCCGACCCGCTCGCCATTGGCTACATCGACGCGGCTGATGTGGACCGATCTGTGACGGTGGTGTTGATGCTGCCACGCCCCTCAACGGGAGGCCAGTGATGCAAAGCGCAAAGGACATGACCCCTTTCATGATGCTCAGAACAACTTTTGTGGGCTGCGCCACCTTGTATGCCGCGCTACACAGCGGGCTGGTCCATGCCGATCGCCAGTTCTTTGATGGCAGCCTGCGCATCTCGGGATTCGGCACCATCGGTATCAACAACGCCCGTGTGGATGAAGTCACCCCCAGTTCACCCGGCTATGTGACACCATCTAACCAGTCTTCTTTGCAGTACCGCAGAGACACCAAACTGGCCGTGCAGGCACGCTACAGCGCCACACCCACGCTCAAAGCGGTGACCCAGGTGATGGTCAAGAGCACACCAGACGGTGATTACGAACCCGTGGTGGAGTGGGCCTTCGCCAAGTGGTCGCCAGCGCCCACCCTCTCCTTCCGCATCGGTCGTGTGGGGGCCCCCTTGTTCCTGGTATCGGATTCGCGCGAGGTGGGCTACACCAGCCTTCAAGTGCGGCCCCCCATCGATGTGTATGGACAAGTTCCCGTCACCTACATGGATGGCGCAGACGTCAGCTACCAGTTCAACCTGGGCGGTATGGCCATGACGACCACCTTGTTTGGTGGCAGTGCCAGCTCCGACTATGCGTCGTACAGGTCGGTGGTTTCGGGCACCTTGATTTCGGAGTTCAAACTCAGAAACGCGCTGGGCGGCTATGTCACGCTCGCGTCACCCAGCGGCTGGACCGCCCGGCTGGGACATGCGCACGGCAAGATCAGTGTCAACAGCTCTGTGATCGAACAGCTGCTTTTCGTGGCACCACCTGGCCCGCTACGAGACCAGGTGTTGGGGGTGCTAGCGGTTGACAACGAGAATGCGACGTTCACCAGCCTGGGCCTGACGTACGAGCGCAGTCCCTGGACATTCAGTGCCGAGTACACGCTGCGCAAGGCTGCGAGGCTGGTACCAGACACCGCCGGCTGGTATGTGATGGGCGGGTACCGGTTTGGCAGCCTGACCCCCTTTGTAGGCGTATCTCGCCAGACGCTCAAACGCGCAGAAAGCAACCCACTCGCTGCGTTGATCGGTACACCAGGACCGACAGGTCTCATTGCCGGCACCGTGGACAACGTGTTGACATCCCTTCGCACCGAACAACGCACCACGACACTGGGCTTGCGCTGGGACATCGCACCTGACCTGGCCTTGAAAGGGCAGTTCGAGTCCATCCTCAAACCTGCCAACTCGTACGGCTCGTTCTTCCGCTCGCGGGCCGATACACCCGAAGATCGGGCTTTCTACGAGGAAGAGCGTCGCATCAACGTGTTCAGCCTCTCAATGGACTTCGTGTTCTGAGTTGGGTGGCGCCACCCGGGCCCGAGCGCCCCGCTGGTGAACCATGCCTGGGAGGTCAGGCAAGCCGAGCGCCTTCAGCAGGCCAGACCATAATCTGGCACGCTGAGCGCCTGACATGAACAACGACAACCTTCGCCGTACCGCCCCTGCGGGCACCACGCCGCGCGCCCTCTCGGCGCTGTGGCCCTTCATGCGTCCTTACCGCCTGCACCTGGTGCTGGCGGGGGTGTTTCTGGTGCTAGCCGCGCTGACCACCCTGGCATTGCCCATGGCGCTGCGCCTGTTGATCGATCAGGGCCTGGTCTCCAGCGACCCGGGCGAGCGGCTGATGCAGATGCGCGAGCACTTTCTCGCGCTGTTTGGGGTGGGCGCGGCGCTGGGCGTGTTCTCGGCCGCGCGCTACTTCATGGTGAGCTGGCTGGGCGAACGCATCACCTCCGACCTGAAAGAAGCCGTGTACGCCCACGTGCTGCGGCAAAGCCCCGAGTTCTTCGAAACCACGCAAACCGGTGAGGTGGTCTCGCGCCTCACGGCCGACACCACCCTCATCCAGACCGTGGTGGGCGCCAGCGTGTCCATGGGGCTGCGCAACGCCATCATGGGCGTGGGCGCCCTGGTCATGCTCATCATCACCAACCCGGTGGTGATGGCGCAGGTGATCGGCGGCCTGGTGCTGCTGCTCTTGCCGGCCATCATCTACGGACGTCGGGTGCGCAAGCTCTCGCGTGCCAGCCAGGACCGCATCGCCGACGCGAGCGCCATCGCTGCCGAGGTGCTCAACGCGGTGTCCGTGGTGCAAAGCCACACGGCCGAAGCCCGTGAAGCCCGTCGCTTTGACGACGCCACCGAACAGGCCTTCCGCACCGCCGAGCGCCGCATCCGCGCCCGCGCCATGCTGGTGGCCTTCATCATCATCGCCACCACCGGGGCCTTGCTGTGGGGCTTGTATCAGGGCACCCAAGCCGTGTTGGCCGGACAGATCACGGCCGGGCACATGGGTCAGACGGTGGTGTATGTCATCTTGCTGCTGGGGTCGGTGGCCGCCCTGTCCGAGGTGTATGGCGACATCCTGCGGGCCGCAGGCGCCACCGAGCGCCTGATGGAATTGCTGGCCAGCCGCTCACCGATTGCCTCGCCGGCCCAACCGGCCGCCTTGCCGTCGCCCGCCGGTGGCGCGCAGGTCGATCTGCGCGAGGTGAGCTTCCACTACCCCTCACGCCCCGGGCAAGCCGCCCTGCAATCGGTGGATCTGCACATCGCCCCCGGCGAGACCGTGGCCCTGGTAGGCCCCAGTGGTGCGGGCAAGAGCACGGTGTTCCAACTGCTCTTGCGCTACTACGATCCCCAACAGGGCCAGGTAGTGCTGGATCAGACCCCCATCCAGCACCTGCGGCTGGAAGACCTGCGCCAGCGCATCGCCATCGTGCCGCAAGACAGCACGCTGTTTTCCACCACCGCGCTCGAGAACATCCGCTATGGCCGCCCCGAGGCCAGCGACGACGAGGTGATGGCCGCGGCCCGCGCCGCCCATGCCGATGGGTTCATTCAGGCCCTGCCTGAGGGCTATCAGACCTTCCTGGGTGAGCGGGGTGTGCGCCTGTCGGGCGGTCAACGCCAGCGCATCAGCATCGCCCGGGCCATCCTCAAAAACGCACCCCTGCTGCTGCTGGACGAGGCCACCAGCGCGCTCGACACCGAGAGCGAGCGCGCCGTGCAAGCCGCGCTGGAGCAGGCCATGCAAGGCCGCACCACCCTGGTCATTGCTCACCGGCTCAGCACCGTCATCCATGCCGACCGCATCATCGTGATGGACGCAGGGCAGATCGTCGACAGCGGCACCCACGATGAGTTGATGGCCCGCAGCGGCCTGTACGCCCGTCTGGCCTCGATGCAGTTTGGCAGCCAGCACGGCACCCCAGGCACCGAGGCCCAAGGTGAAGAAACGTAAGGCTGTGCCGGCCATGGTCATCCGGTCTCCGGGATGGGGCGTTATGTGAACACCAGACGACTGATCTGGCTGACACAGGAGACCTTCATGACCACACGTTCCATCCCCTCCCTGCAAGCCTCGACCCGAAGCAACACCTCGCGCGCCCTGTGGCTGAGCCCCGTGCTGGCCGCCCTGCTGCTGGGCGGCTGCGCCAACATGACGCCCGAACAGCAAAAAACCGCCCAAGGTGCCGCCATTGGCGCGGTGGCCGGGGCCGTGATCAGCAAGGCCACGGGCAACAAGGCCGCCACCGGCGCCGTGCTGGGTGGTGTGGCCGGTGCGGTGGCGGGTAACGTGTGGTCGCGTCGCATGGAAGAGCAGCAGCGCGCCATGGAAGCCGCCACCCAGGGCACACCGGTCGAGGTCACCCGCACCGCCGACAACCAGCTGAAGCTGGAGATCCCCAGTGACATCTCGTTTGACCGCAACAGCGCCGCCATCAAGCCCGAATTGCGCAGCGTGCTGGATGCCTTCGCCAAGGGCGTCAGCCAGAACGGCAGCATGATCGTGCGCATCGTGGGCCACACCGACAGCACCGGCACCGATGCCATCAACGAGCCCCTGTCGCAACGTCGCGCCGAGAGCGTGCGCGATTACCTCAGCGACCGCGGCGTGTCGGCCAACCGCATTGAAACCGCCGGCCGCGGCTCACGCGAACCCATCGCCAGCAACGCCACCGCTGAAGGCCAGGCCAAGAACCGCCGCGTGGAGATCTTCCTGCGCGAGCCCAGCGCCGGCTGATACAGCTTGTCACAAGGCCTCCCTAACATTAGGGGGAGGCCGATCCCCGCCCCGGGGTTAGAGTCGATTTTCAGACTCTGAAACGGGGCATGCATGCCAAGCAAGAAAAACACCCCCGTCGGATTGAAGGTCGCCGTCAAGGTGGCCGCCAAGACGGTGGGCACGAACGCAGGTCGGATCATTTCGGGCAACGGTGTGTCGCACCGGGTGCCGCAGGACATCATCGACAAGCTGCCACCGCTGATCGACCTGAACAAGCCGCAAATCAACCTGTTTGACCCGCGCCGCCCGGGTCGGGCAGCCGTGAGGCCGGATGACCTGCTGGCCGTGCGTTTCGAACTGGTCAACCTGCAGGTGGTGGGCGGTGCCCAGCCCGAGGTGCGCAAGACCGCCAGCGGCGACAGCTTCATCGTGATGCACCTGCCGCCGCAGTCCATCACCGAAGAGGTGTTCTTTGAGGCGGCCGCGCCTGGCCTCAGCGCCGATGTGCCCCCGGCCAAGCCGGGCATCAATCGACCAACCACCCCGGATTCGAGCGAGGCCGTGCAGCCGGCACCCATCCGCGCCCGCGCGGCTGGCGAATCACGCCTGGTGTTCAAGGTGCCACAGGGCTTCACGGCGCCTTACAGCATCGATGGCCTGCTGCAGGCCTGCGCGCAACTGCCGCTGCAAACGCCTGACAACGCCAGCGTGCCGCCGCCACCATTGAGCATCCAGCCTGGTCGCCTCACGGCCGCTCAGTTGGCGGCCTTGAGTACCCTCGACAAGGCCCGGTTGAGCCAGTCGGTGCTGCGCAACCAGGCCATGGCCCTGACGCTGGGCCCCGACGCCCCAGCCCTGCAGGCAAGATCGGTCTCGGCCACCTTGGGCGTGAAAGCCCAGGCCACCGTGGGTCTGGCAGGCCTGGTGGGCGCCACCCAACTCACGGCGCCTCACCTGCGCATCAAGCCCCGTCCTGCCGAACCCAAGCCGCACCAAACGGCCATCGAGATGCCCTGGCGGCTGCTGCTGTCACCACACAGCGGCGGTCGCTTTCAGCATGCCGCAGGGCCGGTCACCGCCCCCCGTACCGGCCGCACCGAGTTGTGGCACACCCGGCTGGTCACGCCCGACCCCCAAGGCCGCATCATCCAGCCGCCCTGGCCCGATACACGACGTACCGTGCGCGCCGTGTGGGCCTTGACGGGCGAAAACTCCGATCCGCAGAAGCCGATGCAAAGCGCCTTTCCAGGCGCCACCAATCTGCCCAGAACCAACGAGCCCAACGAGCCCACCGAGCCCTTCCGCACCACGCTGAGCGATTTCGACCGCTTCCAGATCACCCACCTGTCGTCCAACTTCGCCTTCCCCAACTACACGCCGCAACCCGTCGACACACGGCTGCTGATGCTGTCGTCCCTGGGGGGCTGGCTGGATGCCCGTGGCGAATGGGATCCCCCCGGGCTGGACGTGGAAGAGTGGGCGCACCGGGCCAGCATGGGCCGCGACCACATGGTGCGCGTGGTCTACAAAGGCTTCCTGTTTCCCTTTGGTCATCGCGCCGCGCTGGTCAAGGTCAGCGAGCGCAAGTTCCACAACGGCAAGAACAACACGCCGGCCCTCAGCGGTAACCCGGCCTACCTGCGTCAGCGCTTGTTCCTGATCATCCGCGAGCGTGATCGCAGCTTTGTCGATCCGCAACTGCTCAAACCCGATGGCAGCGCCTTCCAGCGGCAGTTCCCCTTCACCAGCATCCGCTTGCTGACGGGCACCACCCCCAACCTGGACGACTTCAACTCGGCGGCCAGCAAGGTGGGCGGCCACGGACAACGGCTGTTCTGGCCCTGTGTGGGCGGCCAGCCCTTCCCCTTCCGCTGCGTGGGCACCGACATCGACGGCCGCCAGGTCGAGTTCGAGATGCCCCTGCTGTTCATGTCCAACAGCATGGCCAGCCCCCGCACACCACAAAACCAACCCCACTACGCCCAGGCGCAAACCTTTGCGCAACAGGCGGCCAACGAGTGGAACGCCCGCATCGACCGCCACAGCGCCAACCTGCGCGGTCAGAAGCTGGCGCTGGCACCCAGCCTGAAATCTGGCGACACCGCAGTGGACGCCCTGTCGCTGAGCTTCGGCGCCGAATGGCGTGCCCAGGCCTATGGCAGCAGCCCGCTGCCTGGCAACGGTCTGAGCGCCTACAGCGCCGGCCTCAGCCGCCCCATGTTCTACCCCAGCGTCACCGCCATCGAGGCCCGCATCCCGGCCGTGGCCCAGCTCACCGGGGCAGGCGGCAGCAACCAGCTGCGCTGGAACACGCATTACCTGAAGCAAGGCTTTGCCAACAACGCAGGTGAGGTGTTCGTCAACGTCGAAACCGGTGGCGCCCAGCTGGACTTCTCTTCCCAGGGTGATCGCTCGGGCGGCTTCGTCATGCCCAACATGAGCCCCCGTGCGCTGTCTCGCTCAGCCGGCCCGGTGTCGGTCGATCCGGCCAAGTTCATCAGCGGCAACAACATCGGCGGCGACGACTTCTTCCCCGGCGGCGTCAGCGGTCTGCCGCTGCCCCTGCTGTTCGGGTGCATCCCGCTGGGTGCAGTCATCGGCGCGGTGGCCAAGCTGGGCGACAGCCCGGGCAAGGTGCCGCGCTTCGCCTCCGAGGCCGCCACCAAGCTGGAGGCCTTCATCAACACCCTGGTGCGCGCCTTTGAAGTGGCCCGCAGCCTGGGCGGTGAAGGCGCCTCGCTGGGCAAGGCCACGGTGGATGTGCTGCTGGGCATCATCGACGACCTGCTGGCGCAGGTGGCGGCCCTGGCCCCGGCCCAGGCCACCAACGTCAAGACCGCCCTGCAAGACCTGCGCACGGCCATGAACACCGTGCGGGGTGCCCTGACGGCTGTCGTGCCCGATGGCAGCGGCGTGAACCTGCCGGCCACGCCCAGCATGCCCAGCCTGGCCAACCTGCCTGCGCTGATCGACACCGTGCTGCCCAAACTGCAGGCCTTGTCACAGGCCTTGCAGGCCGCCCCCCTGCCCTCGGGCTTCAAGCAATCGGCCCTGGCCCTGGTGCAGCAAGCCACGCAAGCGCTGGAGGACATGAAGACCCTGGTCACGCTGGTGAATCAGGCGAAGGCGCTGCACCAGGCCCTGGATGCCATCGTGGGCAACCCCGAAGGCCTGGGCGACCTGCTCAGCCAACCGGGTCAACTGGCCAGCAAGCTCGAGGACGTCGAGCAGGCCATCCTGGACATCCGCCAGACCCTGTCCACCTTCCGGCTGCTCTCAGGCGCGCCACGAAAGACCATCCTGGATGTGCTGCAGGCCGTCATCGATGTGCTGGACACCGCCGGCGACTTGCTGCTCCTGCTGGAGAACCTGCTAGGCGAAGAGCTGGTCATCCGCTTTGAATGGAAGCCCACCCTGCAAAGCTGGGGCTTCCAGCCCAATGCACCGCTGTTCCGCGCCAACGACCCGCATGGCTTCTCGGTCAAGGTCGAGGCCCGCGTCAAGAAGAGCGGCGGCAGCCCCAAGATCAGCGTGGTGTGCGGCCTCAAGCACTTCGACCTCGTGCTGATCAACCCGGCGGCCTTCATGGAGCTGAACTTCGAAAAGATCGAGTTCACCGCCGACACAGGCAGCAAGGTGGGTGTGGACGTGGTGCTGTCGGACATCAAGTTCGTCGGCCCCCTGTCGTTTGTCGAAACCTTGCGCGATCTGATCCCGCTGGATGGCTTCTCGGACCCGCCCTACCTCGACATCTCGCCCAGCGGCATCGATGCGGGCTTCTCGCAGTCACTGCCCAACATCGCCGTGGGCATGTTCTCGATCAGCAACCTGAGCCTGGGTGCTGGATTCACCGTGCCCTTCATTGGCCAGCCGCTGTCGGTGCGCTTCAACTTCTGCACCCGCGAGCAACCCTTCAACCTCACCGTGTCGATGTTCGGCGGCGGTGGCTTCTTCGGGGTCACCATCTCGCCCAACGGCGTGCAGATCCTGGAAGCCGCCTTCGAGTTTGGCGCCTCGGTGTCGATGAACTTTGGCGTGGCCAGTGGCGGCGTCGAGGTCATGGCTGGCATCTACTTCCGCATGGAGCAGGATGCCGCCTCGCTGACCGGCTACTTCCGCCTGGGCGGCCACGTGTCGGTGCTGGGCCTGATCAGCGCCTCGCTGGAGCTGTACCTGGAGCTGCGCTACGAGTTCGAAACCGGCAAGGCCGTGGGCAGCGCTCAGCTCACGATCGAGGTCGAGGTCTTCCTGTTCTCGGCCAGCGTCACCGTGCGCTGCGAACGCAAGTTCGCCGGCTCCAACGGCGATCCGACCTTCCGCGACCTGCTGGGCTTCGATCCCTCCATGTCACTGGCCGACGAGCTGCAGAAGATCGACACCACCCCCGGTCAAGCCACCGACTACGCGTGGCGCGAGTACTGCGAGGCCTTTGCCTGATGCCGCCCCGCCGCCTGCTCCACCGCTCCACGCCGACCCAACCCTGAACGCCAGCCCACGCCATGGCCCAACAACACATCCTCTGGACCGCCCTGCCCCACGGCTACGCCGAATCGGGTCGGGGATCAGGCCCCCTGCGCCTGTCCATCGTCGTCTCCCCGCGCCTGACCCCGCAAACCGCCGCTGAACAACGGCTTGGCGCCCCTGGCTTTGCCGACTTCCACAACTGGCCCAAGACCCTGTCGGGCTTGCAGCTGGGCGTGCGCATCGGCAACCAGACCGTGCCCGTCAAGCTCATCAGCCAGCCTGACCCCAAGCTGTGGGAAACCTTGCTGGGCCCGGACACCCCGGTGAATGGCTTCGAGTTCCAGGACATGAGCCGGGTCAACCTGCGCTCTTTCCCAGTGCGCCATGTGCTGGGCTTTCTGCGCGAGCACTACGGTAACCTGGCCCAGCAATCGGCCACCACCCATCCCACGCTGCTGCCCTGGCGCCAGGCCCACCCCGGCCTGAAAACCATGCTGGGCGAGCTGGGCACCCGTACCCACGTCACCAACTTCGGCTCGGGCCAGGTGGAAACACCACTGCCAGGGTTCGACCGTTTCTTTGGCCGACAAAACGAAGAGGCCATCGAGGCCCTGCTGGACCGGCAGGTGTTCAGTGAACAGGGCAAATATCAGACCTCGGTGGTGGGGCTGGATGGCCAGACTGACCCGAAAAAGAAGTTCGCCGTGCGCGTGCTACCGTCTGATTGGCAAGACCCTGCCCTGGGCGGCCCGGATGCGGCCGTGATGAGCCAGTTCCGCTCGCAAGCCGAGTACTCGTTCTATCAGGCCAACCGCTTTTACCGCCGGCGCCCGGCCACCGAGGCCGAGCAGCGCATGCGCCGCCCGAACTTCCAGGGCGTGCCGCCCGCGCCCAAGCCGCCCGAGTACGACTTCCACCGCATCATCGCCTCGTATGCCGACACCCCGCAGGTGTTGCGGGCCCTGGGCCTGATCATCGATGTGGTGCTGCCCAAGGGCAATCCCATCGAAGCACAGCTGAAGCTGCAAGCCCAGGTGGACGGCGTGCTGGGCGTGGAGATCATCAGCTGGCCGGGCCACAACCTCAACAACGACAGCTATCCCCGCACCGCCTGGCGCGCCACCAAGCAACGCTTCGTCACCCGCTCGCGCACCAACGAGCACGCCCATGGCCTGCTGGCGCTGGAAGGCGCGCACGATCCCACCCTGGGGTCCGGCAAATCGCGCAGCCCCTTCAGCGTGTTCCAGCTGGACACCGATGGGGCTGCGTTGAAGACGGTCGATTACCTGCTGACGGCACAGAATCTGATTGGCAAAAGCCTCAAGACGGGCAGCCATGGCGAGGTCACCTACACCACGGGCGACAAGCAACCCGTGGCCGCCCTGCGTGGCGGTGGGCTGGGCGTGGCGCAGCATGGTCGGGCCGCTGCCGTGGCCATGGGCGCCGCCGCCGCGGCCTTGAAGAATGCCGCCGTCACCACCTCGGCCACCGAGTCACGCAAGGTGGTGCTGTTCAGTGAAGACGTGCACCGAGGGCACCGCGTGGATGTGCAAGCCAACGGCAAGTGGCACAGCCTGTGCGCCCGCGTGGGCCAGTACACCGTGTTGCGCGATGGTCAGCCGCTGGATTTCAAGCCCGATGAGGGCTATGTGAAGGGGGCCTCGACCACGGGTGATGGCAGCGACGACCATTACCTGCACGAATCCCTCTTCCGCTGGACGGGCTGGAGTCTGGTTGCCCCGCGCCCTGGGCGCACCATCAAGTCGGTGGAAGAAGCCGACAGCGGCCTGCAAGGCGAATCCGTGCAGACGGTGGATGAGGCCGCCAAAACCGGCAACGGCCTGAGCGTGACCTTCAAGGCTCAGCCCGGCACCCTGCCACGCCTGCGCTTTGGCTGGAGCTACCGCTTCCGTGCCCGCCTGACCGACCTGGCCGGCAACAGCCTGGCCGTGAACGACCCCAGCCTGGGCGACGTCGAACAGGCCACTGAGGCCGTGCCCTACCTGCGCTTCGAGCCGGTCGACCCGCCCGCCCTGGTGCACGCGCACCGCGTCAGCGAAGGCGAATCGCTGGAGCGCCTGGTCATCCGCAGCAACGCCAACACCACTCCCGAGGCTTACCTCCAGACGCCTGATTTCAAGCAGTCCACGCAGCACGAGGCCTCGGCTGATTTCGAGTACCAGGCCACGTGCGAACGACACGTCGTGCCGCCCAAGTCATCGCAACTGCAATGCGAACAGCACGGCCTGCTGGACGACGCTTTTGGCAGCGGCGATCCGGCACGCATCAAGGCGGCCTACGAAGTGGCCGCCCGCGAAGCGGGCACGCTGTACGACCACCTGCCAGGCAGCCAGATCGAGTTGGTCACCCCGGCCTCGGTGGCTGCATCGGCCCAGACCAAGACCGTGCCACCGCAGTTGCCCAATGCCGATCACCCCACAGGCGAGCGTATGGTGGGCGGTCAGTACATCGTGCACCGCGAAGAGCGGGTGGACACCCCCTATCTGCCCGATGGCGCAGCGGGCGGCCTGGCCATCCGTGGTCTGAATCGTGAAGACATGCGCCGCATCGGCATCACCCGCGACCGCGTGCTCGGTCCGGATGCCGTCATCGTGTGGGGCCCGCAAGAGGAGCTGGTGCTGCTGGTCAAGTACCAAAACACCTGGCCCGATACGCGCGGCCTGCGCATCGTCATGGCCGAGCGCCAGCCCGCCGCCAAGATCGATGATGCCCAGTGTGAAGAAGAGCCGCTGAGCGATGCCGACCTGCCAAAGTGGGATGCCGACCAGCGCGTGCTGACCCTGTTCGTGCGCAAAGGGCACATCGCCCGCCTGCGCTACGCCAGCTTCGTGGACCCAATGCTGATCAAGCACATGGGCCTGCCACACTGGAGCAAGAGCTCTGGCGAGTTCCAGTCCGTCATGGCCCGCGCGCTCATGGGCATGCACTGGATGATGACGCCCTACCGCCACCTGGTGCTGGTGCACGCCACCCAACAGCCCGTGTACACGCCACGCCTGCTGAGCCTGCAAGCACCGCGCCAGGCGGGGGCCACGCACATCGACCTGCAAGGCGATGTGCAGCTGCATGGCCCCAGCACCGGCAAGTTCGAAATCGAAGCCGAATGGGATGAGTGGGTGGACGACCTCAACCAGGACGCTCCGCGCCTCATGCGCATGAGCGGCCAGCTGGGCGACATCCCCCTGGCCGAGAACCACCGCAACCGCTTCACCCTGGCCGAGGTGGTCGATGCCGCGCGGCCACCCGCCGGCAACCTGGGGGGCGGCCAGGCCCAACGGGCGCCGGGCAACCGTCACGAGTTCGACGACACCCGCTTCCGCTTGGTGCGCTACCGCATCAAGGCCACCACCCGCTTCCGCGAGTACCTGCCCCCGGCCCTGTACGAAAAAACCGAGCTGGTCACGCGCACCGGGCCCCACGCCCTGCTGACCCAGGCCCAGGTGGGCGCCGACAATGACCCCGGTGCCCCCGTGCGCCTGAACGTGAGCGGCGCCCAACCCAACGGTCTGGTCGTGCCAGCCACCCTGCCACCTGACGCCCCGCGCGTGGTCTACACCGTGCCCACCTTCGCCTGGCAGCGTGACCTGGCCCCCGGCAAAGCCCGCCAGACCAGCACGCGTCAAGGTAACGGCCTGCGTGTCTACCTGGACCGCCCCTGGTTCACCTCGGGCGACGGCGAGATGCTCGGTGTGGTGCTGCTCAGCAATGGCGGCCGCTTCACCGACATCCCCGAGGCCATGCAGCCGTTCGTCAGCCAGTGGGGCCTGGACCCCCTGTTCGACAGCAGCCTGCCACGCCACATGGCCCGCGCCAGCGACTTTGCCGCCCGCGTGCAATCCGAAACCGTGCCCCTGCTGGAAACCGGTCAGCAGGTGCTGGTGGTGGGCCACCGCGTGGAGTGGGACGCTCAGCGCAAGTTGTGGTTCTGCGACATCCAGGTCGACCCCGGTGTGGGCTACATGCCCTTTGTGCGCCTGGCCCTGGTGCGCTACCAGCCCCATGCCATCGGCGGCGCCAAGGTCTCACGGGTGGTGATGAGCGAATTCGCCCAGGTGCTGCCGCGTCGCCACGCCGTGTTCGAAAAGGTGAACCCTCAGCAGTTCAAGATCAGCCTGCATGGCCCGGTGCCGCAGTACGGGCCGATGCGCCTGCACAACGACTCAGCCCACCTGGGTATCTCGTTGATCCCGTCTCCAGGCACGGCCCTGGAAGCAGGCCGCAACCGGGTGGAACTGGTACTGCAACGGCGCGACCCGTCCATCGACAGCGATCTGGCCTGGAGCGACGTCAGCGTGCTGGCCAGCGGCATCGCACAGCCTGGTGGCGCTCCCACCGACATTGCCAATCCGGGGGCCTTCGTCGTCAACTCGGGGTCAGGCAGCGCGGCATCCAGCGGGGCCACGGCCTCAGCGGCTGCGCCTGCCGCCTCGGGTGGCGTGGCCGCCAAGTCGGTCACGTCGGTGAGCGGCACCGCCGTGATGCGCCCTGACCGCTTGGGGCAGTTGCACCGCTTCGAGCCCGAGCTGATCGCCGTTCCGCCCGTGTTCGAACTGGTGGACCCGGCGATCTGGACCGGTCGCGGCGCGATGCCTGCGGCCAGCACCGCCCCGCAACGGCTGGTGCTGCGCGAGTACGAGCGCTACTACGCCGACCGCACCGTGCCGGAAAAGCGTGGCAACCAGACCTTGCGGCGCCGCGTGGTGGAAGAACGACTGGTCTACACCGAGTTCATCCCCCTGTAAGCTACACGCACCCCGCGCGCGTGCTCGCCACGCGCTTCACCATGCAAAATGGTGCAATCAACATCAGCCGGGATAATCCCGGCTGATGTCATTTGTGCCCGCCCACCGTCCTGATTCCCCAGCCATGTCGCGTCCCGTCCGCAGCCAGTACGAAGACTTCATGCGCCACGTGTACACCACGGGCGTGCTCAAGACCGACCGCACCGGCACCGGCACGCGCAGCGTGTTCGGTCACCAGATGCGCTTTGACCTGTCCGAAGGCTTCCCCCTGGTGACCACCAAAAAGGTTCACCTGAAGTCCATCATCATCGAGCTGCTGTGGTTTCTGCGTGGGGACGACAACGTCAAGTGGCTGCAAGAACGCGGCGTGACCATCTGGGACGAGTGGGCCCGCGAAGACGGCTCGCTCGGCCCGGTGTACGGCGTGCAGTGGCGCAACTGGCCCAAGCCTGATGGCACCCATGTCGACCAGATTTCGGAGGTGGTCAAGCAGCTCAAGACCAGCCCCGATTCGCGCCGCATCATCGTCAGCGCCTGGAACCCGGGCCTGATCGACCAGATGGCCCTGCCGCCCTGCCACGCCTTCTTCCAGTTCTACGTGGCGCCCGCGCAAGATGGCGGCCGCCCCAAGCTCAGCTGCCAGCTCTATCAGCGCAGCGCCGACATCTTCCTGGGCGTGCCGTTCAACATCGCGTCGTACGCCCTGCTCACCCACATGCTGGCGCAGCAGTGCGACCTGGACGTGGGCGACTTCATCTGGACGGGCGGCGACTGCCACATCTACAGCAACCACACCGAGCAGGTCGAGCTTCAGCTCAGCCGCACGCCCCACCCCTACCCGGTGCTGAACATCAAGCGTAAGCCTGACTCCATCTTCGACTACGAGTACGAAGACTTTGAAGTGCTGGAGTACGAACACCACCCGGCCATCAAGGCCCCGGTGGCGGTGTGAGCATGGCTGCCGCCCGCCCTCAGGTGCTGAGCCTGATCGCTGCCGTGGCCGCCAATGGCGCCATTGGCCGTGACAACGACCTGCTCTGGCACGACAGCCGCGACCAGAAGCACTTCCGCGCCACCACCCTGGGCTGCCCGGTCATCATGGGCCGCCGCACCTGGGATTCGCTGCCGGAGCGCTTCCGCCCCCTGCCCGGGCGTCGCAACATCGTCATCACCCGCAACACCGACTGGCAGGCCCCCGGTGCCGAGGTGGCCCACAGCCTGGACGAGGCCCTGGCCCTGGTGGCCAAGGCCCCCAAGGCCTTCGTCATGGGCGGCGGCGAGCTCTACGCCCTGGCCTTGCCGCTGGCCGATGAGCTGGAGCTGACCGAGGTGGACGCCAGCTTCGAGGCCGACACCTTCTTTCCGGCCTGGCCGCGCGAGCAGTTCGAAGCCGTGCGCCGCGAAACCCACGCCCCTGGCCCTGCCGGCGAACCTGGCTTTGCCTTCGTGACCTACCGCCGCCTGATTGATTGAGCCCCCCTATGCAACTCGCTACGTGGAACGTCAACTCCCTGTCCGTGCGTCTGCCCCAGTTGCTGGACTGGCTGGCGGCCAACCCGGTCGATGCCCTGGTGCTGCAAGAAACCAAGCTGACCGACGACAAGTTCCCGGCGGCCGACCTGCAGGCTGCGGGCTACCACGCCCAGTGGTTCGGGCAAAAAACCTACAACGGTGTGGCCCTGCTCAGCCGCGAACCCGCCACCGACATCGTGCGCAACATCCCGGGCTTCGAGGATGAACAGGCCCGGGTCATCGCTGGCACCGTGCCACACACCACGCTGGGCACCGTGCGGGTGATTGGCGCTTACTTCCCCAATGGCCAAGCCCCGGGCAGCGACAAGTTCGCCTACAAGATGGCCTGGCTGGAGGCCTTGAACGCCTGGGTGAAGGACGAGCTGCAGCGCCACCCGAACCTGGTGCTGATGGGCGACTACAACATCGCCCCCACCGATGACGATGTCTACGACCCGGTGGGCTGGAAAGACCAGATCCACTGCACGGTAGAAGAACGCGACCATTTCCAGCGGCTGCTGGGCCTGGGCTTGTCGGATGCCTTCCGGCAGTTTGAACAGGCTCCTCGCTTGTGGAGCTGGTGGGACTACCGCAATCTGGCCTTCCGCAAGAACCAGGGCCTGCGCATCGACCACATCCTGTTGAGCGAGGCCCTCAAGCCTCGCGCCACCGCCTGTGTCATCGACAAGGCACCGCGCAAGAACGAGCGCCCCAGCGACCACGCACCCGTGGTGGTGACGCTGGCCTGATCAATCCCCCGCCAGCAGCTTGCGCAAGGGGGCGGGCAGCCCCACGGTGTGGAGTTGATCCAGCGCCACCCAGCGGCCTGTGCCCTGTGCATCGCCGCCCACCGTCGCCCCTTCCAGCAGGCTCATGGCCTCGGGCCCGGGCCGTTGTGGCACAACCACCCGATGAGTGTGCAAGCGCCAGTCCAAGTGGGTCAGCACATGGTCAATGACCGGCTGCGGCTCGGGCTCGCTGCCGCCCAGGGCGCTTGCGGCCACCCACAGACGGGCTTCATCCTCCAGCAAGGGCAAGGTCCACAAGCTGGCCCACACCCCGGTGTCTGGGCGCTGCACCAGCCACACGTGATCAGCGTGCTCCAGCCACAGCCACCAGTGCTCGCGGCGTGAGCGCTTGAGCTTGCGGGTCTTGACGGGATAAGCCTCGGGCTGGCCCGCCTGTCGGGCCACGCACAGATCGCTCCACGGGCACATCAGGCAACTGGGTTTGCGCTGGGTGCACACGGTGGCGCCCAGGTCCATCACGCCTTGGGTGTAGGCCGGCATGTCGGCAGGCCGCTCGGGCAAGACCAGTTCGGCCGCCTGCCACAGGGCCTTCTCGTTCGCGGACATGGCCAGATCCGCGCCCCACCCCAGGGCGCGGGTCAGCACCCGCTTGACGTTGCCGTCCAGAATGGCGGTGCGCTCGTCAAAGCAAAAGCCGGCGATGGCCGCCGCCGTAGAGCGGCCAATGCCCGGCAGTTCGGTCAGGGCCGCAGCATGGTTGGGAAACTGCCCGCCGTGCTCGTTGACCACCGCCTGGGCGCAGCGGTGCAGGTTGCGCGCCCGGCTGTAGTAGCCCAGGCCCGCCCACAGCGCCAGCACCTCATCCAATGAGGCGGCCGCCAGGGCCTGCACATCCGGGAACGCCGTCAAAAATCGGTCGTAGTAGCCCAGCACGGTGCTCACCTGGGTCTGCTGCAACATGATCTCGGACAGCCACACCCGATACGGATCACGCGTTTGCTGCCACGGCAGGTGGTGACGACCCTCCTGGCGCTGCCACGCCACCAGGCGTTCAGCCAAGGTCGGGCTCAGGGCCCGGGCTTGCGCCAGCAGGCCCTGCGCATCCTGCGGCGTCATGGTGCGACGGCACTTCCTGCGGTCTCGGCCTCGGGCTGAGACTCGTCCACCATCACAGGCTGGGTCTGGGCCAGCACCTCATCAACCAAGCTTTGAAGCCGTGTCTGCAACTGCAGCACGCGCTCATCCATGGCCTGCACCTCTTGCAGACGTGAGTCCAGCTCGGTCGAGGCTGTCTGGATGCGGTCCAGCGACTCATAGCGCCGCTTGAAATTGCGGCGGCGCTCGCGCAACTGGCTGTCCACCTGCGAGGAGGCGGTCTTGTTCCAGAGCTCGATGTCGTTGCTGACTGTTTCAAACACCACGCGCAGACGCGACACCAGCATGCGGCGGAATTGTTCCTGGAAGCCGGGCTGCGCCAGACGGAAGGCCTGGCTCAGGCCCAGGTACTGCACATAGTTGCGTTCGATCAGTTGCAGGTCTTCGGTGTACTTGCGCACGTCCAGCGCCATGTCAGCGGCCAGGCTGAAGCCAAACTCGGCATTCAGCTTGGCATACGACGCCACCAGCATCGCGTGGATCTCGTCACTGCGCTGTTGGGCCTGCTCGATCAGCTCGGCCAGGCGCTGGCACAGCTCCAGGAAGGCCTTCTTGGCACCCAGGGGCAGCCACGATCCGCCCAGCACCTGCTGAAGCTGATCCACCTCTTGCCGCAACCGGTCGGCCGACAGATCTTGCAGGGCATGACGCAGCATCCGCGCATGCACCGAGCGCATGGCCTGCAGGCGCGCGGTGCACTGCTCAAAATCGCCCGCCTCGGCTTGTACACGCTGCAGCATCAGCTGCACCTTGCCGGCGCTCTTGCCTTTCAGGCCGCGAAGCTCCAGCAACTGGTCGGCATACAGCCGTCGCATCTCACCGAAACGACGCACCAACTGGTGCTGCAAGCGCTGAGCGCCATCACGGGCCGACTGAGCCAGGTGATCACGTCGCTTGGGCAGCAAGCGCTCTGACAAGGCCTGCTCGAAGTCTTCCAGGCGGCTGTCGCTCAAGGCCTCGGCATCGCCTTGCAGGCGGGCCGCCAAAGCCTGGCGCGCCGAGATGGGAAACACATGCGACGAGGGAATGTCCAGGGTCTGCGCCACGCTGTCGCACTGACGGCGAATGACGGCCTGCACCTCCTCGGGGGTGCTCAGCGGGTCCGCCAAGGCATCGATCTTGTTGAGCGCCACAAAGCGCGCCAAGGCCGGGCCCGACAGGTGGTCGCGCCAGATGGACAGATCGGACTTGGTGACCCCGGTGTCGGCCCCCAGGATAAAGACCGTGGCATGGGCCTGGGGCAGCAGCCCCAACGTCAGCTCGGGCTCGGTACCGATGGCATTCAGCCCCGGGGTGTCCAGCACCACCAGACCACGCTTGAGCAAGGGGTGAGGCAGGTTGATGCGGGCATGACGCCAGGCGGGCACCTCCACCAGGCCATCCTCGCCCTGCGGCGGGTTGTCCTCAGGGGTCTCGGCATTCCAGAAGCCCAGCTGCGTGGCCATGTCGGTGTCCACGCGGCGGGTGCGCATGACCTCGCCCAAGACCTCGACCATCTGATCGGGGTTGGCCAGCTCCAGCGGAAACTGCGCCCAGGCCTTGGGCTGCTGCCGGTACTCGCTCAGCGAGGGCGCCTCCAGCCGGGTTTCGATGGGCAAGAGGCTCAGGCCCACGGGCTCCTGGGCGTCGTAGCCCAGCTCCACCGGGCACATGGTGGTGCGGCCCGCAGAGGCCGGCATGATCCGGCGGCCCTTGTCAGAAAAGAAGATGGCGTTGATCAGCTCGGACTTGCCGCGCGAAAACTCGGCCACAAAGGCCACCATGAGTTTCTCGCCTGCCAGCCGGTGACGCATGGCCTCGAACCACTCGGCGGACGCATCGTCCAACAGGTCGTGCTCGCGAGCAAACCGCGCCAGTGCCGCCAGACGCGCATCGGTCTCGGCTCGCCACTGCCCGAGGGCATCCAGTTGACTGACAAAGGTGGGCATCATGCCGGCCATGCTATCGCATCAAACGGCACAGCGATACCGTGAACTGTCCCGTGATTGCCGCTCACGCGCTACACAGATCACACCCGGCTCCCCTGCGCAGCGTTTGACATCACCCAGAAAGCAAACACCTGGATGCAGCTGTCACCGTTTCTGACACACCGGGCAAAAGTACGTGGCGCGCTGCGCCTGCACGACGCGCCGCACGGGCGTACCGCACTGCCGGCACGGCTGCCCTTCACGGCCGTAGACCGCCGTGCGGGTCTGAAACTGGCCCAAATGCCCATCGGCGCTGAAATCACGCAGGCTGGAGCCTCCGGCATGGATGGCCTCGTTCAGCACCTCACGCACCGACTGCAAGAGGCGATCCGCGCGCGGGCGGCTCAGGCGGCCCGCAGGCATCCGGGGGTCGATCCCAGCCCGAAACAAAGCCTCACACGCATAGATGTTGCCTGCCCCCACCACAACGTCGCCCGCCATCAGCACAGGCTTGATCGCCGCTCGACGCCCCTGCCAGGCCTGTTTCAGCGCTGCGCCGTCGAGCGCAGGGTCAAACGGTTCCCGCCCCAGGCGGGACAGCAACTTGCCCGGCACGCCCAGGTCCATGGCGGGCCCCCACACCACCGCACCGAAGCGCCGGGGGTCGGTCAGCCGCAAGACACCGGCGGTGGTGACCAGATCGAAATGATCATGCGCCCCAGCCGCTTCGACTGGGCTCACCAGCCTCAGGGAGCCGGACATCCCCAAATGGCACAACAAGCCGCCATCGGCCCGCCCCTGATCCAGCAAGGGCATCCACAGGTACTTGCCCGCGCGGCGCACCGCGCCCAAGTGCCGACCCACCAACTGCGCCGACTCGCACCCCAGGGGCCAACGCAAGGGTTTGCCCACACGACACCCCAGTACCTGTGCCCCGGTCAAACGATCTGACAGGGACAAACGGGTGACTTCCACTTCTGGCAATTCAGGCATGAACCGATTATCGGTTGGCAGATCCATAGAATGTCAGCACGACACCGGAGACCCCATGCGCCGTTTGCCCTTGCCCGCCGCCCTTCATCGCTCAGTGGTTTGTTGCCTCTGGAGCGCCTGCCTGGGTCTGGCCCCCTCACTGCAGGCGAACCCCGCACAGCCAGCCATCCCTAACCCTGTCGGCGCACCCGTCATCATCGACGCCAAGCCGGCGGTGAACAACTCCGACATGGACGCGGCGCTCTTCTACCAACTGATGGTGGCCGAGATGCAACTGCGCCAGGGCCAAGCGGGGGTGGGCTACCAGATCTACCTGGAGGCCGCCAAACGCCGAGGAGATGGCGCCCTTTTCCGCCGTGCCGTCGACATTGCCCTGCAAGCCAGGGCTGGCGAGCAGGCCCTGGCGGCAGCACAAGCCTGGCGCCAGGCCAACCCCCAATCACTGGAAGCCACCCAGTTCGCCACACAGATCATGCTGGCCATGGGCAAGCACAGCGACCTGGCTGAGCCACTGACGGCGCTCATCCGTCTGACACCGGCCGAGCAACAGGGCAGCGTGCTGCTGGGTCTGCCCCGCAACCTGCAGCGCCTGAAAGACCGACAACAAGCCGCCACCCTGGTGGACCAGGTCACGCAGCCTTGGCGTCAGCCCCCGCAAGAAAAGGCTGACGCCTGGGTGGCCAGCGCCGATGCCTGGGCCCAGGCCCGCAACCCAGAGAAGGCCCTGACTGCACTGCAAAAAGCCTTGGCCCTGGAGCCTGCCCACATCATGGCCGGGCTGCAAGCCGTGGAACTGGCCGACCAGACCCCCGCCGCACAAGCACTGGTGAGCGCCCAGCTGGCCCGGCCGGATGCACCCACCCTGGTGCGGCTGGCCCACGCCCGCAAACTGGCCACCAGGGGACAGTTCGAGGCGGCCGAGCGTGAGTTGACCCAGCTGGTGCAGGCCCAACCCGACGCTGAAGGCACCCGAGTGCTGCTGGCGGCCGTGCAGCTGGAGCAAAAGCGACTGGACCAGGCCCAGGCCACCCTGCAGCCCTTGGTGCAGGCCATCCCTGGGGCCAACCAAACGGGCCAGGGGGCTGAGGCCCTCAGCCCGGAGCTTGAACAAGCCGCGCTGATGCAGGCGCAGATTGCCGAGCAGAAAGGCCAGGCTCGCCAGGCCTTGAACTGGCTGGAACGGGCTGACCCTACCGGCCAGAAGCTCAGCATCCAGACGCAGCGGGCCCGGCTGATGGCACGCCAAGGCCAGTTGGGGGCCGCACGCGCCCTGATTCGCGGCCTGCCGGAAGATGAGCCCCGAGACGGCATCGCCAAGATTCAGGCTGAAGCCAGCCTGTTGAGAGAAGCCCGCCAGTGGCGGGAAGCTCACCGCGTGCTGGGCGAAGGCCTCAGCCGTTTCCCCGACGTGACCGAGTTGCTCTATGACCAGGCCATGATGGCCGACAAGATCAAAGACTACGAGGACATGGAGCGCCTGCTCAAGCGCTTGATCGAGCTGGAGCCAGACAACGCCAACGCCCACAACGCCCTGGGCTACAGCCTGGCCGATCGGGGTGTGCGCCTGAATGAGGCCCGTCCTCTGCTGGAGAAAGCCATCTCGCTCAAACCGGGCGACCCCTTCATCACCGACAGCCTGGGCTGGCTGGCCTTCCGCGAAGGCCAGATCGACGTCGCCCGCCGCCTGCTCCAGCAGGCCTGGGAGGGCCGCCAGGATGCCGAAATCGGCGCCCACCTGGGCGAGGTGCTGTGGGTGCAACAAGAGCGCGACCGCGCACGCGCCATCTGGCGCGAGTCATGGCAGCGCGACCGCGACAACACCGTGCTGCAAGAGACCCTCAAGCGCTTTGGTGTGAGCTTCTGAGATGAAGTCCCTGGTTCTGGCGCTGTCGATGGCAGCGTGGTTGATGGGCTGCCAGCACGCGCCGGTGGCGGGCAGCGATCAGGCATCACCGCCTGAAACGCAGGCCAGTGCGCCCGTCACCACGACAGCGGCAGCCTCCGCGCCGCAGGTGACTGCATCAGCGCCAGCCACCTCATCCACAGCCGACGCCCCGGCGGCCGAACCAGCCATCACACCCCGACGCTGGGAAGGTCGCATGAGCGTCAAGCTCGATGCCCACCTGGATCAGGCGGCCGAGGGCATCAGCTTTGCCTTCGACCTGCAAACGCTGGGCGATCAAGGCGAACTGGCCCTGTCGACCCCGCTGGGCACACAAATGGCTCGCATTCGCTGGACCCCGCAAGAGGCCATCCTGAGCAACGCCGAGGGCACCCAGACCTACCCCGATCTGGACACCCTGAGTGCCGCCTTGCTGGGCGAGGCCTTGCCCCTGCACGCCCTGACACAATGGCTGGATGGTCGCCCTGCCGCCGACCGCCCGCATCAGCCGTTGGCCGCCACCCAGGGCTTCGAACAGGATGGCTGGCAAATCGACCTGAGTGGGTTTGAGCGTGACCTGTTGGTGGCCCGTCGCCCCGCCTCAACGGCTGCACGGGGCATCACCCTGCGCGCGCGGCTGATGCGCTGACACCTCACGCGAACGCACACGCTCACCATGCCCGACCTGCTGGACCTGCCCGCCCCCGCCAAGCTCAACCTGTTCCTGCACGTGGTGGGCCGGCGCGCCGACGGTTACCACCTGCTGGAGTCCGTCTTCGCCCTCACGGACTGGCACGACACCCTGCACCTGGAAAGTCGCGCGGATGGTTTGATCCGGCGCCACGACCTGCCAGGCGACATGCTGGGGCGCGCCCCGATGAGCCTGCCCACGGACGACCTCTGCGTGCGTGCAGCGCGCCTGTTGCAAGATCGCAGCGGTGTGTCGCTTGGCTGCGACATTCACCTGCGCAAGAACCTGCCTTCCGGCGCCGGCCTGGGCGGCGGCAGCTCGGACGCAGCCACGGTGCTGCTGGGGCTGAACCACCTCTGGGGCCTGCATTGGCCTTTGGGCCGCCTGGCCTTGCTGGGGCTGCAACTCGGGGCGGACGTCCCCTTCTTCATCCACGGGCAAACCGCGTGGGTGTCAGGCATTGGTGAGCAGATCACCCCCTTGCCCACGCACCCTGCGCTGGCCCAGGTCTGTCCGGCCCCCGTGGCCATCCTCAAGCCCCCGGTCAGCGTGCCGACACCCGCGATTTTTGGATCGCCGGTGCTGAAACGCGACACCGCTCATGCTATAGTCGCAGACTTTCTTGCAGCGCCTCAGAGCTTCGGGCGCAACGATCTGCAAGGGCCGGCGGTGGCGTATGTTCCCGCTGATTACCCAGAGCAGGCGGGGCAATTGGCCGAAGCTCTCGTGATCTTGCAGAACCGTTTTGGCAACAGCCGGATGACGGGTTCAGGCAGCGCCGTGTTTGCTTGGGTTGACCCCGCAGACACCCGCCCCGAACACCAACCCTCCGCCAGCCTCACGGATCTGCCCGGATCGCAGTGGCTGGGTCGGGTGTGTCGCACACTGGATCGGCATCCACTTCATGAGCGTCTGTCGCTGGTGTCAGCCACAGACCACTGAGATGATGGATCCGAGCAACAGCTTGCGAAACACCAAAAAATCCAGCTATAATGTGAGGCTCTGATCAAGAGAGCAGCTTACAAGGTTGCAGTCAGCAAGCAGCGGGTCGCACCGCCGAATGACGACTGTGTCCTGTGTAGGGGAGTCGCCAAGTTGGTTAAGGCATCGGATTTTGATTCCGACATTCGAGGGTTCGAATCCTTCCTCCCCTGCCAAATTCTTCACCGCCTGAATCAGGCACACCTGCCCGACACCTTCCTCGAAGGCTGATTATTACCAACCGACGGTTGGCATCTACCGCGGGCGAGGTGTAGGGCAGACGTTTTTTCACATCGTCAGCGGCCCCACCATGCTTTCCGACACCGTACTGTTCACTGGCAACGCCAACCCTGCCCTGGCGCAGGAAATCGCGTCATCCCTGGGCCTTGGTCTGGGTCAGGCAGCGGTCGGCCGCTTCTCTGATGGCGAAACCACCGTCGAGATCCAGCAGAACGTGCGCGGTCGCGAAGTGTTCGTGATCCAGTCCACCTGCGCCCCGACGAACGACAACCTGATGGAACTGCTGATCATGGCCGACGCGCTCAAGCGCGCTTCGGCCCAGCGCATCACGGCCGTCATCCCCTACTTCGGCTACGCCCGCCAGGATCGCCGCCCCCGCTCCACGCGGGTGCCCATCTCGGCTCGCGTGGTGGCCAACATGCTCGAAGCCGTTGGTATCAGCCGCGTGCTGACCATGGACCTGCACGCTGACCAGATCCAGGGCTTCTTCGACATCCCGGTGGACAACATCTACGCTTCGCCGGTGCTGCTGTCGGATCTGCAATCCAAGAACTACCAGGATCTGGTGGTGGTCTCGCCCGACGTTGGCGGGGTGGTGCGCGCGCGTGCCCTGGCCAAGCAACTGGGTTGTGACCTGGCCATCATCGACAAGCGCCGCCCCAAGGCCAATGTGTCTGAAGTGATGCACGTGATTGGCGAGATCGAGAACCGCAACTGCGTGATCATGGACGACATGATCGACACCGCCGGCACCCTGGTGAAGGCCGCCGAAGTGCTGAAAGAGCGTGGCGCCAAGAGTGTCTACGCCTACTGCACGCACGCCGTGTTCTCGGGCCCGGCCATCGAGCGCATCAAGGCCTCACATCTGGACGAGGTCGTCATCACCAACACCATCCCGCTGAACGAGTCGGCCAAGGGCACGCCCAAGATCCGCCAACTCAGCACCGCTTTCCTGTTTGCCGAGACCATCCGCCGCATCACCGATGGCGAATCGGTCACATCCCTCTTTGCCGAGCAGAACAACAACTTCTGATCGGTTCGTCGGGCGGTGCCGGCAACGGCACGGCCTTTTCTCAGCGCCTGGTCGCGGGCGCATCACACCAACTTGGAGTCATCCATGAAATTCACCGCATTCGAGCGTTCAGTGCAGGGGACCGGAGCGAGCCGCCGCCTGCGTGGCGCTGGCAAGACCCCCGGCATCGTCTACGGCGCCGGCAAGCCCCCCCAGAACATCGAGCTGGACCACAATGCCCTCTACCACGCCATGCGCAAAGAGGCTTTCCACTCGTCCATCCTGGACATGGAAATCAATGGCCAGGTCGAACAGGTTCTGCTGCGCGACTTCCAGAAGCACCCGTTCAAGCCTCTGGTGCTGCACGTGGACTTCCAGCGCGTCGACGCCACCACCCGCATCCGCAAGAAGGTGCCCCTGCACTTCGTCAACGAGGCTGAATCGCAAGCAGTCAAGATCGACAAGTGCATCATCAACCACGTGGTGACCGAGCTGGAAATCGAGTGCCTGGCACAGCAGCTGCCCGAGTTCCTGACGGTGGACCTGTCGACCGCCGTGAAGGGTCAGACCATCCACGTCAACGACCTGAAGCTGGACAGCCACATCAAGGTGCTGACCCACGGTCGCAAGAACCCCACGATCGCCACCGTGGTGGAGCCGGTCGAAGAGGTCATCGTGGCCGCCCCGACCACGGCCGAACCCGCCAAGGGCAAGAAGAAGAAGTAATCTTCTTCCTGCCCCAGCGACCCGATCGCTCGGGTCGCGGTGTCAAGCCCCGCTTTGGCGGGGCTTTTGTTTTGTGCCACCCCCTGCGGATAATCGCCTCCCATCATGATTCGCCTGTTCGTTGGCCTGGGCAACCCCGGCCCCCAATACGACGACACCCGCCACAACGCGGGGTTTTGGTACATCGACGCGCTGGCGCGTCGCCTGGGCGTCACGCTGCAAGCTGACCGGGCCTATCACGGGCTGGTGGCCCGTGCGAACACGCCCCAAGGGCCGGTGTGGCTGCTGCAGCCGCAAACCTTCATGAACCTGTCGGGCAAGTCCGTGTCGGCGCTGGCGCGGTTCTTCAAGGTCGAGCCCGCTGAGGTGCTGGTGGCGCATGACGAACTCGATCTGCTGCCCGGCCAGGTCAAACTCAAGCTGGGGGGCGGACACGCGGGTCACAACGGCCTGCGCGACATCCATGCCCAGTTGGGCGACCCGGGCTACTGGCGCCTGCGGCTGGGCATCGGCCACCCGGGCGTCAAGTCCGAGGTGGCGGCCTACGTGCTGCGCAAACCCCCGGCCGCCGAGCGCGAGGCCATCGAGAAATGCATCAGCCAGGCCTTGGACGCCACGGATCAATTCCTCCAAGGGGACATGCCAGCGGCCACCCACAAAGTGCATGCGCAGCCGGCCCGACCCAAGCCGCCCAAGCCACCCCAAACCGCGCAGCCGGACGCGCCACTGGCACCACCACCGGCCAAGCCCCACACCCCGCAGTGAGCCCTCGCCGCCATGACTGACCTCCACACCCACATCGACGCACCGCACCTGGCCCCAGGAACCTTCCGCCAGCAGGCCCGGGCTCGGGCGACATCCTGCGCGCTGGCGTGGGCGGCGGCATCCGTGATCCTGGGGCTGTGGTCCAGCCCCGCGTCAGCGGTGTATCGGTGTGGTGGGACGGGCGGCCAACCGGTCACCTACAGCCAGTGGCCCTGCAGCGAGGCCGCGCAGGCCATGAAGGTGGATGACACGCGCACCGAGGCGCAACGGGCGCAGGCGGCCCAGGACAAGGCGGTCGCCGAGCAAGAGGCCGCCCGTTTCGACCGGCGCCTGCGCCGGGAGGCGCGGCAGCGGCAAGGGCAGAAAGCCACGGCCATCGACGGCCCGGTGCGGCAGGTGTCGGCGGGCAACGAACGGCCTGAAGAGCGTCGTCGCAGCCGCCGACTGAAAGCACAAGAACCTGACCGCGTCCTGCGGCCCGCACGTCACTTCCGAGCGCTGGAACGATCCAAGCACAGCGAGTCGGGCCACGCTGCGCGCTGACTGCCCCTTCTGACCGAACCCGCGATCAGCAGGACTCGGGCTGGCTGGCGTTTTGCAAGCGCCAGAACTTCTGCATCAGCTGCTCGCGGGTCTCCACCCGTTCGGGGTTGACCGGGATGCACTCGACCGGGCACACCTGCACGCATTGGGGCTCACCGAAGTGGCCCACGCACTCGGTGCACTTGTCCGGGTCGATGATGTAGTGCTCATCGCCCATCGAGATGGCCTGGTTGGGGCACTCGGGCTCGCAGACGTCGCAGTTGATGCACTCGGCGGTGATCTTCAAGGCCATGGCCAGTCCCTCTCACGCCACCTGACGAGCCACGCGGGCCTTCAGCCGGTCGAGCACGCTGGGCGCCACAAACTTCGACACATCGCCGCCCAGCATGGCGATCTCGCGCACGAAGGTGCCCGACACGAACTGGAACTGATCCGACGGGGTCAGGAAGACGGTCTCCACCTCAGGCATGAGCTGGCGGTTCATGCCCGCCATCTGAAACTCGTATTCGAAATCACTCACGGCGCGCAGACCACGCACCACGATCTTGCCCTGGTGGGCCACGACGAAATCGCGCAGCAGACCAGAGAACGCCACCACCTCGACATTGGGATACTCGGCCGCCAGCTCGCGCGCCATGTCCAGGCGTTCGTCCAGCGAGAACATCGTCTTCTTGTGGTGACCAGCAGCCACGGCCAGGATGAGACGGTCCCACAGCTGGCTCGCACGACGCATGAGGTCGGCATGCCCCAGGGTCATGGGGTCAAAGGTGCCCGGGTAGACAGCGGTCAAAACAGGCGACGAGGACATGAACTCTCCCAAAAACGGCAGGCCGCCACATCGGGCCCTTGAACGCATGGAGGCGCCAGGCAGCATGCCGTGGCTGCAGTGTACGGCGGGGCACCCTCAGCCGCGACGTGATCAGGCAGCACCCTCGCGCTGAAAAAGGTGAAAGTGCACTTGCCCGGCTTGCCCCTGGCGGTACAGGGTGGCGCCTGGTGGCGCGGACATGGCGGCGGGGGATTCGAGGTACACCCAGCCCCCTGCCGGCACGCACTGCAAGGCCCGCGTCAGCGCGGCGTCGAACAAATCCTGACCAAACGGTGGGTCCAGACAGACCAGGTCAAAGGCCTCACGGGCCTGCGGCTGAGCCATCCAGACCAGGGCGTCGGTGGCATGCACCGTCACCTGAGCCGCCTTGAGCTTGCGCACCGTGGCTTGTAGGGATCGGGCCAGTGCGGGGTGGCGCTCCAGCAGCACCACCGCCTGGGCGCCACGCGAAGCCGCCTCCAGGCCCAAGGCGCCGCTGCCGGCGAAGGCATCCAGCACCCGCCAGCCCGACAGGTCCTGACCCAGCCAGTTGAACAGGGTTTCGCGCACGCGACTGCTGGTGGGGCGCAACCCCTCCACCAGGGGCACTGGCAAGGGGGTACGCTTCCAGAGGCCGCCCAGGATGCGAACCTCCTGGGGCGCCGACGAGAGACGAGGTGCGGGGCCCGAAGACCGGGGGGATGGAGGTTGGCGCTTCATGATCAGGCCCGATTGTAGAAACCCGGGCGCCTACAATCGTCACCATGTTCAGTTTCATCAAGAAAAAGCTGGGGTGGGGATCGTCCACCCCAGAAGCGCCAGCCCCAAGCCCTCAGGGGCCCGAGCAGGCGGCAGTACCATCACCGGCTCACACCCCGGTTCAAGCCCCCGCCGTGGAGCCGCCCTCGTCGACGGCGCCAGCCCCCGCATCCGTCTCCGCCCCTGCAGCCACGCCTGCAGTGACGCCCTCAGCCATGCCATCGTTGGCCCCTGCCGCACCCGTGGCCCCGCCGCCTGAACGACGCTCGTGGCTGGACAAACTGCGCCAGGGCCTGCGCAAGACCGGCTCCAGCATCGCCCAGGTGTTCACCGGCACGCAGATCGACGACGAACTCTATGAAGAGCTGGAATCAGCCTTGCTGATGGCCGACGCCGGCGTGGCCGCCACCGAGCACCTGCTGCGAGATCTGAAGCAACGGGTGAAGGACCACAAGGCCACGGACCCCGCCCAGGTGAAGACCCTGCTGATCGAGGCCATCACCGATCTGCTGTCTCCGCTGGAGCGCTCGCTGTCGGTGGGTGAGTACACCCCCACCGTGATGATGGTGGCCGGGGTGAATGGTGCCGGCAAGACCACCACCATCGGCAAGCTGACCCGACACCTGGCCGACGCGCATCAAAAGGTGCTGCTGGCGGCGGCCGACACCTTCCGGGCGGCAGCCCGTGAGCAACTGTCCGTCTGGGCCGATCGCAACCACGTCGAGATCGTCAGCCAGGAAGGCGGCGACCCCGCCGCCGTCACATTCGACGCCGTGCAAGCGGGTCGGGCCCGTGGCTGTGATGTGGTAATCGCCGACACCGCCGGACGGCTGGCCACCCAGTTGCACCTGATGGACGAGCTGCGCAAGATCAAGCGCGTGATCGGCAAGGCCATGGCGGGTGCGCCGCATGAGGTACTGCTGGTGGTGGACGGCAACACCGGGCAGAATGCCCTGTCACAGGTCAAAGCCTTTGACGAGGCTCTGGGCCTCACCGGCCTGATCGTGACCAAACTCGACGGCACGGCCAAGGGCGGTGTGCTGGCCGCCATCGCCCTGTGGTCCAAGGCTCAGCAACGCCCCGTGCCGGTGTACTTCATTGGCGTGGGCGAAAAACTGGAAGACCTGCAGACCTTCAACGCCCGAGAGTTCGCTCAGGCCCTCTTGGCCTGAGGCGCTGGCACCACCAACCGAGGTGAGGCGGGCCGGTCTTCAATGAAGGGGGCTTGTTCGCGCGTGCCCGCTGCGGGAGGGTCGCCAGCCATCAATCCGGTGCCTGGGTCGGTGTCCAGGTCGTCAAACCAGGTCGATGGCGGGGGCTCCTTGCGCTCGGCATCCTGATCGTCGGCGCTGCCGTTGTCCTCACCCTCCGACCGAATCCACGCGTCGATGTCGAAGTCCAGCGCCTGACGCTCGGTGACATCCACCCCGCCATGGGGATGACCGTACAGAGAGCGAACCTCAGCGGTCGGCTTGGGCGCCGGAGCCGGCGCCGCCTGCATCGAGGCCACCATGGCCGCCGCATCAGCGTCGCGCCGCGCCAGGCTCACGTCCTGGTAGCCTGAGCGGCCTGACATCTGAATGGCCGCGCCCAGGATGGCCTCGCGCGCCACGGCCGGTCCGGGCAACGCGCCTTCGAGCCACACATGCACGGGGATGCGTGCGGCCTGCAGCACCTTGTCCATGCGCTGCTGACGCTTCAAGGCGCTGTCCTTGGTGGCGGCGGCGCCAGGACGCACCTCCACCACGGCCACCACCTGGGACGACATGTCGCACACCACGAGATCGGCACACAGGGAACCCACCCGACGCAGCCACTCGGAATAGGAGTTGCGGGTCGGCACCTTGACAAAGCGCGCCAACGGCACCTGCGCCAGGATGATGTGATCGGGCAAGGCCCGGCGCAGCACGTGGTAGGCCTCACGCTCGCCGGTTTTGAGCACCCGGGTGGCCACGGGCTCCCAGGCGGCCAGGGTGTCGAGCTGCTCGTCCTGGGCGGGCGCGGCGGGGCGGCGCAGCCGACGCTTGCGGCCACGACGCTGGCCGTCACGCTGCGCGCCCTCACCACGGGCGCCGAGATGGCGCTGGCGCTGGAACCACCAGGCCCCTGCCAGTCCCGCCGACCCCAGCGATGCTGCCAGGATCAACGGCCACATCGAGATCATGTCCATGTCAGGCCTTCAAGGTGTCAGAGCGGCCCCGCATCACACGCGGGCCATGGGCTCGTTTTCGGTCTTCACGGCACCAGACTGAAGCCTGTGTGACAGACCGTCACGAGAGACACTGAAGCTAACACCCCCGGCCCGGCCGGGCATCGGGGTTATCCGTCAATGCGATGGACGAAATTGTGAACAGGCGTTGCGAGGGGCTCAGCGCCCCATGCCGGGTAAACCCTTCATCCCGCCCATGCGTTTCATCATCTTGAACAGCCCACCGCCCTTCATCTTCTTCATCATGTCTTGCATCTGGCTGAACTGGTTCAGCAGGCGGTTCACGTCCTGAATCTGGACGCCTGCACCAGCGGCGATGCGGCGCTTGCGGCTGGCCTTGCTCTTGCCATCCATCAGCAGGGCGGGCTGGCGACGCTCTTTGGCCGTCATGGCGTTGATGATGCCCTCCATGCGGCGCATGTCGCGCTCGGCACGGTCCATGTCGGCCTGACCGGCCTTGGCAGCCATCTCGGCCGGCAGCTTGTCCATCAGGGTGGACAAACCGCCCATCTTCTTCATCTGGCTGAGCTGCATCAGAAAGTCGTTGAAGTCGAACTCCACACCCGACTTGACCTTCTCGGCCAGCTTCTGGGCGGCGACCATGTCGACGCCCTTTTGCACTTCTTCCACCAGGGCCACGATGTCGCCCATGCCCAGCACGCGGCCGGCATGGCGATCGGCATCGAACACCTCCAGGCCGTCGATCTTCTCCGACACGCCCGCGAACTTGATGGGCACGCCCGTGATCTGACGCACCGACAGGGCCGCACCACCGCGCGAATCGCCATCCAGCTTGGTCAGCACCACGCCAGTCAGTGGCAGTGCTTCCTTGAACGCCTTGGCGGTATTGACCGCATCCTGACCCTGCATGGCGTCCACCACGAACAGGGTTTCGACCGGGTTGAGCTGGGCGTGCAAGGCCTTGATCTCGGCCATCAAGGCCTCATCGATGGCCAGGCGACCCGCCGTATCCACCAGCAGCACGTCAAAGTAATGACGACGGGCGTGGTCCAGCGCGGCCGCTGCAATCTCGGCCGGCTTCTGATCGGGCGCCGAGGGGAACCATTCGCCCCCCGCCTGGGCCGTGACGGTCTTGAGCTGTTCGATGGCCGCAGGGCGGTAGACGTCAGCCGAGACGGTCAGCACCTTCTTCTTACGGCGCTCGATCAGGTGCTTGGCCAGCTTGGCGGTGGTGGTGGTCTTGCCCGCCCCCTGCAAACCTGCCATCAGGATGACGGCTGGCGGCTGGGTGGCCAGGTTGAGATCCGAGAC
Organism: uncultured Aquabacterium sp.; assembly: GCA_947085235.1. Taxonomy (GTDB): domain Bacteria; phylum Pseudomonadota; class Gammaproteobacteria; order Burkholderiales; family Burkholderiaceae_C; genus Aquabacterium. Next base: position 3,356 of record CAMTVS010000020.1, on the reverse strand, counting down.
CCCTTCGCCCATCGTGGCCGAGAGTTCCTTCTGGACGATGCTGACCAGCACCTGCCCAGGGGTCAGCGAGGACACCACCTCTTGCCCGAGGGCCTTGTCTTTGACTCGGGCGATGAAATCCTTCACCACCGGCAGGGCCACGTCGGCCTCCAGCAAGGCCATGCGCACCTCGCGGAGCATGTCCTGCACATTGGATTCCGTGATGCGGGCCTGCCCACGCATCGTCTTGACGAGACGACTCAGGCGTTCTGTGAGATTCGATGCCATGAAATGGATGCGTGTGCTCTTTTAAACTGGAGCCATGATTTTATCGCCCGCCCTACACACCAGCTGGCCTGCCGGTCTGGCCGTCCTGGCTTATTTGGTGGCCGCCCTGTGGCCGCTGCGGGCCGAACGGCCCATGCCCCAGGACGACCGAGGCGTCTGGCTGGCCCTCACCCTGGGCTGGCTGGCCCAGGGTGTCGCACTCGTGCTGGACGTCTTTCCGACCACGGCGGGCACCTCCAGCCGCTTCGGATTCGCCCCGGCCTTGTCCATGACCTTGTGGATCGTGGTGGCCGTGTACGGACTGGAAAGTCGTCAGCTGGGCTGGCCCTCCATCCGTCGAGGCCTGGCCTTGATGACCTTGTTGGCCGTGGCAGTGGCCTGGTTGTTCCCCGGGCAACCCCAAAAAGACCTCACCTCGGCCTGGGCGCCGCTGCACTGGCTCACAGGGCTGGCGGCTTATGGCCTGATCGGAGCGGCCCTGCTCCACGCGGTGTTCCTGCGCCGGGCCGAGCGTCAACTGCGCCAACGGCAGCGCCAGCCCGTCAGTCCAGGCTCGGGCCTGGCGCCCGCCATGCCGGTGGCCCCGCGTGCCCTGGGCATGCCCCTGCTACAACTGGAATCCCTCACCATGAAGTTCGTGGGGGCTGGCTTCATCATGCTCAGCCTGACCCTGGTGCTGGGCGCCCTGTTCGCCCAGCCCTGGCGCTGGGATCACAAAACCGTCTTCTCGGTGCTGTCGTGGGGGGTGTTCGCCACCTTGCTGATCGGGCGCTTGCGCTTTGGCTGGCGCGGCCGCCAAGCCATCCGATGGTTGATGGCGGGCTCTGGCTTGCTGCTGCTGGCCTATGTCGGCTCACGGTTCGTGCTGGAAGTGCTGCTCAGCCGCAGCAGCGGAGGCTGACATGGCGGCCATCCTCAAGTTTGTGCTGCTGGCCCTGCTGGGACTGTGGCTGTGGTACTCGCCCGCCGTGCGCAAGCTGTGGCGCCCCGACCGACCCACCGACACCCCCAGCCAGCCCCATCAGGGCTCGGCACCCCAGTCGGGGAACGCCACCAGCATGCCCACCGCCCCTGAAAGCATGGTTCGATGCGCCCACTGCGGCCTGCACCTGCCCGAGGGCGAAGCCGTGAAGGCCGTCGACGGCCGGCACTACTGCACGGCAGATCACCGGGATCTGGGCCCGCGTGACCATGGCTGAGCGAGCGTCCCGCCCGGCCCCGGCGGATCAGGGCTCGTGGTTTGGCTCGCTGGATGAGACCGCCGCCACGGTATGGCCCGCCAGCATCCAGCCGCCCGAATCGCCTGCCGGGACCAGCAACCCGGCCAACGCCACCAGTCCGCAATGGCCCTCTTTTCAGCGCGTGCACCGGGCCTTTGTCAGCGCCCGGGTGGCCGTGGCCGTCGCCTTGATGGCCTTGACGGCCATGGCGATGCTGCTGGGCAACGACCCTCCCGGCTGGCTGTTGATGATCACTGGCGGCTACACGGTCATGACGGTGCTGGCTTGGTGGTGGCCAGGCCTGCGCGAGCCCCGAGGGCGGGATGGTGGCGGCTTGAGCACGGCCCAGGCTCTGTCGACGGTGGGGGTGGACATCAGCGCGTTTGCGCTCTTGCACCACCTGACGGGCCCCAACCTCAATTCACAGGCGCTGCTGGTGCTGCCTGTCCTGATGGCCGCCGTGCTCATGCCCCGGGTGATGGCCCTGGGTGTGGCGGCCACGGCCACCATCACCATGCTGACCGCTGCCTGGGTTCAAGGACAGACGGGCGGACAGATTGCCACCCTGTTGGTGCAAGCCGGGGCCACGAGCTTCGGCCTGTTCCTGATCTGCATGCTGGCCTCGGAGCTGGCCTCGCGCCTGGCGCGCGAAGAACGCAGCGCCCGCGGCAGCCTGGAGCTGGCCCGACAGCAGGCCCGCCTGAACCGTCTGGTCATTGAAGAAATGAGTGAGGGCGTCATGGTGGTGGACCGCCAAGGCCGCGTGCGCACCGCCAACCCCGCCGCCCGCCGACTGCTGTCGGCCCAGGGCCTGACGCCACCGGCGCCCTTCCGGCTGCACGGCGTGCCCGCCTGGTCCCCCTTGGCTCGGGCCATCGGGCAAGGACATCACCAGCGCCACTGGACGGACACCGGGGTGGAGCTCACCCTGCGCTTTGACGACCACAGCACGCGCGATCTGCGCGTGCGTCTGCGTTTCACCCGTGAGCAATCACCCCGCCAGGTGGAAGACATGTGCGTGGTCTTGCTGGAAGACCTGCGTGCGGTGCGAGCCCGTGAACGTCAGGCCAAGCTGGCCGCGATGGGGCGGATGTCTGCCGGCATTGCGCATGAAATTCGCAACCCGCTGGCCGCCATCGCCCAGGCCAATGCCCTGCTCGAAGAAGACCCACTATCGCCCACGCAACGCCGCCTGACCCAGATGATCAGCGACAACGTGGGCCGCCTCAAGCACATCGTCAATGACATCCTGGCCGTGGCGCCCGGTGTGCGCCCTCCTGCCCCGCTGATCGACATCGTGGAACAGACCGTGGCCATCTGCAATGAGTGGCGCGGCATCCACGCGCTCGGCATCGGCACCGACAGCGTGCTGGAAGTGGACACCGGCAACACCGCCCGCCATGCGCCGTTGCGCTGCCGCTTCGAGCCCGAGCACCTGCACCGGGTGCTGACCAACCTGCTGGACAACGCCCTGCGCTACCAGAGTGGCCAGCCCGGTGCGGTGCTGGTCAGCCTGCGGCACCTGAGCGGACATGCCGGCCAGGCCCAACTGATGATCTCCATCTCCAGCGATGGTGAGCCCATCACCGCCGACCACGAGCGCGCACTGTTCGAGCCCTTCTTCTCGACCAGCAGTCGCGGCACGGGTCTGGGCCTGTATATTTGCCGCGAGCTGTGCGAACGCCATGGCGCCAGCATCGACTACCGACAGCACCCCGCCTCGGTGCGCCACCGCAACGAGTTTTTCATGATCCTGCCCGTGGCGCCCATCAGCCCCACCGCCTCCAGCGCCCCATGAGCCAGACCAGTCACAAACTGCTCGTCATTGACGACGAACCGGATCTGCGCACCCTCTACGAGCTCACCCTG
>CAMTVS010000019.1:0-10707 GCA_947085235.1 uncultured Aquabacterium sp. | reverse complement strand
GCGCGACAGGGCCAGCACATCGTCGTCGGATTCAGCGTCCAGAGACGCTGCGGTCGTTTCATCGGCCACGAAACGGATGCGCTGATCCACCACCACGTCCAGCATCACCGGGTGCAGGCAGCGTTGGCATTCATAGGGCAAGGTGGCCTGGGCCTGGATGCGCAGCCAGGTCTGGGGTGCTCCGACGCGCTGTGGCACGGTCTCGCCCTGGGCCTGCCAGGTGACGGGCGACACCTGCTCGGGCGGCACGCCCTCGATGAGGCTGGCGCACAGGCGCGACAACTCGGCCACCGGGGTGTGGCCCGACAGGGGCTCGCCCGACTCGATGAAGGCCCCAACATCCATTTTGCGGGGCAGGAACACACGCTGTTTCATGCCCGAAGTGTAGAGCCAGTGCACCAAGGTGGCGGCCATTGGCGACAATCACGCCCATGCACCCCAGCCCCGCCCCCCGCGCCTACCCTGGTCCGCGCCTGATCCTGGCCTCCACCTCGCCCTACCGGCGCGAGTTGCTGGCACGGCTGCGTTACCCCTTCGAGGTGGCCGCCCCCCACGTGGATGAAACCCCGCAGCCCGCTGAGGCCCCGGCTGATCTGGCCCTGCGCCTGGCGGAACTGAAAGCCAAGGCGATCACCACCGCCCTGGAACCGGATGATGACGTGCTGGTGATTGGCTCTGATCAGGTGGCCGACCTGAACGGTACCCCCTTGGGCAAGCCGGGCACCCACGAGCGTGCCGTGGCGCAGTGGCGAGCCATGCGCGGGCAGCGGGTGGCGTTTCACACCGCCGTGTGCGTGTGGCGCCCGCGCACCCAGCATCTGGCCGTGGCTCTGGACACGGTGACGGTGCAGATGCGCATGCTGGACGACGCCGACATCGACACCTATCTGCGCCTGGAGCAGCCCTACGACTGCGCCGGCAGCGCCAAGTGCGAAACCCTGGGGATTGCCTTGCTGGACGCGATCGAATCGCGCGATCCGACCTCGCTGGTGGGCTTGCCCCTGATCCTGACCAACCGCCTGCTGCGCGACGCAGGCCTCGACATCCTTGCCCAACTGCGCCATGACTGACCACACGCCACCGGCGCCCCGGGGCCGCCTGCTGCTGATTCCCAACACCCTGGACTTGGGCTGCATCCCCGATGGCACCCCTTGGCCCGACGTGCGCGAGGTGCTGCCCCACAGCGTGCTGGACGCCGCCTCGCAGCTCACCCACTGGATTGCCGAGAATGCCAAAACCACCCGTGCGTTCATCAAGCGGGTCGAGGCCGTCAGGCCCTTGCAACGGCCCGTGCAGGAGCACCTGATCCAGGTGCTGCCCCGCCCCGACAAGGGTCGCCCCGAGCGCGGCCGGCCGGGTGCCGCCAGCGGGCAAGCCGACGCTGTCGTACGCCAGCTGCTGAACCCGGCCCTGGAAGGGCATGACGTGGGCCTGATCTCGGAAGCCGGGCTGCCGGCCGTGGCCGACCCCGGCGCGGCCGTCGTGCTGGCGGCCCACCGCCTGGGCATCCCGGTGCTGGCCTTGGCAGGCCCCAGTTCGTTGATGTTGGCCCTGGCGGCCAGCGGACTGCAGGGGCAGAGTTTTGCCTTCGTGGGCTACCTGCCAGTGGACCAAGGCGAGCGGCAGCAAAAGATTCGCGAGCTGGAGCAATGGTCGCGCAAGCAGCAGCAAACCCAGTTGGCCATCGAGACGCCCTACCGCAACCCGGCCCTGTGGCAGGCGCTGCTGGACACCCTGCAGCCTGACACCCTGCTCAGCGTGAGCTGTGGCCTGACCCTGCCGGATGGCTGGAGCCGCACCGACACCGTCGCCCGCTGGCGGCAAGCCACCACCAACCTGCCCACCCACATTCCGGCGGTGTTTGCCTGGCTGGCCCGAGGGTGACGCGCCCGATCCAGCGTCCAAAGCAGCGCTTTGTGCGCACAATGCGTGGGTGGGCGTTTTCCTGCCCTGATTCCTGCTTGTCACATGTCTGATTCATCCCTGTCCCATGCCGTCCCACCCAGCCCCCTGGCCCTGCGCCTGGGCTACGCCGGCCTGCTGCCCTTCCTGGGTGGCGCCGTCCTGTTGTGGCTGCTGTCTGACCGGCTGGAGCCCGAGCCCTTTCACTTCGTGGTGCAGGCACTGAGCAGCTATGCCGCTCTGATCGTGTCTTTTCTGGGCGGGCTACCCTGGGGCTTGGCCATGCGCATGGGTCGCGGCAGCCCGGAGGCCGAGACCGTGGTGAACCAAGCGCTCTGGTCAGGCATCGCGTATTCGCTGGCGGCCTGGGTGGCGGTGCTGATGCCGCCCCACGCCGGGCTGGTCGTGCTGGGTGTGTTGCTGGTGCTGTGCTACCTGAGCGACCGGCGCCTGTACCCCCTGCTGGGCGCCTCAGCGTGGTTGACGCTGCGCTTCAGGCTGTCGCTGGTGGCCAGCTTCAGCTGCTTCCTGGGGGCAGCGCAGCTCTGAGCCCTGTGTCCACCTTGGGCTGACCCGCGCCCTCAGCGCCCTGCCCCGCCCGCCTCACGCCCCCTCACGGAGATCTTGCATGCCCGCATGCATCGAGTACCAACTGTCCATCGCCTCCACCCATGGCCACCGCTTCGGGGTTCGGCTTCGCATTCCCCGGCCCCAGGCCCAGCAGGTGCTGAGCCTGCCTGTGTGGATTCCGGGCAGCTACCTGGTGCGTGAATTTGCGCGGCACCTCTCACCCATCCAGGCCACGCAGGGTGGGCAAGCCGTGGCGGTGACAGCGCTGGACAAGGCCCATTGGCAGGTGGATTGCCGGGCCGGTCAACCGCTGGAGCTGCACTATGAGGTGTACGCCTTTGACACCTCGGTGCGGGCCGCTTTTCTGGACAGCCAGCGCGGCTTCTTCAACGGCACCAGCGTGTTTTTGAAGGTGGACGGCCAGGAAGACACCCCCCATCGGGTGCGACTGACCAGCGGCCCCAAAGGCTGGAAGGTGGCCACGGCGCTGAGCCCCGTGAAGGTGAACCCACGAGGCTGGGGCATCTATGAAGCCCCGAACTACGACGAACTGGTGGACCACCCGTTGGAGCTGGGCGACTTCTGGCACGGCGAGTTCACCGCACGGGGCGTGTCGCACAGCTTCGTGGTGGCGGGCGCACCGGCCGACTTCGATGGCCAGAAACTGCTGGATGACACGCGCCGCATTTGCGACGCCCAGATCCAGTTCTGGCATGGCCGCCGCAAGCCCGGGTTTGAGCGCTACGTGTTCATGCTCAACGCGGTGGATGACGGCTACGGCGGCCTGGAGCATCGTCAAAGCACAGCCCTGATCTGCAGCCGCAAGGACTTGCCGCGGCAGGGTCGCACGGTCAACCAGGACGCCTACACGACCTTGCTGGGGCTGATCAGCCACGAGTACTTCCACACCTGGAACGTCAAGCGGCTCAAGCCGGTGGAGTTTGCGCCCTACCAGTACGACCAGGAGAACCACACCCGCATGCTGTGGTTCTTCGAGGGCTTCACGTCCTACTACGACGACCAGTTTTTGTTGCGCACCGGGCTCATCAACGGGGCCACTTACCTGAAGCTGCTGGGCAAAACCATCAACCAGGTGCTGGCCACGCCGGGACGTCACCAATACAGCGTGGCACAGGCCAGCTTTGATGCCTGGACGCGCTACTACCGCCCGGACGAGAACACGGCCAACGCCACGGTGAACTACTACACCAAGGGCTCGCTGGTGGCCCTGTGCCTGGACCTGGCCTTGCGCAGTTCAGCCCCGGCCGAGCAACCCACCCCCACGCTGGACGGCGTGATGGCGCGGCTGTGGCGATTGCAGCGCCCCATCACCACAGTCGATGTGGCCCAGGCCCTGAGTGACGAAGCCGGGGGCCATGCGGTGCCCCCCTGGGCCCGACACGCACTGGAGGCGTCCAGCCACACGGCCCGAGGCGCCGCGGGGTGGCCCGAGCTGCTGGAGTGCTGGACGAACAGCACGGCGGAGTTGCCCCTGCGGGAAGGCCTGGCCGCCCTGGGCGTGCACTGGAAGGCCCTGACTGCGCCCTTGGCCCAGCGCTGGGGGTTGCGCCTGACAGAGCAGAACGGCCAGCTGAAGGTGGCGGCCGTGATGCGGGACAGCCTGGCTGAACGCACGGGGCTGAGCGCAGGCGACGAACTGTTGGCGCTGGACGACTGGCGTGTGCGCCGCAGTGACGACCTGAGCCAATGGCATGACGGTCAGCGCGCGCAGACCGTGCTGGTGAGCCGAGATGGTCGTGTGGTGCGCTTGCCTCTGGCCCGCGTTGAAGGGCCTGAGGCCGCACTGGTGAACCTGGAGCCCAGCCCCGGTAACGACCTGGCGCCCACCGTGGCCGAGGCACGCCGAGCCTGGCTGCGCCACTGACGGCCAGAGCACCGATGAGCCTGCCCGCGCGCCAACGACGATGGATGGTGGTGGCCACCCTGGTGGCCATGATCACGGGCGCGCACGTGCTGCTGGCCGGCTGGGTGGCCCAACAGACCCACCGTCCGGCCACCGAGGTGGGCATGGACCGGCTGCAAGCCAGCTACCAGGCAGAGTTGCGCTTCAGCGCCCCGCCCGTGGCGGCCTCGCCTCCGCCCCCACCACCCTCACCCAGTCCTCGGGCACCGGTGGCGGTACCGCCCCCAGCCGCTGGGGACGCCGCTGCCGTGATGCCAGCGGCCTCCGCCGCTTCAGCGGTGGATGAAACGCCCACCAACACCGAGCCCGACGTGCCAGAGTCGGTCGCATCGGCAGCCAGCGTGCCTGAAGACACCTTGACAGAGGCGCCCGCCTTGGCCAGTGCCTCGACCACCGAGGATGTGGCCCTGGGCGTGGTGCCGCCCACTGCCGAGGCCGAAACCGACACCGGTGAAACCTTTGAATGGCCCCTGGCCACCCGCGTGAGCTACAAGCTGGAGGGCCACTTTCGGGGCCCGGTGCATGGCCAGGCCACGGTGGAGTGGTTGCGCAAAGATCGCCGCTACCAGGTGCACATTGATGCCAGTGTGGGCCCCAGCTTCGCCCCGATTGGCTCGTGGCGCCTCAGCAGCGAAGGCGTGATCAAGGCTGCTGGGCTGGTGCCTGCCCGCCACGAGCACGAAGACCGGCTATTCATCCGGGGCACCCGTTTGCGCCACAGTGACTTCAGCGCCGACACCGTTCGCCTCTACGATGGGCAAGAGCTGCCCCGGCCCACCGCCATGCAGGACCCGGCCAGCCTGCTGATTCAGATTGCCTACCAGTTCATCATCATGCCGGAACGTGCCCAACCCGGCACGGTCATGGAGCTGCCCGTGGTGACCACCCGCCGGGTGGAGCTGATGCGCTTCGAGGTGGAGGGACTGGAAGAGATCAACACCGCCGTGGGCCCCATTGAGGCGGTGCGCGTCAAGCCGCAGCGCCTGCTGAAGGACAAGGGCAGCGCCCCGGCCGAAATGTGGTTTGCGCCCAGCTTGCAGTACCTGCCCGTGAAGATCATGGTGCGCAGCGCCACCGAAACCAGTCACATGCAGCTGACCCTGTCCAGCATGCCGCAACAGATGACAGCACCGCCAGCCAGCCCCCGTCGGGAAGAGGCCTTGCTGCCGCCCTGACGGGCCTGACCCTGGAGCCAAGCCCGCAATGGGCGCGTCGTTTCAGCGTGAGGCGCGAGGTGCCGAGCGCGCACGATCCAGCCGTTGCTCGATCTGGGCCGCTGCCGCGTAGCCAGGCAAACGGGTACCGTCTTCAAAGAAAATGGCCGGGGTACCGCGCACCCGCAGCCGCTGCGACAGCGCCGCGTTGCGATCCAGCGGTGTGACGCATTGTCCCAGTGGGCGCTGCGGCTGAACACCGCGCAGCATCCAGCCCAACCACGCCTCGGTGCGGTCTTTCATGCACCAGATCGCTTCGGATTTGGCGCGGGAATCTGGCCCCAGCAGGGGCACCATGAAGGTGTAGACGGTGATGTCCTTCATGGACTGAAACTCGCGCTCCAGACGCTTGCAATAGCCACAGTTCGGGTCAGAAAACACCGCCACCTTGCGTGTGCCCGTTCCCTGCTTCCAGACCACCGCATCCCGCAGCGGCAGGTTGGCAAACTCGATGCGGTTGATGTCTTCCAGCCGCTCTTCGGTCAGGTTGCGCTGGTTGCGGGTGTCGATCAACTGCCCCACGATGAGGTGGTCACCATTGGCATCGGTGTAGAAGATGTTGTCACCCGCGCGAAGCTCGATCAGGCCCGCCCAAGGCGTGGTGCGGGCCGACTGGATGGGGGGCAGGTCTTGCAGACGCTGAGACAGCTTGCTGGCCAGGGCTTGCACTTGGGCCGCCGGCAACTCGGTCTGGGCCACCGCGCCCAGGCTGACCGCGCAAGTCGCAGCGCCCATCACGGCGGTGCGCCACCAACGGCGTGCCAACGATCTCACGGCCACAGATGTCATCCAATGCATGGGTCAAGATCCTTCGTGTGAAAAGGGGTCACGGGCTCAGGCGTCGAGGGCCTGCCCCACCAGCCAGCGCTTCAAGGGGCCGGCTTGCTGAACCAGGCGCATGCCGGTGTTGCGCAAGTCGCGCACGGGACTGCGGGGGTCGGCAAACAGGTGCAGCAATCCGTCCGTCAGGCCAGACATGGCCCGTGTGGGCCACAGGCGGCGGCGCACAAAGCGCTGCAGGGTGCGTTCATCGCCTGGCGAACGCCAGGGGGTCTGTTGACGGGCCTCGCCCAAAGCATCCACGAGGGCATCGACATCGGCCAGCCCCAAGTTCAAGCCCTGGCCGGCCAAGGGGTGCACCTGGTGAGCGGCATCACCCAACAGCACCCAGCCGGGGCCACACCAGCGCTCAGCCTGGGCCAGGGCCAGCGGCCAGGCAGCCCGCTCGGAGGCCAGCGACAGCTCGCCCACCAGCGCAGGCGCCTGCGGGTCGCTCAGCAACACAGCGTTGTGCAGTTCGCGCTGGAACTCGTCGGGCGCCATGGCCATCAAGGCCTGCGCGCGCTCGGTGGGCACCGACCAGACCAGGCCGTAGCTGCTCCCCGGCACCGGGTCGTGAAAGGGCAACAAGGCCAGCACATCGGGCGAGCGGAACCACTGGCGCGCCACGCCATGGTGCGGCACGCTGCTGTTCAAACGCGCAGCCACCCCCATGTGGCCGTAGTCCTGCCGGTCAAACCGCACGCCCAGGGCCTCGCGGGTGCCCGAGTGTTTGCCTTCGCACACCGCCAGCAAGGCAGCCGGACAATCATCCAGCCCCACCACCGGGGCAACGGCCTCCACGCCGGGCGCATAACGCAGGGCCTGGGCCAGCAGTCGCTCCAGGGCGCCGGCGTCCACAATCCAGGTCAGCTCGCGCACCTGCTGCTGCCACGCCGAGAACGCCAACTGGCCACCATCATCGCCCCGGATGACCATGTCCCACACCGGGGTGGCGTGAGCCTGAAGCTCAGGCCAGACGCGCAAGCGCTCCAGCAACTGGATGGCACGGGCATTGAGGGCGTACGTGCGCACATCGTGGCGCGGCATGGTGGCGGCCGCCTCCGGCCGTGCCCAGGCCACGCGCCAGCCCTGGGCCGACAAGGCCAGCGACAGGCTCATCGCCACCGCGCCCGAGCCGCTGACACACACCTCGTATCGTCTTGCCGACATGTCCAAAATGGGCCTGTGGTTCGTGCCCGTCTATTCCAACAGCCCCGAATCTAATACGGATTGGTGCAGCGACCACGTAAAATCCGGCGTTTCGCGCTTGGCTGAGTCGGGCGCGCCCTGTGCAACACCTCTTCAGGAACATCCATGAGCCTCAAATGCGGCATCGTGGGTCTGCCCAACGTCGGCAAGTCCACCCTCTTCAACGCGCTGACCAAGGCCGGCATTGCGGCTGAGAACTACCCCTTCTGCACCATCGAGCCCAATGTGGGCGTGGTCGAAGTGCCTGATCCCCGCCTGCAACAGCTGGCCGAGGTGGTCAACCCCGAGCGCATCGTGCCGGCCATCGTCGAGTTCGTGGACATCGCAGGCCTGGTGGCGGGCGCCTCCAAGGGCGAAGGCCTGGGCAACCAGTTCCTCTCCCACATCCGCGAGACCGACGCCATCGTCAACGTGGTGCGTTGCTTTGAAGACGACAACGTGATCCACGTGGCCGGCAAGGTCGACCCGATCGCCGACATCGAGGTCATCCAGACAGAGCTGTGCCTGGCCGACCTGGGCACCGTGGAGAAAAGCCTGCACCGCTATCAGAAGACCGCCCGCTCAGGTGACAAGGATGCCGCCGCCCTGGTCAAGGTACTGGAGAAGTGCCAGGCCGCGCTGGACGAAGCCAAGCCCGTGCGCACCATCGACTTCAGCAAGGAAGAGCTGGCCATCCTCAAGCCGCTGTGCCTGATCACGGCCAAGCCCGCCATGTTCGTGGGCAACGTGTCGGAAACCGGCTTCGAGAACAACCCCTTCCTGGACCGCCTGCGCGAGTACGCCGCCGCCCAGAAGGGCGAAGTGGTGGCCATTTGTGCCAAGACGGAAGCCGAACTGGCCGAGATGGACGATGATGACCGGGCCATGTTCTTGGCCGAAATGGGCCAAAGCGAGCCCGGCCTGAACCGCCTGATTCGCGCGGGCTTCAAGCTGCTGGGTCTGCAAACCTACTTCACGGCAGGCGTGAAGGAAGTGCGCGCCTGGACGGTGCCGATTGGCGCCTCGGCGCCGCAAGCCGCCGGCGTGATCCACACCGACTTCGAAAAGGGCTTCATCCGCGCCCAAACCATCGCCTTTGACGATTACATCCAGTACAAGGGCGAGCAAGGCGCGAAAGACGCCGGCAAGATGCGCGCTGAAGGCAAGGAGTACATCGTCAAGGATGGCGATGTATTGAACTTCCTTTTCAACGTCTAAGCACGACGGGCCCCATCGGACAATGTGAGGCTGCTTCAGATTGAAGACCGACCATCCGATGGAGCCTGATGATGTCTTGGTTTGACGAACGCCATCGCTCTGCGGTGACCCGGCTTGCACAGCGGTTCCTCCGGCTGTGCGCCGGGGCGCTGCTCTGTGTGGCCGCCACCGGTTGCTCCATCCTGCCGGCCAGTGTGGACGCCGAGTTTGCACCACCTGCCCCGGGAGAGGCCAATCCCTACGGGTCGCGTCTGAAGATGCCGCTGCCGCCGGCAGCCACGCCCGAGGCCGCAGCCTTCGTGCTCCCGAAGCTGTCCGAGCTACCTCTGGCCAGTGGTCAGATCATCGCGGTGGATGACACGGCCGGGGTCGCGATGCTGCACACCCTGTTTGCCAGCGAATTCAAACCCTGGGTGCATCTGGGCATCGTGGTGATCGAGCCCGAAGGGCCGGTGGTCTACGACGTCAACGGGGACATGTTCTTCCTGCCCGGTGTGTCGCCAGCGAAGTTTGGTGATGGATACGTGCGTCGCTGGCCGCTGGCCGAGTTCCTGAAGTACCACGTGCACTCCGAACGGTTTGCCGGTTTGTTCTCCCCCCCGGGTGAGGTCAATGTGGACAGGATGATGGCCTTCATCCGAAAGCACCACGAGTCCCGTACGCCTTTTGATCACTACTTCAATCTGGACAACCAGAAGGAGTTGTACTGCTCCGAGTTCGTCGCGCTGGCCCTGGAGGCGGGCGGTCTTGAGCCCGTGACACCGATTCCCACCCGAGACAATCGGTCGCTGGCGGCGATGCGGGAGTATGTCGGCATCACGGCAAAGTCCGTCATCCTGCCAGGGCAGTTGGTGGATCCGAGCAGGCTGAAGGTGATGATCGCTGGTGATGTCCCCCCCGCTCACATCAACGTGCATTTCGAGATTCGGCGAGAACTGCACAGACGGCTGTTCCCGGACACCCGTGTGGGCCTGCTGCTTGAAATCGACGCCGCTGAACGAACCATGCACTTCCGCGAAGACGTCCTGGCCTTCATCCAGCGCACCTTGCGCGGCTTACCAGCCACCGATATAGATCAGGAAACGGTGCGCGCCCACGTGCTGCGCGAGGCCGACCAGTTCTTCACGACGGTTTCGAGCCCTGCGACGGCCGCTTTGAGCCCGTGATGGCTCCGCTGAGCGCCAGATCGGCGTTCTTTTGAGGCCCAAGCCTACAGTTTTCCGCAGAGTCTTCCGATATCCCCGGTACGCCGCTCGCGAGCGGCACGGTGTGTGCCCCGATGGCGCATGACGGAATGACAGAGGACTCACATGGAAACCTTGCAAGCAGCCCCCGCCAACACCACCTCGCCGGCGCCTGCCAGCAGCGGATTGGGCATGGCATTGCGGGCCAATGGCAACCGTCAGGTGCGACATGTGCCAGCCGGCCGTGAATACCTCACGTTTCGCCTGGGAACCGAAGAGTACGGCATCGACATCCTGAAGGTTCAGGAAATTCGCTCGTACGAGCAACCCACCAAGATCGCCAATGCCCCGTCTTACCTCAAGGGCGTGGTCAACCTGCGTGGCGTGATCGTGCCCATCGTCGACCTGCGGGTGAAGTTCAACTGCGTGAACTACGACGGCGACTCCGACGTGGACAGCTTCACGGTGGTGATCGTGCTCAACGTCAAGGGCCGTGTGGTGGGTGCAGTGGTCGACTCGGTGAGCGATGTGATGCAGCTGTCAGATCAGATGATCCAGCCGGCGCCCGAGATGAGCGGCAGCGGCTGGTCGCCGAGCATGCGGAACTCGAGCTCGTGCTCCCCCGGCTCGCCCCGCCCGTTCTCGGTGCGGGCGGCGATCAGCTCGCGCAGGTCGTCGGGAATGC
>CAMTVS010000018.1:0-7261 GCA_947085235.1 uncultured Aquabacterium sp. | reverse complement strand
GTTGCGGGTGTACTGCTCGTGGCCAGGCGTGTCGGCGACGATGAACTTGCGCGTGTCGGTGGAGAAGAAGCGGTAGGCGACATCGATGGTGATGCCCTGCTCACGCTCAGCGGCCAGGCCGTCCACCAGCAGGGCGAAGTCGATCTCGCCCCCTTGGGTGGCGACCTTCTTGGAGTCGGCCTCGAGCGCGGCCATCTGGTCTTCGAAGATCATCTTGGAGTCGTAGAGCAGCCGCCCGATCAGGGTCGACTTGCCGTCGTCCACCGACCCGCAGGTCAGGAAGCGCAGCAGGCTCTTGTGCTCGTGGGCCTTGAGATAGGCCTCGATGTCTTCGGCGATGAGTGCGGACTGGTGGGACATCAGAAATAGCCCTCTTGCTTCTTCTTCTCCATCGAGGCGGCCTGGTCGTGATCGATCACGCGGCCCTGGCGCTCGGACGTGGTGGTGAGAAGCATTTCCTGGATGATTTCGGGCAGGGTGGCCGCGGTGCTCTCCACGGCGCCCGTGAGCGGATAGCAGCCGAGCGTGCGGAAGCGGACCGACTTCATCATCGGGATCTCGCCTGCACGGAGCGGCATACGGTCGTCATCGACCATGATCAGGGCACCGTCGCGTTCCACCACCGGCCGGATGGCCGAGTAGTAGAGGGGCACGATCGGGATGTTCTCCAGGTGGATGTACTGCCAGATGTCCAGCTCGGTCCAGTTGGAGATCGGGAAGACCCGCATGCTTTCCCCTTGCGCCTTGCGGGCGTTGTAGAGGTTCCACAGCTCAGGCCGCTGGTTCTTGGGGTCCCAGCGGTGCTGGGCCGAGCGGAAGGAGAAGACCCGCTCCTTGGCGCGGGACTTTTCCTCATCCCGGCGGGCGCCGCCGAAGGCCGCGTCGAAGCCGTACTTGTCCAGGGCCTGCTTCAGGCCCTCGGTCTTCCACATGTCGGTGTGCAGGGCCGAGCCGTGGTCGAACGGATTGATGCCCTTGGCCAGGGCTTCGGGATTGCGGTGAACCAGCAGCTCGAAGCCCAGGGTCTCGGCCATCCGCGCGCGCATCTCGTACATCGCCCGGAACTTCCAGGTCGTGTCCACGTGCAGCAGAGGGAAGGGCGGCTTGGACGGGTAGAAGGCCTTGGCCGCCAGGTGAAGCATCACCGCGGAGTCCTTGCCGACGGAGTAGAGCATGACCGGGCGTTCGGCCTCGGCCACCACCTCCCGCATGATGTGGATGCTTTCGGCCTCCAGGCGCTGGAGGTGCGTCAGCGTATCGGCGTCGAAGCCGGGCGTGAGGCGCGATTTCGCGGCCTCGGCTTGGCGGGCGTCCATGACGTTAGAACCTTGCATGGGTGGAATCTGGGCCTGAATGGTGCTGCGACGTACAAAGTAATTCCGCCCGCCGTTGGTGTTCGGCGCGCGCACTGGCCCTTTACCGGTCAGTTAAGGGACAGCGGCGCCCAAAGCAAGAACAGGCGCAACCTCCAGTTCAAGTTCCAGGCCAGACCGGTGAGCGGCGCCGTCCCATAGCGCGTCAATCGCACAGTCCGATGACGCAGGCGCCCGATCTGGGCGCGGGGCGATCAGCCCAGGGCGGCGTTGACGGCGCCCTGCTCAGCGCTGGCGCTCTGGTCCAGGGCTTCGCTGATCCCGGCGAGCAGGCGTTCGGGCGTGATGGGCTTGGCCAGATGCAGGTCTGCGCCGGCCCGCACGGCGTCCTGCCGATGGTGGTCCATGGCGTTGGCGCTGAGCATGGCGATCGGGGTCCGCGGACGTCCCGGGGACTGGGCTTCCAGGCGGCGGATCTCGATGATGGCGCTCAGCCCGTCCATCACCGGCATCTGCATGTCCATCAGGATCAGATCGAACGCGCCCGTTCGCCAGGCGTCCAGGCCCAGGGCGCCGTTGTCGGCCACGGTGAGGGCGATATCGAATGGGGCCAGGATCAGCTGCACCACCCGCTGATTTGTGGGGTTGTCCTCTACCAGCAGGATCCGCAAGGGGGCGTCTGCGGCGTCGCTCTCCAAGACCGGGGTCCCGGCTTCCGGGGCCGTGGGCCCCGCCTCGATCTGCTCGAGGGGGAGGGTGACGGTGAAGCGGCTACCCTGGCCGGGCTGGGACTTCACCGCGATCGACCCGCCCATCAGGTCGACCAGGGACTTGGTGATCGACAGGCCAAGGCCGGTGCCGCCGAACCGCCGCGTAATGCCGGCGTCGGCCTGCTGGAACCGCTGGAAGAGGGTGTCGCCGATCTCTTCGTCGAAGCCAATGCCGGTGTCGCGCACCTCGAAGGTCAGGCCGCCGGCGGTCCTGGCCACGGTGAGGCGGACCTCGCCCTGTTCGGTGAACTTGATGGCGTTGCCGGTGAGGTTGCCGAGCACCTGCTTGAGCCGCACGGCGTCGCCCATATAGCGGCCGTCCAGGTCGGGCGGGCAGTCCAGGTGGAAGTCCAGGCCCTTCTCCCGGGCGCGAAGGCGGATCATGTCGATCAGGCCGCCGAATTCCTCGAACAGTTGGAACGGCCGCGCCTCCAGGGTCAGGCCGCCAGCCTGGACCTTGGACAGGTCGAGGATATCGGAGACCAGGCGTTCCAGCATCGCGCCGGAGGACTGGATCAGGTCGACCATCTCCCGCTGGTCGGCGTTGAGCGGCGTGCGGCCGAGCACCCCGGCCACGGCGATCACCCCGTTCAGGGGCGTGCGGATCTCGTGGCTGACATTGGCCAGGAAGTCGGCCTTCACCTGAACCGCCTGCTGCGCGGCCAGTCTGGCCTTGGGCACCTCGGCCTCATAGGCGCGTTTGCTGGCGGCCGCGCCCAGCGCCATGACGATCTCGCTGGGACGACCCTCCTCGTTCAGCCGCTGCACGGCGTTGAGCAGGACGGGAATGCGCACACGATCACGGCGAACGATGTCGAGGGCGAACTCCTCCAGCCGTCCGGCCAGGGCGAGTTCCTGCTGCAGCCGGGTCTGGAGGAATATCTTTCCGGCGACGCTGAGCAACTGATGGAGCTTCAGCCCGGCGTCGATGTCCGCCTGGGTCGCCCCCACCAGGTCGAGGAAGTAGGGGTTGGCCTGCAAGATGTCGAAGGACGGGCTGAGCCGCACGAGGCCGTAGGGGGCGAGATCGCTCAGGTCGCCCTGGGGCGCGGCGGGGATCGACATGCGATAGCTCTCAGGCGGCCTGGGCGTTGCGGTCGGCCATGAAGTCCTTGATGGCGGCGATCACCTCGCCTGGCGCGCTCATGTGCGGGCAGTGTCCGCTGGCGTTGAGGATGGTGCGCTGACTGCCGGGGATGGCCGCCTGGACGAAGGCGCCGACGGCAGGCGGGGCCAGGGCGTCGTCGCTGCATTCGATCAGAAGAGTCGGGGTGCGGACCTGCCTGTACTCGGCCCGGTGGTCGGAGCAGAAGGTGACGCGGGCGAATTCCTTGGCGATCTCGGGATCGGCCCGACACACGCTGTTGCGCCATTCGTCCTGGAGCTCGGGACCATTGGCCTCGCCGATCACCACCGGCGCCATCAACGCCGACCAGTCGAGATGGTTCTTGTCCATCAGGTCGAGCAGTTCCTCAATGTCGGCGGGGTCGAAGCCACCCACATAGGTGTCGGTGTTGGCGTAGCGGGGGGAGGGGCAGACCAGCACCAGGGCGGCGAACAGATCGGGCCGGGCTACGGCGGCGAGCACCCCGATGGTGGCGCTGACCGAATGGCCGACGAAGATCACGTCGCGGAGGTTCTGGCTGTCGCAGATCTCGATGACGTCGGCGGCGTAGCCGTGCAGCGTGCCGTACTTCTCCGACGAATAGGCAGACGCGTCCGAGAGCCCCGCGCCCACATGGTCGAACAGGCCGACGGCGCCCTGGCCGGTGAAGGCGTGGGCCACGTGGCGCCACATGTTCTGATCGCAGCCGAAGCCGTGGGCGAAGAGATAGGTGGCGGGGCCGCGACCGTGAAAGACGAGATTGTTGCGGGCCGCGACGTCCATCGGAAGCTCCATTGCCATTCCTCTTTTGCCGCATGGCGCCTAACAATTGTTGAAATCGACCGAGATTTCGCCGGTTTGAACGGCGTCCGCGGGAGGCGGCTCAGCGCAGCCGCAAGCTGGATGTCCGAAAACCGCGAGACAGGGCGCCCGCCAGGCGCGATCCTGGCGCTCATGGATCTGGATGACGACGCCTGCTACCGCGCCCTGTCGATGCGCGACGCCCGCCTGGACGGGAAGATTTTTGTCGGCGTGCGCAGCACGGGAATCTACTGCCGGCCCATCTGTCCGGCGCGGACCCCGCTTCGCCGTAACGTCACCTTCTACGCCTCGGCCCCTGCGGCCCAGGAGGCGGGGTTCCGGCCGTGTCTGAGGTGCCGGCCGGAAACCTCGCCGGACCTGGGCGCCTGGCGCGGCAGCTCCAACACTGTGGCCCGCGCCCTGGCGATGATCGAGGACGGCGCCCTGGACACCGGCGACGTGGAGGGCCTTGGCGATCGGTTGGGCGTCGGAGGCCGCCAGCTGCGCCGGCTGTTCAAGCAGCACCTGGGCGCCTCGCCGGTGGCCGTCGCGCAGACCCGGCGGGTGCTGCTGGCCAAGCAGCTCATCTGTGACACCACCCTGCCCATGGCCGAGGTGGCGCTGGCGGCCGGGTTCGGCAGCGTGCGGCGGTTCAACGAGACGTTCCAGCAGCTTTACGCCCGGCCGCCCGCGGCGCTGCGGCGACGCCAGAGGCCCGAGGTCAGCGCCCAGGACGGCGGCGGGGTCGTCCTGCGGCTGGCCTATCGAGCCCCCTACGACTGGAAAGGCATCCTGGACTTTCTGGCCCTGCGCGCGGTGCCGGGCGTGGAGGCGGTGCGCGACGGGCGCTACAGCCGCGCCCTGCGGATCGATGGGACGATAGGCCTGGTCACCGTGGCGTCCGGGCCCGGGGAGACCCTGGAGGTGCGCGCCCAGTTTCCGCGGCTGCGGGCCTTGCCACAGGTCATCGCCCGGGTGCGCCGGGTCTTCGACCTGGGGGCCGATCCGGCGCAGGTGAATGCGCATCTGTCGCTGGATCCACATCTGGCGCCCCTGGTGGCCCAGCGACCCGGCCTGCGGGCGCCCGGCGCCTGGGACGGATTCGAACTGGCGGTGCGCGCGGTGCTGGGCCAGCAGATCACGGTCGCCGGCGCCCGGGCCCTGGCCGGCCGGCTGGCGGCGCAATATGGCGAGGCCCTGCCGGCGGACCTGGCGGGGGAGGGGCTGAGCCGCCTGTTTCCGACGCCGCAGGCCCTGGCCGCGATCGATCCTGAAACCCTGCCCATGCCCCGCGCCCGGGGCCGCGCCCTGGTGGGGCTGGCGACCGCCGCGGCGGCAGATCCCGATCTCTTCGCGCCCCGCGGGTCGCTGGAGGCGGCGGTGGCCAGGCTGAAGGCTCTGCCCGGGATCGGCGAATGGACGGCCCAGTACATCGCCCTGCGCCAGATGCGCGAGCCCGACGCCTTTCCCCATGGGGACATCGGCCTGATGCGCGCCATGACAGGACCTGACGGAATACGCCCAAGCGCTGGCGAACTGCTGGCGCGCGCCGAGGCCTGGAGGCCCTGGCGGGCCTATGGCGCCCTGCACCTGTGGGCCTCGGAGGGGCTCGCCCCCAAGCCCGAGCGCCTGAACCTGATAGAGGTCTCCCATGACCAAGACGCCGCCTGAGGCCCTGTTCATCTCGCCCATCGACACGCCGCTGGGCGCAGCCCAGATCGTGTTCGACGGCGTGGGCGTCCTGCGCGCCTTCGACTGGGACAGTCATCGGGAGCGGATGGATCGGCTCCTGCGCCGCCACTATGGCGTGGTGGCGCTCCGGGACGCCCCGGCGCCCCAGGACCTTTTGGACCCGTTCCACGCCTATTTCGGGGGCGAAGCCGGCGCCCTGGCCGCCATCCCCTGGGCCACAGCCGGCACCGCCTTTCAGAATCGGGTCTGGCAGGCCCTGTGCGACATCCCGGCTGGCGAAACCTGGTCCTACGGACGGCTGGCTCTGCACATCGGCGCCCCATCTGCGGTCCGGGCCGTGGGTCTGGCCAACGGCGCCAACCCCGTGGGCCTGGTTGTGCCGTGTCACCGGGTGATCGGCGCCAATGGGTCGCTGACCGGCTATGGCGGCGGGCTGGAGCGCAAGCGCTGGCTGCTCGCCCATGAGGGGGCCGAACTCCGCCTGCGCCCCTGATCTGGCGTCGGGCGACTTGGCCGACGGGCGCCCAAGGTCTAGGTTGCCGATCGAGGGACGACTGGGGAGTAGAGTATGATGAAACGCGTGATCCTGACCGCTGTGCTGGCGGTGACGACGGCCGCCGCCGGCTCGGCCGTGGCCCAGAACTACGGCGGCGGCGGACGGCAGCCCTCGGCCATCCTGTTCGACCAGCCCAACTTCCAGGGCCGTCAGACCACCATCTACGGCATGGCCACCAACCTGCCCCGGGACTGGAACGACAAGACCATGAGCGCCCGGTTCCAGGGCCGCTGGCGCATCTGCGAGAACTCCGACTTCGGGGGCCGCTGCCAGGATGTGTCCGGCGACGTCCCGAATATGAACACCCTGGGGATGGGCGAGCGGATCACCTCGCTGCAGGCCTATTCCGGCGCCGGTGGTAACGATGGCGGCGGCTTTCGGCCCCCTCCCGGCGGCAACTGGCGTCCGGGCGGCGGCAATTGGAGCGGCCCCAATCAGTACCGGCCCACCGAGGGCGTGCGCTCGGTCTTCTTCCCCTATCCCACCTATGACGGCTACGACATCGCCGCGGGCTCCAGTTCGGCCAACGCCTTCTGCCGCTCCCAGGGTCTGGGCTCCTCGGCCTATTACGACTCCAGCCAACGCGCCCAACAGGCCGTCGACGGGGAAGGGCGCTACACCGGCCCGACCAGCGTCCTGCGCGACGTGGTCTGCCGACGCTACTGAGGCTCGCTTCGCCCAAGCCGGCGTCACATGAACGAAGTTTCATGTGACGCCGTATTGCTCCGCTTCCTCCGCTGATCGATAAGTCGGCCACAGACTCGTATCGGTGACGGGAGAGATCCGATGCAAACCTTCACAGAGATCGTCGCGGCCGTGGTGATCCACGCTTCGGCCGTGGCCTATGGGCATCTGGGCGTCCTGGTGGAGCCTCAGCCGCCTGAGCGCGCCGCGCCGGCTGAGCGCAAGGTGGCCCGGTCGGTGACCCCGCAGCCGCCGCAGAAGTCCTGTGATGCGCCCAAGCCCGTGGCCCCCTGTCCCGACGTGCCCCTGAGCCTCGGCCGGGCCTGATCCGGCGCGGTCC